>CAJTDX010000025.1 GCA_910575155.1 Lachnospiraceae bacterium
AAATACACTTAAATCTTGATGGATTATGGAAAGTAAATCAACTAAAGAATCCTTTATTTATAAGGATTTCTATCATTAACTTTGCATAATGTATAGCTTTTCATAACCAACGTTATGTGAAGCTTCACATAACGTTGGAAAGACCACCACGGCGGTCAATCTGGGCGTAACTCTGGCAGAGCAGGGCAAGAAAGTCCTGCTCATTGATGCCGACGCACAGGCAAATTTAACCATGTCGCTCGGTTACAGCCGACCAGACGATTTACCCAATACGCTCTCCACCATTATGCAGGACATTATTGATGATAAACCCGTCGATGTTTCCAAAAGCATCCTGCACCATGATGAGGGCGTTGACCTGCTCCCGTCCAACATTGAACTGTCGGGACTGGAAGTAAGGCTCATCAATGCCATAAGCCGTGAAAGCGTGCTGAAAACCTGCATCAATGAGGTGAAAAAGAATTATGATACGGGCGTTCCGCCCTACCCTTTAGTGAACTTTGCGTTCAGATAAAGGCTAAAGAGCAGCCTTTATCTGCCCACAAAGTTTTATAATGCCGCCCGCCACGTTTCGGCAGATAATTTCTATGAATGCTCTTTATTCATTTCCGTCGGGGATTGTGGGTTTACTTTTTCTGTCAAAATATTCTGCATCATCCGGCGGAAATACGAATCAGAAAAGAGAGTATTCAGAATATCTTTTACTGAATCATCATTCAGGGAGGCAAGCTGTTCTTTGGTAATATTCAGCTTTTCTCTGATAAGGTATTCAAAGTGGCTTCCCCATACGATGTTGCGGTGTCGGCGTTCCTTTTCTGTCTTACCTTTTATCTGGTTAAGGAGTTTCGCCTGCCTGTGTTTTGCAATGGCAAGCTCGGCTTTCGTTTTCTGCAATTCCGCATCAATTACCTCTCTGTTTCTTAATTTATTTTCGCTCATTTTCTCACTTCCTCTCTGCCTGTAACGCTGTTAATATTGCATATCAATAACAGGCACACAAAAGAGGACACCCGTATTCGGAATGCCCTCTCCTGTGTTTCATCACGCCTGTTTATTTTTCATCATAATCCGTCTTAAACCGTACCGTTATAAGCATAACTTTCCGCACGAGCCTTTCGTACAGTTCCCTGTTGAATCTGCCTTCCTCAATGCTAAGCCTTGCCATGTACGGCTTGAACAGCCGAATCACCTCCTGCATAGCAAAATAATCGCCATTTACTGCCTTTTCCAGTGTTTCAAAGGAAATGTCCCTGTCTTTAAATTTATTCTCCATGACACATTCCCTCCACCAGCCACCGGAGTGTTTTTACCGTATCATTCCTCCATTTGCAGACAGTGCTTTTTGCCAGACCGAGGATTCCCCCAATCTCCCTGTCCGTCCATCCGATGAAGTAATACATCAGCACAATCTGTAACTGTCTGTCCGACAGTTCCCTTAATGCCTGTGCCAAATCACCGTCCACTATGCCGATTTCATAACCCATGACATAAAAATAGTCAGCGTGGTATGTATCAAAGATTTTATCAACCGTTTCCAACTGCTTTTCGGAAAACATCTCCATGTGCGATTCCCGTTCCGCCATGCGCTTGCGTTCGTTGTAATAGTTAATTTTTTCGTATCTCAATGCCATGCGGCAGTATGTCACAAACTGGCGCACCACCCTGTCTTTTTTATCTTTGTTTATCAATGTCCTGTCCTCTATTTCTGAAAAATTGATTTATCTGAAACGAAGTTAGGACTGGCGGGGAACGGCAGTGTATTGTTGCTTTTAGAAACAGAAAAGCGCTCATTGGTTTTCTTCCAACAAACGCTTTCCCGCCTAAGTTTCAGTGTAAATATTCCTTTTTCCTAATTTGGGACAACTTCCAAATCAAGCTCTTCTGCAATTTTTCTTATAGTTTTTGCCGAATTGTGAAGTTTCTCCATTTCCTTTTCATTCAAAGAAATAGGAACATGGGTTTCGATTCCGTCTGCCCCTATAATAGCGGGCATACTAAGGGCAATTTCTTTAATCCCATAATTTCCATGCATGATAGAAGATACCGGAAGAATAGATTTTTCATCCCTTACAACGCATTCACAGATACGCTTAACCGACATAGCAATTCCATAATAAGTAGCCTGCTTTTTAGAAATAATATCATAAGCGCTGTTTTTTACATCTTCCGCAATCTCCCGCATTGCTTCCTCATGGTTGAAATGTCCACGCATCTCACAAAAATCATTCAATGGAATACCAGATATATTCGTGCTGCTCCATGCTGCAATCTCACTATCCCCATGTTCGCCAATGATAAAGGAATGAATGCTACGGCTGTCTACCCCTAAATGTTTACTAAGCGCATATTTTAGCCTTGCGGTATCAAGAACCGTTCCGGAACCAATTACTCTTTTTTCAGGAAACCCGCTCAGCTTTACAGCAGCATAAGTAAGAATATCAACCGGATTTGATACAATCAGCAATATTCCTTTAAAATTGCGCTTTGCAATTTCAGGAATGATGCTTTTGTAGATAGCAACATTTTTATGTACTAAATCGAGCCTTGTTTCATTCGGCTTCTGGTTTGCCCCGGCAGTCACAATGACAATAGAAGCATCCATCAGGTCATCATAGCCTCCTGCATAAATCTTCATCTGTCCGGCAAACGGAACGCCATGCGAAATGTCCTTTGCTTCTCCGTCTGCTTTATCATAATTTGCATCAAGAAGCACCATTTCAGTGAACAGCCTGCTCTGCATCAGTGTAAATGCTGTTGCAGCGCCTACAAATCCACAGCCGATGACTGCTGCTTTTCTTGGGTTAATTGTTTTTATCATCTCTATTCCTCCCATTCAATAGCGGAAACAGGACAGGAACGAACGGTATCCTGTACCATGCTTTCGTTTTCCGGTGCAGAGTCCTGATACCCCTCCGCCTTATCATCGTCATTCATACGGAATACATCAGGTGCCATCCCAACACACAGCCCGCATCCAATACAAGCATTCTGATCTACATTCACCCTCATGCCGCATCCCCCTTTCGCTAAAATACAACAACCAGCAACATTTTAAACTGCTCTTTACCCAAGACCGCATGAGGGTGTTTTGCGGGCATTACGATAGATTCTCCCTCATGCAGTTCATACTTTTTGTCATCAATCGTAATCTCGCCAACGCCATCCAAACAAATCACAAAGGCATCACCACTGGACTCATGGCTGCTGATTTCTTCTCCCTTGTCAAAAGAAAACAATGTGACACTCAGCGCATTATTTTGTGCTAAAGTCCTGCTTACAACCTGATTGCTTTGGTAAGCAACCTGTTCTTTTAAAACTAAAATTTCTGCCTTGTCTATATTTTTTATTTTTTCCATACTGTTCGTTTGCTCCTTCCCTCAGCCTGATTTTTAACCACCCGTTCAAGATGTTTCTGTTTTCACCTCAAACCCATGTTTCTCAAAAGTTTCAAAAACTTTGTCCACAGGAATATTTTTTATGGCAGCTCCATTTGGTATCGTCATTACCTTACCCATTACAGCTAAAGACATAGGCTTTATAATTTCCTTAAACCCTGCTTCTGCCAATACCTCTTTTATTTCAGGATTTTCACTTACCAGCTCTGAAACTGTTTTTGTGAAATCAACAACTTTACCCATTCGCCTATCTCCTTTTTTCTAACCATGTAATATATTTCTCCTGTATGCCGTCCTGTTCCGCTTTTTTCTCAAACGCTCTTGTCTGTTCATCAATCTGCGCTTTGCATTCCTCTGACAGTGTTCGTAATGCATAAGTGTAGCAGACGGTATCTTCTTTCTCAATGTGACGCTGCAATAAATCCACATAACCCGATGCATGGGTGACGATATCCAGCTTTCCTTCTGTAGTCGGAACACTGGCATACTGCTTAACTGCGTTCTCCAATTCCCCGATATGGAATCTTCCGAAGTCATGTTCCACCAGCATTCCATTGCGCACCAGTTTTTCTGCAACAGGATCGGAATTATTAAGCATAAACCGAAACAATATCTGTTCTTCCTTTCCATGATGATGCTTGTCTGCATAAGTTCTTGCAAAATCAATACACTCCAGAAACTCCTGAACATCAATGTCTGCCCCCTCAATCACAGCACAGCAGGTTCTCCTTAAATGCTTAGTCAGTGCTACGATATTCCCATGTTCTTTCATCAGTAAATCAATTCCATACATTATTTATCCCTCCTTAATCAATGTGAATGTCTGATTTCCTAAATATTTGTAGGAAAAACCGCTGCCCTCCAAAATACCTGCGACCAGCCTCTCCTTCAGGTCATAATAATGACTGACATCTCCTTGTAATGCATCCCAATATGGCAAATGTATATCCACAGTCTGTTTCCATACTACTGCCTCCTGACTTATGGAAACCACAGTATTAGCCCTGTCACAAGGCATTCCGTTCAATAGCAGATTATCTAAATGCCTATAAACTTCTTCTGCGCTTGTTTTCCCCGACAGTTTCCTGCTCCGTCCATACTCATATGCAGCATTCGCAATATCCGGCATACATTCAGAATGGGCATCCATCGTTGAGATGACCAGAAAAGCAAGGCGGTTTTCAGCGGCAGCGATTTTATCCTGTAACCAGCCATGTATATTACTGTTATCAATCATATTTTCAAGACTGCCTTTCTCCACCGCCCCATACTTTTGTTCCATTTCGGAAAGAATGCCATCATCATACCCGTTTTTGCTTATCATATCTGATAATCTTTCAACTAGCCCGTTTTGGAACTCTATTTTTCCGTATAGCCAGTGATGAATCGAACCTAAAAATGCGCTCATTGCACTCCTCCTATGAATTCAGCTTTTTCAAGAGTTCATCGGCATCCAGCCCATGCACCATGCAGGCATCCGCAAGGCTCTCCATCTGTGAGGACGGGCACCCTAAACAGTGCATCCCCATCTGCATCAACACCTCTGCCGCCTCCGGTTTGGTTCTTAAAATTTCTCCAAGTAACATTTCCTTTGTGATTGCCATATTATTTTCCTCCTATCTTTCTTTCCTGTTACAACACTTGCACTTCCTGATTTTTTTCGCCAAACTTTTCTTTTATCTCGGTGCAGATTTCTTCCCTGCTTATGCCTCTTTGTTCCTGCGTCTTAATCATCTTATACGCTTGAAAAAGCGGTGAAGGTCCAATTTCCGAGCTGAAAAATCCGATCCCCTGATTCCATGCCAAAAGTTCAAACACATCATCCAGCGCTGCGGATTCAAGACCATAGATATATGCCTTTACCAGTTCCCGCACAGCCTGCCTCATTCTTCCTGCGCCAACTGCATTTGTCAGGGAAAGAAGCAGACGCATTTCATAGGGGAGAGTGCGCTTCTCACTCTGCCATGTTGCCTGCCAAAAATCCGCCGCGATACGCCCTAAGTCCTCATCAATCATAGGATAATTCAGCAATGCAAGCGGACGGTATGGTGCAGAGCCTTCCGGCTCTTTTTCCTCTGTCCGGTAAAACCAGACATGAAACTCATTTTCTGCCAGCTTCTCTGTATGATGTATATACCCCAGCATATCCATCTCCTTATATAGCGGGTAAGGTTCAAAAGTCTGTATGACCTCAATTCCCTCCCCGGCTTTTAGCGTCATGGCACGTCTTTGTAAGCCGGGAAAGAAATTTCCCTGCACATGGCGTACATCCACTTTGAAGAAGTCTTTCTTTTTATCCTTCCATTCCTCGTACTTTATCATGATATCCTCCTTTATTTATTTTCTTGCTTTGGTGATTACATTATAGTAAAATAAGCAGAGCAAGTATGTTTGAATTCAAACAAAGAGGTGAGATTTTGGAAAAATTTTTAAACGTATTAAAAAAATGCCCGCTGTTTGCAGGATTATCCGATGACGAGATTTTAACCTCGCTAAAGTGTATCGGAGCAAAAGTCAGAAAAAACGCCAAAAATCAATACATCCTTCAGGCAGGAGATTGTACGGACTGTATCAGCCTGCTTGCGTCTGGGACTGCTTTAGTCATTCAGGAAGATTTATGGGGAAACCGGAACGTTATGACAAATCTTATGCCGGGCGACTACTTTGCCGAACCCTTTGCCGCCATTCCTGATGCAGTTCTCAGCGTCAGTGTTTTTGCGACAGAAAATTGTGAAATTGTGGAAATAAATATGAACCGCCTGATTACCATGTGTTCCGCTGCCTGCAGCCATCATAACCGCCTGATTAAAAACCTGATTACAGCTTTTGCCCAAAAGACCCTGTTGTTTAACGAGAAGATAACGCACATGAGCAAGCGAAAAACACGTGATAAGCTGCTTTCCTATTTATCTGCTGAAGCAGCCAGACAAGGATCACTTTCTTTTGACATTCCCTTTGACCGCCAGCAGCTTGCCGACTTCCTCTGTGTAGAACGTGCAGCAATGTCTGTAGAATTATCAAAGCTGCAAAAAGAAGGGCTTCTGAAAACCTTTCATTCTCATTTTGAATTAAGTCCAAATGCCACAAATTAAAACAGGTCAATCTATACATAGCAGATTGACCTGTTTACAAAATACATATTTGTTATCAAATCAGCGGTTGCCTTCTGCAATCCCATAAACGGATTGCAGAAGCATTTTTCCAGATGATGTCTTAAAAACACAATCTATAACATTTCTGATATTGGCTTCCTGATATCCGGATTCGTCAGCATTAACCAAATAATCAGCTTCCAGCAAAATCTGGTAATCAATCCCGTCAACCTCCTGAAAAGTATGATGATGTGCGACCAAAAAGATGATACGGTTCACCATCTCGTTCGACAGCCCTGTACCCTTCAGGAATTCTTCAGCTAATACAGCGCCTTCTTTTTCCTGAAGTTTTCCATTTGTATTTCCGTATTTTTCCCGGCACAAAGGACACGCAATATCATGTATAATAGCCGCAATTTCTATTATTCTCTGTTCATCATCCGCTACTTTCTCACACTCTGCAATCGTTTTTGCATAGGCATACACTTTCATAAAATGATTGATATCATGAAGATTTCCTTTTGAATACTTTACCATTTTAACCATGATTTCTGAAACAGTCATATCATTTCCTCCTGTTATCTATACATCGTCTATAACCAATAGTCCACAAACTTACCAGTCACATCGTACAATTAAAAGCCAACCTTATGGCGAATCGTCATCCAAAACATCAATCCGTTCTATTTTAAAGACATTTAATGTGTCCACATCAGGGCAGGCAAAAACCGCTGTCCCCTTCTCCTGTTCGGGTATTTCGCCGCCGTATCTTAAAATATCAATATATGGAAATGCAACATGCATAGCCATAGGACAGAGTTTTCCACGCTCTGTATCAAAATCAAAACTATCACCTATTTTGTGACCCCTATGACATCCTTTCGTGCCTTTTTGATCAATCAATGTGATCTGGATTCCAGGTTTTTTCATATTTTAAGCACCTCCAACTCCTTCTCAATCGGTATTCCCTTATATATATCTGTATTGTTTCTATTGTTTTCAATCAGGCTGCTCACAGTGTCCATGGCTTTTTTTGTACTGTCATACAGGCTGTTTCCCTCCATCAGTTTTCCCAATAAAACGGAAGAAAAAATATCGCCCGTACCCGGAAACCTGACCGGAATGTTATAAAAAGGAATTGTAAATCTTTGTTTCGTTTTATGATCGAAGCCTGCAACCACATCTTTGCCATCCTGCTGAATGCTTGTGATGATTACCGATTTTGCGCCCATATTACCAAGCCTTTGAATCATTTCATCTACCTCCGAGATTGTTGCAGATTCATGATACTCCACTCCTGTAAGTCTGGCCGCTTCAGTATAATTTGGTACAATATAATCGGCTACTCCTACCAGTTTCTTCATATGTGCAACCGTTTGCTCTGTAACTCCATTGTACAGGGTTCCTTCATCTCCCATAATTGGATCAACAAATATCAGGGTTCCTTTCATGCTTTCCTTTCGACAAAATTCTTCTATGATTTTTACCTGCTCCTCTGAAACAATAAAGCCTGTCGCTATCACATCAAAGCAGAATCCCAATTCCTCCCATACTTTAATAGTGTTCTTCATATAATCTGTTGTTTCAAGAATATCGAATTTGCCATAATCCAACGTATTTGATACTAACGCAGTGGGAAGATTATATATTTGGTACCCCATATATGACATCAATGGAAGCATGACCGATAATGCCACCTTTCCATATCCTGCCAGATCATTTATCAACAATACTTGCTTGCCCATTTTCATCATGCCTTTCAGTTAATTCAATTCATCTATAATGAAATAATTATATACAGGGAGCAGGTTTTCGTCAAGATTTGTGTATACAAGCACCAATATATACATTAAATATCCGCCACACTCCGGAATTTTATGGATTTCTGTTACGTGACTGCTTTTATTGACTTTACCCATTTCACTCAATCCGAAATTCTTATCCCCTGTTCTGCAACTCCCGTAAATGTCTAAGCTGAGCTTCGCTTAATGTTCTCGGTTTCCCAATCCTGACAAGATTTTTGGGTAAAACATAGGTCTTACTTACTTCCGTCCATGACTTTAACCTTATTACCTCTGGAAACTCTTTACATAGCTTATCCATTTTCCGTATCCATGCCAGATTAGCTGTGTAAATTGTTGCTTCGCTTTCATCTGCATTAAAGTTGATAACAACCTCCTGCTCATATCTTGATAATTTCATTCCATGCTCCTTTCTCCAGTACCGAAACTGGCACCAATCCAATTTAACGGTACCAAATAAATATACTCAATCTTGGGCGGTTTTCTATCATTGCTGTTTTCCCCTTGCTGTTTCCTGACAGGCAACCCTTGTCGGCACTGTGTCGTCCAATATTGGCGCTCAAATTTTCTTAAAATTGGTCTTGGCGGTTTATATCAGCTTGGACAGTCATTCAGTTGTACTGTCATTATCCAACAAAACGCCCTGCTTTCCCGTATATCCACCATGTCAGAAATCTTCCAAAAAACAGATTTTTTCTATCATGCTGGAAATTTTCGGTAGGAATCCGCCTGTTTGTGTGATATTCTGTTTTCGTAAAGGAGAGATTTATCTATGAAAACGCAATTAAGCATACAGGAACGCCTGAAAGACCTGCGTGTAGAAAAGGGAATGACTTTAGAACAACTGTCACAGCAGACAAAAATTCCTGCTTCCACGCTTGGCTCTTATGAATCTGATGATTATAAAGAAATACCCCATAGGAACATCATCGAATTAGCAAAATTCTATGAAGTATCAACGGATTATCTGCTTGGTATGACTGAAAACAGACAGCTTGACAACATTGCCCTGTCCAATCTGCACCTGAGTGACGCTGCCCTGACACTTCTCAAAGACCGCAAAATCAACACACTGCTCCTGTCAGAGCTTATCACTCATGAACAGTTCCGAAAACTCATGCTTGACTTGGAGATATATGTTGACGGTCTTGCTGATATGCAGATCAAATCACTTAATTTTGTGGTGGACACAAGCAGAAAGGCACTGATGAAGCGGCACAATCCTGATGAATACAACCTGCAATTAAACACGCTGAAAGCACAGCACCTTGAACTGAATGAATACTTTTCCCATGTGATTGATGACGATATGCACGCCATTATCAAAGACATCAGGAATGCCCATAAAGGCGATATTGATTCTGCCCCTCCTAAGACCATAACCGAACATTGGGAAGAAATTCTTGAAAAAGCTGAAAACTTTGCAGGCACTTCCAAACAGAAACTTGCTTACATATTCACCCAATTTCTAAAGATTAAACCAACCGAAAAGAATATTGATGATATGGCAGATATGCTTGGACAGTCTGAAATCTTAGAACCTGATGCAAAAAAACGCCGGAACAGTACGAAAAGGAAACAGTCTAAGGACTAAATAACTGCAAAACAAAAGGAACTGCATCTATCCGCAATTCCCTGTTACTGTAACCATATTTTATTATTCCTCTGTCTTAACCAGCTCCACCACATCATTCAAATTGCAATCCAGCGCATCACAAATCCGTATTAGTGAGTCCATAGAGATGTGCTGCCCCTTGTTCATGTTGGCAAGTACATTTGTGGTAAACGAAATGTATGCCGCAGACATATCAGTCAAGATAAAATCGGCGTACCGTGCGAGGTTCCAGCAGGGGAAATTTATGGGGACATATGCGCCCTATGGGTATATCAAAGACCCTGCCGACCACAACCGTCTGCTGATAGATGATAAAGTGGCTCATGTGGTAAGGGAAATATTTGACCTTGCGTTAGCGGGGAATGGAATTGAAAAAATCCGTAAACATCTCAATAAGCAGCATATCTTATGCCCCGCCGCTTTTTCGGTTTCGCAAGGGGAGACAGGATATGAAAGGCATTTTAAGGGGGACGAGGACAGACGCTATTTCTGGAGCAACAACAGCGTAAGGAATATCCTAAGAAGCCCCGTCTATGCAGGGAACCTTGTCGGTTACAGGCGGGTTGCCGTCAGCATGAAAAGCAAGAAAAAACTGTATAGGCTGCCCGAAGAATGGGAAGTGATACCGAACACCCATGAGGGCATAATCACACAGGCGGAGTTTGACACCGTACAGCAGCTTATGACGAGCCGTAGGCGGGAACAGAACGCAGGGGGATTTGAAAATATATTTGCAGGCGTTATCAAATGTGCGGACTGCGGATATGCCATGCGGGCGATGAGCGCAAACAGGAGGAAACGCCCCGACATTATCGACTGCGTACAATACAACTGCAACAATTATGGCAGGTATGGCAATACAATATGTACCGCACACAGCGTGGAAGCGAGGGACTTGTTTAACGCCGTCCTTGCCGACATCAACCGCTTTGCGAATATGGCGGTAAATGATGAAAAGGCGGTAAGAGCCATAGAAAAGCGGCTCACGGAAACAGACCAGAGCAGAGCGAAAGCATTGGAGAAAGAACGGAAGAAGCTGAACAAACGCCTTGCGGAGCTTGACAGGCTGTTTTCCTCTCTTTATGAGGATAAGGTCATGGGGCGTATCACCGAGCGGAATTTTGAGATGATGTCGGGGAAATACCAAAAAGAGCAGCTTGAAACCGAATCAAGGCTGAAAGATGTAACGGAAACGCTCAACGAAAGCTATGAGAAATCGCAGGGAATCCGTGACTTCCTCTCCCTTATCCGCAACTATCAAGGCATTAAGGAACTGGACGCAACGATTGTAAATGCGCTGATAGACAAGATATTTGTTTCGGAGCGTGAGAAGATGGCAGACGGAACAGTGAAACAGAAAATAAAGATTTGCTATAAATTCATCGGCTTTGTCGATGAATTACATATCACACCTACAAAGCGGTGGACAGCGTTACCCGCTAAACATTGTACGGTATGTGGCATTGAATACGTCCCCGGCTCTGCCATATCAAAGTATTGCCCTGTTTGTGCCAGAAAAGTAAGGCTGGAAAGGTCAAATGAGAGCAGACGCAGGAGCAGAGAACAGAAAAAGATGTTATGTATTGAACTGTCCGCAAAAAATGACCGACTTGTCTGGAACAGCGTCAGGGGAGGATTGAAAGGCAGGGCAATATGTTCCCAGAAGTTGAAGTTTACCGCTATGTGACGGAACAGACCTTTGATGCCTACCTCTTTCAGTTGGTGGAGGGAAAGCAGAAATTTATTTCCCAGATAATGACGAGCAAAAGCCCCGTCCATTCTGCCGAGGACGTGGACGAAGTGGCTCTTTCCTTTGCGGAGGTGAAAATGCTTGCCACAGGCGACGAGCGTTTCAAGGAAAAAATGGATTTGGATATGCAGGTGGCGAAGCTGAAAGTCTTGAAGCAGAGCTATCTTTCCGAGCATTACGACCTTGAGGACAGGATATTAAAGCACTATCCGCAGGAGATTAAAGACTATGAGGAACGCATTATAGGCTATGGGAATGATGCCAAGATTGCCAGTCAGCATAAGCCGCAGGGCGAGGATAAGTTCTGCCCGATGACCTTAAACGGCGTGACCTACAAAGAAAAGGCGGATGCAGGCGAGATGCTCTTAGCTATCTGCAAGGAAAATCCAATGTCACAGCCGATAGAAATCGGCAGCTACCGTGGCTTTCAGATGGAGGTTTTCTATGATACCGTCAACACCTGCTACTGTCTAAACCTCTGCGGAATGAGGAAATATAAGGTGGATTTAGGCATGGACGCCCTCGGCAATCTGACCCGAATTGAGAATGAGATTGCCAAGCTCCCTGCCAGACTGGAAGCCGCCAAGACCAGAAAGGAGGAAACCATTGCACAGCTTGAAATTGCAAAAGAGGAAGTAAAGAAGCCGTTTGCCTTTGAAAATGAGCTGAAAGAAAAGACAGAAAGGCTCAACGCCCTCAATATCGAACTGAATCTGAATGAAAAGGACAATGCTGTGATTGACGATGAGCCAGAGCAGAGCGATGAGCCGGCAGAGAAAAAAAGTGAGGACAGGGAGCGGTAAATCCAGTTTGCACATTTGTACTGCTGATTTTGGGGTATTATAATAAGGACGATAAGAAAAAATCGGAGGTGAGGAAGAATGTCTGATGCGTTCAGATTTGAAACTTTTGTAGATGCCCACAGCAATATATTCAATGAATACCTCAGCTCTGTCATAGCAAAGCTGTCCAGAGAAAACGAGGAATACCGTGCCGTGCGAGCCGAGATTGAGGGAGTGTATGAGAAATATCCGAAAGTCTTAGGCGTGTTTGACACGGAAACGGCGGCGGAACTGACCGAGGAAGAATGTGCCGCACTGATTAAAGTGATGGAGCTAAGGAACAAACTTATGGATATGGAGATGCAGGCGGTTTACTTGCGTGGCTGCTATGACAGCGTGGGGTATCTGAAAAAGGCAGGGATTTTATAATGGACTGACCGAGGGAAAGGCGGTGTCGGCGTGAGTGCTGATGCCGTCTTTTACATAGCTGAATGAATATATAAATTTATGCAGTTGGGGGACAGTGACTGGATTTCTTGAAAAGTTCATAATCTAGGAGTATAATAAAAACTGCATATTTGCATTGTTAGGAGATAGTCATAAAATGAAAAATAATTTTATACTTTGGATTATAATTTCTTTGGTAATCATGTTGGTTTTACCGTGGCTTGCAGTTTTCTTTGTAAAGGGTGATGCTGGAATGGCAGTGTGTTTTATATTATTCTTTGCCGTAAATCCAATATATTCTGTTATTATGGGTGTTTTTGCAGGAAAAAACATAAAAAGGTTATGGGGAACGCCAGTCATTTCAGCAGTATTATTCCTGCTTGGTTCATGGATATTCTTTAGCATGGGTGAAAGGGCATTTATTTTGTATGCAGGTGTTTATCTGATATTGGGGATGGCTGCTATGACAATTTCCATGATTATCCATAGGAAAGCACAAAGGTAATATCTGATTTGTTTTCTGCAAAGGTTGGTGATAATATGAAAAATATATTTGGAAACAAGGCGGTAAGTTCAGTGAATGTAATTAAAGGAGATGATGGACCGACATCTTTTTTTATAGTAGGAAGAAATAATTCAAAACAGACACTCAAACAAAAAATCCAAAAATTTCTTTATAATGTGAGAAAAAAGAGGATTGTCAAATCGTTAAAAGCAAATCCACATTCTATGGAACAGGTAGCCGATTATATCGTAACTGAATTAGGGTTTTCAGAGGTTGATAAGACAAATGCGGAATATAAAACAGAATATTTGCAAATGAGGGCATCTTTCATCTTGCAGTATAAGCCTGAATTACTTGGGGATTTAGCAGAAACTCCAAGACTTGAGAATCATGAGGAAGAAACAATAAAACTTTTTATGGAGAAGATAGGGCAAAGGCAGAAAGCAGCAGAAGATATTCCGCCAGATATTTTTGATATTGATTTGCACATATATGAAAAGGGTGATGGAAATAATCAGTCAAGAATAACAGTTGAAAAGAATTATGGCTATATTGGCGGTTCAGCATCTGGCTCAAAAAATGGCTTTATGAGAGAATTTGATAAAACATTCAGAAAGGTTTATCAATATTATGGGGTTACCAAAAAGGATATTGATAACAATACAAAGAGATATATAGAGCTTGTAAAAACACTTGCCAGAAGATAGCAGCACTGGCATATGATAGAGTTTTTAACCATATTTTTATCAGTGTTTTACACAGCCGCATGGAGATAAAACAAATTGGTATCATTAGAGAGGTGTATTTGATGAAAGAGTATCTAACAAAGCGGGTACATGAATTGTACTGGAAAGAAGATATAAATTGTGCAAGGACAGCACTTATCTGTTTGAGCGAATTATTTAAAATTGCCATTGAGCCGCAAACAATCTGGTCTGCTGCTGGATTGCATGGTGCGGGTGGATATAGGGCACAATGCGGTTTAGTAGAGGGTACGCTTATGTTCATGGGAATTTATCTTCATACGATAGGAAAAACAGAAGATGAAATTGTATCTGCCTGCTATAATTTTGCGTCTGCCTTTGATAGAGAATTTGGTTCATTAAGATGTTTTGAATTACGTCCTACGGGTTTCTCAGAGAGCGACCCACCACATATGTGTGAAAACTTGACTTGTAATGGAGTCGGATTTGCATATCAATATATTTTGGGAATCACAAAAAAGTAAGCAATAACTAATTTGTTAATGTCCAATAGTTAGAATTGAATATTGTTTAAAGCGTAGCTAAATAGAGATAAATTTTCTATATGGCAGATAATAAAAGACGGGATAATTTAAAATTTACAGTTTGGAAGTAATAGCATACTTACGGAGCAGAATCTAAAGGAGGACATTATGAAGAAAATAGCTCTGATACTGAGTATATTATTTATCATTTTAACCTTTGTTGGTGCAGGATATGTTTTATGTAATGGTGGGAGGATAAATGCGGGGTATGCTACTATTCCAATGGTATTTGCTCTTGTTTGTATCGCCTTTTACCGAAATAGAAAGTGATTATTTTATGTTTTATCGGTAAATCATGAGTGGGATTAAATATTATTACATAGCCGAGTGGTTTTCATTTATGAAAGTCCCTCGGCTTATTTAATTTTCTGGAGGTGATTTTATTGAATGAGAGTATCTAAACCCTATGTGCAGATTGACCCAGACGTGCTTGAGCGGGCAAGGCAGATAGACCTGCTTTCCTATCTCAGAGCCTATGAGCCGAGCAACCTTATCAAAGTCAAAGGCACGACAAACGTGTACTGTACCGCCGAGCATGACAGCCTAAAGATTTCCAACGGCAAATGGTACTGGTGGTCGAGGGGCTTCGGCGGCTATTCCGCCCTTGATTATCTGATGAAAGTTAAGGAATACGGCTTTGTGGAAGCCGTGGAAATCCTTACAGGTCAGACGATGGCGGACTGGAAGCCGCCGCCCCCTGCCTTGAAGAAAGACGAGCCAAAGGTGCTTCTCCTGCCGCCGAAGAACAAAAATTGCGACAGAGTGGCGGAGTATCTTTTCGGTCGTGGCATTGACTATCAGATTATCCAAGAGTGCGTTGCCAAGGGGATTATTTTCGAGAGTGCCGACTACCACAACGCCGTTTTTATTGGGAAAGATGAAAGCGGAACACCAAAATACGCCGCCTGCCATGGCACAATGGGGAATTTTAAGCGTGACGCATCGGGCAGCGACAAGCGGTATTCGTTTCGGATTCTGGCAAAAGAGCCGACCGACGCCGTGCATTTATTTGAAGCTGCCATTGATTTACTCTCCTACGCCACCTATTTAAAATGCGAGGGAAAGGATTATAAGGCAGAGAATCTTCTCTCTCTGTCGGGCGTATATCAGCCGAAGAAAGAGCTGAAAGAAAGCAAAATCCCCATTGCCCTCACGACTTTTTTGAAAGCAAACCCACAAATCAAGACCATCTTTCTGCATCTGGACAAGGACAGGGCAGGTCGGCTATGTACCGCCGCCTTGAAAGAATTATTGCAGAAAGACTACCGAATCGTTGATGAACCGCCGCCAGTTGGCAAGGACTTCAACGATTTTTTAATGTCCTATCTGGGGATTGCAAGGCAGAAACCGAGCCGTGAAAGGAGGGATGCCCGCTGACTGCGTGAAGATTTTTCTGTTAGGAACAACGTAACTATCATTAAATTTAAGACCAAAAGGGAGGAAAGACTGATTGAAAAACTATGAAGTGACCCTTGTCGCCCACTATGCAAAGACCGTTTCCATCCATGCCGACAGCCCCGAACAGGCGGCGGAAAAGTTAAAGACCGTCCTGTTTGATACCGACCTTGTGAGGTTTTCCGACGGAGATTTTGTCTGCGGCGAAGCCGAGATTAACGACCCTATGGAGGACGCAGGGGAAGAAAGCGAATCCGAGGGAGGGGATTTTGAGGACGGCTTCTGTTCGGAATGTCCGTGCTTCAGAATGGTATGTAAAGGATGCTGTCACGAGGGTGGGGATTAAAGACACGTCTTACCAAGCACTGAATTTGGTTATCCATCTGCCGATGGAAACAAAATTCGCTTGTTAGGGGATGCCCCTAATACCCCATAGAAAGAACAATGCCAAAGTATGCCGCCATGCCGTGTACGGCACGGCGGTCACAGAAAGGAATCCAAGAATGAGTGATTTTATATATTTTATCCTCGGCACAACGCTCGGCGGTACGTTCGGCGTGGCGTGTATGTGCGTGTTGCAGATTAACAGGCTCTCCGAGGGAAAGGGGGATTTGGATGCGGAAACGAAATGTGCAGATACTGTTCCGACTGACCGAGGAAGAAGCTGAATACCTCTGCTCCCTTGCGGAGCGGTCGGGACACTCAAGGCAAGCCCTGCTCCAGTCGATGGTCATGGGCTACCGCCTATGCGAGAAGCCAGACCCAGAGTTTTATAAAATCATGCGGGAGCTGTCCGCCATCGGCAACCGCATCAACCAGCTTGCGGCAAAGGCGAACGCACTGAACTTTGTGGACACGCCGATGCTCTATGACGAAGCCAAGCGGTGGCGGGACTTCCGTCTGGACGTAAGCAGGAGCTACCTTGTTCCGAGGAAGATGTCTGGCTGATGGCGGTCTGCGAGATATGGGACGTAAAGGGCAGGCTCGACCACCCCATCGACTACGCCGAGAACCCAGAAAAGACCGCCAACCCCAAATATACGGATGCGGACTTGCAGGCGATGGGCGATGTGATGAAGTACGCCACCAACAGCGACAAGACCGAGCAGCAGTTTTTCGTCACGGGCGTAAATTGTGACCCTGCCACGGCAAGGGACGAGATGATGATAGCCAAAGCACAATGGAACGACCAGAGCGAGATTGTCTGCTACCACGGCTTCCAGAGCTTTAAGGCAGGCGAGGTCACGCCAGAGCAGGCACACGAGGTCGGCGTGAAGCTGGCGGAGAAGATGTGGGGCGAAAGGTTTCAAGTAATCGTGGCGACCCATCTGAACACGGAATGCCTGCATAACCATTTTGTTGTCAACTCTGTTTCCTATGTGGACGGAAAGCATTATCACGATAACAAAAAGAACCTGCGGCTGCTCCGTCAGCGTTCGGATGAATTGTGCCGTGAGTATTTCTTATCGGTCATTGAACATCCAAGCGGCAGGAAAAAGCCCTACGCTTTATACCAAGCTGAGAAGAATGGTCTGCCAACGAGGGACAGTGTGGCACGGCAGGCAGTGGATGAAGTAATCTCAAAATCATTTACGCTGAAAGACTTTGACCGCCAGTTGTTGGAAATGGGATACCGCATTAATTTTGACCCCAACCGAAGATACTGGACGATTATCGGGAAAGGGTGGCAAAGACCGAAGCGGCTCTATAAGCTCGGCGAAGATTACACCAATGAAAGGATAACGGAACGCATATGGGAAAACTCCTATGCGGTCAAGTTCCAGAGTTTTTTCAAAGAGCAGCCACAGGTCAGAGTGATAAAGGTAAAAGGCACATTAAAAGACACAAAGAAAATCGGCGGCTTGCGAGGGCTGTATCTCCATTACTGTTACAAGCTCGGCATCCTGCCAAAGAAGAAACAACAGAACTATGCAAGGCTTCATTATCTTCTGAAAGACGACTTGATGAAGATGGACGCCATCACAAACGAAACAAGGCTGCTCTGCCGCTGCCATATAGATACGGCGGAGCAGCTTTTGTCGTATAAAGACTCTCTGGAATCCGAGATGCAGGAGCTGACCGAACAGCGTAAGGGGCTTTACTCCCAGAGCCGCAAATCTGTCGGGGAAGAAAAAGAAGCGGTCAAGGCTCGGCTGTCGGAAATCACAGAGCGGATGAAAACCTTGCGAAAGGAGGTCAGATTGTGTGAGGGTGTCGAAGCCCGAAGCGACGCCCTCAAAGAAAAATTAAATGTCATACGGGCAGATGAAAAAGAACAGCAAAGAAAGGAGCTGATGAAGCATGAACACAGGCGGCGAAGCGGCAGAGCAAATCGTAAGGATGAGCTTGGAGGGATTTGAGGTCGCAGCCAAAATTACGGGGGCGGGTGCTAAGAATATCGCCATCCTCTTATATTCCATCTTAAAAGAAGAACAGAAAACCAAAGGAAAGGTAAGGCTCACAAATATGCTCCGCTCTGGCAAGGAGCTGAAAGTCTTTACCGTAAAAAGCGGCGACTTTAAGAAGTTTACGCAGGAAGCAAAGAAATACGGCGTACTCTACTGTGTTTTGGCAGACCGTGGGAATAAAGACCCCAATGCGGAGGTGGATGTGATTGCCCGTGCGGAGGACGCATCGAAAATCAGCCGCATCGTGGAGCGTTTCAATCTTGCGTCTGTGGACACCGCTTCTATCGTGACCGAAGCAGAGAAATCGAAAGGGGAAAAGACCAAGCCGAAAGATGCCAAGACCGCAAAGGATACAAAGGATGTAAAGGACGGTCAGCCAGAGCCAGACATCGGCGTGGAGGAAAAGGCGGAGAAAGACAGGCTTATGGACGCCCTTATGGGAAAGACCATGCAGAAAGAGGAAAACGCCCCAAACCCCTCATTGGCAAAGACAGAAAAATCCCCTCTGTCCGAGCCTACCTCAGAGCAGCAAAGGAAGCCCGCAGAGGGGGCTACTATGACTAAGGCGGGGAAGCCGTCAGTCAGGGAAGAACTGCGGAAGATAAAGGAGGGCAGAAAGGAGCAGGAAGCGGACGTTTCCCCTGCAAAAGAGAAATCTTCCGACAGGGCGAAGAAACCGCCCGCAGGAAAGAAGGAGCATAAACAGCCCCAGAAGCGGAAACGCAAACCAAAATCGAAAGGAGCAAGATAAGCATGAGCATCTATGACGTATTCAGCGGCGGCAGCAGAGCCTTTAACAAAGAGGAATGGGCTGCCCAAAAGCAGGAGCAGCGGAAAGAAGCCTATGAGCTAATAGATAATGCCTGCTCGGAAATGATGGTAAATGGCGACAACTTCCGTCAGTATCTTGACGTGCAGGGGCATTTTGACCGCTACTCCGTCAATAATGCAATCTTAGTTTCGGCACAGATGCCCGAAGCGACACAGTTAAAAGATTATGGGAGTTGGAAACAGAGCCGTGCCTATATGGATAAGGACGCACAGAAAGTCACCATCCTTGAGCCAGGGAAAGAATACCAGCGGGAGGACGGCTCAAAGGCGGTCGGCTACAATGCAAAAGTAGTCTATGACGTTTCCCAGACTTCGGCAAAAGACAAGCAGCCGCCGCAGGAGCAGAAAACCATGCGGGAGCTTGTGTCGGCGATGATTGATGCAAGCCCCGTTTCCTTTGTGCCAATGGACGACCTTGAGCTGCCTGCGTGCTATGACAGCTCACAGCAGACCATCTTTATCAGGACAGGGCTTTCCGAGGAACAGCTTTTTGTCAGCATGGCAAAGGAAGTGTCGGCGGCGGTCTTTGACTGCAAGCACAAGGAGAGCCGTGATGATTCCGATTTCAAATCGTTCTGCGTCGCCTATATGGTAAGCTCCCGTTACGGCGTGGACACAAAGGGATTTAGCTTTGACAAACTCCCGAAAGAGTTTGAGGGCATGGAAACGCAGGAATTTAAGGGCGAGCTTGGCTCGATGCGTGACGTCCTCGGAGAAATCCAGTCGGATATGTATAAGAGCCTTGAGAAGAACAAGCCGCCCAAATCCAAAGGGCAGGAACGCTAATCGGAGGTGCAGCCTATGAAAGAACAACGATACCATCTGGCATTGGATAAATATGATAAAAATATTGTCCTCAACGCCCTCAATACCCTGCGGACACAGCAGATACAGGAGGAACGCCCCACCGAGCCTGTTGACGAGCTGATACGCAGGGTGGCATTCGCCCCGACCAAGAAAGTAAAGGTCGCCCTATGCAAGTGCCATGAAGAACGGTGACGATTACAAAGTGAGCCTAATCCTCTCCCTGTTTGGCATTATCCCTGTCGTGTGGCTTGCCCTGCTGACAGCCCCTTATGTCAGCGGCGGCATTGTGGAGATTATAGAGAATCTATCCGTGGCAATCAACAATCCGTTTTCCATAACGGTGTGTAAGGACAGCATAAGGACTGTCCTTATTTTTCTGCTTGCCTACGGCATGGGAATCGGCGTTTATTTCTCCACACGCAGGAACTACCGCAAAGGGGAGGAACACGGTTCTGCAAAATGGGGCAACGCAGGCACTCTCAATAAAAAGTACCGAGATAAAAACGCATCAGAAAACAAGCTGCTGACCCAGAGCGTCCGCATCGGGCTTGACGGGAAGAAGCATAGGAGGAACTTGAATATCCTCGTGGTGGGCGGCTCTGGTGCAGGAAAGACCAGATTTTTTTGTAAGCCCAATGTCATGCAATGTAATACGTCAATGGTAATCTTAGACCCCAAAGGCGAGATTGTCCGTGACACGGGCGGGCTGCTTGAGAAAAAAGGCTATGAGGTGCGGGTGCTTGATTTAATCAATATGCACAAGAGCCACTGCTACAACCCGTTTGTCTATCTTCGGAACGACAACGACGTGCAGCGGCTTGTGACGAATCTCTTTAAGGCAACCACGCCAAAAGGAAGCCAGTCGCAAGACCCGTTCTGGGACACGGCGGCAAGTATGCTGCTTTTGTCCCTCGTGTTCTATCTGAAATATGAAGCCCCGCCAGAGGAACAGAATTTCCCGATGGTGATGGAGCTTTTAAGGGCGGGCGAGGTACGGGAGGACGACGACGGCTATGTAAGCCCGCTTGACGAACTGTTTGACCGTCTGGAAATGGTGAACCCAGAGCATATCGCATTAAAGTATTACAGAGATTATCATTCTGGTTCAGCCAAAACGCTAAAGAGCATCCAGATAACCCTTGCCGCAAGGCTTGAGAAGTTCAATTTGGAAAGTCTTGCATCCTTGACCGCTACGGACGAACTGGATTTGCCGTCTTTGGGGGAGAAGAAAGTCGCACTGTTCGCACTGATACCAGACAACGACACCAGTTTTAATTTCCTTGTGTCGCTGTTATACACGCAGCTATTCCAACAGTTATTCTACCTTGCCGACCACAAGTACGGCGGGAGCCTGCCCGTCCACTGCCAGTTTATAATGGATGAATTTGCGAACGTCAGTTTGTCAGATGACTTTGACAAGATACTGTCAGTTATGAGGTCAAGGGGCGTGTCCGTTTCGATTATCCTGCAAAATCTGGCACAGCTTAAAGCCCTGTTTGAGAAACAGTGGGAAAGCATCGTCGGGAACGCCGATGAGTTCCTCTATCTCGGCGGCAACGAGCAGAGTACCCATAAGTTTGTAAGTGAGCTTCTTGGAAAAGCGACGATAGACACAAACACCTACGGGAAAAGCTCTGGACGGAGCGGCAACTATTCCACTAACTACCAGATTTCGGGGCGTGAGCTTTTAACCCCAGACGAGGTGCGTATGCTTGACAACCGCTATGCACTTCTTTTTGTGCGTGGGGAACGCCCCGTGATGGATTTAAAGTATGACATCTTGAAACACCCGAATGTGAAGCTGACCGCCGACGGCGGGAAGCCGCCGTATCTCCACGGAGAGCCGACGCAGGCGGTCGCAACCCTTGTGTTTGACGATGCGTTGCTGATGGACGCAAAGAGCATGGAAACGGTCAGCACATCCTATGAGCTTCTGTCCGACGAGGACTTGGAAGAAATATTCAATTTATAAGGAGGAATCACCCTATGAAACTTTTTAAGAAAAACGAGAACAACCAGAGCAAAGCAACCCAGAAACTGCCGATGGGCAGAAAGGCAAGAAAGGCGTTTGCCGTGTATGCAGCCCTTGTATTCTGCATGGTTTTCGGAACGACTACCGCCTTTGCCGCCAATGACCCGATTGCCGTGGTAAACAACCTGTCAAACTTTATCTTCGGTCTGATTAAGGCGGTCGGGATGATTATGCTCGGCTTCGCCATCGTGCAGGTGGGCTTGTCGCTGAAATCCCACGACCCGTCCCAGAGGGCGAACGGTTTTCTGACCCTTGCGGGCGGCGTTGTGATTACCTTTGCAAAAGAGATTCTGACCCTCATCACAGGCTAATGTAAAACAGACTGAAATTAGCAGACTGACACAAGACAGGGATAACGGGGCAGATCCGCTCTGCGGAACTTGCCCCGTTATCCAATTTTAAGAACGGAGGTGGTTTATGTGTCTGATAACTGGGTAGTCCAGAACTTGGAGAACGCCCTTAACACCTGGAATGGGAAGTTAGCCGAGATATGGCAGCTCATTACCCAATCCCCAGAGAACTTCAAAGGCGGTGCGATATGGAAAGTCATCATTGACATCCACGGTGCATTGCAGGCAATCGGGCTTGCCCTGCTCGTGCTGTTCTTTGTCGTGGGCGTGATGCGTACCTGCGGCGACTTTGCAAGCGTAAAAAAGCCCGAACACGCATTGAAGCTGTTTATCCGCTTCGCACTTGCCAAAGGTGCGGTGACTTACGGATTGGAGCTGATGATGGCTCTGTTCCAGATAGTGCAGGGTGTGATTTCTACGATTATGAAAGCCGCAGGCTTCGGCACGGCTCAAAAGACGGTATTGCCGCAGGAGATAGTGACAGCCGTGGAGGACTGCGGCTTTTTTGAGAGCATCCCTCTGTGGGCGGTCACGCTTATTGGCGGGCTGTTTATCACAGTGCTGTCGTTCATTATGATAATGTCGGTGTATGGCAGGTTTTTTAAACTGTACCTTTATACCGCAATCGCCCCTGTCCCTCTTTCCTCTTTTGCGGGAGAGCCGAGCCAGAATGTGGGCAGGAGCTTCATCAAGAGCTATTGTGCCGTGTGTCTTGAGGGGGCAATCATCGTCCTTGTCGGTGCGGTTAAGATGGCAGACCGTGTCGTGCGTGAAATGATGGGCTTGTAATTATCAATCAGGAAAGGAAAATTGAAATGAAAAAAGAAACGATGTATTACCAGAATTATTATATCCATTTGTTAAATGGAGAAGTCATTGGGGCTTCCGAAGCCTATGACCTGCCTACTGAAAAAGGATTGGTCGGAAAATTTGAAAAAGCTGACGATAACGAGATGTTTGAAATCGGGGATGCCATTTCTGGATTTGCATATATTCCGAAACGCAGCATCCTCTTTATATCGACGGGGGATGTCAGGGAGGAGAGGCACTGATATGGAAGTCAAGATAAATAAGGAAATCCGCAACTATACGGAGAGTATGTTTTTCGGGCTGTCGATGCGGCAGTTCCTTTTCTCTGTCCTTGCCTGCGGCGTGGCGGTGGGCTTGTTTTTTCTGCTCCGTGGCAGGTTCGGGATGGAAACCGTGAGCTGGATGTGCGTTCTGGGTGCTTCGCCCTTTGCGGTGATGGGATTTGTAAGGTACAACGGCATGACCGCAGAGCAGTTTGTGTGGGCGTGGATAAAATCGGAGTTCATTATGCCGAAGAAGCTCCTGTTTGTGCCAGAGAATCTATATTACGAAGCGGTAAAGAACGCCATTGAAGCCCATGAAAAGGGGACGTCCGCAGTGCAGAAAAAGAGGAAGAAACGGAAACGCAGGGCGAAAAGAAGCAGGGAAACGTGGAAAACAGAAAAGGCAGGAAAGAAGAATAAAAAAGTAAGGAAGCGTAAGGAGGTAGACCATGATTAAGACGCTCAGGAATCTGTTCAAGCAGGATAAGGAGAAATTTGCCGTGCCGAAATCGGTGCAGGCGGTCATCCCGTTAAAGACCATGTGGGAGGACGGTATTTTCCTTGTGGGCAGGAATAAATACGCAAAGACATTCAAGTTTGAAGATATTAACTATGCCGTGGCGAGCCGTGAGGACAAGGAAGCCATGTTCCTTGAATACTCGGAGCTTCTCAATGCCCTCGACAGCGGGGCGACCACGAAAATCACCATCAACAACCGCAGGCTCAACAAGGCGGATTTTGAGCAGACCATCCTTATCCCGATGGCGGAGAACGGTTTGGACAAATACCGTAAGGAATATAACAAGATGCTGCTTGATAAGGCGACGGGGGCTAATTCCATCGTGCAGAACAAATATGTGACAATCTCCGTCTGCAAGAAGAATATCGAAGAAGCGAGGAATTATTTTGCCCGTGTGGGTGCTGACCTTATCGGGCATTTTAACCGTCTTGGCTCGAAGTGTGTGGAACTGGATGCAAGTGACAAGCTGCGTATCTTCCACGATTTTTACCGCACAGGCGAAGAAACGGCGTTTTCCTTTGACATGGCACAGACCATGCGGAAAGGTCACGACTTCAAGGATTATATCTGCCCCGACTCCTTTGAGTTTGAGAAAGATTATTTCCGCATCGGCAACCGTTACGGGCGTGTGATTTTCCTCAGAGAGTACGCAGCCTATATCAAGGACAGCATGGTGGCGGAACTTTGCGAATTAAACCGTAACATGATGCTCTCCGTCGATGTCGTCCCTGTCCCTACGGATGAAGCCGTAAGGGAAGTGGAGAATCGTCTTTTAGGTGTGGAAACCAATATCACGAACTGGCAGAGGAAACAGAACCAGAACAATAACTTTTCCGCTGTTATCCCCTATGATTTGGAGCAGCAGAGAAAGGAAAGCAAGGAGTTCCTCGATGATTTGACGACCCGTGACCAGAGGATGATGTTCGCCGTGCTTACGATGGTGCATACCGCAGACACCAAAGAGCAGCTTGACAATGACACCGAAGCATTACTCACGACAGCGAGAAAGCATCTCTGCCAGTTTGCCGTGCTTAAATTTCAGCAGATGGACGGTCTGAATACCGCCCTGCCGTTCGGCGTAAGGAAGATTGATGCCCTGCGTACCCTCACCACGGAGAGCCTTGCGGTATTTATCCCGTTCCGTGTGCAGGAAATCTACCATAAGGACGGCGTGTATTACGGTCAGAATGTAATCTCAAAAAACATGATTATTGCAAACCGCCGCCATCTTTTGAACGGCAATTCCTTTATCCTCGGCGTGTCTGGTGCAGGCAAGTCGTTCACGGCGAAAGAGGAAATGACGAACATCATTCTGACCGACCCTAACGCAGATGTCTTAGTAATAGATCCCGAACGAGACTACGCCCCTCTTGTAAAGGCGATGCAGGGCGAGGTTATCCACATCTCGGCGACGAGCGACAACCACATCAACGCTATGGACATGAACTCTGATTACGGCGATGGTGCAAATCCTGTCATTTTAAAATCAGAGTTTATCTTATCCCTCTGCGAGCAGCTTATCGGCGGGGCAAGCCTTGGGGCAAAGCAGAAATCCATCATTGACCGCTGTACGGCGAGCGTGTACCGCTATTATCAGCAGGGGAACTATATGGGGATACCACCGACTTTGCAGGACTTCCGTGAGGAACTGTTAAAGCAGGATGAGCCAGAAGCACAGGAAATCGCCCTTGCGATTGAGCTTTTCACGGACGGCTCACTCAATACCTTTGCCAAGCATACCAACGTGGACACCCACAGCCGCCTTATCTGTCATGACATTCTGGATTTAGGCAAGCAGTTACAGCCTATCGGTATGCTTGTGGTGCTTGACAGCATCCTAAACCGTATCACGATGAACAGGGCGAAAGGCAGGAACACGTTTATTTTCATTGACGAAATCTATCTGCTGTTTCAGCATGAGTACAGTGCCAACTTCCTCTTTACCCTCTGGAAGCGTGTGCGTAAGTACGGGGCGTACTGTACTGGAATCACGCAGAACGTGGACGACCTGTTGCAGAGCCATACGGCGAGGACGATGCTTGCCAACTCTGAATTTATCATCATGCTGAACCAGGCATCGACAGACCGTATCGAGCTTGCGAAGCTCCTTAACATCTCCGATTTGCAGATGAGCTATATCACGAATGTCGGTGCGGGGCAGGGGCTTTTGAAAGTGGGCAGCTCCCTTGTGCCGTTCGTCAACAAGTTCCCACGCAATACGGAGCTGTATAAGCTGATGACGACGAAATTTGGGGAGGTGTAAATCTATGTCAGAGATAAGATTTCGCAATACGGCTCACCGTGATTTCTTTTTGGAGAACATGATGAAATGCAGGGTAAACGACTGTTACCACAGGGCGTTTTTCTATGTGATGGGGATTGCGGGGGAAACAAGGCAGAACATCAACGCAATGTTTGACTTTAAGACGGACTGCATCAAGCCAGAGGGGATGCACGCAGGATGGCAGACAAGCGGCACGGTCAAGGTCTGCCACCTTGCCTTTAACCTCTGGAATGGATATGCGGAGGAGAGGCGTGAGAAATATTCCACGCCAGAGGAATTGTTCTGCTGCGGGTTCGCCCCGTATTTCATGGAGGGCATCAAGGTAAGGTATCCCGAATATTGCAGGGATTTGCCTGCCCCTAAGAAACAGACGGAGCATACACGGTAGAAACAAAGTTAAGAAAATGCTCAAGAAGCAGGGCAGAAATAAGGAAAGGAAATGCCTATGAATGTAAAAAACTATAAAACCATTCTCTGTATCGCCGCCGCTGTCGCTTTTTTAGGAGCAGCGGTTTTTTGCGGCTTTAAGATTTACAGCCATTACCAGCAGATAGACGAGCAGACGGAAGCCTTTGCGGAGATTGCCGAGGTCGTGGAGAACGCCGAGCCAGAGGAAGAACCGCCCAGAGAGAAAGATACGCCTGTCAGCGAGGGCGAGGACATCCTTGCAAAATACAAAGAGCTGTATTTGCAGAATGAGGATATGGTCGGTTGGATTACCATTGACGGAACAAGTATCAACTACCCTGTCATGCAGAGTAAAAACAATCCGAATTTCTATCTGAAGCACAGCTTTGAAAAGGGATACAGCGATTTGGGAGTGCCGTATATCCAAGAGGACTGCGACATCCTCACAAGCGACAATCTGGTTATCTACGGACACCACATCAAAGGCGGCAGGATGTTCGGGGCATTGGAAGATTACAAATCCAAGGGCTTTTATGAGAAGCATAAGACCATCCAGTTTGACACCCTCACGGAGCAGGCAGAGTATGAAATCATCGCCGTTTTTAAGACCGTGGCGTACAGCTCACAGGGCTACCGCTATTATGATTTTGTCAATGCGGAAAATGAAAAAGAGTTTGATGCCTATGTCGGGAAGTGCAAAGAGCTTGCTTTGTATGATACGGGCGTGACCGCTGAATACGGCGATAAACTCATTACCCTGTCCACCTGCGAATACTCCGCACAAAACGGCAGGCTCGTAGTCGTGGCAAAAACGGCAAACTGATATGACCGTAAATCCTCTGGGAAAGGAGGTCGGATTTTATGGCTGATATAAAAACCAGAGATGCGGTCAAAGGCACGATTAAAACTTTAGACAAAGCCGCCATAGCAGGCAGACGCATGAAATCCGCTTACGCTAAGACAAAGGACAAGGCGGAGCAGGGGTATTATGCAGAGGAAAATTCCCCCACGGAATATGCCGCCGACAAAGTTTCCCATGCTTCGGGGCGTATCAGGGACGAGGGCATCCACCAGTTTAATAAGCAGGGGCAGAAAAACGCCGAAGCCACAAGGGAGAATATCGGTAAGGCAAAGGATAAAATCGCCGATTTTAAGGCGAAGCGGGCAAAAAAAGCCGCAGAGCAGAAAATAATATGGAACAAGGCAGGACAAAACGCCATGCGTACAATGGGACAGGACGGCTTGCAGGAAATACAAGGGACTGCAAGCCGCCCCGCTGTTTCTGCTACTCATGCTGCTTCTGCCAAGACCGAAACGCCCCAGACGGCGGCAAACTCATTGATAAAGACCAGACAGCAGGGAAAGCGGACGATAAAGACAACCGCCAGAAATGCAGAAAAAACCGTCAAGACCACAGCCAAAGGCACAGTCAAGGCGACGGAAAAAGGCGTGAAAAACGCAAAGGCGACATCCAAGACGGCGATTAAGACCACAGAGCAGACCGCAAAGGCGGCACAGAAAACGGCAAAAGCATCTGCCAAAGCCGCCCAGAAAACAGCACAGACGGCGAAAGCCACGGCAAAGGCGACAGCCGAAGCAACGAAAGCGACGGTCAGAGCCACCATTGCGGCGGTCAAGGCGATTATCGCAGGGACTAAGGCGTTGGTTTCCGCCCTTATCGCAGGCGGTTGGGTTGCCATTGTGATAATCCTTATCGTTGTCCTGCTTGGGTGTGCCGTTTCCCTGTTCGGGGGAGGCAGCGAAAGCACTTCCTATACCCCTGTCAGTGCGGAGGTGGAAGCCTATACGCCGCTGATACAGAAGTATGCGAAGCAGTACGGCATCCCCGAATATGTGGAACTGATAAAAGCGGTGATGATGCAGGAATCTGGGGGAAAAGGCAGCGACCCGATGCAGGCTGCGGAGGGGAGCTTTAATAAAAAGTATCCACATGAGCCGAACGGCATCAAAGACCCAGAATATTCCATTGAGTGTGGTGTGCAGGAATTAAAAGCAGCCCTCACATCAGCCGAAGTGGAAAGCCCGATTGACATGGAGCGTATCAAGCTCGCCCTGCAGGGATACAACTTCGGCAACGGGTATATCTCATGGGCAAAGACCAACTACGGCGGCTATTCCTATGCAAATGCGGTGGAGTTTTCCGCTATGCAGGCACAGCGGCTCGGTTGGGAGAAGTACGGCGACACGCAGTACCCCGCCCATGTGTTACGATACTACCCATACGGGCGGGCGTTCACGAGCGGCGGCAATCAAGCCATTGTGGAAGTGGCTCTGACACAGCTCGGCAACGAGGGCGGTCAGACTTATTGGAGCTGGTACGGCTTTGAGGGGCGTGTGGAATGGTGTGCATGTTTCGCATCGTGGTGTGCCGACCAGTGTGGCTATCTGGAAAGCAGCATCATCCCGAAATTTTCCCTCTGCTCGGACGGCGTGAACTGGTTCAAGGGCAAAGGACAATGGCAGGATAAGAACTATGAGCCGCAGGCAGGCGACCTCATTTTCTTTGATTGGGGGAGCAACGGCTCAATCGACCATGTGGGCATTGTAGAAAAATGCGAGAATGGGACGGTCTACACCGTGGAGGGCAACTCTGGGGATGCCTGCAAACAGCAGAGCTATCCAGTCGGAAGCAACTCAATATACGGCTACGGATGTCCAAACTATTAATTCAACAGGGTAAAAGGAAACCAGAGGTCAATCCTCTGGCTGCTCTTTTGCCTTACATATCTCCTGCGCCGTCCCTGCTATGATAGTCAGTTCCGCCTCATCAAAAAAGCATCCAATTGACTGCGTAAGATTATTTTTCTTGCCAAAGTTCATGCGATATAATGTTGTAGTGAACATTTACGGTTGCAGACTTGTTATAGTTCTTATTGATGGATATAATATTATGGTATGTTGGGCAGTCAGATATATTTGAATATATGGCAGCACAGGAAAGCGAAAAAATAGAACGTATCACTTCGGTGGGTACGGCGGATATCTAAAAAAATCAGATTGAGGGCGCAATAAACATCTATCGGATATGGCTCATTCTGAAAGATGCACAAAAGCCTGTTGATAATCGAAAAAAAGTAGGAACTTGACCACTTTTTGACTTTTAAGCTTTATAATATTTTAAATTAGGAGGTTTTTACTATGGCGTATAAGATACTCATTGTTGATGATGAAAAAATGCTGACTGAATTATTATCAAGCCACTTGCAGGATTGTGGATATGAGACTTTTGCAGCGGAAGATGCGGAGCAGGCAATATCAATGCTGAATATATATCCAGATTTAATTTTGCTTGACATCAACATGCCCGAAATGGACGGATTGGAGCTATGCAAGATTATCCGTAATAATGTCACCTGCCCTATTTTGTTTTTGACAGCTCGGATTACAGAACAGGACAAGGTAAACGGTTTGCAGGTCGGCGGCGATGACTACATAACCAAGCCTTTTAGTTTACAAGAATTGACCGCAAGGGTGGCGGCTCACCTGCGGAGGGACGAGAGAAGCAAGCGTACTCCTAAAATCGTATCTTCACAAGGCTTAATTGTAAATCTTGCTGAACGCAAAATTTTTTATGGAGAAAGGTCGCTGAACTTATCAAATCGTGAATTTGATATTGTCGAGTTTCTGATGAGTAACGCTAACCAGATATTTGATAAAGAACGGATATACGAAGCCGTATGGGGCTTTAATGCTGAGGGCGACAGCAATGTTATTAAAGAGCATATCCGAAAAATCAGAAATAAACTGACTGAAGCTACGGGCAAAGAATATATAGAAACAGTTTGGGGGATGGGATATAGATGGAAAAAATGAAGAAAGTAAAATCCATTAAAAGTGCATTTATCTGGACGGTTGCCATTACAATGACAATTGTTTTTACATCCTCTGCTTTTACAATTTATATCTGTTATCGTATGCAGAAGAATATCATCCCCGACTCACAGGAAATTTGGCTGCATACACAGACTATTATGGCAGATGGGACGGTATCTGAGGCAAAGCAAAGATTGATACTTGATGAACCTTCTAAAGTGTCTATGCTTGTCCCCGCTAAAGCGGAAGAAGAAAAGTTAGGGGATACAGAATTTACAATAGAGAGAATAGAATCCAGCTTCTCCACACTCCGCCCAAAACAACAGTTACTATATAGAGCAATAAGCATTTCTATGGCAGGGCTTCCTTTTATCTATTCAGTTATAGGAATCATGTTATGTGCATGGTGGTTTTATAGGAAAAAGCTATCGCCGCCAATTCAGATTCTTGCAGATGCAACAAAGCATATAAAGGGGCAAGACCTTGATTTTACAGTTGCTTATAACAGTAACGATGAATTAGGCAGGCTCTGCACAGCTTTTGAAGAAATGCGGCAAGCTTTGTATGATAATAACCGACAGCTATGGAATATGATTGAGCAGCGGAAAGTTTTACAGGCATCAGTGGCACATGACCTCAGAAATCCGATTGCGATTATAGAGGGCTATGTCGAATATATGCAGCAATGTTTTACAAATGGAAGTCTGAATGATGAGAAATTGCAGCATACACTATCCAACCTTGCGATAACCTCAAAACGACTTGAGCGTTATACAGATTATATTCGTGATTTGAATACCATTGAAGAAACCGAAACAAAGTATTCTGTCGTTCAGTTACCAGATTTTTTGAAAAATGCTACAGAAAGCCTTTCACTTATTGTAGGACAGCATAGCTTGGAGATTGAATATCATTCTACAGTATCCGAATGTCAAGTAAAATTAGATGAGCAAATATTTTACCGTATTGTTGAGAATATCTTTTCTAATGCCATTCGGTATGCTAATAGCAAAGTGAGTTTCCTATACACATTTATTGATGATGCACTTACTATAACCATTACAGACGACGGCAAAGGATTTTCAAAGGCAATGCTCCGCAATAAGAATACCTTTCTTTATTCTGAGGATAAAACGGGTGAACATATGGGACTGGGATTGGCTACAAGCCGTGTCCTTAGCCAGAAACACGGCGGATGTTTAGAACTTTCAAATGTTACTCCGAGTGGAGCTTCTGTAACAATTAAAATTGCAGTCCACAAAATGAGTTGATATTTTTATTTCTGCGAGCAATGAGTCAAGTGCCGTGCTTAAAGCCAACCAAGGAGGATTTGCATAAATCCAATGCAGCGTTTAACATTTCAACGGAGCGTTTCTTGAATATGGTGTTTCTTGTGATATTATGAAATCGGAAAGAAGGTGAAAATATTGAACGTTCAAAAAACAGGCAGTCTGATTGCCGCTATCAGGAAAGAACAAAATCGCACGCAGCAGGATTTAGCGAATGAATTGGGAGTATCAAGTGCAGCTGTTTCAAAATGGGAACGGGGTATCGGATTTCCAGATGTATCTCTTATGGAACCATTAGCTGCATCCCTGGGGATTTCCATAGCAGAATTATTCAAGGGTGAAAGAACAGAAAACAACGTTGATAACGAATATGAAAGTCTGTTGTCAGATGTTGTAAAAGTATCAGCCAATGAAATAACCAGGAAGAAAAAAATAACGAATTGGATGATTGCTATTACTGTTGCTGTTCTTTATTTGATGATTTCTGTAATATCACACAAGTGGGAAATAACCTGGGTGGTCTGGATTGTATATTGTTTTTATCGGATTTTTACTGAATATATCTATAAAAAATATTAGCAATCTACAGAAACGTAAGAAACGGAGGAAAAAATGGTCGATTATTCACAATTTGAGGCAAGTGTAAAATCCGGCATCCATGCAGATGTGAGCCGGATACGGCAAAAGGATGAAATAATAAAAGCCGTCGTCAAAAAGCGGAGAAGCTCCGCGATAATCTGCGTGTGCTTCCTATGTATGTCAGGAATTTCTTTGTTTAAAAGCTGGATTCCCGCCGTTATCTGTTTCCTTCTTGCATTGTTTTTCCTATGGCGGGCTGTCGGAAAATTTTCTGACGAGTATTTACGGGAAATGTACGAGGAGGGGCTTTTGGTTCCCGGCATGATCGTGAAAACAGAACCCCTTACTATCATGGCAATCGCAAACATGACCGCGCGGGATGGTGCGGCAACCGTAAATGGGTGCTACTGTCTGGAGGTAAAGGAGCTTGACGGGGCGCAAAAAATTCTATTTGAAAAAATCCCCTGCTCCTGTTTTTTCTGCTATGAGGGCGGCGATTACCATTCTTCCTTCCAGCCCCATCCTCTCTATTGGGGAACGGCAGATCAACAGTCTGTTCAAGAAGCACTAAGACAGGTGGAGGAAGACAACAAAGAAAATACCAGAGATGAATGGGAAGTGCTCAAGGAGGTTGCGCGGCAGTTCCCTGATTTGGGAAACGGAAATTTGATTTTATTGGATGAAAATTACGTTCCCTTCGGGAAAAAGAACTACATGGACAGCAACTATAAGCCCCTCAATGAGGAAGCTGACACCAAGTAATATGTTCCATTTAGGGAAACGCTGATGAAAGCGTTTCCCTCGTCGCAAATTCGGGATTGATGGATGATATAAACCATATGAGGAATGCAAAAATGATGACGATTTGGTCTTGTATCTTTCAAAGAATTTGTGAGATGACAACTTCCCATTTGACATATTGGAAAATCAAAATATGATACCTTTGCCTTAATCTTAATAAGGTGTACTGAGATTATTTATTTTACGGAGGAAACGTAGATGGAACGAAAAAATAAAATTTTGAAAACAGTTTCAGTTGTTCTATTGTTATGCAGTTTTGCTGTACCAATGTATAATATTTTTCCTAATGGGCTGATAGTCAATCAGGATTCATGGTTTTTTACTGAAACTTTTAAAATACTTTTTCAAGAGGGGATAGGAGCATTTAATTATCTTGGTGTTGTATTTCATCTGGCTGTATGGATTTCCGCTATCATACTGTGTATCGGTTCTTTTGCACAGATGGACAAGATTGTTCGCTTTTCGGCAGGTATCGGCATTGTCCTTCTTTTGATAGGTCTTCTGCTTGCTGTTGTTTTGACGAATGAAATAAAATTGATCCATCCGATTGTTGGGTACATTTGTATTGGATACTGGATTGACTTAATTTTGCTTGTAGTTTGCGCCGCCGTTTCTTCAAAAAAGCACTGAAAATATTTAAAAATTCCCATTTATCGAGCAACATAAATACATAAAGAGTAAGACACATAAGACGTAGAACCAGCAGACTTGTGAGAAATCACAGTTTGTTGGTTTTTCTTATGTAATTTTCTATTCCTTGACCGCATTTTGACATTTGGCTTTTATAATTGAAATACATCAAACATGACAGGAGGATAAACAATGCGAAAACGAATATTATCATTAGTTATGATTTGCGGCTTGCTATTCACTACGACAGCTTGCGGAAATTATAACATAGAGGACGGAAAAGCTCCCCCGCAAAACACGGAAGAAAATCCATTCACAAAATCAGAGGAAGATGGCTCTTTAGGTTTTCTCAGCCACGAGGAAGCGAGTCCCGCCAGAGCTGATGACCAGAGTGTTTTACCGTATGAGTATAACGGCGGAGAATTTACCTTGGACTATCAGTTTGTGTCAGAGGGAAAATTGGATAACATAGGCTTCCTGCTCTTTTTGGACGGAAAGCCACAGGCATACAAGGTGAATGATACGAGGGCGGAATATGAGTATCTCCATTGTTTCCAAACATCAGAAAAACACGAAGAAAAATTTTCGTTTGTGTTTACACCGAACACGGGAAAAAAAGGTGATACCCTAAATATTACAATCATGAGCATTACCAATCCCGCTTTCCAACCCGATATGAAAGAAACATCAAGTTACGGCTGGTATCACCAACACCTTGAAAGAGCGCTGAAACTGCATTTTAATGAGGATGCTCCAGACAGCGATATCTTTTATGGAGAAAGTGAAAATATTTTTCGTGATGTCAGCGTTGCAGAAGAAAAAATCACTTCCTCTTTTATTGAGAATGAGCTTGTGAAAAACGGTTGGGATGGAATTACTATGGATACATTGGATAGCGGCGTTTATTCGACTATTTCCTATGATGGCGAATTAGTATATGACAATATCAATCTTACCAATAAAGATACGCTTACAGTGCGTTACACGATTTGCGGAACGCCGGGTACAAGGTATGGCATATCATTTTTCTTAAATCATAAGCCCATATCGTTTGATAAAGTGATTTCATACGATGCAACATTAAGCAAAGGAAATGTGTGGATAATTGAAGCCATTATAGACACCTCTAAATTAGATGACTTCAATACTTTCTATGCGGTAGCCGTTGCTGCAAGCAATGATTGTTCTACAAATAAGACAGGCTCAATTCTGCTTTATAAGGAGGGCTGAAAAATGAAAACAAAATTGATATGTATGTTGTTTATGCTTGTTTTGACCTTTGCCCTGTCAGCATGTAGCGGCGGTCAAGATGATAATACAGAGAAATCCCAAAATGATATAATAACGACACAGCCCAATAACAGCATTCCTGCTGATAATATCGACAATAATATTACAAAGCCAGAGAATGTCGGCGTAGCCACCAGACCCACAGAGCCAAACGATAATGATAAAGATGCCGCTAAACCACAGAATGGCACTAAGGAAAAAAGCAGCACGGAATCAGATACGGATAAAAAGGTCAATAACGCAATTCCATTCGAGAATAATGCAGATAACAGTTCCAAAAAGTCTAAAGATAACGGTCAGCAATCCGTAACTGTTGAAATATTTGACAGCTCTGCAACGCCCCAAAAAGGAAGCGGTAATCTTAATGCAAATGGTGGGGAAAATGAAAAATCTGATACTCAAATGACTGAAAGTAAAAACAAAACTATTTTATCTAAATAAGGAGGGTTAAAAAAATGAAAACGAAATTCATGTGCATTATGCTTATACTTGCTTTTGCTCTTAATCTGTCAGCTTGTGGTAACAGTCAGGAAAATGTGAATAGTTCTGAAAACGGAAGCTCCATAGATGCGCCACAATCCGAAGAAGATAACACATCGGAAAAAACAGGAAGCGAAAGCAGCGACAATAATAAGTCCAACCCACAGAATCGTGATACAGATAAAAAAACTATGGATGTTGGCACAGTGAATGGCTCGGCTTTCTCTGGAAAGGTCAGCGGCTGTTATTACGCTGATGGCAATCGGATTATTGTTGCAGCAGATAAGCTCTATCTTTATGATACTGGGAAAAGCGAGATTATAGCAAGTGCGGATATTTTTTTGAATGAGTTATGTGTGCAGCCTTATTCGGACGGGTATTTCATTGTCGGTGAAGAAAATAGCAGCGGCAGCACGGGTTCGTTTGCAACGGCACAAAGCAGTAATGGAATAAAAGGATACCTATTAAATAAGGATTTTGTTGTTAAGAATACAATTTCCTTTCGTGGGCTGCTAAATGATGATTCTGTTCTCCAAATGGCGAGTGTCACCATTTCACAGGACGGAAAACAAATCGCTTTCGGCGGATTACAAGGACTTTATCTCTATGATACTTTTTCCCAAAAGGTACATGCCATTCTGAACTATTCCGAAAATGGCAGGGCAAATAATATGGAGATTGTAACGATGGATAGTCTTGCATTTACGGGAGATAAAACTTTAACTTATGTAGGCATGGGAATAAGCTCTAATGGCGGGGATGGAGTCTCTGTTTATGGAACAGTATCCATAGACAATGCAAGTCTTAGTATCACCCAAAAAGCCGATTATGAAGTGGATGTTGAAGAAGTGCAAAAGGGCGGAAACTTACTTGTCATGCCCCAGAGCTTTAACAAAAATAATGGAACGCTGCTAATGCTTGATACTGCATCTAATACAGAAAAAAAGATTACATTCTCAGGCAGCAGCGAAGGAAAAGACGGGGTTTTCTGCTCTGAGCAAGGGAAATATGTTGCTACTTCCATTTTGGGAGAAGCCAGCGTAACAATAAATATTTATGATACAGCATCGGGAAAGGTTATCCATACTGAAACAGTCAAGGATAACAACAGTACTTATTTCCAGCGTGTCCCGCAGATTTTAATTTTGGATGAATCCGGCTCCTGTATAGTTGTGCTTGGGCGAGGTATTAGTGAAGTAAGCACCTTGATCACAACATTTGGCTTTAAGGGGTAATTATCTATGAAAGTATCATTTCAGAATATTTCAAAACAGTATAAAGGTAAATATGCCTTAAAGAATTTTACCACTGAACTCTCGGAGGGCGTCTATGGACTTTTAGGGGCTAACGGCGCAGGAAAAACAACGCTGATAAATATATTTGTCGGCATTTTGGGCAGCGATAATGGAACTGTTTTGATAGACGGTCAAGATGCAAAAAAAATGGGCAAAGACTTTTTATCAAAAATCGGATATATGCCGCAATACCCTATCTTCTATCGGGATTTTACGGTAATGGATTTCCTGTTATATATGTGCGCGTTAAAAGGAATCCCTGCGGAACAAGGAAAAGAACGGGCTTTTAAGCTTCTGGGCATTGTCAATCTTTTAGATGCGAAAGATAAAAAGATTGGCGCTCTTTCTGGTGGTATGCGGCAGAGAGTCGGCATTGTCCAGGCAATGTTAGGCGACCCTAAAATCCTTATTTTAGACGAGCCTACAGCAGGACTTGACCCAAGTGAACGCATCCGCTTTCGCAATTTAATTTCACAGTTTGCACAGGGACGGACGATTTTGCTGGCTACCCATATTGTTTCCGATGTCGAGTGTATTGCAAAAGAGATTATCATTCTCAAAGAAGGCGCTTTGATTACGCAAGGAACTACCGACGTATTAGAACAGAGTATCTATGGTAAAGTGTGGGAAGTGACAACAAACGCCAAAGAGGCTGCCTGCCTTAGCAACAACTATTATGTCAGCAATATGAAGCAGCAGGGCGAAAATTTTTCAGTAAGAATTGTAAGCGATAGTTCGCCCGCAGCAAACGCAGTAAAAGCTTCCCCTAACTTGGAAGATGTATTTTTATATTATTTCCGCGGGCAATGAGTCAAGCGCCGTGCTCGCACGAGCATTTGACGAATGCCGCGAGAGTCGAAAGACATTGGAGAGAAAAAATGATACGCTTAATCAGATATGAATTTTACAAATTGTTTTGCAAGCGGTCAATACTTGTTGTACTTATTCTGTTCAGCGTAATAAACCTGTTCAAAATAAATAATGAATTTCATTCCTATTCCTACTTGGCAGACGGGAATGACAGCCGCAGTTGGAACAGCGTGTATTGGCAGCTCTATGAAAAATATCGTGGAGAGATAACTACCGATAAAATCAATAATCTTCTTGACTTATATCAGCCGTTAGCAGATGCTACGGCTGATATGACGGCAAGCACAGACACAGATGATCCGAATACGATGACGGGAAATATATATAGTGACGAAAACATCTTAGAAAAATACTATGTACAGCCTATGGAATATTTCTATAATTATCGGACTTATGCTTCGGAAGTGGCAAAAAAGGCAAAAGAAAATGCTGCATTTTACAAGGGACAAGGACTTAACTTTGAAGTGCGTAAAAACAGTGTAATTTACAATCTTTATTCTGGACGGAATATACCAGCTTTTGCCTATCAGGAAATGTATAACTATTATTTGAACTATGATTTTTCAAATATATTGGTTTTGTTACTTTGTTTATACGGGATTATCAGCACTTTCGTCTATGAAAAGGAAACGCAGATGGATATGCTGTTACTGACGAACCCTAATGGCGGTAAAAAAACCGTATTAGCTAAAATTGTTGCAGTTACTTTATTTGTAATAAGTGTTGTAATATGGTTTTCCGTGCTGGATTATCTTGGTTTTTCCTTTTCATTTGGAACAATGGAGGGATATAATCTTCCTTTGTATGCCATCAGCAATTTCAGTACGGCTGCGGTAAACTGCAATTTGTGGCAATATGTAGTTCTATCCGCAATTACAAAAGCAATCGGCATATGGACTATGAGTATGGTATTCCTATTGATTTCCATGTTTTGGCGTAACGCTCTTATCCCATTTGTCGCTGACTTTGGAGCAGCCTTATGTTTGATTATTGCAGGTGCGTCGCAGAGTTATTCAAGCAATATTTGGCTAAAGATCATAAACCCATACTCGCTGCTTACTAACCGCATTCTGTTCGGCAAGACTGAATTTATCGGTTTTGCGGGCTATCCAATACAAAGTTTTTTGGCAGCTATTATTTTTGCCGTAATAGTGGGAATGGCTGTAATAACGGTAATGGTTATACTTTCTAAAAAGAACTGCCATTACCGGGACAGGAGGATAAAATGTCTGGATTCATGTACGAAATAAAAAAGATAATGCTTCACCAAAAAGGGCTTTGCTATATCGTCCTTGTCCTATTGTTTGGAACTGTATGGCTCGTTGCATCAGACAATCCTTATAATAGTGCAATGGAACAGTACAAAAGTGAATATGAATGGTATCTTGATAAGGTAAATGGATACTGTACCGATGAATCTTCTCTTTATCTGGAACAGGAAGCAGAGAGAATTGCAGACGCCAAGGGGAAGAAAAGCTATCTTTTGGAAAGCTACTATGATGGCAAAATCAGTGAAAGTGAATATAAAAAAGAGAGCCAGGAAATCGAAAATGTTCTGGAACATCAAAATGGATTTGAAGTCATATATCAGCAATATCTCTACATCTGCGAAAATGCCCAAAACCGCTATTTTCTTCAAACGAACGGATGGACGGGGCTTCTTGGCGGAGGTACGCTTAATTTTGTCCTGTTCCTTGGCATTTTGCTGATTGTTACGCCTGTATTCTGTTTCGAGTATAGCTGCCAGATGGACGCTTTGATTTTGACCTCAAAAGAGGGGCGGAAAAGCTCTTTGCATAAGATGCTCATTGTTATTTCGGGCGTCCTCTTGATGTGCGTAAGCATATCGCTCATTGAATACGGATTTTACAGCCTCAAATATGGACTGCTTAATGGAAATTATCCCATCCAAAGCGTTAGTTACTTTGCAGGCAGCAACAAAAGCATAACTTTATTCGAGGGATATGTATATATAGGATTGCTCCGTCTTTTTGGCAGCGTGTTTTTAACAATACTTCTTATGTTTATTTCTGTTTTGGCGAAAAAGTATGCGGTGACCCTGCTTGCAGGTGCAGTATCGGTCATTATTCCCTATGTGGGTCTATCCAAAACAATTATTTACCGTCTGCCGCTGCCTTTGCCATTTCTGCTCGGAACAGACTTTTTTGCAGGAGATATTGTTTTAAGTGATGCTTTTACAGGTGATGAGAAAATTGTTTTTGCAGAGATTCATACTATTACACTGCTGATTTTGTTTTCAGTATCCGTATTCTTATGTATTTTGGCTGCCGCCTGGATTTTACGGAGCAATTCTAACAAATGGCAAATGAAAACAAGGAAAATGCGGAATGTACCGACTCTTGCGATCATACTTAGTTTCGTATTGACAATGACAGGATGTTCAGATAACGGAAAAAGCCAGAATTTTATTTATAATTCATCGGCGGAATATGATTGTATGGGCTATGAAATAACACAGGACGCAGAAACTTTTGACTATTATCTTAAAAATGCTTCCACGGGAGAAATGCTTCATTTAGTACGCTCACCTATGTTTGGGGCGTTTTCTGATGAAGAAAAGGTATGTGCGTTTTGTGTATGTTCACCATATCTCTATTATACGGCATCGGTTACGGAAAGCTATGTAAACCGCATCGGAAACTATAACAGCAGCATAACAAAGGTGTCGGTGATAGAACTTAATTTAGATACCTTTGAGGAAAAAATCGTTTTTGAACAGATTACAAATTCTGGCCGTTCCCTCTTTGGCATTGATTATGAGACGGGTGATAAATGGAAGTTTTTAGAGTTCCATTACGGTTTTTTCATAAATGATGACAGCATATTTTTCATTGGCAATGATGGTATAACAGAAGTAAACCGTTTCACGAAAGGCATTACAAAACTTGACATCCCTACAAGTGGAAATATCTCATTCGATGGAGAAAACATTTTTTACAAAAACGAGCAATCGGTTTTAACAAGGTATCATGTTCTAAGCGGCGAAACTTTTACTTATGAAAAAGTAGTTGCATATGATTTCTGCATTGATGAACAGTCGATTTATTATGTATCCAGAACAGACGGAAATCGTGTATATTCCTGCAACAAGGATGGGAACAACAAAAGATTGATTAGCGGTACGCCCGCAATGTCGGTTACTTGTGATGCTGGCAACATTTATATATTAGCAAAAGAAAGCGGGGAGAACATCGTTTTATCAAAAAGTCGTTGAATAACGCCTAATTCTTGACCAGTTTTTGACTTTCCTATGAAACAATATATTTTGGAAAAAGGAATGGGGAACAAATGCGGCAATGGATAAAAGACAACACAGAAAGAGAAAAAATCTCAGGAAGAGAAAAAAGGTCAAACGGCTTGTGATAGCTTATCTGCTCAGGGCAGTCGTTATACTGATACCAGTAATAATGATAATACTTATGGTTTGCGGCTGTCTTTACATATGCGAAAAGTTTACAAAGGAAGATGAAAAAACAGATATATGCACAGATATATATACCAATACATATACAGATACGAACACTGGCAATGGCACTGCTCCTATTACTTCAACAACTGACTGCGTTTCAAAGTTTTGCGTCATCATAGATGCAGGACACGGCGGAAGTGACGGCGGGACTGTCAGTGGAAAAATTATAGAAAAGGATATTAACCTTTCGGTTGCATTGAAGTTAAAAACGATTCTGGAGGATAACAATATTGAAGTTATTCTGACCAGAAACTCCGATGAGAAGATGAGCCTTGCACAGCGGACTTCTGCTGCAAACGGCTCCAATGCAGATTTTTTTATCAGCCTTCATTGCAACTATTATGAAGATGATGCGCAGATAGCAGGTTTGGAATGTTATTACAATAGTCCAGACGCAACGGAAAGCAAAGCATATGCAGAAAGCATAATCCATGCAGTTTCGCTAAGCAATGACATAAAAACGAGGGATGCAAAAACCGAAAACTATTATGTTTTGCGAAATACTCAAATACCTGCTGTTTTGGTGGAAATGGGATTTCTTTCAAATTATTCTGAGAGTCAAAAGCTGTTAAGTGACGACTATCAGGAAATCTTGGCACAGAGAATGGCAGAAGGAATTTTTAACAAGATAAAGGGAGATGAAAACTTATGAAGAATCATTCAAAAGGCAATAACAATAAAAACGAGATAGAACTGTTATTGAGAAAAGCGCTTAGAATAAAACAAAAACCCAGCCAAGAACTAAATGACTCTATTATTCGTCAATACGAAAAAAATATTGAGCAAAGAAAAATTAATGTTAAAAGGCTTTAGTATCTCCCTCCTACTATCGGAAGTGCAAGCAAAAAGTTTTGATTGAGCAAAAAATATACAAGTACCAGTCATCAAAGAGCCAGACACTTTAGATGCAGAGCCAATGAACGTGTGAGCAATCATAATTTGTTTTTTACATGACAAACTCGTCTCCACCAAATAAAAAAACGGCGATTTGGTGGGCGATATTGCTATGCCCGAAAGACTTAACAAACACTCTCCAAACCTGTTTCAAGTTTGGAGGGATTTTTATTGCCTGCAAATAGCAATTTCCATTTACATATATCATATCAGGAATGGGTGGACAGCCTGTTAAAAAAATCCTTGTCAGTGCAAGGGGGATTTCTACCCTACAAGTAGAAGTCAAATTTCTACATATAAGAACCAAAATATCTATAAACCGTAAAGGTGTGACAGCCCTTACGGTTTTTCTTTTGTCGTTTTTTGTTGGAATACGCCGTAAGGCTATTTCTGGCGTTGGATGCCGTTCTCCGCCTGCCAATCTGGATTTTCAAAAAAATTCAGATTGGAGGTAACGGATTATGGCGTACAACAAAGCCAGAGAAGAAAGAAAATGGCGTATATGGAAGGAAGCTGAGGAAAAGCAGCTTAGGAGTTTGGGTGTCAGCGAGGACGATATTGAAAAGCTCCGTGTCCATGATTGGGCGGTATTCAATTCCGACAGACGGTACTATGAGAAATTGCAGGATGCGGGTACATATCTGGAGGAAGTTGCAGAGGACACAGCACAGCCCGAAATAAAAACGGTTGAGGAATTTTTAGACAGCATTGAAAATGCAGTGCTGTATCAAGAGCTGCATCAGTTGGACAAGCCCACGCTCCAAGCATTGCTGATGAGGACGCAGGGATTTTCAGTCACTGAAATTTCAGTGGAATTAAGTTTAAACAAGGAAGTCATTTACAAGCGTTTGAACAGGTTTAAGAAAAAAATTAAAAAACTTTTGGGATAGTGTCCAAAATCGCACTCTCCCATCGGCTACTGGGTGAGAGGGCAAAAACCTCTTGCCCAGTTTTCTTCATATCGGAAACGGGAGGCTCTTTGAAAACCGAATACCCATTCACCAAATACATTCTCTTTGTGGCTGTAATAAGCATAAGCGTGTGCAGCGGTACGCCATGACCCGCCGAAAGGCGGCAAGCGGAAAATACCGACTAAAAATATCGGGCAGCTCCCGATTTCGCCAAGACCCACAAAGAGGACAATGATACTCCCGTCCAGCCACAGTCCGAGCGGTAACCAGTCCGTCGCAGGCAATGGGGGCGGCTCTGTCAGACCGACAGTTGGGGTTGAACTCCCGTGGCGTCAGTTCGCTGCTGACCGTTTGGTGATTTCCCTTGCGTTGTAACGCATCAGCATTTTCGGGGTGTCGGGGACAAATAGAAAATGCTTTCTATCATAAAGCCAGATGCGGGGCGGTCAATGGAAGCAGGGCTTGTTTTATGCTCTCCCGACCTTAAATACTTCCTTGTGTCTGGCTGCTACATAGGCAGGACATATCTGCCTAAATCCAGACAGGAGGTTATACACTATGGATAGAATTATAAAGCGTGGCGACATCTACTACGCAGAGCTTAATCCCGTTATCGGTTCGGAGCAGGGCGGCACACGACCCGTACTTATCATATCCAATAATACAGGCAACAGATTTAGTCCGACAGTCATTATCGCTGCCATTACGAGCAGACCGAAAAAAGGAAAGCTACCGACACATTTCTGTTTAGATGGGATTGCAGGGCTTCCCGCAGATTCCATTATTTTATTTGAACAGATACGCACAATAGATAAAAGGCGGCTGAAAGAGAGGATGACACAGCTTGACGAGCGGAGCATGGAGGAAATTACTACTCCCCTGCTTATCAGCATTGGTGTTAAGAATATGCAGAAAATAGACAGGAGGGCAGAGAATGTTTGAGGATAGGATTGCAACATTAAATAAGGAAGAAACAGAAATACTACTGCCGTATGAGAAACGGGTTTATACGGTGGACGAAATACAAGATATTCTGGGCATAGGCAGGAACGCCGCATATAACCTTGTTAAGTCGGGGGTATTCCATAGCGTCCGCATAGGTGGAAATATCCGCATATCGAAAAAGAGCTTTGATGAATGGCTTGATAATAAAATGAATCCTTGTCAAGTGTGCGAAAGCGTCTGAAAAACAAGTTTTGTACGTTTCACATTTGACCCGTGATGCAATACTATATAGCCAAGCATTTTGTTTGGCTATATAGCAGGCTGCAACGGCTGACGAGCCGAATAAGAAAATCACGGAGGAAAGCAATGGACAGATACAAAACGAATGAGGGCAGCAGAACCGCTCCCCCTTTTACTACATACGAAAAACGGGTATATACCGTAAACGAGATACAGAATATTTTAGGCATTGGCAGAGGTGCAGCTTATGATTTGGTTAAACAGGGATGTTTCCATTGTATCAGAGTGGGCAGGAATATCCGTATATCGAAAAAGAGCTTTGACAGATGGCTTGGCTTCCAGAGGGAGGTGCAGGCTGATGAATAAGAAAAGTATGTCCGTCACAGAAATGAGGAAGATGCTTGGAATTGGGAAAACAGATTCCTACTGGCTTGTAAAGAAAGGCTATTTTGAAACGGTCATTATCGCAGGGAAAATGCGGGTAATGGTGGACAGCTTTGAAAAATGGTATGACAGCCAGCTCCATTATAAAAAGGCTGACGGCACTCCCCCAGGAAAGAACTGGACAGGCATCACATTTTCTGTTCGGGAAGTGGCAGAGTTGCTCGATGTTTCTGATAGCTCTATCTACGAGCTGATAAAGAAAAAGGTGTTTCGCACTGTAAAAGTGGGGCAAGCCACGAGGATTTATAAGGACAGCTTTGAGGAATGGTATGAATCCCAGACCAATTACATAAAGGCTGACGTACATAAGGAGGTCACAGATTGATGAAAGAACATATTGCAGAGAGGGGCGGGGCTTTAAAGACCGCCCAGAACAAGAAAAGCTATTCCGTTGCGGAAATTCAGCAGATACTTGGCATAAGCCGACCTACCGCTTATACGCTGATAAAAAAAGATTTATTCCAGAGCGTCCGCATGGGCAACGGCATCCGAATTATAAAGAGCAGCTTTGACGCTTGGCTCGACAGCACAATGTAAGGGGGTGAATAAGCATGGCATCAATCGTAAAGAGAAAGAACCGTTATTCCGTAGTCTACACCTATACGGATGAAAACGGTGTAAAAAGGCAGAAGTGGGAAACCTTTGCCACCAACGCCGAAGCAAAAAAGCGTAAGGTGCAGGTGGAATTTGAACAGGAAACGGGGACATTCATTATCCCAAATGCAAGCACGGTCAGCGACCTGCTTGAAGAATATATGTCCATTTATGGCGTGAACACTTGGGCAATGTCAACCTATGAAGCACGGCGGAGCTTGATTTTCAACTATATTAGCCCGCTTATTGGGGATATGAAACTGGAAGATGTTACGCCGAGGACGATGGATAAATATTACCAGAGTTTGTTGACCGTTAAGGCAAAGGTCGTAAACAACCGCAAGCCGACCCACGAATACCTCACAGCCCATACAGTAAGGGAAATCCACAAGCTGCTCCGTAACGCTTTCAATCAAGGCGTAAAATGGGAGCTGATGTCAAGGAATCCCGTACAAAATGCTACTCTCCCGAAAGAAGAACACAAGGAGCGTGACATCTGGACAGTCGAAACCTTGTTTAAGGCATTGGAGGTTTGCGATGATGATAATCTGTCACTGGCACTAAACCTTGCTTTTTCCTGTTCCCTGCGTATGGGCGAGATGCTTGGTCTGACTTGGGACTGCATTGATATTTCAGAAAAGAGCATCAAGAACGATTGTGCTTACATTTTCGTAAATAAGGAGCTGCAACGTGTCAACCGTAATGCTTTGGAGCAGTTAGGTGAAAAGGGCGTAATGTTCAAGTTCCCGCCTGCGGTAGCAAGCACTCATACCGCTCTGGTACTGAAAGAGCCAAAGACAAAGACCAGTATCCGAAAGATTTTCCTGCCTAAGACGGTTGCGGAAATGCTCGTGAAAAGGCATGAGGATATAGAAAACCTCAAAGAACTGTTCGGGGAGGAATATATGGACTTCAATCTGGTATTTGCTTCTTCCTGCGGCAGACCCATTGAGGGGCAAGTCATCAATCGGGCATTGGCAAAACTCATTAAAGATAATGATTTGCCGCCAGTCGTTTTTCACAGTTTCCGCCATTCGAGCATCACTTATAAGCTGAAGCTCAACGGCGGCGACATGAAATCCGTGCAGGGTGATTCTGGACACGCACAGGTCAAGATGGTAGCAGATGTGTATTCTCATATCATAGACGATGACAGACGGATAAATGCACAGAGGTTTGAAGAACAGTTTTATCAAGGAAAAGCTACTCCCGTTGCGGAGGAAGCGCAGGAAGAAACAAAGGCTGAAACAGCATCGCATACAGACCAAGAAATGCTTATGAAACTGCTTGCTAATCCAGAGATGGCGGCGTTGCTGAAATCACTTGCAAAAAATTTATAAGGCATAGAAAGGCAATCTTTTTATAGGTTGCCTTTTATTGATTGGTTTTTCAGCGAATTAAATTGAAGTGATAAGTCTTTTCCTTTAGACAAGAGGTTACAAATACCAATCTTTCTGGTAAGTTTTTTCTAACCCTTTTTACTGGCGAAAGCAGTTATGTCCCTTGCATTTATGGAAAAATTTGTTGATATATGTTACACTAAGATTGAAATTAATTAGAATCTGATGGAGGAACATAATGCAAAAAGGGGCTAGAAAATGGATTGAATACTACTGGAATTATGTAAATTCTGATAAATATAAAGAAGAAAAAATAAAACGAAAGGCAGAATATGAGAAAGCGACACATGATTCTGACAAAGAGGAAAACATTCAGTAAGAAGAACAGGCAGATTATTATGAAGATTCTGTAGTAACCCATTTATCCATTTGTGATGTATTGTCCAATGATGGCGTTACAAAGGTATTAAAGAAACTTTATTCCTTACCGAAAAAGAAGTTTAAAGTTCATAATCATTATAAAAAGCCTTCTATATTCCATAAATATGACTATGTTCATCTTCAATATTCTGAATCTGGCTATGGATGTTTTGCGGAGATTGAATTATTAGAGGATAAATATATAAAAAGTATTAAAGCGACTTAGGCGCAGATTAATAGTTATTTTGCACTGATTGAATATTGCTTTACATTTAAAAAGCCTTTAGACGAAGAGAATTATAATCAATTTGTATATGATAATATTAGGAATCTTACTTCCAAAGATTATATAATATGGCATCGCATAAGTAAAGAAGAAGGCAAACGCAAAGACGATATGGACTACGGATTGGCGGAACAGATGACAGATGAAAGTTTTCCTCTAATTTGTCAACATTATATTACTAGCTTTTTATATAGTGAACAGGGGAATAATAATCCGCTGATTAATGTGGAATATAGGATAAGGAAAGCTCCGATAGATATTGATAGACTATATCTCAAAGGAATTGTAATAGCCTATTATAATAAAAAATGGAACTATGTTATTTGTTCCGATTTTGACAAGCCAAATTACTGTATGCTTACAGGAAACAACCGTTTTTCACAGTTTAATATATGTGAGTATATTGCAACCTATAGAAATGAGTTTTTTTATTGTTTCTTCGGATATAGAGAATTGAAACTATTTGAAAGAGAGTTTTCAAAATTTTCGACAGGGAGAAAAAGCATCGCTTATAACAAGGAATTTAAAAAGCTACTTAATAAGCTACAAAGTGTTTCGGAGGTTGAAAGCAGAAAAGAAAAAGACATCTATACAGCGTTTAATAAAGCATGGGACTTTTATAGTTTTGGGAAAAAGCAGGACTTGAAAGAGTATCATGAGAACGATATAGCCAAGTATAAGAAAATTTATGAAAATAATTTTTCCTACCTAAAAGTATTGTCTGAAATAAATTATACGAAAAATAATCAGAGACTTATGATACTTACCATTATCATTTCGATTGCAGCAATATTCATTAGTGTTTTGACTGCTTAAAAATACAGGCGAGATGAGATTATAGCTATCTCCATAGAAAAATGTTTGATATACTGTAAAAGCAAACAATAAGCGTACATAAAACTTGGTATTCCGATTTGGAATTTCAAGTTTAATGCAAAGAAGCAGAACTTGAAGTCGCAAATTGTGATTTCAAGTTACTCATAGTTTTGAGGTTCCAATCTGGCACTTCATAATAGAAAGGGCGATAAAAATGGCTGATACAGAACAAACAGCTCTGACAAAGGCAAATAATGATACCCAAGAAATAAGTATTGAATCAGCAGAGTCCGATATAAAAAGCATGATATATGTTATCCGTAACCAGCAGGTTATGATAGACAGTGATTTAGCGATGCTGTATCAAGTAGAAACGAGAGTATTAAATCAGGCAGTAAAGCGTAACATTTCAAGATTTCCAGAAAGATTTCGATTTCAACTGACGAAAGAGGAATATGAAAACTTGAAATCACAATTTGTGATTTCAAGTTTGGAGGATGATAATGGATATGGCGGGCGTAGGAAACTGCCATTTGTTTTTACAGAACAAGGAATTGCAATGCTTTCTGCGGTTTTGCGTAGTGATGTTGCTATCCGAGTAAGCATTAGGGTTATGGACACTTTTGTGGAGATGCGGAAGTATATGGCAAATACATCTTTGCTGTATGAGCGGTTAAATGCAATGGAGGTTCGCCAGATAAATTACCAAGCGGAAACAGACGAGCGTTTTGAAAGAGTTTTTGAGTACATATCCGAGCATGAGGAATCCAGTCAAAAAGTATTTTTTGACGGACAGATTTACGATGCGTTCAGTCTGATAGTAAGTCTAATTCAAAAAGCAGAGAAAGAAATCACTCTGATAGACGGATATGTGGATGTTGGGACATTAAATCTGCTTTCAAAGAAAAAGTCTGACGTTGCCGTTACAATTTATACGCAGAAGCAGACAAAGCTAACGAAAGCCGATGTTAAGAATTTTAATGCACAGTACCCGACATTGAAGATAAAATATACCAAAGTATTCCATGACAGATTTTTGATTCTTGACCGAACAATAGCCTATCATGTAGGAGCGTCTTTGAAAGATGCGGGAAAAAAGTGTTTTGGAATCAATTTAATTCAAGATGCAAGCATCATCAAAGACATCCTGCAAAGGTTGGAACTGGAAACGGAGAACTAAGAAGTTCTTTGAGGTCACAATTTGTGACCTTAAAAAAAGCAAAGTGGAATGAGAAACTCTTTGAGGTCGCAATTTGCGACCTTAGAAAAAATGCAAACAGCTTAAACTATTCGGGGATTAGTTGTGAAATGCAGGTATTAATGGGGAAAGGCTTTACATCGTAACATTTTCCTAAATTCAAGCCCCTTGCTAATCGCCTGCTAAAAGGAGCATTTAAAACACCTTAAAATCAGCAGTCACAGGTCGGTACGAGATAACATTCTGAATCCGTGACAAGCAAGGAAATACAGGGATTAGATAACACTAAGAGGGAGCTGCCTACTAGCAAATAGCCCTACTCCTAAGCGGTAGGCCGGAGGTTCGAATCCTCTTAGCGACGTATAAGAAATACCGAGAACACTGGGGTTGCCAGAGTTCTCGGTATTTTACTATATCTGAGTTTGCTAATAAAAATAGCGGTTCTGCTAATTGTCCGAAAAATTTTGCTGAAAATCTTGCTAATTGAAAAGGCGAGAGTTTTTAGTTCAAGACTATAACTTTGTCACATGTTCGAGCTGTTGACAAACCTCTTGCCAAAAAGATTTGCATATAAGAAAATATATGTGTAGATTAATCCTTGAGGTGATACATTATGATGACGAAAAGAGAAAACCAACAGATAGAAATGCATTTGATAACAATTGA
>CAJTDX010000026.1 GCA_910575155.1 Lachnospiraceae bacterium
GTTAAAGTGGAAATGTCCATGGGTATTCTCCTTTATCTGGATTTAAAGTTTTGGGAGTGAAATCTAAAAACTCTAACCCTAAGTTTACAGGAGAACGCCAAATTTTTCACTACACGTTCTTATTTGACGCTTACGATGAAACTTCCATACTGACTGGGCTTGCTCTTGAAGAACTTCCACCAAAGCGTAACAGCATTCATTCTCAGCCTGATCGGAATACGGTCCTTATGCTGAACTCCTATCTTAAAAAGAGTATAGAGTTAAAAGAAAATGCCCCCCAATATTCCTACCACAGGTATGGCAGTTTTACAGCAGCAGTTTTTGCTGGTGCAGGCAATCGAAAAATGGATAGGGACATTGAAAGAAGAACTGCTGTAAATATGGATAATTTAAAAACATAGCAAGAATGATGAAAAGATAGAAAACTCCTTGTGCTGCAACAATCTCATTGTAATCCCGCACAGGCATATCATAATGTTTAAAAAGTGCGGGCAAAAACAGGAGAGGAGGATCAAAATGCAAGGTCAGACAGTTTTATTCTTATACACGATACGTTTGAAACAGCTAAAAGCTTTATGGTGTTGGTTCTGGAATCCGAAGTTCATAAAATAGTTGATTTGTTGATAAAAATAAACAAAATGATATAATTGAAAGACGGGCAATGGATGGAATGAGAAAATAGTGCGCAAAAGAGAAAGTGAGGAAAAGGGATGAGAAACAAGAAGAATTGGAAACGTCTGGCTGCATTAGTGCTGGGCGCAGCATTGTTGGTTCCTGCACAGTCGGCATATGCCACAGGGGGGCAAACAATGGAGCTTGGGATGGAAGCTTATGCAGAGGGCATGGCGGCAGAGGAAGATTGGTTTGAGATTGAAGACGGGATGCTAAAGAAGTATACTGGGACATCTGCGGAAGTTGTAATCCCGGAAGGGGTGGAAATTATTGGAAGATCTGCATTTTATGACTGCAAGAGTCTCAAGAGTGTGACCATTCCAGAGGGAGTTCAGATAATAGGGGATTATGCATTTTTTAATTGTAGTAGTTTGACAGAGGTGAAGATCCCAGATAGCATGATAAAAATAGGAAACAGTGCATTTTCCGCATGCGGCAGCCTTCAAAGCATGGTGATTCCACAGGGAGTGAACAGCATCGGGGGTTATGCATTAGGCTTTGACCTGGCTTATGAAGGTGGCAAGGTTCCTGAATTTACGATATATGGTGTTGAAGGTTCCGCAGCAGAGATGTATGCGAAAGTGAATGGATTCCTTTTTACATCTGGTTCAGAAAGTATTGTGAAAACAAATATTGATGCAGCAACGGTAACTTTGGAGGAGAGCAGCTATATTTATGATGGAAGCCCCAAAACTCCAGCCGTAACTGTAAAGTTGGATGGAAAGATACTGAAAAAAGGAACAGATTACATTTTATTCTACAGCAGTAACATCAATGTGGGGAGAGCGAAGGCAGTCGTTTCAGGAAAAGGGGATTATACTGGGACGGTGACAAAGGAATTCACGATTACAGTAAAAGATCTGTCTCAATGCACTGTAATGTTAAGCAAGTCTTCTTATACTTATGACGGAAAAGCGAAGGAACCAACCGTCACAGTCAAAGATGGAAGCAGGATCCTGGCACAAAATACAGATTATATTGTTTCTTATAGCAATAATGTCAATACAGGGACAGCAAAGGTAACAGTTACCGGGAAAGAAAATTACAAAGGGGCAGTGACAAAGGAATTCACGATTACAAAAGCCGCCCCCGGGCAAGGAGTAAAGGACCTGTCCCAATGCACTGTCATGTTGAACAAGTCTTCTTATGCCTATGACGGAAAAGCGAAGAAACCAACGGTCACAGTCAGGGATGAGAATGCTGTCTTAAAAGAAGGAATAGATTATACAGCTACCTATAGTAACAATATCAATGCAGGAACAGCAGAGGTAACAGTTACCGGAACAGGAAATTACAAAGGGACAGTGACAGAGAACTTTACCATTACGGTAAAGACAGGCACATTCCATAAAATTGGCTTTTATCAGTATAAAGTGACAGGCACATCCATGGTGTCAGTTACAGGGGCAAACGACAATAAAGTTACAAAAATCATAGTTCCCCAAACAGTGAAAATTGGTGGGAAGGCTTTCCAGGTAACTGCCGTTGCCAGCCGTGCTTTTAAGAACAATAAGAAGATCACAAGCGTTAAAACAGGGAACAATGTAAAAATTATTGATGCATCCGCATTTGAGGGCTGTACGAAGCTCCGCAAAGCAACTCTTGGGAAAAGCATTACAGAGATTGGCAGGAATGCATTCAAAAACTGCGGGAAACTGGGGACAATCACCATAAAATCCATGAAATTGAAAAAAGTTGGCAGGAATGCTCTCAAAGGAGTCAATCCTGCTTCAAAGATTAAAGTTCCGGCAAAAAAACTGTCCGCTTATAAGAAACTGTTCAAAAACAAAGGCCAGGGAAGAAAAGTGAAGGTTTTGAAATATTAAACAATGAAAAAGAAAGAATGATACAGACGGTGGTTTTATCACTTTCTGAGTACAAAAAAGCAGTCAATCGAACAGAGCGACTGCTTTTTTAACTTTAACCGTATATACTTGTCTTTCGTCATTCCCTGAGGGTGTGTCGGGGGCTCTGAACTTTAAGCTTGTGAAAAGTTATGGAAAAAGATTGTCATTACTCGTTTAAGCGTATAAAATAGAAATCATAGATGGAGGAAAAATCATGGAATATCAATAAAGGAAGCATCACAAAAATGGGGAATCTCTGAACGCAGAATACAGAAGCTCTGCTCAGAACACAGAATGGAAGGAGCGGTTCGCTTCAGTCGGGTTTGGGCGATACCGAAAAATGCGGAGAAACCAGAGGATGCAAGAAGAAAGTGATTGGAGCTGCGTTGACTGAAAGGAAATGACCATGTATAAGATTGGAATTTGTGACGACGATAAGGTTTTATGTTCTGTGTTGGAAGAACAGATCTGCGAACTTTCAAAAGAAATAGAGATAAAAGTTGATGTTGAGGTATGGTATTCCGGGGAAAGCATACAAAATGATTTGAAAAAGGGAATAGAATTAGACCTGCTTTTTCTTGACATAGAATTAGTCCGGAAGAATGGCATTGCAGTCGGAAATTTTATTCGCAACGAAATGGAGAATATGCAGACGCATATCGTCTATATTTCTTCCAAGGAAAGTTATGCCATGCAGTTATTTAAGGTTCAGCCGTTAGATTTTTTGATTAAACCGATTTTTGCCGAACATATAAGAGAAGTGTTAATAAGAAGCGTAAGGCAAAAAAGCAGTGCGGATACTTATTTTGAATACCAAAAAGGAAATTCTGTTTTCAGAGTTCCGTTAAGAAACATTGCTTATTTTATGAGTATGGATAAGAAAATAATCATTGTAAAAAAAGATGGAAAGGAAGAATTTTATGGAAAGTTAAAAAACATAGCAAAGACGCTTCCGGCTGATTTTTTGATGATTCATCAATCGTATATTATTAACCAGGCATATGTAAGTGAATATTCTTATGAAATGGTAAAAATGGCAGATGGAGAAAATTTAAATATCAGTAAGCCATATAGAAAAGAAACCAGAAGTAAAATAATACGGCATCAGAAAGCGAATATGAGTGATGGTATCATATAGTCCAATTATTGTGTTAATTGTAAATGTTCTTAGAGTTTTGCTGTTAAAGAAAGTCATGGACGTATTTTTGCCAGTAGATGATATAGAGGAAAAATCATTAAAAATTGGTTTGGGGATCTATTGCCTGCTAACTACAACAGTGTATAGCATCGTTCAGGTATCTGTTGTATATGAGATTTGTAATGGGTTCGGGATCATAGGACTTACTTGTTTTTATCAGGAACTGTGGAAAAAAAGATTATGGGTATCGTTGGTATTATTTAGTTTGGATCTGGCAAATTCCCTGATTGTGCTTTTTATTTTTGGGGATCTGGCAAAATTTCAGCAGCCGGCTGTTCAGGCTCTGCTGATGTTGATTTGCACAACGATTATCAGCCATATTTCTTATCCGCCCGAAGCAAAAGAGATCGCTTTCGATAGAAAGCAGACGTTATTGCTGTTGGTGATTCCGGCAATGAGCGTGATTGTCTTAAGTGTGCTGATGCTGGGAGAACTCCCGAAAATGTTTGCCATATTAATCAGCGTCTGTATGTTAATAATCAATATCAGTGTATTTTATTTATATAATATCCTGATGGAAAATTATATACATTTAAGAGACAATGATATATATAAACAACAAACATATGCATATCAAAACCAATTAGAAGTCATTATGGAATCTCAGAATCGAGTTCGTGCTTTAAGACATGATATGAAAAACCACATTTTAGCGCTGCAAGTCTTAGCACAAAGGAACGAGGCAGAGGAAACGAATAAATATTTAGATTCTATGAAGAACTTTATGACCAATCCTCAGGAGTATGTCAAGACAGGGAATGATACCGTTGACAGTTTGCTGAACTATAAGATACAAAAGGCGAATGAGGTTTTAAATGTGGTAGAAACAAAAATCAGCATACCGGAACAGTTGCGCCTGCGTTCGTTTGATTTAAATGTGCTTTTGGGAAACTTATTGGATAATGCAATAGATGCTTCTGTGCAGACAGAAGATAAGAAACTGAAAATAACGATAAAACTTGATAAAGGAATTTTGTTTTTAAATATTTGTAATAGCTGCCAGAGGATTGCAGACGGAAGAAGAGATTTTTTGGAAACGACAAAAGAAGATAAAGGAAATCATGGGATAGGGCTTAAAAATGTCCGTAGAATTGTGAAAAAGTATCATGGAGATTTGGCGTTTTTATATGAAAATGGTTCTATGGAAACGGACGTTATGATGTATGTAAAAGAGATGTAGCAGAGAGCTGTTGCAAATTCACGCTGAAAGATGCGATATGATTTTGCAACAGCTTTTTTTGGGCTGATTTCGGCAATAATACGGTCGAATTTCGCAAAACAGAAGAAAACGGGGAAATTGGATTTATAATATGCTCATAATAAATCGTACAGGAGGCAGTTATGAGAAATAAAGTTTCGAGATTAGTTGTAGCGATGTTGATGGCAGTTGGCATTTGCGGCTGCCAGAAGGCTCCGGAAAGTTCGGCTGACGGGGATATTCTTCACGCAAAAGATTCTGTAGAAGATGAAGTGGCTGCAATAGTGGGTGAGCCTGAAAGCGCAACGGAAAATGATATACAGGAAATTAACAGTATCATTGGTACGGGGGATCATATCATCAGAATTCAGGCACAGATGCCGGACGTTCCACCAGATGTTTATTACATGGTGCTTGGCGAAAATGAGACGCTTACAAAAGACGTTTTGACAAGGTTTTTAGGAAGTGAAACAGGGAATATCAAGGATTTATCTGAGGAAGCGCAAAAGGAAATAGAACGATCTGAGGAAGAAAACGAGCAGGGAGAAGAACGGGCGGTATTTTCGGTCTTTGGCAATGCACCTGTTTATAAATTATCCGATGAACAAAAGACGGCAGGTTTTTCATACGGGACAGGCGCATATTATCAGGATGAACTCTTATATAAAAAGTGCGCCTCTATTTATAAATCTGCAGATGAAACCGAGTTGGAGGAAGCAGATCATGAAAATGTTTATATGGAAGCAGAAAAAATATTATTAGCAAAGCTTTCCCCAATTGGTATGACAGAACTTGATATTTATAAAATTACGCAGTATCAATGCGAAAGCGTTACATTTTATGAAATTGAGTTTACCCCGTCTTACAAGGGTATGGGAATGGCACATGAATTTGGCTCTATAGCGTCAGGAGAAATTTTTCCGTCAGGAACAGCATGGATCTGTGAAGAAAGCATTGTAACCTTAAGTTTGAATGCTTGCCTTGGCAAAGTGGAAGCACAGGAAAAATGCAAGGCAGTATTGTCATGGAGCCAGATAGAAAAGATTTTGGAAACGTATCTGAACAGTGGAAAAATCAACGGAAGCAATAAAGCCGTTCTGACAGAAGTCGAATTTTTATATTATCCAATTTTTAAAGAAGATCAAAATAAGTTAGAATTGGTTCCCGTATGGCACATTTATACGCCAATGTCTGCATGGATGGAGCATGAAGAATTAGCGGAAGCATTCGTGGAACATGGATCTGTTTGGAGTATTTGTGTGAATGCAGTATCGGGGAAAATAGTCAGGAGTGAGTAATATGCAAGGGTTCTTTTTACAGGATTTGAAAAGAAGTTTCTTAAACAGAGGGTTTTTTGCAGGTCTTTTAATCGTTACATGGATTTTAGTGTCGGCGGCGTTCCATGCGCCGCTTAACAGGAGCAGAAGCAGTTATTTTATTATGATGGAAGTATTTGCAGCATCGGGATTTACACCGTTTGCGGCTATATTTCCGGGACTTGCTTATGCCTCTGCTTTTTGTGAAGAGTATAGCAGTGGATATATAAAAATGATTTATTCCAGAATGCGGCCGAAAAAATTTGCCCTTACCCGTATTATTACAGTCGCGCTTTCCGGCGGAACGATGCTGGCTGTTCCATTTATCATTGTTTTGAGTATTGCTTATTGCTGCGGAATTCCCGGAATACCAACGGGAAGTGACGAGGGACTTATGGCGGGAACAACATTGGTTTTTTATATAGAAAACTATGGAGAGTGGTATATTTTTCTTTGGAAGGTGATATTAGGTTTTCTGTTTGGATGTATATGGGCGTTGGCAGGTCTTGCATTTGCAGTATGGATTCCCAATAAATATGTGGCGTTAATTGCACCATTTGTATTGTATGAGGCTATGTGGCTGGCGTTAGGGAAAATTTTAGTGCTGAATCCAATTTATCTTATGCGGGGGGATGATTTAAACAATTATCCATTGTCTGGCCTTATGGAATGTATTTACATGTTGCTGGTATCATTTTTAGTCATGTGGGGATTGAAAAGGAGGTATCGGAATGGGTAGGATAAAGCAGGTCTTTTACATGACGAAAACTACTGTTCTGGAAGAGCAGCATAATAAGCGGGTAATTATGGGTTTTCTTTTGGGAATGGCATTGTTTGGATACTGGCTGAATTTGTTTTTGCAGTATGCATTGGATACCGGGGAGCCGGTTAATGTATTGGAAGCGTTCATTGTAGTGGAACATCATCATAAAAGTATTTTGTTTCTTGTGATCGGTTGGTTATTGATTATATCGGACGCTCCTTTTATTAAAAAGAATACATATCTGTCATTATACAGGAGCAGCCGCAAAAAATGGGATGCAGCTATGCTGCAATATATTATGATTCAGGCATTTCTATATGTTTCCGGCATAGCTGCTGTATCGGTAGTTGTCAGCACATGGTTTGGATTTTGGGGAAATATGTGGAGCAGTCCGGTTTATAATCTGGCGATGGATACGGGTAATTATTTAGGAGTGAAATATAATATTTCATTTCCGTGGGCGAATGTTATGCAGGCAATGACAGTACAACAGGCGTTTATGATTACGTTTATCCTTCTGTTTTTGTATTTGGTATTGCTTGGATTTTTGCTTTATGTGTGCAATCTTTTGTTAAAAGAAATTTATGGAATCCTGATCGTATTCGGCATACAAATTTCAGGATACATATTACAGCAGGAGGGAATTACAAATTTATCTCTCATGGCAAAAGCAATTCCCGGATTTTCCATAGATGGAACTGGCGGACAATGGAACGTCGTAGTTTTGTTTTGCGCTGCCATATTGATTTTGGCGTTAATTTCTTTGTGGTTAATTGGACGGGTAGATTTTAAAGATGAGGCGGAGGAGGAATAGGCGGAAATGTCTTTGTTTTTTCGGTTATTTGCAGGTGTTCCAATAAATGAAATGGATACGTTTCCCTTAGTTCCTCTGGGAAGCTGGTTATTTCCAATCGGCATTTATTTATTGGTATTTGGTTTCAGGCTTGGTATGGATAAGCAGAATAGACGTTTTGTGATTGTCCGATGTGGGTGCAAACAGAAGTGGTGGAAACATTTTTTCCTGAGAAATTTGTTAAATGGGGGATTTGCAGCGGTTGGTTTATTGACGCTATTTAAGATGGTTGATCTGTTTGCATTACATATGTTTACAGGAAATCCACAGGAAATTTCAGTGATTTTTGTTTTATGGACAGTTCATGCCATGACTTTATCGGCATTATTTCTTTTGATGGAAACCTTAAGGATTAAAAAATTGATTCCGGCAGGTCTGTTGTTATTAGAAGGTTTAACGTTTCTGAATGGTTTCTATTTCAGAAAGAGTGCAAGATTTATGTTTGGAGTATGGGGAATGTATGTACAGAGCAATTTATATGAAGATCTGTATGGCTTCTCTATGATAAGTGTAATGATTGTGCAGGCCGCAATCATTATGGTTTGTTATGGGCTTGGCGGCTATTTGCTGAAAGGCAAGGAAATGGAAGGAGTTTAAGATTATGGAAAGCATTATAAAAGTTGATAAAGTAATAAAAAAATTTGGTTCAGATATTGTTCTTGGCAATGTTTCCATAGAATTTGAAAAAGGAAAAATTTATGGGATCGTTGGAAGAAACGGTTCTGGAAAAACGGTTTTATTTAAGATCATAATAGGATTTTTAAAACCTACCAGCGGCAGGGTCATTGTAGGCGGTAAAGAAATCGGCAAGGATACAGATTTTGCTGAGAATATAGGAATTATCATTGAAACTCCCGGTTTTCTTAGCTCTTATAGCGGATATAAAAATCTCGAATATCTTGCGAGTATTAAAAATATTATTGGGAAAAAAGAAATAAAAGAGAGCATGAAACGGGTTGGACTTGATCCGGACAGCAAAAAGAAAGTTGGAAAATATTCTTTGGGGATGCGTCAGAGACTTGGGATTGCACAGACTATTATGGAAAATCCGGATATTCTGATTTTGGATGAGCCAATGAACGGTTTGGACAATCAGGGCGTGGAAGATGTCAGAGAAATCCTTCTGAATTTAAAGGACGAAGGGAAATCTGTTATTCTGGCAAGCCATAACAAAGAGGATATAGAAGCGCTGTGCGATGAAGTGTACGAGATGGATCATGGAAAGCTGACAGTTTCTGAGTAATCAATCCAAAAAATCGAGGTGATACATTGAGTAGGAATAATATTGATTATTTTTCATTAGTCACCTCTATTGACAACTTTTTATAGCGCTTCACTACTCCGTTGTTTCTCTCCGAATCAGAATCGGCGTTATCTTTTTGTGAATCAGTTCCGTTTGCGGTTTGGGGCGTCGTTTTTTCCTTTCATCCATCAGTGTTACTAATAGTTCCATTGCTTCATATGCTATTTTGTCAATCTGCTGGCCAACAGTACTGATTGGGAGAATAGCATATGAAGCAATGGGGGAATCATCGAAACCGATGATACGGTATTCGTCTGACAATGAACCATATTTCCTGAAAATAATATTCAGCATACTATTGGCATGGGTATCATTTGACATAAATAATCCTTTTTTTTGATCCGGATATTTTCTGTTCAAATGCTCATATATTTCTGACATAGTCATATGAATTTCCTGCGGGGAGTGTCCTAAATCCCTTAATATTAACTCGTGCCTGATGCTGTTTTCTTTACATATGTCTTCGAAACCTTGAATACGGCCATAGGCGGGGATGTCTTTTGAGAAAACAGAGTTTACGTGTATTAAAACATCGCAATTATTTTTAGACAGCAGGCTGGTTGCCTGGACCGCTCCCATATAGTTATCTGTATTCACACTGTTGATATACTGGTCTTCACGTTCGATAGCGACGATTGGAAGATTATAGGAGAGAAGTTCACTGGAGGGAATCGCATGGCTTAAAATAATCATGCCCTCAATCTTGTATGCAAGTAATTCCTGAATATATTCCCGTTCTGTTTCAGCGTTTCCTTTGCTCATAAAAACCAGGAATTTATAACCGAAAGTTTTGTAGGTACTTAGAATCTGGTTTAGCATTTCCGCGTAATAATGCAGGTAAAGGTTAGGGATGATGATACCGACGAATTCGCTTTTTCCATTTGCCAGTACTTTGGCAAGTTTGTTTTTTTGATAACCCAGATCAATGAGCGCCTGCGCAATAATATCCTGGTTTTCCACAGTAAGCGAATCTGGATTATTAAAATACCTTGATATCGTCGTTTTAGAAAAATTAGTGTATTTTGCTATATCATTAAATGTTACTTTCTTTTTATCCATATAGGTCTCCAATATTGGTCATGACAACAAAAGCTTTTCGTTCAATTATCTTCAGTATACCAGTGTAAAGCCGAAAAATCAATCTAAATAATAACTAGTTAAGTAACCGGTTATTATTTTTTTGAAAATTCCTTGACATTGCGGCAAAAAGGTGGTAATGTAGAGATATAAAGTAACCGGTTACTTAATCGGTTACATAACTGGTTATTTTGTAAAATAAAAAAAGACAGGAGAGGATGAGAACTATGGAGCAGGAGGAAAGCAGCCAGTTAGATCTGGCCCGCAAAATTGAAAAAAAAGGCATTTTGGAAATCCCTGCTGAGACCAGACCGGTATATCATCTGTCATCTCCAGTGGGCTGGATGAATGATCCAAATGGATTTTCAGTTTATCAGGAAGAATATCATTTATTTTTCCAATATCATCCATTCAGCAAGATGTGGGGACCGATGCACTGGGGGCACAGTAAGAGCAGGGATTTTATCAAATGGGAATACCTGCCGATAGCGTTGGCGCCGGATGAAAAGTATGATGAGGGAGGATGTTATTCAGGAAGTGCAATAGAAGCTGGAGATGAGCATGTACTGTTTTATACCGGTGTAACGGATCAGTATCTGGAAGATGGGACGCATGATTACTGCCAGGTGCAGTGTATGGCAAAAGGAGATGGATTAAATTATACAAAGTATAAGGGAAATCCTGTCATTGCTGGTGACAGTCTTCCGGAAGGAGGCAGCACGGAAAACTTCCGAGACCCTAAAATATGGAAAGAAGGAAAATATTATTATCTGGTAGTTGGCAGTTGTAATGCAGAGGGGGATGGTCAGGTACTGCTGTACCGCTCCGATCATCTGGAACAATGGGAGTTCCTTACCATACTGGATCAAAGCAACGGCAAGTATGGGAAGATGTGGGAATGTCCGGATTTTTTTCCATTAGGGAATCGCCAGATTTTAATGGTTTCTCCGCAGGATATGCGGGCGGCAGGCTATGAATTTCATAACGGAAATAATTCTGTGTTTATATATGGATGTTATGATAACCTCACCTGCCAATTTAAGAGAGAAAAAGTTATATCCGTAGATTATGGACTGGATTTCTATGCTCCTCAGACCCTTCAGACAGCAGACGGCAGGCGGATTATGATCGGATGGATGCAGTCATGGGACGCCAAGTTAGCGAATGATTTCTGTAATTGGTCTGGAATGATGACGATACCAAGAGAACTTATTTTAAAGGAAGGAAAGATTTATCAAAATCCTGTCCGGGAATTGGAGTATTATCGTAAAAACAAAATTGAATATATTGGAAAGAAGATATCTGAAACGACTGTACTGGAGGGGATCAGAGGCAGGGTAATAGATCTGCAGATTGATATTACGGAATTTGATTTTCATCACTTTGTCATTCATTTTGCATGCAATGAGGAATATGAGATGCTGCTTCAATATAACCATTCGAGAAAATGCCTGACTATTGACAGGACTCATTCCGGTCTTGTACGCGATGTGGTTTGCAGAAGGAAAATGATAGCGGAGCCATTTATTTCGCAGACACAGAAGGAAGCGCTGAGTTTGCGTCTGTTGTTGGATCGGTATTCGGTTGAAGTTTTTTTAAATGGAGGAGAAAGGGTGATGTCCGCAATCTTTCATACGCCTATGGAGGCGGACGGAATAGTTTTTGATACTGATGGAACAGCCTGTATAAATGTAACTAAATATGATATCTGTATTTAAATAAAGGAGTGGATCAATCACCCTGAAGAAAGGAGTATGCTATGGAAATACAGTATTTGGGCACTGCTGCAGCGGAAGGGCTGCCGGCCTTGTTCTGTGACTGCGAAATTTGCAAAAAAGCAAGAGATACCGGCGGTAAGGAGGTACGCACCAGGACACAGTCAGTTGTGGATCAAAAGCTCCTTATTGATTTTCCGCCAGACACATACGCACATGCTATCAGGTATTCCCTGAGGCTGGGTCAGATTCAGCATTTGCTGATTACTCATTCCCATATGGATCATTTTTTTCCTGTTGAACTGATCCATCGGCATGAACACTTTGGGCATAATGCTGAGGGGATGCTGCATGTATACGGTAATGCGGCGGTAGAGAAAGCATTTTATGATGCCGTGCTGATTGAACGGTTTAAGGTACATCCTCTGGATGACGCGGTCAGGTTCATCCGTCTTGACCCGTTTGCTGATTTTATGGCGGATGGCTATCATATTATCCCGGTGCCGGCAGACCACGATAAAAGGGAGGACTGCCTGATTTATATCATTGAGAAGGACGGGAAATGTCTCTTATATGGTCATGACACGGGCATGAATTTAAGCGGCAGAGCATGGGAATGCATTTTCAGCCATCAATATGACCTGATATCCATGGACGCTACCATGGGCAGGATGAAGACTGACGGTTATCATATGGGACTGGCGGATGATATTGCATTTGCAAAGATACTGGAAGAGAAAGGATGTATCCGTCCGGATACCTGTTAAAGTGATTAATCATTTTTCCCATAATGGCGGCATGACGCATGGAGAACTGGAAGGATTTGCCGGAAACCATGGGTTGATTGCAGCTTATGACGGTATGAACGTATCAGTTTGAAGACGGAAACAGTTATTGACAACAAAACATAAAAACAGTGAAGGAGGAAAATGGTGTGGAAGAAAAGTATGAAAAAGTGGCGCGGTAAATCCTGGTCTGTATGGGCGGCAAAGATAATATTGCCAGCGCCGCCCATTGTGCAACGAGGCTCAGGCTTGTCCTAAGGGATGAGTCTCTGATCGACAAAGATGCACTGGAAAATGTCGAACTTGTAAAAGGTAATTTTAACAATGGCGGACAGTTTCAGATCATTCTTGGAACAGGCATTGTAAATAATGTATATGCTGAGTTTATCAAAATGGCTAACATTACGGAAATGACGAAAGAGGAACTGAAAAAACAGGCGGCAAAAAAGATGAATCCGCTGCAGAAACTTTTAAAAACTCTTGCAGACGTGTTTGTGCCGATTTTGCCTGCTTTGGTTTTGTCTGGTCTTCTGATGGGCATCAACAACATTCTGACAGCACAGGGGATGTTTGTCGAGGGCAAGTCGCTTGTGGAAGCATTTCCGAAGATTAAAGATTTTGCAGAAATGGTGAATCTGTTTTCAAATGCCGGTTTTACGTTCCTGCCGGTGCTGATTGGATTTTCTGCCGCTAAGATTTTTGGCGGAACGCCTATTCTTGGAGCGGTTATCGGAGCGATCATGATTCATCCGGATTTAATGAACGGGTATGGTTACGGACAGGCGCTGCTCGACGGGACGGTTCCGTTCTGGAATATTTTTGGACTGTCTGTTGCGAAAGTAGGGTATCAGGGGACTGTTCTTCCGGTTATTGCATCAGCCTTTTGCCTGTCGTTTGTGGAGAAAAAGCTGCGGAAAATTGTCCCGGCGATGCTTGACAATATTGTTACACCGTTGCTGTCCGTCCTGATTGCCGGGGCGATGACATTCCTGTTTATCGGCCCGGTTATGAGAGGTGTCGGCGACGCCATGACAAATGCAGTTATGTGGCTGTTTTTTGACCTTGGTTCTGTTGGGGGACTGATTTACGGAGTTACATATCCGTTACTGGTTATTACAGGTATGCATCATAGCCTGGTAACGGCTGAAACACAGATTCTTGCCAATATCGGCACATTGGGCGGTTCACCTACATTCGCGGTTGTGGCGGCTGCAAATTGTGCCCAGGGCGCAGCGGCGCTGGCGGTTATGTTCCGTATGAAGAATGATCCTAAAATGAGAAGTTTGGCATCGGCCTCCGGTATATCTTCTTTGCTTGGAATCACAGAGCCGGCAATATTTGGGGTCAATTTGAAATTAAGATATCCTTTTTACGGGGCATTGATTGGCGGTGGTATCGGGGCTGCTTATGCAACGCTTGTAAAAGTATTATCTGTTTCCCAGGGACCCTGCGGCGTCATCGGCGTCATCTGTATCCGTCCCGACTGTATGCTGCAGTTCATGGTATCCATGGCGATTGCAATTGTGAGTGCATTTGCTGCTACAATGGTACTGGGAAGAGTATTTGGCAGAAAAGAGAAACTGTCTGCCGGAAGCAGGAAACCAGAACCTGCCGGCGCAGAGAAAGTTGCAAAAGATATACATACAGAGACAGAAGAAAAGGAAGAAAAAGTGATTTTTGCTCCAATTCAGGGAAATGTTATCCCAAGAGAAGATATTCCGGATGAAACTTTTGCATCCGGTGTTTTAGGAGACGGCGTAGGTATTGAGCCGGAAACAGGGGAAGTTGCAGCGCCTTTTGACGGGGAAATATCTTCTGTAACCGAGACGCGCCATGCCATCGGTATCACCGGACCAGGCGGAATGGAAGTACTGATTCATGTCGGAGTAGACACGGTAAAGATGAACGGAGAAGGGTTTGCAGTTCTGGTATCTGAGGGAGATAAGGTCAGAGCCGGACAGAAACTTATGACATTCGATATTTCAAGAATCAAAGCCGCCGGATACAGCGCAACTTCAGCAGTACTGCTGACAAACAGTGATGACTATCCGTCCTGTAATGTGGTAAAGACAGGAAAATCAAAACAGATGGAGAAAATTATCATGGTTGAGCAGTGAGTTGGAATGGTTTTTGCAGCCGATAGAAGCAGGCGGGATAAACTGCTGATGGATTTATACAAAAAATAAAATATAAATGAAGGAAAGGAAAGCAGATTATGAAAAATTTTAACTATGTAATTAAGGATGAGGTAGGGATTCACGCAAGGCCGGCAGGGATTCTGGTAAAAGAGGCAAAAAAATATCGGAGCAGGATTGTTATTATGAAGGATGGGAAAAAAGCGGAAGCAACCAAATTGATGGCTTTGATGGGGCTTGGCGTAAAATGCGGCGATGAGATCATGGTAGAAGTTTCCGGAGAGGATGAAGACACTGCAAGCAGGGAAATCAGGACATTTTTTGAAAAAAATTTGTAATAAGTTTGTGCCTGGCCGGACATAGCGCCGGCTGGGCGGAATGGAGAGGTGTAAGGTATGGTAAGATTTTCAGGAAAATCTGTCTATAAAGGTATAACCATAGGAAGCGTGGTGCTGCTTGATAAAGCAGGCTGTCAGGTAAAAAGAGGGAAAGCGGAGGATAAGGATGCGGAGACTGCGCGCGTCAGGGCAGCCATCGAACAGGCGAAGGAGCAGCTTGGCAGTCTGTATGATAAGGCATTGAAAGAAGTCGGCGAGGCGAGCGCGGCAATTTTTGAAGTGCATCAGATGATGCTTGAAGACGAAGATTATCTTGAGTCGATTGACAATATCATTCGGACAGAGAATGTGAATGCGGAATATGCGGTAGCCATAACGGGTGACAATTTCGCGGAGATGTTTGCAGGGATGGATGACGACTATATGCGTGCGCGCGCTGCTGATGTGAAGGATATTTCCAACCGCCTGGTGAATAATCTGTATGGACATGAGGAAATTGATTTTCATGCGATGGAGCCGTCCATTATTGTAGCGGATGACCTGACGCCCAGTGAGACAGTGCAGATGGATAAGGAAAAAATTCTTGCGTTTGTAACAGTACACGGATCAACCAATTCCCATACGGCAATTTTAGCACGCATGATGAATATTCCGGCATTGGTGGGAGTCCCTGTGGAGCTGGATCGTATCCAGAACGGAATGACCGCGGTAGTGGACGGATTTTCAGCGGAAGTCATTTTTGAACCTACGGAGGAAGTGTGTGTAAAAACACAGGAGCGGATCAGAGAGGAAAAAGAAAAAAATCTGCTGCTTGAGGATATGAAAGGCAGGGAAACTGTGACCCAGGGCGGGAGAGAGGTTAAGCTCTATGCAAATATCGGCAGCGTTTCCGATGTGGGGTATGTGCTGGAAAACGATGCTGCCGGGATTGGTTTATTCCGCAGTGAATTCCTTTATCTTGGCAGGTCGGATTTCCCAGCAGAGGAGGAACAGTTTCAGGCATACCGGCAGGTAGTTCAGACAATGGCCGGCAAAAAAGTTATCATCAGGACGTTGGATATAGGGGCGGACAAACAGGCGGATTATTTCAATCTTGGGAAAGAGGATAATCCGGCTCTTGGATACCGCGCCATCCGTATTTGTTTAAAACAGCCTGATGTTTTCAAAACACAGCTCCGGGCGCTGCTCCGGGCATCTGTCTATGGGAATTTGTCAATTATGTATCCAATGATCATATCGGCTGATGAAGTAAGAAAAATTCACTGCATCGTGAAGGAAGTGCAGCAGGAATTGGAAGAGCAGGAAATTCCATATACCCTGCCGGAGCAGGGAATTATGATCGAGACGCCTGCGGCAGTCATGGTTTCTGATGATCTTGCCGAACTTGTGGATTTTTTCAGTATAGGCACGAATGATTTAACACAATACACGCTGGCAATTGACCGCCAGAATGAGAGGCTGGATGATTTTTATAATCCGCATCACAAGGCTGTGCTGAAGATGATCCGGATGGTAGTTGATAATGCACATAAACACGGAAAGTGGGCGGGAATCTGTGGAGAGCTTGGCGCAGATATTGATTTGACAGAGGAGTTTGTACGCATGGGTGTGGACGAATTATCTGTTTCCCCGTCAATGGTTCTCAGGCTCAGAAAACGCATTCGTGAGATTGCATTTTAAATGAAGAAAGGGGGCTGTAATTTGACAAAGAAAACAGAAAAACAGGATTCCGTTTTCAACAGTCGGTTAGAGTATTTCCATGACGAGTTGCGCTGGCTTTATATGGAACTGTATGATAACGGTTCTATGTTTATGGAACTGTGCGATAACCTGTATTGTTTTTATAAACAACGGGGAAAAGACTTAAAAGAGCGGGATTTAAAGAGGGTAAAACGTCCTGACTGGTACAAACAGAACGATATGCTGGGGATGATGTTTTACATTGACAATTTTGCGGGCAATATACCTGGTGTGGAAGAAAAATTGGAGTATCTTGAAAAATGTAACGTAAACTATATCCATCTGATGCCGTTCCTGGAGACGCCAGAGGGGAGGTCGGACGGAGGGTATGCAGTGTCGGATTTCCGAAAGGTGCAGAAAAAGCTGGGAACAATGGAGGAGCTGGAACACCTGACTGCCGCATGTCATAAAAAGAATATAAATGTCTGTATGGACTTTGTAATGAATCATACATCGGAAGAACATGAGTGGGCGAAAAAGGCTCGTCAGGGAGACGGTGAGTATATGGACCGTTACTTCTTTTACGAAGATTATACAATCCCGGAGAGGTATGAAAGGACAGTTCCTCAGGTATTTCCAACAACGGCGCCCGGAAATTTTACATGGCTGCCGGATGCAAGGCATTATGTCATGACATCGTTTTATCCGTATCAGTGGGATTTAAACTATAAGAATCCTCGTGTATTTAATGAAATGATGTATAATTTCTTATATTTGGCCAATCACGGGATTGATATTGTCCGTATTGACGCGGTGCCATATATCTGGAAAGAGCTGGATACGCAATGCAGGAATCTGAAACAAGTCCATACGATTGTCCGTCTGATGCGCCTGATCAGCGAGATCGTGTGTCCAGGTGTGCTGCTGCTTGGTGAAGTTGTTATGGAACCGGAGAAAGTGGTACCATATTTTGGGACAGTAGAAAAGCCGGAATGCCATATGCTTTATAATGTGACTACTATGGCAACAACGTGGCATACAGTGGCGACACGGGAGGTCAGTCTTTTAAAAAAGCAGCTGGATATTGTGAATGCACTGCCCAAGGAATATATTTTTTTAAATTATCTGCGCTGCCATGATGATATAGGATGGGGTCTGGATTATGGAACACTGAAATGCGAAGGGATAGAAGAACGTTCCCACAAGTACTATCTCAACAATTATTTTCAGGGATTTGAAGGGGGCAGCAACAGCAGGGGAGAATTATATAATGCTGACCCGGTAACGGGTGATGCCCGTTTTTGCGGAACTACTGCGTCTATGTGCGGAATTGAAAAGGCAGGGTTTGAGTAGAACGAAGAGGACATGGAAAGAGCTATAAAGCTGGATGTAATGCTTCATGCTTATATGTTTATGCAGTCGGGAATCCCGGTGCTTTACAGTGGCGATGAAGTCGGACAGGTGAATGATTACACCTATAAAAAAGACCCGAATAAAGCGGATGATTCACGTTATATACACCGGGGGGCTTTCCCGTGGCATCTTGCAGAACAGGTGGATGATGAGACTTGTGTGGCAGGGCGTATTTTTAACTGGTTAGGACGTCTGGAAAATATCAGGAAGTCGGAACAGGCATTTGTCTGTCAGGCGGACACATGGACCATTGAGACGTTTGATGCCAGTGTGCTGTGTATTGGCAGATATTATGAAGGTGAAAAAGTCTTTGGGATATTCAATTTCAGTGAACATGATAAAACTGCATGGATCAATGAAGCTGATGGGATATATACAGATATGCTGTATGGAGAAAAGATGAAAGCGTCTGGAGTGAATGTTCCTGCCTATGGTTTTCTCTATTTGAAAAGGGAGAGGGAGGTTTCAGATGAAAAAGTATGACGTAATTGCCCTGGGAGAATTGCTGGTGGATTTCACAATGAATGGAACCAGCAGACAGGGAAATCCTCTGTTTGAAGCAAATCCGGGAGGGGCGCCATGTAATGTTTTATCAATGCTGCAGCGGTTGGGAAAAAGAACGGCATTTATCGGTAAAGTGGGTGACGATTCTTTTGGCCGGATGCTCAGGGAAGCAGTGTCACAGCAGGGAATTGATATCAGTAATCTGATTATGGACAAGGAAGCGCCGACGACGCTTGCATTTGTTCATACGGCTTTGGACGGGGAACGGAGTTTTTCATTTTACCGGGATCCCGGCGCTGATATGATGCTCAGGAAGGAAGAGATAAATCGTTCTGTTTTGAAAGACACGAAAATTTTCCATTTTGGAAGTCTGTCAATGACCGACGAAAAAATCGAGGGTGCGACCAGGATGGCGCTAAGAGCGGCGAAGGATGGAGGGGCGTTGATTTCCTTTGACCCCAATTTTCGTCCTCTGCTGTGGAAGAGTCTGGAGAAGGCAAAGGAAAAGATCGCTTATGGGATCAGTCAGTGCCACATCCTTAAAATTTCAGATGATGAAATTGAATTTTTTGCAGGTACTGTGGATATTGACGGGGGCGTTGAAAGGATTCAGAAAGAATTCAACACACCATTTATCTGTGCAACAATGGGAAGGAAGGGAAGCAGAGTCTACTATCATGGAGAACGGGTGGAATGCGAACCATTTTTATGCGAAAATACAATCGAAACAACCGGAGCAGGCGATACTTTTATGGCCTGTATCCTGAATATGATTTTGGAACATGATTTAGACACGATGGATAGGCAAAGGATGTATGAAATGCTGGAGTTTGCTAATGCGGCGGCTTCTATTATTACAACAAAAAATGGCGCATTGAAAGTTATGCCGGACAGGGCAGAGGTATGGGCATTGATAGAGGAAAGGAAACGGTGAAAAAGGATGAGGGAAATAGAGCTATCATTGACAAGTATTGATAAAGTGAAAAATTTTGTTTCCATTACTGCAAAATTTGATGCAGAGATAGATTTGGTCAGCGGCAGATATATTATTGACGCAAAATCCATTATGGGTATTTTCAGCATAGATCTGTCGAAGCCGGTCAGGATCAGGATTTATGAAGGTAAGGAAGATACGGATGATATTATAAATGCATTAAATGAATATGTAAAAAAGTAAAACTTCAGGCAATTCCTTGATCCGCTGCATTTGCTGTTTGTACTTACGCTTGCTTTTCTTTATTTTGCTTATATTGAAGTAATCGTTAAAAAATTTATTCATTGTCATTGTTTTCCTTTCATTCATTGATTTTTGATGATAAGAATTCCCACTTTTCCAAAAAACGCCGCAATTCTTCTCGTTCCGCATCATTGAGCGAATAAAATTTTCGTGGCGGACCAAGTTCAGATCGTTTTTTTGAATATTTACAGGTTTGTTTTTTTCAATCTAACTAAAATAGTGTAAACAGTTCCCTCGACAACATCTGTAAATCCAAGTCTGTTCAGTTCCTGTCAATACCTTTTCAAAATTATCTGATAAACACATAGAGCAAAGATTTGTCTCTGCCGCCGGCGCCGGATCGCTGACAGACAATGAATATTTACTTTTTGTTGAAAAATATAAACAATATGATATAATGGAGCTTGAAAGAAGAAATCAGAATTGATTTTACAGGGAGAAATTTCAAAAACACAGCGTAGAAAGGAAATGTTAGTTATGAAAAAAATTATGTTGAGGACACTTATTACCACCGCATTGCTTGCAGCCATGTTTGTAATTATGCCTGTATCCGGCAGCAGCGTGGAGGCTGCCGTAAAGAAGCCGGCGCCAGTAAAAAAGATTGAAACAATGAAAGTGACAAAAAATTCCATCCAGATTCAGTACAGTAAAGCGAAGAGGGCAAAGGAATATCAGATCACTGTGTTTAATGGCAAGGAAAAAGTAAAGAGCATGAAATCAAAAAAGACTACATGTACAGTGAAAGGCCTGAAGCCAAATGTACAATATACCATCAGGGTCTGCGGGTATAATGGAAAAACCTCTGGAAAAAAGGCGTCTGCGAAAATATATACGGCAAATCAGGAGGGAGTTGTGTCAATAGGAAGAAGCACAGCCAGGGGCAAGGTCCTTGAAAGAGAATACAAGGCGTGGAGAGCTCATGTGATTAAAGAGGCAGAAAAGATTTATGTGAAGAACCAGCAGAATGGGAGGGGTTTTTAGCTTATGTGGCCATGGAAGTGGATATTTCCGGTAAGCGTTGCACCAAAGAGATCACCAATTACCAGGGAAATCCCCATCAATATGACAGGAAAAAAGTTTATGAAACATATAAAAAAGGAAAAGGGACAAACCTGGAGCTGTACCAGCTTCTCCTTGACATTGTCAATGAATCAGGAAGAATTGAGTGCGAGATCTTGGAGGATGAAAGAGGGATGTATATGGCAAATTGGACAGATGGATGGAGGTTAACCATTACTACTTATAGTTTCAGTGGTACAAGAATCAGACCAAAACAGGATTAAGGGAATAAATAAAAGGACAGAAAACCTGAACGTGCTTTATGGAGATTCCATAGAGTGGGTTCGGGTTTTTTTAAAGTAATCATTTCACATCACTGCAAATACATTTAACGTTATTATTGTGGATTAATTGGGCAATGGGTATTATAATATTGGGTTTAAGGAAGGTGGTTCTATGATTAATATTGCTGTCTGCGATGATGAAAAATGTATGGCAGAAAAAATTGAAAAAATGGCGGAAAATTTTTTCAGAAAGAAACATACAGAAATCTCCATTATAAAGTATTCTTCGGGAGAAGGATTGCTAAAAAGCAATGAAAGAACAGAGATTCTTTTTCTTGATATTGGGATGCGTGGAATGGATGGAATAGAAACGGCCAGAAGGCTGAGGGGGAATGGTTATGATGGGTTTTTGATTTTTATAACCGTTTTAAAAGAAATGGTATTCCAGTCTTTTGAGGTACAGCCGTTTGATTATTTAGTGAAGCCTGTGCAGGAAGAGCATTTTGAGAAGACAATGGAGAGGCTTGTTCGTTCCATGCAGGATAGGATATCGCCGGAAAAAGTAAATTTGCTGGTTCAGAAGGGATGCGAACGCAATATCATTTCTTTTCAGGAACTGGTCTGTTGTGAAATCATAGACAGGAAAGTGTATTTATATCTGGCGTCGGGAGAGGTCATTGACTACTATGAAAGTATTGAGAAGTTGGAAAAGAAGCTGGACGGAAGATTTTTCAGATGCCACAGAAGCTATCTGATCAATCTGAACTATCTGAAAAGCTATAGGAACAGCACAGCATATATGGCAAATGGAAAAGAAATACCGGTGTCGCGCCTGCGAAGTAAGGAATTTTCCAAAGTAATTTTACAGTATATGAGGGAATGGAGATTGTGAAATGATTGATTATTTGGATTTTTTTAATAGATACATCATGACAGGTCTTGAACTACTCATGGAGTTTTGGTTCTTCACAGGATTTTTGCAGAAAAAAGGAAAACCCATATACAGTATATTGTTTGCGGTCTTTGAAGCGTTTGTTCTGATGGTTTTTAACTTACAGGGAATTTTAGCAGTTCTTGTATTAATCGTGTGCCTTATGGCAGCAGGAAAACAGCTTTATAGAACAGATTTTGTTTCCGCGGCTTTATATGCCGTCGTAACGGTTGAGATTATGGCTTTATGCTTTGGATTATTTAACTCCTTATCTTATATTTTGTTCCCCATTGTTTTTGAAAAGAATGCAGAAATTTTCAGTTATGTGTCAGCGGTGGCGGGAAATATTTTCTCTCTTTTGCTGGCGGTTTTGTGTTACCGGATTATACAGCAGTGCTGTGTATGTGAGGAAGCAGTCAGCAGAAACTATATATTTATGATACTGATGCCAGTTTTATTAATCTTTCTTGCAAGTGAATATATCAATGAAAATATTTATGGAAACACGGTTACGATCGAACAGGATGGATTGATATCCGGCGTGAATCCGTATCAAATGCTGTTGATGCAGGCGTTAGGGGCGGTAAGTTTATTCTGCATCATGTTTTCTTATAAAAAGCTCGCGGAAAGTTTCAGACAGAATAAAGAAGCGGCGCTGTTAGAGCAGCAGACACATTCCCTGAATCAGTATGTGGAAGAGGCAAAATTGCGCTATGAAAAAACAAAATCATTTCGGCATGATATCAAAAATCATATAATGGTTGTCAAAGAGCTGCTGCAAAACCAAAAGACGGAAGCGGCATTACAGTATGTGGAAGGGATGCAAAACCTGACAGAAGATCTGTCATTTCCGGTCAGTACCGGCCATCCGGCGCTCGATATTCTGCTTGGAAATAAGTTGGGGATTGCAGAAGAAAACAGGATAGAGATCCGGTGTTCTCTGGTGGTTCCATATCCCTGCGGAATCAGCGACATAGATTTGTGCATTATTTTAGGGAATGCACTGGATAACGCTGTTTCTGCCTGTAGCCGGCTCAGCGATGAAAAACAAAAATATATCCATGTTGCGGGGAAGGCGCAGGGAGATTTTCTGCTTCTGGAAATAGAAAACAGTTATTCTGGCAGAAGGATGATCCAAAGCGGAACGGGGCTTGCAAATATCAAAGCGGCGGTAGAGAAATATCAGGGAGCGATGGAGATACGGACGGAGGGTGAAAAATTTGTACTAAGTATCCTTTTAATCATTCCACAGCAGTCAGGAAGCATTTCGCATCAGGCAGGTTAAATGCCGTCAAAGAAATGACGAATAAGGATAGAGGAAGGGGAGATAAAAATACTGTCAAAAAAGGAGGACAAAATTATGTCAATGCAGGTAAGCGGTAGTTACAGGGACTGCAGAAATGAGTTTTGGGAAAGGCTTCAGGAAGGTAAAGATAGCACAAAGGCAGCTGGAACAGAACGAAGTGCAGGAGATACAAGTGAAAGCATTCCGTTTCCAAAGGACGAGTATATCAGCAGTGAGAAGTCAGGCGCAGGGCCAGACGGGTTATACCATATGGGAAAAGATGAAAACGGAAATCCTAAAGTGTTGTATAATGATCCGAAAAAAAATGAAGGCGCTGACAAACATGGACAGCCAAAAGTTGGGGCAGATAATCCAAAGAAGTATGCGGAGAACTGTACAGCGAATACGGATAAGGTTGACAGGGAAATTGAAAAACTGAAAGAACAGAAACAGCAGTTGGAGCAGCAGATCAAAGCAGCTTTAGATGATGAAGAAAAGGTAAAAGAGCTGGAGAAGAAATTATCCCGGATAGAGGCAGAACTAAGCCAAAAAGATAACGATACATACAGGCGTCAGAATGCAGTGATTTCTTAATGTGAAGAGTTTGTCAGGATTTTGTTGACGTCCAAAGGTATACCTGGCAGAATGAAAGTATTCACTTGCATGGAGGTGGTAATTTGGACGAGACAAGTCAGAAAATCATTGATGCTGCAATGATGCTGGTAAGGGATCATGGATATGTTGCGACTACAACGAAAGTGATTGCAAAGGCTGCGGGTGTGAATGAGTGTACCCTGTTTCGGAAATTCAAGAATAAGAAAGATATTGTGCTGCAGGGTGTGAATCAGGCGAAATGGAGGGCAAATGTAACGCCGGAGATTTTTCAGAACGTGCAGTGGGACTTGCGGGCGGATACAGAGATGTTTATGAGAGCATATATGGACAGGATGACGCCGGACTTTGTAAATTTGTCGATCGGTTTGAGAGCGCCGCAATTATATGAAGAAACCGCTTCTCTTATTATGAAAGTTCCACAGGCTTTTTTATTGTCATTCACACAGTATCTGAATAAAATGCATGAAATGGGGAAATTGCCAAAGGCAGATTTTGACGCGCTGGCGCTGACGGTTTTCTCATCGGCATTTGGATATACGTTTTTAAAAGCGTCTTTTGGTAATGGATTATTGAACGTGGAAAAAGATGATTATATAAAAAACAGCGTACAAATGTTTATAAAAAGTTTAGAATAATCACGATCGGTACTGTCCCGCGGCAGTACCGAAAAAAATAAACTTTATGCAAGCAAGTACACGCATAAAAGAGGAGGAATGATAGCTATGGAGATCACAGGAGCTGAATTGTTTGTGAAAGCATTAAAGGCGGAATCTGTAACAACTTTATTTGCGTATCCGGGAGTAGTCGTTGTGGATTTGCCAAAGGACATTCAGAGGGCATATGGCGGGGACCGTTATTAAACGCAGGTAACTGGCGGAGAATATCAGCAGGACTGTTCTGTTTATATGGGACAGCTAGTACATCGTTACGCAAATAACTACACCAACCACTTGCCTGCTTTTCTGAGTGATTGATCCAGTTATTTGTCGAACGATGTACTAGAGAAAGCGCTGTATATTTTGAATCACGCAAAGAAACCTCTTTTTCTGGCGGGCGGCGGGGTTAATATTGCCCGCGCTAATAAGGAAATGACACAGCTTGCAGAAGTGACAGGCGTTCCTGTAGTTACGACTATTATGGGAAAAGGTGCAATTCCCACTGCAAACAGTTTGTACGTTGGGAATATAGGTATTCATGGAAGTTTTGCGGCCAATTTTGCAGTCAGCAATTGCGATGTTCTGTGTTCAATAGGAACGCGGTTTAACGATCGTATCACTGGAAAAATCGAAGAATTTGCAGCAAACGCAAAGATTATCCATATAGACATTGACGCGTCATCTATTTCCCGCAATATTGCTGTCGATGTTTCTGTCGTAGCCGATGCGAAAAAAGCGATCTGCGCTTTGCTTGAAGAAGCAGAGCCGCTCCAAATCTCAGAATGGACAGATGAGATAAATTCCTGGAACATGGAACATCCGATTGATATGGGAAAAATGGGTCTGACGCCGCAGATGATTATGGAATCTGTCACTGAATTTTTTGAGGATGCTGTGATTACTACCGACACAGGTCAAAATCAATTATGGGCAACGCGGTTTCTTGATATTAGTAAACATAAGCAAATGCTGACGTCCAGGGGTCTGGGAACAATGGGATATGGGCTTCCCGCTGCAATTGGGGCGAAGCTTGGCAACCCTCAGAAAGATATCATTGTTATTTCGGGAGACGGCGGTATACAAATGAATATTCAGGAATTGGCAACAGCCGTTGTGTATGAGTTGCCGATTATGATCTGCATATTAAATAATGGATATTTGGGAAATGTGCGGCAATGGCAGAAGATGTTTTATGACAGGCATTATTCGAGTACCTGTATGCGCTATCAAAGAAGTTGCGAAACAGTCTGTAATACGCCCAATCATTGCTGTCCGCAATATACGCCTGACTTTATTGCCCTGGCAGAAAGTTATGGGGCGAAAGGCATTCATGTTACAAAAGCAGAAGATATAAAAACAGCGCTGATAAGTGCAAAACAGAATACGAAAACGCCTACGGTTATTGAATTTATGATAGACAGAGAACAAAATGTTATGCCGATTGTTCCGCCGGGGAACGCCCTTTGCGACATGATTTTGTAACATGCAAAAGGAATCATATGACAGTATTTTTATACAGAAATACGCATGTATGGTATGATCAGGTAATGGGCGTTTACGACTAATTTAGACCCGTTTAAGAGAAAAACGAGAATGAGAATCGAAAATGTTTATAATGAGATTAAATCGAAAGGAGAATCGTGGTTATGAAGAAGACAATAAACATTACCTTGCTGGAATTTACAAAACTATTAAAAAAACGGGAATTTTTATTAGGACTGCTGATGGCGATGATTATGGGTGGAGGAATGACATACGGTGCGTATTCGTTTCCGGACAGTTTTGGGGTACACAATGTAATCGCGTTTTTTGGAAACTTCGCCAGTATTTTAATTATGTTTTTGGCGGCAAAGAGTCTGGGAGAAGAATTTGATTTAAAAACAGCGACATTTGTTTTTACCTCCAGAAGCAAAAGAAACCAGATTATTATAGCCAAAATTATGAGTGTGGCGCTTGCTAATATGTTGATCGGTTTATGCGGTGGAATTTTATACGACATAGCATTGATCATCTGTAAACAGTCTTGGACAGTGCCGATGCTATTTGGAATTGCAGGAAAGGAAATCCTCATTTATCTGATTTATGGTTTTGCCATAGGCGCGACAGCCGTGATGCTCACATGTTTTTATAATACAACCATTACACCGTTTATTTATCTGATCGTACTGTTTTGGGTTATGCCAGGGATTTTACAGATGATCGGACAGAAAATGACGTTCCTGGAAAAAGTAATGAATTATGTGCCGTTTTGCCTGTCTGATCAATTCCTGATGTATCAGGATTGGAGCATCAAAAATATTACAGTGTTTATCGTCACCGGTATGGCGTTTTCAATCGTTGGTATGGCTGTTTTACAGAAAAAAGATTTATAGGGAGAAGGAAGGGTACGAAAATCATAGCTCCAGGCGGATCGTATACAAAAATGCGTACTCAGGTACGCATTTTTGTGATCTGAACCTGTTGTATGAACAAGTCCTCTTTTATTAAGGTTTCATGATAAATATTGTCATAGCGGTTTAAGATCTCAGACACATTATAAAGACCGATACCATGTCCGGCCTTCTTTGTGGTTACTTCCTTTTTATGCATCTGCGTTATAGAAAGTCCTTTGTCAATAAATGTATTTGATATAATAATTACGACATCCTCATTCATTTTGCCAAGATGAAGATTAATGGCCGGACGCCTGGTTTCCAGACATGCCTCAACGGCGTTATCCAGATAAATGCCAAGCATTCTGGTTAAATCGATCGGATCCATGTCAATGGAATCAATTTCGTCGGGAATATCAATATTTACTTCGATATCCTGATTGACAGCTAAAATCAGTTTAGTATATAAAATACTTTTCAGCTCCAGTATATGGATATGTAATAAGCTGTTCAGGGAGCTGTTTTTTTGCGTAAGATTTTTTTGCACAGGCAAAATATGATCATAGAAAAAGGTCTCCAGTTCATCGTACTTTTTTTCATCAATATATGCGGCGAGAGAAGTCATAATATTGATATAATCATGTCGGAAAGAGCGCAGGTTATTATATACCATTTCCAGGTTTTTGGTGTATTCGTTCAAATTTTCCAGATATTCTACTTTTTTCTGCGCTTCGTAGCTTTTTTTGGATTCGTACAAAACGATGAAAATTATACACATTGTAAATAAAAAATAGAGGACAAGCGAAGAAACCATTAAAAAGAATTCTCTGTGCGTAATTTCCAGCGTGTCAAAAAAAGAAGCCATTGTAAAAATCATAAAAGCGCAAAGTAAAAGGGTTAAGGAAATAAAAGCGATCATTTTTTTGTCCATTTTTTCAAAAATGCTGATCAGAGATCTGTCAAGCAATCGTCTGACCAGATAAAGAACGGGACAGGAAGCCGCTATTGTACAGGACATATATATGATCATAAGATATTGATCGGAATTTAGTTCTTTTATAGAGATGTTCCATAACATATTGCCTGCAAACGATATTAGATTGAGTAAAATGCAGTTTAAAATATAACCAAACGGCATATAAAAAACAGAATATAATTTTTTGGTGAATGTTATTAACAGGAGAGAAGTCACTGTCAGTGTAACAAACAGCATAGGAGAATAATTTGTGTATATATGCAAAAAATTAAGCGCTGAAGATGTTAAAAAGAGCATGAGATGTTTCTTTATAGAAAGACCTGGATGAGTCAATATAAAAATATCAACAGTAAACATAAGTGCAATACCTATGGAAGCAATTATATATAATTTGATCATAAAAACTCCTTATATATGTGATTTTGTACCATGAACGGATTCCAATGCAGAATTTATTATAGTTTATTGTGGGGAAAATGACAAGAAAGAACTCATTTACGATTTAAAAATGTGCATTTAAGACAGAACAGTCAAAATCATGGTTTTTTGTTTTATAATAAACCTGTTCAGAAAAACGGAAAACAGAATCAGGAGGAGAACGATGGATTGTGTATTAAAAGTCAGCAATGTCAGTAAAAAGGCGAACGATTTCCAGATTCTAAATAAAGTATCCTTTGAACTTGGAAGCGGAGAGGTTGTCGGTTTGATTGGACCCAATGGGGCAGGAAAAACCAGTATCATGAAAATCTTAACCGGACTGACCAGAAATTATAGCGGAGAAGTGGATTTGAGCGCTGTCAAAGATATAGGCAGCATGATTGAAACCCCTAATTTTTATCCATACGATACGGGGTATCAGAATCTGATGCACTTTGCCAGGTTAAACGGCGTGGGAGAAAAAAAGGTAGAAGAATTGTTAAAACTGTTAGGTCTTGCAGATGCTGCAGATAAAAAAGTAAAAGCATACTCCCTTGGTATGAGACAAAGATTGGGAATTGCCCAGGCTTTACTGAAAGATCCCGATGTTTTGGTGCTGGATGAGCCAACGAACGGACTGGACCCGGAAGGTATTCATGAAGTTCGGGAATATATCAGGAATATCGCCAGTGAAAAAAATATTACGGTGTTGATTTCCAGCCATTTATTGGGTGAATTGGAAAAAATGTGCGACAGAGCCATCATAATCAAAAAAGGTGAAATAATTCAGTTTATGGATTTCCATAAAGACAGGAACGTAAAAAAGATTATTTATGTAATTGAAAGTCTGGATACAAAAGATGCGCAAAAAGTTCTTCAGGAAAATGGATATCATGTGGTTTCACAGGATGAGCAGGAGATACGAATCAGGATTGATGTAAATGAAAAGAAGGACGTCGTAAAATTGCTGATGTCGCACAATGTGATCATGACGGGACTTTATGAGGCTTCTGAAACGCTGGAAGATACCTTCTTAGAGCTTATGAACAGCGTTCCATAGGATATATTTTTATTGACAATTCCCGGATATTTCGTAATAATGAGATCACACCGGATGGCTGAGCGCGGCAAACTTCCGAGGTTCATTATGAGCCGGGGATTCAGGAAGCTGAAGCGGACTTGTCCGCTTTGTTTTGCGGCGGGGCGGTTGCTGTAAGGAGAGCATACAGTATGTTAAATATATATATATGTGAAGATATAGAAGTGCAGAGAAATAAAATACAGCAAATAATCGAAAATATCATTCTCATGGAAGACCTGGACATGAAACTGAGCTGTGTTTCGGAAGATCCACATAGAATCCTTGAAACAGTGAAACAGACAGAGGAAGTTGGAATCTATTTTCTGGATATTGCTCTGGGTACAGACCTGACAGGATTGACCCTGGCGAAAGAGCTTAGAAAATACGATCCGAGAGGGTTTATTATTTTTGTTACAACCCATTCAGAAATGAGTTACATGACGTTCATTTACAAACTGGAGGCATTGGATTTCATTTTGAAAGATGATCCTGAAGAATTGGAACAAAGAATATACGAATGTATCCTCAAAGCCAATCAAAGATTTGCCTCGGTTAATAATAAAATACATGCAAATTTTTCTGTGAAAGTAAATGAAAAAGTATTTACTGTAGATTATGACGAGATTCTCTTTTTTGAGACATCTCCGAATGTGCATAAGATTATTTTGCATTGTAAACATCGTCAGATGGAATTTTTAGGAAAAATCAAAGACATCGAAAAAGAGGTGGACGAGCGATTTTATCGCTGTCACCGCTCTTTTTTGGTGAACAGGGATCATATCAGAGAAATTGATTTCCAGAATCGGGTGATTTATATGGTGAATGGAGATGAATGTTTGATGTCGTCCCGTATGATGAAAGGATTAAAATAAAATCAAAATGGCGCAGGCAAAAACATTACGGCGGAGCTTTACGTAGAGAGAAAGGAGGAATGAAATGACTGAATATGCAAATCCTCTGGGAACTGAAAAAATTCCCAAACTGTTGAAAAGTTTTGCTGTACCAAGTATTACGGCAGCCCTGGTCGGTTCTCTCTACAATATTGTAGATCAGATTTTTATTGGGCAGGGCGTAGGATATCTGGGAAATGCCGCGACCAACGTTTCTTATCCGTTTTCTACCATTTGCCTGGCGATTTCCCTGTTGATCGTGATCGGCAGCGCTTCCCGCTTTTCTCTTTATCTTGGAAAAAAGAAACCGGAATCGGCGGCGAAAGCGGCGGGAAATGGCATAAGTCTGATGATAATTTGCGGTATGGCATATCTGGTAATAGGAGAAAGCCTGAGAACCTGCAGTATGGGAATCAGCAGCAGCGCCAATCAGATTGCCATTACCTTTGTGCAGATTATATTGTATAATTCACTGACCTATTATGGAGCGCAGACGGTTTAGGGTTCCGATATTCCCCTGGTTGCCTGGGTAATTGTGATGAAAACGAATGCGATTATTCTTGCGGTTGTTGTTGGAATATCACAGGGGGTCCAGCCAATCATAGGATTTAATTATGGGGCGAAACAATATTTCCGTGTGCGGGAAGCGTATCTGCTTGCCATAAAATGGAATATGATAATTTCTGCCATCGGATTTTTCCTGCTGCAATGTTTCTCTCAATATATTATTTCTCTGTTTGGAAACGGGGATAAGCTGTATCTTGAGTTTGCAGTCCTGTTCATGCGTATATATCTTTTTATGGTTCTTGTGAACGATGTGCAGCTGCTTTCTTCCAGTTTTTTTACTGCGATCGGAAAAGCAATGAAAGGGGTTTTGCTGGCATTGACAAGGCAGGTGTTTTTTCTGATTCCGTTTATTTTGGCGCTTTGGAATTATGGGGGTTTTATTTGCAGGGCCTGTCGCTTTCACGAATGAAAATTCGTGAGGCGGCAGTCCTTTTTCTTTTGGGGAATAAATGAAAAGATCATCGCATATTTCTGCTCTTGTCCACATATATTTGAAATCAGATACAGGCCGGTACAGTGTCGTCGTCAATCAGTGACGCTGCCGGTATGTATGGCGGTATATCATACGGTCAATACTGGCAGGTTTATGGAGGAATATCTATGGAGGAGATTATTAACGTATTTCCCAGGGCGCTCAGAAGCTTGTGCCGCGCCGGATTTCAGCAGGGGATAGAGGCGGAAGAAATCCGGCTTCGCACCGGACGTCCTGTGATGGTGTCAGGAAGAGGATTTGAGTATTTCTGGAACCAGAGAGAGAACAGTCTGCAAAAACATGCGGAACACAGCTATATATGGAAGGAAGCTGATATGAAAGAAACACTGTCCAGAATGAGCCAGTATTCCATGTATGCGTTGGAAGAGGAACTGCGCCATGGTTTTTTTACCATTCAGGGAGGGCATCGGGTGGGCGTGGCGGGGAGAGTCGTCTGTGAACAGGGAAATATTCATTCTTTCCGTAATATATGCAGTCTGAATATCCGCGTGGCAAGGCAGAAAAAAGGCTGCGCCAGTAAATTATTGCCGTGGCTGATCCAGGGAGACAGTATTTACAATACGCTGATTTTATCACCGCCGGGGGCGGGAAAGACTACAATGCTCCGGGACTGCGTCCGTTTGCTTTCAGATGGAGCAGGAACGATACCCGCCAAAAAGGTGGGAGTGGTGGATGAGCGCAGCGAGATTGCGGCGTGCTTTTTTGGAATTCCGCAAAATGATCTGGGGGAGCGCACGGATGTTTTGGACGCCTGTCCGAAAGATTTGGGGATGATGATGCTTTTGCGCAGCATGTCGCCGCAGATTATAGCGGTAGACGAGCTGGGCGGCAGTAAGGACTGTAAGGCGGTGGAGGAGGCGCTTTTTTGCGGCTGTAAAATTCTGGGAACCATGCATGCGCAGACGATCGCAGAGCTTCAGGAAAAAATGTATCTAGCAGACTGGCTGAAAAAAGGATTTTTCGGGCGTTTTGTGTTTCTGGAAGTGAACCGGGAAGGGGAGCGGAGATTTCTGGTGTATGACGAAAGGATGCGAAAGTTATGTTAAAATTGGCAGGCAGCATATTGGTAATCGCAGTTTCCGCGCTCTATGGCTGGAAAATGAGAAAAGAGCTTGCAGAGCATGTGCAGCAGCTTGTGTGTATGAAAGAAATGTTTCTTATGTTATGGGGAGAAATTTCTTATACCAGGACGCCCTTAAAGGAAGCATTTCTGCAAATCGCATCGCAGAATAAGGAGCCTTTTTCCAGTTTTCTGGAACAGGCGGCGGAGGGGCTGGAGGAAAATGAAGAGCGTATAGGGATTTATTGGAGCCGCCTGGTGGAACAGGAATCGGGTAAATTTCTGCTGAACCAGGAGGAACGGGGGCTTTTGCAGCGCGCCGGGGAAAATTTCGGTTATCTGGACGGACAGATGCAGTTAAAAAATCTGGAATTGTATATGGAACAGACGGAGGTGCTGATCCAAAAAGCACAGACAGAATTAAAGGACAGGCAGAAGCTGTCCGGCGTATTAAGCCTGATGTGCGGCCTGTTTCTGGTGATTCTCCTGGTATAAGGATACGGAGGAAGCGATGAGTATAAGTTTAATTTTTAAAATTGCAGCAGTGGGGATATTGGTGACTGTGCTGAGCCAGGTGTTAAAGCACAGCGGCAGAGAAGAACATGCATTTCTTACCAGCCTTGCAGGGCTTTTGATCGTGCTGTTTTGGATTGTGCCCTACATTTATGAGCTGTTTGAAACCATGAGAAATCTGTTTGCATTGTAGCGGGGGATGGCATGGATATTGTAAAAATTGCGATTCTGGGGATTGTAGGCGCCTTATTGGGCATTATGCTGAAAGGGCAGAAAAAAGAATATGAGCTGTTTGTGACCCTGGGGGTGTCCCTGTGTATTTTCTATTTTTTGATGTCCAAGCTGCAATTGGTAGTTTCGGTAATAAACCGTATGCAGGATTATGTGGAATTGGATACCAGTTATATTGAAATACTCATTAAAATGATTGGAATTACATATGTATCTGAATTTTCTGCAAATCTCTGCAAGGACGCCGGATACCAGTCCGTGGCGGGACAGATCGAGATGTTTGGGAAATTGTCCATCCTGGTGATCAGTATGCCGGTGATTCTGGTATTGCTGGAAACGATCGGTGAATTTTTGCAGTGAAGGAAGGAGAACGATGATGCGGGATGGAACGAAGCAGACAGGGGGAAGGTATGGGTAAAAAAAGCAGACAGACGAAGATAAAAATCTGGATGTTTCTGTGTTTTGGCCTGATATGTATGACAGTTCTTGCGGATTTGGTACAGGCGGCAGAACATCCGGAAACAGAAGATCCGTCCGGACAGGAGCCTGCGGTCAGTACAGAGCAGTCAGAATCCATGGATCAGCAATGGGAAGAGACGATGGAAGGGTATCTGGATGAACTGGATTTTTCTGAGATTGACAAGCTTTTGGGGCAGCAGGAAGAGGTTGTGGGAATCACCTTCCGGGAGCTGGTGGAGCTTTTGGTAAACGGGGAGGAGATTGAGAAGGGCTGGCTGGCAGAGAAGCTTATTTCTGCGATATTTTCAGAGGTGCAGTCATTCAGGGGCAATCTCATACAGATTGTGATTCTGTGTATCGTATTTGCCATTCTCCACAATTTTGCCAATGTATTCGAGCATCCGGCAGTTACCGATATCAGTTTCTATATGGTATATATGATTCTTCTGGTACTGCTGATGAAGTCTTTTTTTATTCTGCGGGAAGTGACGGTCACAGTGATTACGCAGATGATGACTTTTTTGAAAATATTGATTCCCACGTTTACTACCAGCCTGGTATTTTCCGGACAGATTACGACAGCGGCAGGATTCTATGATCTGACCTTTGTTCTGATTTATGGTATGGAGTGGATTATGCAGTATCTGATTGTTCCGGCAATTCAGATCTATGTAGTGCTGGAATTAATGAATTATCTGACGGAAGAGGAAATGATGTCGCGAATGACAGCGCTGGTGAAATCAGGGATTTTATGGGTCATGAAATTTCTCTTTACGGTGGTGATTGGCATTAATGTCATACAGAACCTTTTGACGCCGGTAATTGATACCTTTAAATCCAGTATGATTGCAAAAACAGCAGGACTGGTGCCGGGGCTGGGAGCAAGTATCAATGCGGTGACAGAAATTATGGTGGGTTCCGGGATTATCATTAAAAATGGCATCGGACTGGCAGCCATTCTTGTCCTGCTGATTCTGTGTGCCGGGCCGCTGATCAAAGTATGGGTTATGACATTTTTGTATAAGCTTCTGGAGGCTATGATACAGCCGGTAGCAGATAAACGAATGATCGGCTGCATTGGAGGCGCAGGAGAAGGAGGCAGACTGCTTGGGAAAGTAGTGACCACGACGACAGTCATGTTTCTTGTGACCATTGCCATGATCACAGCGTCTACCACATTTAACCACTGAGAAAGGAGAAGGAATGAGTTATATTTTTGCCTGGGTAAAAAATCTGGTATGTTTCTATCTTCTGCTGACGGTAGTTTTAAATCTTCTGCCTAAGAAAAATTATCAGAAGTATGTGCGTTTTTTTTCGGGAATGCTGCTGACGATTCTGGTCACGTCTCCGATTCTCTCTCTTATGGGGAATGAAGAACTGCTCAGAGAGAAAATCAGTCAGGCGGGATTATTTCAGGAACTCAATAATTTAAAACTGGATACCGCGCATCTGGAAGATACTCAAAAAGAACGCTATTTGCAGGAGTATGAAAGGGCGCTGGAGATGGATGTGAGCCATATCGCAGAACAAAAAGAGCTGGCTGTCAGCGAGGTAAAAGTTTGTCTGTCACAGGATTACCAGGTGGAATCCATTGAACTGAGGGCCGCATTTCAGGAGGACGAAAGCATTTTTGTCCAGAAAGCGTCCTTTGCAGACCAGATTCAGGAATATCCCAGAGTACAGGAGTTAAAACAGGAGCTTATGGATTTTTACCGTCTGAAAGAAACCCAGGTCATCATTGAGATTGAGTGAGAGAAGGTGCTGAAAATGAAAAAGGAAAGATTTTCCATGGACAGGCTGAAAAAGATATCTAAAAATCAGCTTTTGATTGGAGGGCTTGCAGGCGTGCTGCTGCTGATCATCGCCATTCCGGTTGAAAACAGGGAACAGGCCGGCGAAGATCAGCAGCAGAAAGAGGTGCAGCAGGGGAGTGTTTCCGACAGGGGGGGAGATTATGGAAAGCGGCTGGAACGCAGATTGGAGCAGGCGCTTAAGGATATGGAAGGGGTAGGGAAGGTAAAAGTAATGATTACGCTGCAGGATGAAGGAGAACTTGTTCTGGAAAAAGACTGGTCGCAGAGCAGCCAGGAAATTTCTGAGGAAGACAGCGGTGCAAAGCGCAGCACCAAAGAGCGGCAGTCTCAGGAGGAGACGGTGTATTCCCAGAGCAGCGGAAGTACGGGGGAGCCATTTGTGAAGCGGGAGGTAACGCCACGGGTGGAAGGGGTGCTGGTGGTGGCGGAAGGAGGTGGGGATTCGAAAATAGTGAAAAATATTTCTGATGCAGTTTTGGCATTATTTCCGGTGGAAGTACATAAAATTAAGGTAGTTAAGATGAATTGACAGGAGGGAATCAATTTGAAAAAAGTTTTCAGGAAAAATCAGATCATCATTACAGCTCTGGCTCTTATGATTGCTGTGGCAGGCTATTTGCAATATACGGGAAGTCAAAGTGACAGCGATCTGGCAAAAGAGGCGAGTGCGGATACCAATGAGAGTACATATGAAATTTCCGATGAGGATATGTACAGCGCGGAAGATATTTTTACAGATACGGAAGAAAGCGCAGAAACATCAACAGATGCACAGGGAGTTCAGACAGGAGAAGAAATAGCCAGCAGCGGAAATGAAAATGGAGAAAATCCGGGAGAAGCGGTATTAACCAGCACTGGCGTGAACAATGTGGATTTTGTATCAGAAGTGAAGCTGAACCGGGAGCAAATCCGTTCCCAGAATAAGTCTTCTCTGATGGAGGTAATCAATAATACCAATATCACAGAGGAGCAGAAGCAGGACGCCATCAACGCCATGATTTCCATGACAGACATTGCAGAACGGGAAGCAGCGGCAGAAATGCTGTTAGAGGCGAAAGGTTTTACCGATGTGGTGGTAAGCATTACGGACAGTAATGCGGACGTGGTGCTGAATATGGGAGAGGTTACAGACGCCAAGCGCGCGCAGGTGGAGGATATCGTAAAGCGTAAAACAAACGTGGAACCTCAGAATATTGTAATCACGCCGATTTCTGCTACTGATATTTCAGAAAATGCAGCGCAGGAAACTGTGGATGAGTCCGCCGCAGATGGAGCGGCAGAGGATGGCAGCGCAGCAGAAGGGGAAGCAGCAGGAGAAGGCCAGGAGGAAGCTGCAAAATAAGAGACGCATAAGAGCGGAGAAAAGAGAAAGGAAGGAGCCGCTGTTTAGAGATAATTTGTGAACGCGGCAAGAAGGTGCAAATCCACAGGGGTTTGCACCTTTCGGCTTGCACTGTAAAGTGGCATGTGTTACCATATACTGCGGGACAAAAAGAACACGGGATAACAACTGTGTGTGAAAGTATATGGAAAGCGAGGAACTTACGTTGGCAGATTTACAGAAAGAAATAGAAAAGCGCAGAACGTTTGCGATTATATCACATCCGGACGCGGGGAAAACGACGCTGACAGAAAAATTTTTGCTGTATGGTGGGGCGATTAATCTTGCGGGATCGGTAAAAGGCAAGGCGACAGCCAGACATGCCGTATCTGACTGGATGGAGATTGAAAAAGAAAGGGGAATTTCCGTTACCTCTTCTGTGTTACAGTTTAATTATGATGGATATTGTATCAATATTCTCGATACGCCCGGACATCAGGACTTTTCGGAAGATACGTACCGTACGTTAATGGCTGCGGATTCCGCGGTGATGGTAATCGACGGGTCGAAGGGTGTGGAGGCTCAGACCAGGAAGCTGTTTAAAGTGTGTGTGATGCGCCATATTCCGATTTTTACCTTTATCAATAAGATGGACCGGGATGCAAACGATACCTTTGATTTGCTGGATGAGATTGAAAAAGAGCTGGGGATTGCTACCTGCCCGATTAACTGGCCCATTGGTTCCGGTAAGAATTTTAAAGGGGTTTATGACCGCAATACCAGAAAGGTAATGACTTTTGCCGATACGCAAAAAGGTACGAAAGAAGGTCTGGAAAAGCATATTGCCATTGACGACCCGGAGCTGGAAACAGAAATCGGCGCAGATTACAAGGCGGCGCTGCTGGAGGAAGTGGAACTTTTGGACGGCGCAAGCGCAGCGTTTGATCTGGAGCTGGTGGCAAAAGGAGAACTCTCCCCGGTATTTTTTGGTTCGGCATTGACGAACTTTGGCGTGGAAACGTTTTTGCAGCATTTTTTAAAAATGACGACTTCTCCGCTTCCCAGAACCGCGGATGTTGGTGAGATCAATCCGTTTTCTGAGGATTTTTCCGCGTTTGTTTTCAAAATCCAGGCGAATATGAATAAAGCGCACCGCGACCGTATTGCGTTTATGAGAATCTGTTCGGGAAAATTTGAGGCGGGCATGGAAGTTACCCATATTCAGGGAGAGCGCAAAATGCGCCTGTCCCAGCCGCAGCAGATGATGGCGCAGGAACGCAAGATCATAGAAGAAGCTTATGCAGGAGATATCATCGGCGTGTTTGATCCGGGGATTTTTGCGATTGGGGATACGATTACCACAGCGGCGGACAAGTTCGCTTTTGAGGGGATTCCCACATTTGCCCCTGAGCATTTTGCAAGGGTGCGCCAGATGGATACCATGAAGCGGAAACAGTTTGTGAAGGGAATTACGCAGATTGCGCAGGAAGGGGCGATCCAGATTTTTCAGGAATACCACACTGGCATGGAGGAAATTATTGTGGGCGTGGTGGGCGTTTTGCAGTTTGACGTGTTGAAATATCGTCTGGAAAATGAATATAAAGTAGATATTCGCCTGGAGAAACTGCCGTATGAACATATCCGCTGGATTGAAAATAAAGAGCTTGATATGGATAAACTTGTCGGAACGTCAGATATGAAAAAGATTCAGGATCTGAAAGGAAATCCGCTGCTTTTGTTTGTAAACAGCTGGAGCGTGGGAATGACTTTAGACCGGAATGAAGGGCTGATACTTTCAGAATTTGGGCGGAATTAATAATTGCATGAAACGAAAATAATGGCTGTTGCACCAAGGATTTGATCTTTGGTGCAGCAGCCATTGCGTGTTATTCAAATACTTTGAATTCATAGCCCTGCGCCCGCGCCTGGTCAATGAAATCTCCTAAAATCTGAGTGTTTGTCTCGGATTCTGCATGGAGCAGGTAGATTGCGCCCGGGTGCAGCTTGCTCATGATTTTCTGCAGGCTTTCTGCAGGATCCGGCTGGTTTTCCACATCATAATCCAGATAAGCGAAACTCCAGAATACGCTTTTATAGTTCAGATTGTTTAAAAGCGCTACCGACTGTTCGCTGAATTTACCGGCAGGATAACGGAACAGGTGCATATCGTAATTGAAGTTCTTTTTGACGTAATCGTGATTTCCAGTAACCTCGGAAGTCTGTTTTTCGATATCCTGGGAAGGAAGCCCGTCTGCGGGATGGGTAACGCTGTGATTTCCCACCTCATGTCCTTCGGCAATCATGCGTTTTACCAGATCGGGATTCTGTTCGGCATATGATTTGGTGATAAAGAAAACGGCGTGTACATTTTTTTCTTTTAAAGTGTCCAGAATCCTCTGCGAACAGCCATACTCATAACCTTCGTCCAGGGTAAGATAGATGACTTTTTTTTCAGGCTCGTCCGAAATGAAATAGGCGTTATATTTTCCGTATTTCTCCTGGTACTGCAAACAGCCTGCCGGGCGGTTCCATTCGTCTAAATCTCCGCCCTGTCCCCAGTCCAGACATGCGGTATCCAGTCCATTCAGGTCGATCTGCTGATTCTGCAGAACAAAGCCATTTTCCGCCGGGCGTTTGTTGAAGCCTTCCGGATTGTCAAGATCGGCAAGTGTAAAGGGCTGATCGGTCTGTTCGGATTCTGGCGCGTCTGCCGGGTCCTGGGCTGGTTTCTCAGGTTCGTTCTGTTCCGTTTCCGTTTGTTCATTGTCTTTTGGTTCCGTTACGGCGTCTTTCAGAGGGAGTGTTTTTGCAGATTCTTTTTCTGGTGTTTTGCTGCGGGAAGATTTTGTAGCGACAGCGGCAATCCCTGTCGCTGCCAGGATCACAAGAACCAGCGGTATGGCGTAAATCAGTGTGCGCAGATACCGTTCCCGTTGTCTTCTTCTCCGCAGGTTTCGTTTTTTATGCATTTGTCTCACTGCCTTTCTTTTAATTGATATAAGGGTTGCTCAGATAAAGATTATTATACATGATAGCGCATGTTTTCGCACTTGAAAAATGAAAAAGAACGGTTTGGAAATTCTTAAGATTTATTAAAAGTTATGGTTTGCCGCACTATGTTTCTTCGTCGTCTGCCATGCGGTAGCCTACGCCTACTTCAGTAAAAATATAGACAGGTTCTGCCGGGTTCTTTTCCAATTTCCTGCGGATATTTGCCATATTTACGCGTAAAATTTTGTTGTCTGATTCTGAATAAGGTCCCCACACATTATTCATGACTGTGGAATAAGTCATAACTTTGCCGGAGTTCTGAGCCAGAAAAGCGACGATTTTGTACTCAATGGGCGTCAGATGTACAGGCTGTCCGGCAATGGTGATGGAACGTTTGAAAAAATCAATTTCCAGATCTTTTGCCCGGTAAGGCTGCTGAGGGATACCGTAATTGGTGTTTGGATGACTGCTGTGGCGCAGCGAGGTACGGATTCTTGCCATCAGTTCCGAAGTCCCGAAAGGTTTGGTCAGATAATCGTCAGCGCCCGCGTCCAGAGCCTGTACTTTGTCATTTTCATGCGTGCGTGCGGAAAGTACAATAATAGGGCAGCTCGACCAGGTGCGAAGCTGGTGGATGACTTCCATACCATCCATATCCGGCAGTCCAAGATCCAGCAGTAAAACGTCCGGGCAAAGTGAGGAGGCAAGAGAAAGCGCTTCCTTTCCAGTAGAAGCGCAGCGCACACGATAACCGTGAGAAGACAGGATTCGGGATGTAAAATCGCTGATGCTTTTTTCATCTTCAATTAAAAGGATTGTAAATTTATTCATTTGACTCCTCCTTTGGTAATATAAACAAAAATTCTGCTCCTCGTTCATGGTTTCTGGCGGCAATCGTGCCTTCGTGAGCCTTGATGATGCTGTGGCAGATGGATAAACCTATACCGTTGCCCTTGCATACGTCGGGGGAAGCAGCGTTTGTGTAAGTTCCGTCAAAAATATGTTCCAGAAATTCTTCGTTCAATCCCACGCCGTGATCAATGATGCGGAAGTATATATTGTGCGTATGATTTTCTACGATAAGCTCTACCGGCTGCTCACTGTGCGAGTGCAGCAGGGCGTTTTCCAGAAGATTGATGAGAACCTGTTCAATCAGCATGGCGTCCATGGGGATCATGAGGATTTCCGAAGGAAGCGTTACCTGAATATCGGCGTCGGGAATGCGCTTTTTCAGGCGAATTACAGATTCAGCCACGATTTCATCTACCACTTCAAATGAGGTGTTCAGTCTGGAGCCTTCTGTTTGTATATGCGTGATAGAGAGAAGGTTTTCTACCATATTTAAGAGCCAGCTTGCATCATCGTGGATATTATGAAGCAGTTTTCTGCGCTCTTCAGATTCATAATCTTCCCATTCTTCTTCCAGGGAAGCGCTGGCTCCCAGAATACCGGTCAGAGGAGTTCGCAGATCATGGGAAATTGCGCGCAGAAGGTTTGCTCTTAATTTTTCTTTTTCAGCTTCCATAAGCTGTTTTTCACGGGACGCAAGAAGCTCCGTCTGGCGTTTTATGTAAGAAACAGTGGCGCTGGTGAGAATGGAGAGCGCCAGCATACAAAAAAATGTAAAAGGATAATCCGGAAGAGAAAAGTTAATACTGAAATAAGGATAGGTAAAAAAGCAATTAATCAGTATGACACCCAAAGCTGAAGCGAGAATGCCATAAAAATAGCCATTGGTATTTTTGGCAGTCGTAAGGATACCGAAAATATAAAACAGGGCTATGTTTGCAGGATTATTGGAAACCTGAAAAAACAAAATAAAAGTAAGGCTGGTGGTAATGAACAACAGTCCCATCGTAATGAGCAGATCGTGTGTTATTTGTCTGAGTGTATTTTTTCGCATGTTTGATCCCCTTTTCTGTTTTCACATATTTTCATTGGTAGGTGCTAGAATAAATGTAACACGAAGAAAGAAGGGATTTCAAGGTGGAATAGAAATTTTAACACTATTTTAGCAAAAAGTATGTTCGGAAACAAAAAGATGTGATATACTTTGGCACATGAGAAGCGGTCAGTGAAGAAGATGTGATTGCGAAAGTTCTGGAAAGGAGAAAATTAATATGGCAGTTATAACAATTACAGCAGAAAACTTTGAAGCGGAGGTAATGAACAGCGAGATCCCGGTTCTGGTGGATTTCTGGGCGGCATGGTGCGGGCCGTGCCAGATGCAGGGACCTGTCGTGGACCAGGCGGCGGAACAGCTTGCCGGAAAACTGAAGGTTGGCAAGCTCAACGTAGATGAGCAGGGGGAACTGGCGCAGAAATACGGAGTGATGAGTATTCCAACTTTGATCTTGTTTAAAGACGGGCAGGCAGTAAAAAAAGAAGTTGGTTTTCATTCTCTGGAAGAAATAAGCGAAATGATACCTTGACGAATACTTCTGCAGACTTTATAATGAAGAACAGTTACCACTGCGTAGCTGTTCTTTTTTCAGTTCCGGCAGAGAGGCTGATCTGCAGCCGGCGTTCTGTTTCATTTTTATTCAAATCAGAAAATATTTCCATAAAAGCAGTTGACAATTAAAGTAAAGTGTATTAACATGTAAACGAACATGAGTTCGCAAAAAAAGGAGAATGGATATGGCAAAAGAAGATAAATCAAAAGTATTAAATATTCCGGGAACAAAGGAAGAGAAATTAAAAGCGCTGGATGCGGCCATTGCCAAGATTGAGAAAGATTACGGCAAAGGTTCTGTGATGAAGCTGGGGGATTCGGCCCGCAACATGAATGTGGAAGCCATTCCCACAGGATGCCTTAGCCTGGATCTGGCGTTGGGGGTAGGGGGAGTGCCCAAGGGAAGAATTATAGAGGTTTACGGTCCGGAATCCAGTGGTAAGACCACAGTGGCATTGCATATGGTTGCAGAGGTTCAGAAAAGCGGCGGGATCGCGGGGTTTATCGACGCCGAACATGCGCTGGACCCGGTATATGCCAGGAATATCGGCGTAAATATTGATGAATTATATATTTCCCAGCCGGACAATGGAGAACAGGCGCTGGAGATTACAGAGACCATGGTGCGTTCCGGAGCTGTGGATATCGTAATCGTGGATTCCGTGGCGGCTTTGGTTCCCAAGGCGGAGATCGATGGAGATATGGGAGATTCCCATGTGGGACTGCAGGCCCGTCTGATGTCCCAGGCATTGAGGAAGCTGACGGCGCTGATCAGCAAGACGAATTGTATCGTGATTTTCATCAATCAGCTCCGTGAGAAAGTGGGCGTGATGTTCGGCAGTCCCGAGACTACGACCGGAGGACGCGCTTTGAAGTTTTATTCCTCCGTCCGTCTGGATGTAAGAAGAATCGAGACTTTGAAACAGGCGGGAGAATTTATCGGCAACCGTACAAGGGTGAAAGTGGTTAAGAATAAAGTGGCTCCCCCCTTCAAAGAAGCGGAGTTTGATATTATGTTTGGCCAGGGAATCTCAAGAGAAGGCGATCTTTTGGATAATGCGGTGAATCTGGGAATTATAAATAAATCCGGAGCATGGTTTGCCTATAACGGCGTAAAAATCGGACAGGGCAGGGAGAACGCCAAGAAATATCTCACAGAGAATGAAGAAGTGTTCCGGGAAGTGGAAGAGAAGGTGAGAGAGAAGGTTCTGGCAGGTGAAGAAGACAGACAGGACGCAGAGCCGGAGAAAGTGAAGGAAAAAGAGAAAACGGCGTCTGAAAAATCCGCAGAAAAAGAAGCGGAGCCTGAAAAGCCTCAGAAAAAAGAAACCGCCTCGGAGAAATAGTTTGCGCGCGTGCGAAAGGTATGATACCGCCAGGGCGGCCGCGCTCAGCGCGTCAAAGCGTGCAGTCCCCTCAAGATGGAGAGCGCAGGGCTGTTGAGGCGGATTTGCTTTGACTGCGCGTCAGACGGCTGGACAGGGCGTCTGTTAAAAAGAAAGGGAAACAGGATGCAGATCACGCAGATTGCAGAGCTGGATAAAAAGCGAGTGAAAATCCGTCTGGAAGACGGAACATGCTTTACATTGTATAAAGGTGAAAAAAGACGGTATGGCCTGGCAGAAGGAGAAGAGATTTCCGGGGAATTGTACCAGGAAATCTGTCAGGAAATTCTCATAAAGCGGGCAAGAAAAAGAACGATGCATCTTTTGGAACGGATGGACCGCACAGAATGGCAGCTAAGGCTTAAGCTAAGCCAGGGATATTATCCGCAGGATGTCATTGAAGACGCGATTGCCTATGTCAGGGGATATCATTATCTGGACGACCTGCGCTATGCACAGAATTATGTGAGGAATCAGCAGGAGCGCAAAAGCCTGCGAAAAATCCAGATGGAGCTGCTGGGAAAAGGAATTGCAAAGAATCTGATTGAGCAGGCGTTGGAAGAAGAATATCAGCAGGAGAATGAACGGCAATTAATTTTAAAATGGGTGGAAAAGAAGCATTATTCCTCTGAGACGGCAGATTTAAAAGAGAAGCAGAGAATGTATCAGTTTTTAATGAGGAAAGGTTTTCATTCCGGCGACATATTGCATGTACTAGACTACTTGACATAAAGAGGAAAAAAGTATAAAATCAGTATGTTGTTATTCATGTCCTTAGGCTGCATATCATGGGTGTAGTTTATTGTATATGACATATTAGAAACGGAAATGTTTTGCTATATGTACAATGAAAACTAAATAAGGAGGTGCTCCTGTGCCAGAATTTTTAATCGCTGTAGTTGCTGCAGTAGTCACGTTAATTATAGCAGTACCTATTACTTACTTTTCTACGGTTGCTTACCGCAAACGTGTGGCGGATTCCAAGATTGGAAGCGCTGAGGAAAAAGCAAGGGAAATAATAGATGAAGCTGTAAAGGCTGCTGAGAATAAAAAGCGGGAATCCATGCTGGAGATCAAGGAAGAGTCCATTCGCAGTAAGAATGAGATTGACAAGGAAATCAAAGAACGCCGGAATGAGATTCAGCGCAACGAGCGGCGCATTATCCAGAAAGAAGAAAATCTGGATAGGAAATTGGAGTCGATCGAGAAGAAAGAAGCAGGCTTTGCGGCAAAAGAAGAAGAGATTAACAGGCAAAAAGCAGAAGTTGCAAAACTACACGAAGAGCGCGTACAGGAACTAGAAAGAATCTCAGGATTAACCTCTGAACAAGCAAAAGAATATCTCCTGAAAATGATTGAAGACGATGTGAAGCTTGATACTGCAAAATTAATCAAAGAACTGGAAATCAAAGCGAAAGAAGAAGCGGGGAAGAAGGCAAAGGAATATATCGTGACTGCGATACAGAAATGTGCCGCGGACCATGTGTCTGAGACAACAATTTCCGTTGTTCAGCTTCCAAACGACGAGATGAAGGGAAGGATTATCGGAAGGGAAGGCAGAAATATCAGAACACTGGAAACAATGACAGGTGTGGATCTGATTATTGACGATACGCCGGAAGCAGTAATACTTTCCGGATTTGATCCTATTCGCCGGGAAGTGGCCCGTATTGCTTTGGAAAAGCTGATTGTGGATGGACGTATTCATCCGGCAAGAATCGAAGAAATGGTAGAAAAAGCACAAAAAGAAGTGGAAACCATGATTCGGGAGGAAGGAGAAGCAGCGACTCTGGAGGTTGGAGTGCATGGAATTCATCCGGAACTTGTCCGTCTGCTTGGCAAGATGAAGTTCAGGACAAGCTATGGTCAGAATGCATTGAAGCATTCGATCGAAGTGGCGCAGCTTTCCGGATTGCTGGCAGCAGAAATCGGCGTGGATGTAAGACAGGCAAAGCGCGCTGGCTTACTTCATGACATTGGAAAGTCTGTTGACCATGAGATGGAAGGTTCTCATATTCAAATCGGTGTGGACTTATGTAGAAAATACAAAGAAAGCGCTACTATTATCAATGCAGTGGAAGCACATCATGGAGATGTAGAAGCACAGTCTCTGATTGCATGTCTGGTACAGGCGGCGGACGCCATTTCAGCAGCCAGACCGGGAGCAAGAAGAGAAACGTTAGAAACATATTCAAACAGATTGAAGCAGTTGGAAGATATTGCGAATGGTTTTCAGGGAGTGGATAAGTCTTTTGCTATTCAGGCAGGAAGAGAGATTCGGATTATGGTGGTTCCGGATCAGATTAGCGATGCTGATATGGTGCTGTTAGCACGGGATATTTCAAAACAGATTGAAAATGATCTGGAATATCCAGGACAGATAAAAGTCAACGTAATTCGTGAATCGCGTGTAACTGATTACGCCAGGTAAAATGTAAGACCGTCAACAGTTTTTGTTGGCGGTCTTACATTTTACCGGTATTTTAGCGATAGAAATGGAGGTAATTGAATGGAACAGACATTGATTAAGCGGGTAAAGAGAGTTTTGGAGCATGAAGGCTCTATTTTGGATTTTTATTCAGACTATATGGAATTGCCGGATGGAAAAACAGAAAAATGGGATTATGTGGAGCATCGCAAAGGGGCTGCCGCCGTAGTACCGGTATTGCCGGATGGAAGGATCCTGATGGTACGCCAGTATCGGAACGCCTTAGAACGGTTTACGCTCGAAATACCTGCCGGCTCCAGAGATTCAGCGACAGAACCTACTGTGGAATGCGCTTCGAGAGAATTGGAAGAAGAAACTGGCTACCGTTGCGAGCATCTGGAGTTTTTGCTGTCACTCAGAACCACCGTGGCGTTTTGCAATGAAATGGTGGATGTATATGTGGCGCAAAACCTGATACCGTCTCAGCAGCATTTAGACGAAGGAGAATTTATTGATCTGGAGGCGCACACATTAGAAGAACTCTGCGAGCAGATTTACCAGGGAGTGATCCAGGACGGCAAGACAGTGGCGGCGATCATGGCGTATAAAAACAAATATCAGAGATAAAATTTGGAAGCGGAATAATTTTTTGTACGAGACCTGCATATGATGATAGAAAAAAGAATGGGAAACGTATGAAAAAGATAGTAAGTCTGTGGATGAGACGAAAGAAAGGAAATTTTGATAACAGAGCCTTGTGGGTGCATATCATGCAGGGGATTTTTTTAGGTGCGTTTGCAGCGGGCGTTTTTATGGCGAACCTAATGGGAAGGGAAGCAGTTTCGAACGCAGGGATTCTCAACGACTATTTTGTGGAGAAATTCCAGTACACAGAAATAAACGGTGAAAATCTGTTTTTTTATATTCTCGGAGAACGCATTCCACTGCTTTTGTTTCTCTGCTTCCTTGCCTTTACGTCTCTGGGCGTCATAGCAGGAATACTGGTTCTTGGCTGGCAGGGATTTTCCATAGGGTTTATGTTGTCGGCGGCGATCGCCAAATATGGGATAAAAGGGATTTTGCTGGCGCTGGGAGGATTGTTTCCGCAATATCTGTTTTATGCGCCGGTGTATGTCCTCTGCTGTTGGATGACGGTCTATATCCGCCAGCGTTTGCTTAGAGACAGGCAGGAGCAGGAGAGAGACAAAAGATATACTTATGTGGCAGGGCTGCTGATAACAGCGGGACTGTTTGTTGTATTTATTACAGGTATTTTTCTGGAAAGTTACATAAATCCTGTTATTTTGAAAAAAATATTGAATTTTTTTTAAAAATTATTTACAAGATATAGGATATGGACGGAGGGCTTTCAACGACATCTTGTAGTGTGCGGAAATCTCATGAAAAACTGTTAAAAATACCGTTTGCTTTTCCATAAAAAAGTTATTATAATGTAACCTATCAGAAAATACGGGATATGTTACTAGTGTCTTGTCTCGTTGATATTTAGTGAAATCGCGCAGGATATTTGTTCATCTGCAAGGCGGATTTTCGACGGCGTAGCGGTGGCTACGGCTAGAAAATCTAACACGGCAGATGGGCAAATAGACAAGTGAGTTTGGCTAATTATCAACGAGCCAAGACACTAGAAGACGGGGTAGTTGATTTATGACAGATGAGATTCAGAGATTTATTCAGTATATGAAAGAGGTTCGCAGGACTTCGGAAAATACGGCGGTGTCCTATGAACGTGATTTGAAGAAAATGGATCAGTATTTTGCAGAACAGGGAGTGCAGAATGTAGAGCAGATTACAGTTACTGGCTTGAGTTCTTACATTTTATTTTTGGAAAAGCAGGGAAGGAAACCGGCGACCATTTCCAGGAATGTTGCTTCCTTGAAAGCGTTCTTTCAGTATCTGCAAAAAGACGGATCTTTGAAGCAGAATATTGCGGAGCAATTGAAAGCGCCCAGAGTGGAGAAAAAAGCGCCTGCCATATTGTCTGAGGAAGAGACCGTTCGTCTTTTGAATCAGGCAAGAGGGGATTCGCCGAAAGAACTTCGGGACAGGGCAATGCTGGAATTATTATATGCTACGGGAATCCGGGTATCGGAGCTGGTTTCTTTGAAGCTTTCAGATATTAATTTGCAGATGGAGTATATTGCCTGCAGGGACGGCGGCAAAGAACGGGTGATTCCGTTCGGAAAAGTGGCGAAGCAGGCTTTGGAGCGGTATTTACGGGAGGGGAGAGTTCCCCTGCTGGCTGAGGCGGAAAGCGCATATCTGTTTACGAATTGTTCCGGACATGCCATGAGCCGTCAGGGATTTTGGAAGCTGGTAAAATCGTATGGCAAAAAGGCGGGCATTACAGGGGAACTGACGCCGCATACATTGCGGCATTCTTTTGCGGTACATTTGGTCAGCAATGGAGCCGATATCCATTCTGTGCAGGAAATGCTGGGACATGCAGATATTTCCACTACGCAGATGTATGCGCAGATTGGACAGAACAGACTGCGGGAGGCATATACAAAGGCGCATCCCAGAGGATAAAAAAGAGTTCGCAACTGTTTGATGCGAACTCTTTTTTTATAGGAAATTCCTTCGTATTCCCTATAAACTTCCATGCTTCGGCTCTTAGCACCACCATAAATGAAACAGGTTCATGTATACATTTATTTTTCTGTCATTTTCATGTATATTAATGATGACGGCAAAAATCGTTTTTTAC
>CAJTDX010000027.1 GCA_910575155.1 Lachnospiraceae bacterium
TCCTGCCAGGCCCTTTTTCTCAAAAGGTCTTTCTGGCTTACTGTTTTTAGGTCGCATCTTTATGCTGTTCTTGAATTTCAAAACCGGTTAACCGGCTTCTCCGCTTTCACGGAAACTCTTTTGAATCTTTCAAGGTTATTTCACTGTTCAGTTATCAAGGTCCTGTCCGCTCTCTTGCGCGACAACTTCTATATTTTATCACAGTTGTTTCTCGCTGTCAAGCACTTTTTTATTTTTTTGTAAATCTTTGTTTCAAACCGATTCGTTTTCTATGACAATGATTTACATTTTTCGACCGCCGTTCCCGGCGACGAAAGTTATAATATCACGATTAGTCTTGATTGTCAACAAATTTCTTCCAAAAAATAAAAGTAAGTTATTAAATAGTTTTTCCTTTTATTGTTAGAATATTCTGTTTTTTTATTAAGCTCCCTTTTTATATACAGCAGGGCAGCGCAAACGAACACATGCCGCCCCTGCCCCCCTCTGCCTTTCCGAAACGACGCGCTTTAAATTTATATTTATATTGACATCTTTTCTATGTTGTGATTTAATATACATATGAACATTTATTCATATGTGCATTTATTGGATTGCGATTGTCAATCATAATTTTAATGAAGGAGGTATTCTTTATGTATAATAAGAAGTCCAGGCCCCAGAGCCACATGCTGCACGACAAGCGCCAGCATGAACATCAGCACGAACACCAACATGAGCACCAGCATAAACACCAGCACGAACATAGTCATGAACATAACCATGAACACCAGCATGAGCATAGCCATGAGCACCAGCATGAACATAGCCATGAGCACCAGCATGAACATAGCCATGAGCGCCAGCATGAACATGGCGATTCCTGCTGCTACGGACATGCGCACGCACATCCGGATCAGGAACAGCCGCAGCACACGGATGCGTTCCTCTCTGAGGGAATAAAATTGACCTGCCTGGTAGAAAATCTTGGATGCGCCAACTGTGCCGCTAAAATGGAAAGCCGCATCAGTCAGCTTCCCGGCGTCAACGCCGCCACGCTCACCTTTGCTACCAGACAGCTTCGGGTCTCTGTAACGCCAAAAGCTGCGCAAAATGAATCTGAATTGATTGCAGAATTTCAAAAAATATGTTCTTCGATTGAATCAGAAGTAATTGTTCAGAAACAACAGCCTCTGCAAAAAGGAAAACAGACGTTGCAGAACACAGAAGGCGGCCGTCATTCACTTAGCGGGCAGCAAATCAGCTTGATTTTTATTGTGACCGGCGCTTTATGTTTCATCGCGGGAGAAGTATTGGAGCATCTTGCTGTGGAAGCGTCCATTTTTTCTTGCGCATTGTATGTTATCGCTTATCTGATTCTGGGCGGGCAAATATTGCTTACCGCTTTAAAGAATCTTACCAGAGGACAGATTTTTGATGAAAATTTCCTGATGAGCCTTGCCACTCTGGGCGCTTTTGCCATCGGCGAATTTGCGGAAGCCGTGGGCGTTATGCTGTTTTACCGGATCGGAGAATATTTTGAAGAGACAGCCGTTGCCCGCAGCCGTTCCCAGATTATGGATGCTGTAGATCTGCGTCCTGAAACTGTAAATCTTGTCTCTGACGCTTCTGTAAAAGAAATCCCGGCGGAACATGCACAGCCAGGGGATTTGCTGATTGTCCGTCCCGGAGACCGCATTCCTCTGGACAGTGTCGTCGTAGAAGGCGAAAGCCGCCTGGACACTTCTCCGATCACTGGAGAGCCGGTACCTGTAAAAGTCTGCGCCGGAGACGCCGTAACTTCCGGATGTATTAATACGACGGGCCAGCTGAAAATCGAGGTCAGGCAGTCTCTGGAACACTCCATGGTAACAAGGATTCTGGATTCGGTAGAAAATGCCGCCGCAAGCAAACCCAGAATCGACCGTTTCATTACACGTTTTTCTAAAATATATACCCCCTTTGTGGTGATTGCCGCTATTGTCACTGCTGTCCTGCCTTCTCTGATTACCGGAAACTGGGGACATTGGATTTATACCGCGCTGACATTTCTGGTCATAAGCTGTCCATGCGCACTGGTGCTGAGCGTGCCTCTTTCCTTCTTTTCCGGAATCGGCGCCGGTTCCCGAAAGGGCATACTCTTCAAAGGAGGCCTTTCGATCGAAGCTTTGAACAATATTTCCACGGTTGTCATGGACAAAACCGGAACCATCACCCAGGGCGACTTTGCCTTACAGCAGATCATTCCTGCTGGAAACTTCCGTGAGGAGGAAATCCTCACCCTCTGCGCAAGCTGTGAGCAAAATTCTACCCATCCGATCGGCAGCAGTATTACCGCCGCCGCCCAAAGCCGGGGGCTGATTCTGGAAAACCCTGACGCGCTGAAAGAAATTGCAGGCCACGGTATTCAGGCTCAGCTTGCCGCCGGAGAAATTCTTGCCGGCAACCGCAAACTGATGGAAAAATTCCATGTAGATATTTCTTCTTACACTCAGACATACCACGGCACAGAACTGTTTCTCGCAGTAAACGGTACTTTTGCAGGAACGCTGATTATTTCAGACACCATCAAACCCGAAGCTTCCGACGCTGTCGACGCCCTGAAAAAACTACAGATCTCCACTGCAATGCTGACGGGAGATACTCAGGAGAACGCCAAAGCCGTCGCCGCCGAAACGGGCATTGATGAAGTTCACTCCCGTTTACTTCCAGAGGACAAATTATCCCGTCTCCAGGAAATCCGCGGCAAAAACGGCCCGGTAATGTTTGTAGGCGACGGTATAAACGACGCTCCTGTACTTGCGGGCGCCGACGTGGGCGCCGCTATGGGCAGTGGTGCGGACGCCGCCATTGAGGCCGCCGACGTAGTATTTATGACTTCAAATATGGAGGCTGTTCCCCAATCTATTTCTATTGCCAGAAATACGACAAGAATTGCATGGCAAAATGTAGTATTTGCCCTGATCATTAAGGCGCTTGTCATGATTCTGGGCGTAACCGGACACGCTTCCATGTGGATGGCCGTATTTGCGGACAGCGGCGTTGCCATGCTTTGTGTCCTGAATTCTGTCCGGATACTGTACAAAAAGCAGTAACAACCCGGCAGCGGCATCGTCCTTTTACAAAAAGGGACAAAGCGGGCAATTCTGTTTCAGCTCCCTGAATCCCTCATTCTTAAGGGACCTGACCGTTTTGCTGCGCCGCGTGCGTGCAAGCCCGCTTCCCACCCTGCCCCTCATACGAGGGCGCTGAAAAAGTCACTTTGCAGCAGATGTAAAAACAATATATAGTGATTTTATAAATATAATTCACCATATAAAGCGTTCCCACCCGTCTGCTTTAGACTTTTCCAGCGCCCTCTTCTCTATCTTGGCGATTGCGCGCTAAAGCGCGCCGTGTGCAGCCATGATTCTCATGATCTAATCAAACGTACGGCTTCCCGTATATTCTCTACGCCGATAATTTTAATCCCATTTGTATCCGACAATCCCGGAATACTGACCTTTGGCAGAATACAGGCTGTAAAACCCAGCTTCTTTGCCTCGGATACCCGCTGCTGCGCCATATTCACAGCCCGTACTTCGCCGCTTAACCCTACTTCGCCAAAACAAATCATGGTTTCATCAATCGCCTGATCCCGGAAACTTGAGGCAAGCGCCATAACGATTCCCAGATCAATGGCCGGCTCATTCATGCGTATGCCTCCTGCTATATTGACATAAGCGTCGCAATCAGACAAGGAAAGTCCACCTCTTTTTTCCAGAACCGCCATTAACAAATTTACACGGTTCAAATCTGTACCTGCCGCCGTTCTTCTTGGCAAGCCAAAATTACTGTGGCAGACCAGCGCCTGAATCTCTACCAGTATGGGGCGCGTTCCTTCCATTGAGCAGGCTACAATAGACCCGGAGGCTCCCTGAGGTTTCCCGTTCAACATAAATTCCGAAGGATTTTTTACCTCCAGCAACCCTTCCTCCCGCATCTCAAAAACCCCAATCTCGTTTGTGGAACCGAACCGGTTCTTAACTCCCCGCAAAATCCGGTAAGAAGCATGGCGGTCGCCCTCAAAGTACAAGACGGTATCTACCATATGCTCTAACACTCTGGGACCTGCAACCACCCCTTCTTTCGTCACATGTCCTACAATAAATACGGTAGTCTCTGTTCCCTTTGCAATCTGGAGAAGCCGCGCTGTCGTTTCCCGTACCTGCGACACACTTCCCGGAGCAGAGCCAACCTGCTCACTGTACATGGTCTGAATCGAATCCACAATTACCACCTGCGGTTTTTCCCTCTCCAGCACCTGCTCTATACGTTCCAGACTGGTATCGCAAAACAACTTAAGCCTGTCCGAAAACTCGCCAATCCGCTGCGCGCGCATCTTAATTTGCTGAAGAGATTCTTCACCTGAAATGTACAGCACGTCTCTGTCCGCAGTAAGATTCCTGCAGATTTGCAGCAGCAATGTAGATTTTCCAATACCGGGGTCTCCTCCCACCAGTACCAGAGAACCCGGAACAATTCCACCGCCCAGCACCCGGTCCAATTCGCCGAACCCTGTCTGCATCCGTTCTCTGGAATGCATATCAATTTCCGATATTCTGGCAGGTTTCAGTTCTGCATTCCCTCCCGGCGCGCTCTTTATTTTTCCCGATGAATTTTTCTCCACCACTTCTTCTACAAATGTATTCCATTCCCGGCATCCCGGACACTGCCCCATCCATTTGGAGGATTCATGCCCGCAGGATTGACAGAAATATACCGTTACTTTCTTACCTTTTGCCATACATAGCTCCTTTCACAGTCATCTCAGGGAAATTGCTGCTTTCACAATGATAAACCCAAAAGAGTTGCCAGAAAAACAGAAAAACTGCTGCAGGCTTTTCCAACACTACAGCAGTTCCATTTATCCCTATTCCAATGTTCCTTATCCGATCTTCTCAATCTCAACGGTAACCGGCACATCTTCACTCAATTCCACAGACAGACTCAGCTTTCCGCCCAAATTGGTCTTCATCTGTCCGGAGTCTGCATGGTTCACGCTCACTTTATATTCTGTCTGTTCTTCCAACTCCAGGGTAATCTGTGCGTCCTCAGGACCCTCTACCTGAAATTCAACCCCGCTGTCTGTGATCTTAAGACGGCTCACTGCAGTTCCTGGCACAGACTCATATACAAACATACCGTTCCGCTCAAGCTTGGTGATTTCCTTAAACGTCTTGACTTTATACAAATCTCCCCCAAATTCGAAATTTTCCAGCTTCGACTTTTTATCCAGCTTATAATTTCCAAAACTAAGAGTTTCATTATTGTCGGTACGAATCAGTTCTTCTACTACAGCCATTTTATTATCCTCCTGTTGATATCTTCATAGTACAGTCATATTATACTATATTCTTCTCCTCTTTGCCAGACCATTTTTCTTTCTTCACCACAAATGCCACTTCTTTTCTCCGCATGGTGACTTCCACCTGATCTCCGGCTTTTACTCTGCCTGCAAGGACTTCTTCCGCAAGCCCATCCTCCAGTTCGTTCTGAATTTTCCTGCGCAGAGGACGCGCCCCATACTTGGGATCATATGCGGTCTCCACAATATGGCTCTTAACGCTGCCGTTAATCTGCAGGGTAATTCCCATCTGATTCTGACACCTCTGAACCAGAGTTCTGGTAAGAAGCGTTACAATTTTCTTCATATCTTCCTTGCTCAGCGTATGGAATACAATGGTCTCGTCAATCCTGTTTAAAAACTCCGGCTTAAAAATCCTTCGCACTTCCTCCATCACACTGTTTTTCATACGGTCGTAGTTATGCTTCTCATCTTCCACCGAGGCAAAGCCCAGCGCTTTTGGTTCAATAATCGACTGCGCTCCTGCATTGGAGGTCATGATAATAATGGTATTCTTAAAATCTACTTTTCTGCCCTGAGCGTCGGTAATATGTCCATCATCCAATACCTGCAGCAAAATATTGAACACATCGGGGTGTGCTTTCTCAATTTCGTCAAATAAAATCACAGAATAAGGGCTGCGCCTTACCTTCTCACTGAGCTGTCCTCCTTCATCATACCCAACATAGCCGGGCGGAGAACCGATCATCTTGGATACGCTGTGCTTTTCCATATACTCCGACATATCAATCCGCACCATGGACTCCTCGCTGCCGAACATCGCTTCTGCCAATGCCTTGGAAATCTCTGTTTTGCCGACGCCTGTAGGACCCAGAAAGAGAAATGAACCAATGGGGCGTCCCGGATCTTTTAACCCCACTCTTCCCCGGCGCACCGCTTTCGCAACCGCGCTCACTGCCTCTTCCTGACCGATTACCCGCTTATGCAGCACGCTTTCCAGCCTGCGCAGCTTTGCAGTCTCCTCCTCTGCAAGTCTTTTGACAGGAATTTTTGTCCACTGTGAGACTACCTCTGCAATCTCGCTTTCTCTCACTTCCGTCTTCTTCTGCTTTAAGGATTTCTTTGCCTTTTTCTGCAGTTTCTCATATTCACTCTGCAATTCCTCTTTTTTCTGGCGAAGCTCAGAGGCAAATTCCAGCTCCATATTCTGAATTGCCTCCTCCAGTTCCTCTGTCACATTGTTGGTTTCCATCATTATTTCCTGCAATTGCGCATAAGATTTCACGCCCTCCAAACGCACTCTTGCGGCTGCTTCATCCATGAGATCAATCGCCTTGTCCGGCAGAAAACGGTCGGAAATATAACGCTCCGAAAGCCGTGCCGCCGCTTCCACTCCCTCGTCGGAAATTGTCACCTGATGATGCTTTTCATAAAATTTACGAAGCCCTTTTAAAATCTCTATCGTATCTTCAACAGAAGGCTCCTCCACCATTACCGGCTGAAAACGCCGCTCTAAAGCGGCATCCTTCTCAATATATTTGCGGTATTCCTCCACTGTGGTTGCGCCAATCATCTGCAGTTCTCCTCTGGCAAGATACGGTTTTAAAATATTGGAGGCGTCCATAGCGCCTTCCGCCCCGCCGGCGCCAATAATTGTGTGCAGTTCATCCATAAACAGCAGAATATTTCCGGCGCCAATCACCTCCCGGATTACCTTTTTGATGCGTTCTTCAAACTCGCCCCTGTATTTTGAACCGGCAATCATACTGGAAAGATCCAGGGTAATCACCCGTTTTCCGGACACGGCTTCCGGCACCAGACCCAGAGAAATCTGCTGCGCCAGACCTTCTGCAATCGCTGTCTTTCCCACGCCCGGTTCTCCGATCAGACAGGGATTGTTCTTCCCGCGGCGGCTTAAAATCTGGATTACACGCCGGATTTCTTCCTCCCTGCCTATCACCGGGTCCAGTTTCCCTTCCACTGCCAGCCTGGTCAAATCTCTGGAATACTGGTCCAGCACAGGGGTCGCTTCCAGATTTCTCTTTCTGCCCCTCGCCGACTTTAACTCTTCTCTGGAAAAATTTCCCTCTTCTCCCATCGCCACCAAAAGATCAATATACAGTTTTTGTAAATTAATCTCCATGGTATTCAAAAGACGGACGGCTGCCGACTCGCTTTCTTTGAGAATGGAAAGCAGCAAATGCTCCGTCCCTATTTTGTCACTGTTATAATGCGCCGCTTCCTTCTCTGCCGTATCGAGCACTTTCTGAGTCCTTGGGGAATACCCATCTCTGTCCAGAAGCAGTACTCCCTCTCCCGGTGCGATCAATTCCTCTATTAATTCCAGAAGCTTCTTTTCCTCTACCTGATTATCCGCAAGTACCTGAGCTGCTACTCCGCGCTTTTCCTGTATCATGCCTGCCAGAATATGCTCTGTGCCTACATAATTATGTGAAAGCTTTTTGGATAATTTCCCGGCAAGCTCCAATGCTTTTTTCGCCTGACCTGTGTATTGTCTATGCATTTGTCCCTCCTGTCAATTTGTTATATATCTCATCTACCAGCTCATGCACTTCTCCCCTGGAAACATTTTTGCACACTGCCTTTGCCAAAAGCATCTGCAGCGTTTCCTGTATCTCCAAAACAGCATGACTTTTATCCTCTTCAAGAAAAATGACAGCGCCATTCCTGCGGTCGAGGCGGATAAATCCCTCCTGCCGCAGTACATGATATGCTTTATTTACTGTATGCATGTTAATTCCGATACTTTCTGCAAGCTGCCGAACCGACGGCAGAGATTCTCCCTCCTGGTACTGGTTCGTGGCAATTCCTAACACAATCTGATTGCGTAACTGCAAATAGATCGCCTCATCACTTTCAAAATCAATCTCAATATACATAACTCACCTGATTATCTGCTTTTATAAATCTTCCAGATCAATTACCTCAAAATCATCGTCGATATTTTCTAATTTTGTCACAGGTCTGGATTTTGGTTCTTCCCGATATTCACTCTCATGGCGGGATTTTCTGTAGTTTTTGGGTTCTGCTTTGAATTCTTCTTCCGGACGGGTTCTGCGATATTCCTCAGGTTCCCTTCCGGACTCGTCCCCCCGGCGGGGCTTTCTGTAACTTCCCAGATCTTCTTTAAGCTCGTCCCCCCGGCGGGGTTTCCTGTAATTTCCCAAGTCTTCCTTATGTTTCTCTTCCCGGTATCTGTTCCGGGAATCCCCCGGACCCTCTTCATGCTCATTCTGCCCCTGCATTTTTCTGTGTGTTTTTCTGTTTTGCGGTTCTTCCTCTTCCAGCTTTCTTTTATGGGAAGATTTTAAGGGTTCTTTAATAAGATCCTGTTTTTTATGGGCGTGTCTGCGCAGCCTCTCCTGCGGCTCTTCGTAATCTTCCAGATCCTCCCCGCCCCTTCTGCCTCTCAAAAGAAGATTTATGATCACAATCACAAGCGCAGCAATAATAAAAATCATTACCGCCGTGGTTTTTCTGGAAACATCTTTTTTATGATTATATTGTTCTTCCAAATCCTTATATGCATTCTGTAATCCCTGCATTTCCACGCTTGGTCCCTCCTCTGTTTCTTCTGTATCTTTTGTCTGCACCGGCGCCGCTGCCGGCTGGTAACGCTGAAAGGTGGATTCTGCGGCGTCATATTGATACCATCCCGTATTTCCAAAACTGCTGGCCGCATAAACCAAAGCAAATTCGCTGTGGTCCGCGGCGCTTCCCTGTACGTCTTCCGCCCCCTGCAGTCCTCCCGCGCCTCCTCCAGCTCCCATAGAAGCGCCTGCTCTGGTAAATACCGGAACATCCTCAAAAGACCCGATCGTTTTTGTACCCTGCGTATATTCCTGAGACAATCCGGTCTCAACAGGCGGATTGAGCAGAATCAGATAATTACTTTCTCCCTGCGCAATTTTCCGGAACGGATAAAACATGCCGCTGGCTTCCTCATATACCGCAAGGGTATTTTTTACTTCTACGCTGGGCGTCGTAAGATAAACCAGATTCAGCGTTCCTTTTTCATACTGCAGTCCCTCTACCTGCTGTCCCTGACAGGTAATCGCGGTTTTGGTAAAATCCTGTGGAATTATATCGTCCGGAATAGCGGCAGCCAGATTAAAGGGATGGCCATTGACGGTAATTCCTCCTTCCTGTCCTGCTTCCGGCGTCGTGCCTTCGGCTGAAGGAACATCTGTTTCGCCGTCCTGCGTTCCCTCTGTTCCCTCATTCTGCTCTCCCTGGGCGCCTTCATTCTGGTTTCCCTCTGCTCCCTCATTCTGGTTTCCTTCGGCTCCCTCACTCTGCGTTCCTTCGGCTCCCTGAGCTCTGGTGACTATAATTTTGTAAGTAGCTGTGGCTCCGTTCTCCGCTTTTACTACGACACTGATGGTATTCTGTCCCGGCTGTAAATCTGTATTTCCGGACACCGATTCCACAGTGGCGCTGGCATTGGAAGTCTTTGCGTTCACTTCCACGCTGCCAACCTCCGCTCCCACGGACGCCGTATAATCAGTGACATTATATTGAAAAGCAGGCGACAGGCTTCCAGCGGAAAGACTTAAGGAAGATAAACTGTTATCTCCGCTGGCTGCGCCTGCCTGAGCGCGGTCTGCTTCTGTCGCAAAAACCGGCGCCGCCGGAACCATTCCTGTCAGTAATATGAATAACAGCAAAATTGCCGATATCTCTTTTGTTCTTCTCATATAAATCATCCTTCCTCTTCGATTAGTATCATTATAGATTTCTCTCCGGCATATTGTCAAGCCTTGTTCCATTCTTATCCCAATGCCACATCTAAAATCATCATAATCAGAAATCCCGCCATGACGCCAATCGTTCCCGTATTGCTTCGCTCGTCCGGCTGTGCCTGGGGAATCAGCTCATCCGCCACTACATAAATCATGGCTCCTGCTGCAAAAGCAAGAAGCCACGGCATTAGCTGAGAGACGACAGAAGCGGTAAAAAACACAAGAATCCCCGCCGCAGGCTCTACCAGCCCGGAAATACAGCCTGTAAAAAAAGCTTTCCAAACGCCTGCCCCGCTTTGTCGCACCGGAAGGGAGATTGCCGCTCCTTCCGGAAAATTCTGAATTCCAATCCCCACGGCCAGCCCGACCGCCGCCGCCAGATATCCGGGTTCCTCCATATGCTGCCCCGCCAGTACAAAGCCAAGGCCCACTGCCATCCCTTCCGGAATATTGTGAACCGTAACCGCCAGCACCAGCAGCTTTGTCCCTGCTTCTCTTTCTTTATAATCTGCATGGAACCAGGGCAGCAGTTTATCCACCATATACAGGAACACCCCGCCCAGGGCAAATCCTGCCGCCGGAGGCAGCCAGGGCAGCATCCCCTGCTCCCGGCTCTGCTCTATGGAGGGAATCAGCAAAGACCAGACGGAGGCAGCCATCATAACGCCGGAAGCAAAACCAAGAAACGCACGATTCATCCGTTCCCCGACTGCTCCCCGAAAACAAAACACCACCGCCGCTCCCAGAGCCGTCATCAGAAACGTAAATCCGGTTCCTCCAAGTACCTGCAAAAATGTATATAACATAAAAAGCTCCTGCATGCATTTACTATTACACTATGCAGCAGAAGCTATTTCGTTATTTGCCACTTCCTGTAATCACCTCAAAATACCTCCCCGCTTCCTTCCAGGCGCGTATGGATTCCGGCATCATCATCATTCCCATCTGAAATACATGAAACATGCCTTCATAAATACTGAGCCGCACCTTTACCCCCTGCCTTTTCGCCTTATATGCAACTCCAATCGAATCACTCAGAAGCATTTCCAGAGAACCTGCCTGAATCAGCATGGGCGGAAATCCCCAGTAGTCTCCAAATAATGGTGAAATATACGGATCTTTCAGATTATGCCTGCCTGCATAATCACGGTTGTAAATCAAACTGTCCGTGGTTCTGCCAAACAAAGGATCCCGTTCAAAATTATCCAGATAGGAAGGCCCGCTTGCAGTCTGGTCCGTCCAGGGAGACATCAGTACCAGACCGCCCGGAAGCCTGCGGTTATGATCTTTTAAATACATGCACAGCGCAAGGGCAAGCCCGCCTCCCGCCGAATCGCCCGCCACAATAATCTGCCTGCTGTGCCAGCCCGAGCGCCGCAGCCAGTCATAAGCCTCCACGGCGTCCTGAAGCGCCGCCGGATAAGGATTCTCCGGCGCCACCCGGTAATCAATAGTCAAAACACCCATGCCTTTGCTGACCTCACAGTACAGTCCCGCAAAAGAACGATAGGCGTTGCGCATCGCTCCTATATAGCCTCCGCCATGAAGCTGCAAAATCACATAATCGCGTCTGGGACGTTCTTTTCTGCTCAGATATTCCATACGAAACGCGGACATTTCTATTTCTTCCATCGTAAAACAAGCCGGGCATTTCCATTTTGGCTCTGTTAACTTCCTGCGCAGCTCCCCGGTCTTTATTTTTCTCCCGATTAAATTGTCATTCGTGACATGCGTAATCATATCCCCGATTACTTTTCCCCGTACACTGACCTTTGCCATGGCTTCCTCCTTTTGTATTCTGCCTACACATGGAACCGCCGCTTCAGCTCTGTTTTCGCCTTCCGTTCTCCGAAAATCAGGGTTCCCAGCAGCATACACAAAGATACTGACAGCGCCAGAACCGTAAGAAACGGATCCTTTATCACTCCAAAACTCCAGAGAAGCACACAGACGAGCGATACCAGAACTGTCAGAATCTGCATCAGGATATAGCTTTGCCAGTTTGACGCATTTACAATCATTAATATGGCAACCGTCGCTTCCAGAAGCAGGATTGCCCCGGGCAGAACATAATTTACAGACCACCCGCGATAGCCTACGATATAATCCGCCGCGATAATCAAAAGCACGGCGCCTACCACCTGGACTACAATCACCGTCTTATATCCTTTGTTTTTCTGCAGGGAATAATTCAGGGTAATAAAACAGTACAGAATGCTGATTCCGCTGATTGCCGACCACCAGATCTCCGTAAAATAAAAATGGTTCAGGATAATGAAAAGGGTTTCTGTGACAATTGCCACAAAACTATACAGACGCACTACAAAACTCAATCTCCGGGAAGCCGCCTTCACATCCGGATAACCGGCGCACTTTGGATGTTCTCCCCGAATCTCCAGCACACGATTGCAAAGCGGACAGACGCTGCTGTCGTCCAGGATTTCCACCCGGCAGTTCATACATTCTCTCATTCGTCATACACTCCATTCGTCTCAATTTGTACCGGAATGCCGTCCTCAGAAAGCCTTCGGAAAAATCTCCGCTGGACAGAGGGATCTGCAAGATTGCTGCTGACTGTAAATACCAGGGTATCTTTGTAGGAACAGATTGTACCTTTGATATTCTGCCCCTCCGACATAGACAAAAAGGAACTGAACCCCTTAATATATGGCTCGTACTCTTCCCGCACCTTAATATTACCAATATTGGTAACGGTGGTGGTATTTGCAAGCGCGCTGGTATGATATACGTAGCGAATGGCTATATTTTTTATAAATAACGGCACTGCACGCAGAATAAAATTCTTCTGATTTGCCACATTGTAGGCAAAAAGATTCTCTAAATGCTCTCTGTTAATCTGACTGCGCAGACTTTCGGCCACAATCTGAACCACTTCCGCAAAGGTATAGGATTCTTTCTCAGGTCGAAATACTGCGGACACGATCACAAAAAAGTTTTTCATGGTGATGGAATCAAAATAGGGACGCAGATTTACCGGCACACAGGAGCTGATCGGACGTTTTCCCGGCATCCCATGCAGACACTCCTGATAGATGCTCCACAAAAAAGCCGCCACCAGATATTCATTAATGGATGCTCCATATTGCCTGCATACCTCCTTGAGTACAGAAACAGGCATATACCCATGCATAACCCCCAGCTCTGTAGGCGCCAGTTTCTCTCCTGTTACCCGGAATGCGCGTTCTGTCTTATATCCCTTTTTATGGCTTTTTTTATAATTTTTCAAATAACTGTCTTCACGGTTCAGGGAAGTATCGCTGCACAGACCGTCTCCCAGCTGCTGCGAAAGATGCGGATGTGCCAGACGCAGATACTGATATGTCAGTTCTTTCAGAAACGTAATTCCCCCCATACCGTCTGTCAGAACATGGAATACTTCCAGATTGATCCTGTTTTTATAATAATTCACCCGGAACAGATAATTGCGGTTCCGGTTAGGAGAAATAAACTGACAGGGGTAGCGGTATTCCTCTTTCACCTCAGGCGCCGGCTTCTGGTTCGTCTCAAAATAATACCAGAACACACCGTAACGGATCCGCACACAAAATACCTCGAACCAGGGAAGCACTTTTTCCAGCGCCTGCTGCAGCAATTCCTGTCGGACTTCTTCCTGCAGCAGCACAGAAATTCGGTAAACATTGCTCATGCTCTCCCCGGCAATCACAGGAAAAATATTGGCCGTATTGTCAAGCTTATCCCACTTGATTTCTTTTCGTCTTTCCCGCCGGGATTTCTGATTTTCCTCTGTTTTATGATGATTCTCTGCCATTTACTGTAAACTCCCGCCTGTTATTTCTATGGTTTCTTTTATATTATATCTGTGTCACCACAAAAATATCATAAATTGCTTTGATTGCCGTTTCGAAATCACAGCTCTTTACGCCAATGATAATATTCAGCTCACTGGAACCCTGGTCAATCATTTTTACATTTACATTGGCATGGGCCAGAGCAGAAAAAATACGTCCTGCCGTTCCTCTTGTAGAACGCATACCGCGCCCCACCACAGCAATCAATGCGATATCGCCTTCCAGTTCAATGCTGTCCGGCCGCGCCAGACGGTGAATAGCGGATAACACCTGCTGTTCCTTACCCTCAAACTCTTCCTGATGTACAAATACGGTCATCGTATCAATTCCTGAGGGAAGATGTTCGAACGAAATTCCGTTTTCTTCAAAAGCAGCCAGCACCTTGCGCCCGAATCCAACCTCTGAATTCATCATATCTTTGTCGATATTGACCGCAACGAAGCCTTTCTTGCCGGCAATTCCTGTAATCGTATATTCCGAAGTCCGGCAGGTGCTCTCCACAATCAGCGTGCCTTCATCCTCCGGCGCATTGGTATTGCGGATATTGATCGGAATCCCCGCCTTACGCACCGGAAATACGGCGTCTTCATGCAATACGGTAGCTCCCATATAAGAAAGCTCGCGCAGTTCCCGGTAAGTAATTACCTTAATCACCTGAGATTTTTCAATAATTCTTGGATCTGCAATCAAAAATCCTGACACATCCGTCCAATTCTCATAAATATCCGCATGAACGGCTTTTGCCACAATGGAACCGGTAATATCGGAGCCGCCTCTGGAAAAAGTTTTTACTCTGCCGTCCTCTTTCGATCCATAAAATCCCGGAATCACAGCGCACTTACATTCCTTAAGGCGCGCGGACAACACTGCGTCTGTCTTATCCGCATCAAATTCCCCATCCTGGTCAAACAATATTACTTCGGCAGCGTCGATAAATTCAAATCCCAGATAATTCGCCATGATAATGCCGTTTAAGTATTCTCCTCTGGACGCCGCATAATCTTCTCCGGCTTTCCCTCTGAAATTTTCTGCAATCAGTGCAAATTCTTTATTTAAAGACAATGTCAGGTTTAAACCATTAATAATTGATTCATAACGTTCCTGAATCTTTTTCAGTGCAGCAGTAAAATCCTTCTCTGCCTCTGCCAGCGCATAACACTGATATAACATATCTGTTACTTTTGTATCTTTCGCATTCCGCTTTCCCGGCGCGCTCGGAACCACATATCTGCGGCTCTCATCTGACCGGACAATCTTCCCAACCTTTGCAAACTGTCCGGCATTCGCCAGAGAGCTTCCGCCAAACTTTACTACTTTCGTCATTTTTTTACTCCATTCATAAGCTTCTATTAATAAATCAGATGATATTTTACCATAAAGTGTGATAGATGGGAACCAATTTTTTATTTTTTTTGATTTGCAACAGTTCCGCCGTTGCCAAAATTATGGGTAAATCACGCCTGCCTGTTTCGCAGATACAGGAGCAGCGCCGCTGCCGCCGTCAGAAATTCGGCCGCCGGAAACGCCAGCCACAAGCCTGTCAGTCCAGATATCCCGGACATCATAAACGCCAGCGGCACAATCAGAACGATTCCTCTGAGAATCGAAACAATATTTCCGGGCCTGGCCCTGTCTATGGAAGTAAAATAGACTGCCGTTATAATGTTAAATCCGGCAAACCCTACGGCTGTAAAATAAAGGCGCAGACCTTTTGCGGCAATTACCTGAAGCCTCGCGTTTCCTTCGCTGTTGAACAGAGAAACCACCCAGTCTGTTCCTATAAACATGCCTGCATAGATCAGGAAAGATAAAACTGCCACAGTGATCACTGCGTAGCGAAATACTTCCCGGATCCTGTCAGACTGACCTGCGCCGTAATACCTGCTGACGACAGGCTGAATCCCCTGGGAAAGCCCTGTAAACACAGAAATCACCACCAGAGACAGATTTGCTATGACGCCATAAGCTGCGACCCCGGTATTTCCTTCAAGAGACATCATAATACCATTAAAAACTACCATCACAATACCGGAAGACAATTCTGCCACCAGAGACGGCACGCCCCCTGACATAATCCGCAGCGCCTGACTTACAGAAACCCCTGTTTTCACCAGGTGAAAGGTGTTTTTTCCGCGGAAAAAATAAGTTGACTGAATGGCGATTCCAATTACAGGCGCAACTCCTGTTGCAAGTACTGCGCCAAAAATGCCCATTTTGCAGGGGAAAATAAAAATGTAATCCAAAATAATATTAGAAAAGCTTCCTGTCAGCATAGCCGTCATTGCAAGCTGCGGATTTCCATCATTCCTCACAAAACACAGTAGTAAATCATTGAACAGAAATGCAGGTGAAAACAGCAGCAATACCTTCAAATATATTTTGCACATATCGTATACAGCTTCATCCGCGCCCAGAAAATCCGTGATCCATCCTGCGCCCAACATCCCGGTCAGCACAAATAAAAGGGCGAAACATGTTGTCAGCATAGCGGTCCGGGAGAATACCTGATGCTTCCTTTGTCCCGCGTTCTGGCTCTTTAGAATAGAAAAGCGCGTGGCTCCTCCCATTGCCAGCATCAAACCTGTACCGTGAATCAGGCTGTACACGGGAATGGCAAGATTTAAGGCCGCCAGCCCCCTGCTGCCAAGGCCCTTCGCCACAAAAAAAGTATCGGCAAGTATATAACAGGACAGGCCCAGCATTCCCAGAACATTCATACTGGTGTATTTTGCGTATTCTTTCAGGGTATTCATAATGATCATTACCTCCTTCTTGTACTATGGCTCTGAGATTCGGAAGAACAGAGCGTGCGCATATCCTTTTTATATTACAGGAAAGTCATTAACGTTATTGCCTCACAGCGGCAAGGCCTTTCCTGCAACACAAAAATAGCACCAGAACTTCATATCTTCTATGGCCTACTGATATGAATTCTGGTGCAAATTCCCCTACCCGGCGGCAGAGGATCGCCTGTTCTTTTTCATAATATTTTACTCTATGATCTGTTATAAGTCAAGCTTCCATGTTCTTTTACGCTTCCAGATTGGTATAACCCATCAGACTGAAATCCACTTCCCTGGCCGCTTCTCTGCCTTCCCGGATTGCCCACACCACCAGAGACTGGCCTCTGCGCATATCTCCTGCCGCAAAGACATTTTTCACACTGGTATGATAATGCCCCTGCTCTGTCTGCACATTGGCGCGCTCGCTCAGGGATACATGGAAGGCGTCTGCAACATACTTCTCCGTACCCAGAAAACCAGCGGCAATCAAGACCAGATCCGCGTCCATCTTACGTTCCGTTCCCGGAATCTCCGCCATCACCATGCGTCCGCTTTTCTCATCCCTCTTACTCTCCAGTTTCACAACGGTGAGGCCGCAGAGGCTTCCATTTTTATCCTTGAGAAATTCTTTTACTGTGGTCTGGTAAATTCTGGGGTCGCTGCCAAACACTGCAATGGCTTCCTGCTGGCCGTAATCTGTCTTGCAGACTCTGGGCCATTGGGGCCAGGGATTATCTTCGCTGCGCTCATCCGGCGCTTTGGGCATCATTTCAAGCTGTACCACCGAAGCGGCTCCGTGGCGGATTGCCGTTCCCACACAGTCATTTCCGGTATCGCCTCCGCCGATTACCACCACTTTTTTGCCCTTTGCCGAAATATATTTGTGATCTTTTAAATCATCATCCAACAGACTTTTTGTGGTTGCCGCCAGAAAATCCACCGCAAAATAAATGTTTTTGGCATCTCTGCCGGGAACCTTGAGATCTCTGGGATTTTTTGCCCCGCAGGCAAGAATTACCCGGTCATATTCTTTCAGTAATTTCGATGATTTGAGATCTTTGCCCACATTCACGCCAGTGATAAATTCCACGCCCTCTTCCTTCATAATATTAATTTTACGTTCGATCACATGCTTTTCCAGCTTCATATTGGGAATCCCATACATCAGAAGCCCTCCCAGACGGTCGTCCCGCTCGTACACAGTCACCATATGCCCCCGCTTGTTGAGCTGGTCTGCCGCTGCCAGTCCTGCGGGGCCGGAGCCGACGACCGCCACTTTTTTCCCGGTACGCACCCTGGGGGGATTTGCCCCGGCATATCCCTGCTCGTAGGCATATTCAATAATGCCAAATTCATTTTCCCTGACAGAGACGGCGTCGCCGTAATGGCTGCAGGTGCAGGCCGCCTCGCAGAGAGCGGGACATACCCTTGCGGTAAATTCCGGAAAATTATTGGTCTTCTTCAAGCGGCTGTATGCCTGCCGCCAGTTTCCCGTATAAATCAGGTCGTTCCACTCCGGCACCAGATTGTGCAGAGGACACCCGGACGTCATCCCCATAATGTCCATGCCTGACTGGCAGAACGGAACGCCGCACGCCATGCAGCGGGCGCCCTGTCTGCGCTGTTCTTCCTGACTGAGAGGGGTGTGAAATTCGTTAAAATTCTGAATACGCTCTTTGGGCTGCGCCGCCTCTGCCGTCTGTCTTTTATATTCCATAAATCCTGTTGGTTTTCCCATGACAAATCTCTCCTTAAATTCTTACTTTATTGCCCTTTTCCAGCGGCATCTGGTTTCTTGTCTCGTTGATATTTAGTGAAATCGCGCAGGATATTTGTTCATCTGCAAGGCGGATTTTCGACGGCGCAGCGGTGGCTACGGATAGAAAATCCAACACGGCAGATGGGCAAATAGACAAGTGAGTTTAGCTAATTATCAACAAGACACCAGTACATCGTTCGACAAATAACTGGATCAATCACTCAGAAAAGCAGGCAAGTGGTTGGTGTAGTTATTTGCGTAACGATGTACCAGGTTTTTACGCCAGATTTGTACTGGCATAAAACGCCTCGATCTGCGCCTGTTCTGAGCTTAATCCTTTTTCTTCCATCTGCACAATGGCCATCATCATCCGGTTATAGTCATAAGGTACAATCTTCTTGAATTTAGGCAGATACTGGCTAAAATGATCCAGGATCTCCTTCCCTTTGCGGGAGTTGGTCAGCGCCACATGCTCTTTGATCATATCCTTTAATTCCATCACATCATATTTAGAGGTAATCTCCTGAGAAAATACCATTTCTTTGTTGATTCTGGTGTACAGGTCGCTGTCCTCGTCCAGTACATAGGCGATTCCGCCGCTCATACCCGCCGCAAAGTTTTTCCCGGTTTTCCCAAGAACCGCCACCCTGCCTCCTGTCATATATTCACAGCCATGGTCGCCGACGCCCTCTACCACCGCGTTTGCTCCGGAATTACGTACGCAGAACCGTTCTCCGGCAACGCCGTTGATAAACGCCTTGCCGCTGGTAGCTCCATAAAGCGCCACATTTCCAATAATGATATTTTCATCCTGACGGTATTTCACTCCCGCCGGAGGATAAACTACCAGCTTGCCGCCGGACAATCCTTTTCCAAAATAATCGTTGCTGTCTCCCACCAGTTCCAGGGTCAGCCCTTTGGGGATAAACGCTCCGAAACTCTGTCCGCCGGCCCCGGTACACTTCACCAGGAAGGTGTCTTCTTCGAGACTGTCCACATACCGTCTGGTAATTTCAGAGCCGAACATTGTTCCGAACGCCCGGTCCGTATTGGTAACTTCCACATCAATGCTGCGTTTCTGTCCGCTTTCCAGGGCGGATTTCAACTGCTTTAACAGAATCTTCTCATCCTTGGATTTTTCCAGTTCAAAATCATAGACCTGTTTGGGGTCAAAAATTACCTTTTCCTTCGGCCCTGCAAATGGATTGTGCAAAATTGCGGACAAATCCAGTTCTTTTTCCCTGCCGCTTAAATCCTCGCGCACTTTCAGCAAATCGCTGCGCCCCACCAGCTCGTCTACTGTGCGGACGCCTAGTTTCGCCATATATTCCCGCAGTTCTTCCGCGATAAAGCGCATAAAGTTCACCACATATTGCGGCTTTCCTGCAAAACGTTTCCGCAATTCGGGATTCTGAGTGGCAATTCCTGCCGGACAGGTATCCAGATGGCAGACACGCATCATTACGCAGCCCATAGTCACCAGAGGAGCCGTGGCAAATCCAAATTCTTCTGCCCCCAGCATGGCGGCAATCGCCACGTCGCGCCCGGTCATCAGTTTTCCGTCCGTCTCAATCCGCACTTTATTGCGCAGCCCGTTGCATATCAATGTCTGGTGCGTCTCGGAAAGACCTAATTCCCAGGGAAGTCCCGCATTATGAATGGAACTGCTGGGCGCCGCCCCGGTTCCGCCGTCATAGCCGGAAATCAGCACAACCTGCGCTCCAGCCTTTGCCACTCCGGCCGCAACTGTTCCCACGCCTGCCTCTGATACCAGTTTTACCGTTATTCTCGCCTGGCGGTTGGCATTTTTCAAATCATAAATCAACTGCTCCAAATCCTCTATGGAATAAATATCATGGTGCGGAGGCGGTGAAATCAAAGACACGCCCGGTGTGGACAGCCTGGTTCTGGCAATCCAGGGATATACTTTCTTTCCCGGAAGATGCCCGCCCTCTCCTGGCTTGGCTCCCTGAGCCATTTTGATCTGTATCTCTTTGGCGCTCACCAGATACTGGCTGGTAACTCCAAACCGGCCGGAGGCCACCTGTTTGATGGCGGAACAACGGTTTAAGCCGTCTCTGCCTGTCACCAGACGCTCCGGATTTTCTCCGCCCTCTCCGCTGTTCGATTTTCCATGAAGACGGTTCATAGCGATGGCAAGCGTCTCATGCGCTTCCTGAGAAATCGAGCCATAAGACATCGCTCCTGTCTTAAAACGCGTCACAATAGAATCCACACTCTCCACTTCTTCCAGTGGAACGCCTTTTTTGGGGAAAGCAAATGCCATCATGCCGCGAAGATTGGCATTTTTCTCCTGCGCGTCCGCCGCCTGGGTATATTGTTTGAAGAGCTGGTAATCCCCTCTTTTTGTGGATTCCTGAAGAAGATGAATCGTCAGCGGATTATAGAGATGGCTGTCGGCGCCGCTGCGCATCTTATGACGTCCCCGGCTCTCCAGCGTCAGGTCTGTCTCCAGTCCCAGAGGATCGTAGGCGCTGGAATGCAGAGCGTCCACATCTTCCTCAATATCTTTTAAGGTAATGCCCCCGATACGGCTTACCGTATTCGTAAAATATTTCTCAATCACTTCTGCGCTGATTCCAATTGCCTCAAAAATCTTGGCTCCCTGATAAGACTGAATAGTGGAAATTCCCATTTTTGCGGCAATCTTTACAATACCGTGAAGGATCGCGTCATTGTAGTCCGCTACCGCCGCGTAATAATCTTTATCCAGCATGTGTTCGTCAATCAGCTGCTTTACCGTATCCTGTGCCAGATAAGGGTTGATGGCGCAGGCGCCATAACCTAAAAGGGTCGCAAAATGATGCACTTCCCTTGGTTCCCCGGACTCCAGTATCATTGCCAGAGCCGTGCGCTTCTTGGTCTTAATCAGATACTGCTGCAAAGCTGACACAGCAAGAAGGGAGGGAATCGGCACATGGTTTTCATCCACACTCCGGTCTGATAAAATCAGGATATTCGCCCCATCGCGGTACGCCCGGTCTGCTTCCACAAATAAGCGGTCAATGGCTTTTTCAAGGCTGGTGTTTTTATAATAGGTAATGGGAATTTCTACTACATGAAATCCCTCTGCCTTCATGGCTTTGATTTTCATTAAATCCGTGTTGGTAAGAATCGGGTTATCCACCTTCAATACCTGGCAGTTCTGGGGTTTTTCTTCCAGCAGGTTGCCGTCTTCTCCAATATACACGGTGGTGCTGGTCACTACTTCCTCCCGGATGGAATCTATGGGCGGATTCGTTACCTGAGCAAATTTTTGCTTAAAATAATTGAATAAGGGCTGATGATCTCCTGCCAGCGCCGCCAGAGGGGTATCAATCCCCATGGCCGCCGTCGCCTCCCCGCCGTTTTTCGCCATGGGAAGTATGGACTCTTTTAAAGATTCATACGTGTAGCCAAAGGTTTTCTGCAGTCTCCGCCGCTCTTTTTCCTGATATTCCGGTACCCGCTGATTGGGTATTTTCAACTCTGAGAGCTTGATTAAATGGCGGTCCAGCCATTCTCCATAAGGCTGCCTGCCAGCATATTTTTCTTTTAACTCATCGTCGTCAATCACTCTTCCCTGAACCGTGTCCACCAAAAGCATTTTCCCGGGACGAAGCCGCTCTTTCGTCACAATCTTCGCAGGCGGGATATCGAGTACTCCCACTTCCGAGGACAAAATCAGGTAATCATCCTCCGTGATATAATAACGGGAGGGACGCAGGCCATTGCGGTCCAGAACAGCCCCTAAAATATCTCCGTCGCTGAACAAGATAGACGCCGGGCCGTCCCAGGGTTCCATCATGGTAGCGTAATACTGATAAAAATCCTTTTTCTTCTGGCTCATAATCTGGTTATTCGCCCAGGGTTCCGGAATGGTAATCATAACCGCCAGAGGAAGATCCATGCCGCTCATCACCAGAAATTCCAGGGTATTATCCAGTCTGGCAGAATCAGAACCTTCCGCATTGACTACCGGAAGCACTTTCTGCAGTTCTCCCCGCAGATGTTCCGATTCCATAGTCTCCTCTCTGGCAAGCATTTTGTCCGCATTTCCGCGAATGGTATTGATTTCTCCGTTATGCACAATGAAACGGTTGGGATGCGCGCGTTCCCAGCTTGGGTTGGTATTGGTGGAAAATCGGGAATGCACGGTTGCAATCGCTGATTCGTAGTCCTGATCCTGCAAATCTTCAAAAAACTGGCGAAGCTGCTCTACCAGAAACATTCCCTTGTATACAATGGTGCGGCTGGAAAGGGAAACCACGTACGTATCGTCGCTGGACTGCTCAAACACCCGCCGCGCCACATACAGCCTCCGGTCAAAGTCCAGCCCTCTGTTTACATTCTCAGGGCGTTTTATAAATGCCTGCATAATACAGGGCATACAGTCCACGGCCTTTTTACCCAATTTTTCAGGGACAACAGGTACCTGCCGCCATCCCAGAAATTCCATGCCTTCTTTGCTGATAATCACTTCAAACATTTTCTTTGCCTGATTGCGTTTCAGCTCGTCCTGAGAGAAGAAAAACATTCCCACGCCGTAATCCCGCTCTTCTCCCAGAGTAATTCCAGCCGCTTTTGCCGCTTTCTGGAAGAATTTATGGGAAATCTGCAGAAGGATTCCCACGCCGTCTCCGGTCTTGCCTTCTGCGTCTTTTCCAGCTCTGTGCTTTAAGTTTTCTACAATCTTCAATGCATTTTCCACTGTACTATGGGTTTTAATTCCTTTCATATTCACCACTGCACCAATTCCGCAGTTATCATGTTCAAATTGCGGATCATACAGTCCCATTGCTGTTCTTTTCGTTTCCTGCATCTCTTTCCCTCCCTGTTTTTACCACTTTGCTATGGTGAAGTGTTTCTCTGCAAATAACTATACACCTCTTTTTCTCTCTTGTAAACCACTTTTTTCTTATTATTGTCTGATAATTTGAATATATTGTTATTTTATTATATTTTATCAGATAATTTATATTTATTTTTTCTTAAAACCGCCATTTTTAATACAATTTTAAGATTGTTTTCCAGAATTTTTCTTGTAAATTTCCGCGTCATTTTCAGTCTCTGTTTCATTATCCGGAAATTGTATCAATTGTCTGTTTACAGGTATTAAGAATTTTACAAACTATTCCAGGGTACAAATGAACAAAGAATCCTGCTCTGCAGGTTTCTCCGCCTGCGGCGGGGCGCTTTAGCGGCATATTTCTGTTCCGCCGCAGTGCGATCATTGTTTTTTATTTTATAGGGAATCCGAAGGAATTTCCTAATAAAATAAAGAACAGACAGAGACGCCCGTTGTCTCTGTCTGCCCTGTACCGGACGGTCGGTTTCCCGCCAGTCCCTGCAAAAACTTACAGAATTATTTCACTTTAATTTTCTTTTTCGCACTGTAAGAGCCGTACACAGTATTGTCCTTAACATTTTTGTAAGCGCGGACTCTCACATAATAAGTTTTACCGCTCTTTAATTTCTTCAAAGTAAGTTTGCTTTTATTTCCTTTTACGGTCTTTGTCTCAGCGCTGTTCATATTTTTCTTCAAAGAATACTGAACCTCATAACCGCTTACGCCCTTCTGGGTCTTCCAGGAAATCAGAAGCTGCTTTTTCGCCTTACTCTTCGGTTTATTCTGCGTTACCTTTTTCACACTTGCAGATTGCTGTGAACTCTTTAACTTATTATACTCTTCCTGTACCTTCTTCAGTTCCTCCTGAGCCTTCTTCAATGCCGCGTCAGAATTTTCCTTTCCGGTCTGTGAATCTTTCAGCTCTGTTTTTGCTGTTTCCAGCTCTTTCTTGATGGTATTGAGCGTCTGCTGCAATTCCGTTTTTACTTTGTCCAGCTCTTTTTTCGAAGCCTCTTTTAACTCATCAAGCTGTTCTTTTACCTCTCCAAGCTCCTGTACTGCCTGATCTACTGTTTTCTGAGCGTCATCCACTTTAACTTCAACTGTCTTATTCAGTTTCAGATCATCGGAAGCTGCGCCTAAATATATTGTACGCTCCTGCTCTGCCACAGTCCATTTGTCTTTTGTTCCATCGCTGCGTATGTTCAGTTTTTCGAGATTCGTATTCCAATAAGAAAGAGAACGTTCTGATACATGGATGGTTACTTTTCTTGTCTCGCCCGGCTGTATATTCTTTACTTTCTGATAACCTGCAAGCTGATATTTGGAACTCTGAATGCCCTCCGGAAGATTCTTTGCGGCTCCAAGATAAACCTGCGCCACTTCACTTCCTGCCACGCTTCCTGTATTCTTCAGGTTAAATGTCACATCATAGCCAACTCTTTCTCCGTTCTTTCTGCTTTCTGTCACTTTCATGTCACTGTAATCGAACGTCGTATAAGAAAGTCCATGACCGAAATCAAACTGCGGTTCCACGTTGTTTTCATCATACCAGCGATATCCTGTATTGATACCTTCAGAGAAGGTCGTCGTATTGGGACCGCCGCCAAATCCAGGCATTCCTCCTGGGCCATCGCCGGGAGTGTCGGACTCATCGCCTTTCCAGTTATCCTCTGCCTCAAACTGATTCCACAGTTCATCAGAGTATGTAATCAGGGTGTCTGTATCTTTTTTGGGAATGGTGTAAGCAAGCTTTCCACTCGGGTTCACTGCTCCGGTTAAAATTTCTGCTGTTGCCACGCCGCCGCGCTGTCCCGGATAATACATCTCCAGTATAGCGTCCACATCGTTAATCCAGTTCTCCATAACAACTGCGGAATCATTGTTCAATACAACCACAGCTTTATGACCTGCATCGTGAGCTGCTTTTGCAACGTCTTTAATCATCTTTTCCTGGTCGCTGCTTAGTTTCAAAGTAACTGCTGTTCTGTCATCGCCTTGGGGGTCGCTTACTTTTGCATAAGCAAAGATTACTGTCGTATCATTGTTCTTTGCGGCATTAATTGCATTATCCACATTTGCCTTTTTCTGGCTTGGAGTTACCCATGCCAGTCCCACCTGCATATCCTTGCCTTCAATACGAGGCATTTTCTGCACCTGGCCTGACCATGAATTCACTGCTTCTCCATCAGCATTCATAGAAGCAAGAAGGATTTTATAACGTTTGCCCTTCTTAAGGGTTACGGCTGCTGCAGAAAGATTTTCTCCCGTTTCGGATGGAATTGTACCGCCGTAATACTGGGTTCCCTGATTCGCGCTTGCGCCTGAGGCTGAGCCAATGCTCTTCCAGCCGCTCTCTTCTTCTGCAGATTCCTCATAAACCGCCATAGCCGCTCTTGCGCCCATGCTCTGCAGAATAATGCTGTAATCGCCGTCCTCCGGAGCTTCGAGATAAGTCTCCCATGTATATGCCGGATTATCCGTGTAAGGAAATGCGTTTCCATCTTTGGCATTTACATAGTTTTTGGATTTCGTGTTAAAATCAATGATGTTATCCACCTGGCAGAGATCCCCGATTTCATGACCTTCCATTGCATATTGGGGAACATTGTTGCTGACAAACTGTCCCTGTACAACACCGCCGGTTTCTTCACTCTGTCCTGTTCCATAGGTACGCTGTGCGCCATGGTCATTTCCATCTTTTGTCGTATAGAGATGATCTGTTGGGATAATCGTTCCAGTCAGATCGTCATAAACCTGTCCTTCTACCTTGTCTTCCCCTAAAAGTCTGCGCAGTTCTTCATAAGGACTTGTCATAGCGCTGACCGCGCCGTATGAACGCTCGCCGCCAATACCCGGGATCAGGGTCATACCGTTCACGCCCACAACCGCAACGCTCTTTTCGCCTGACAGCGGAAGCGCATTATTTTCGTTCTTTAAAAGAACGCCTCCCTGTTCTGCGACTTCCTGAACCGTTGCATTGCTTTCTTCATAGAGAGCTGCCAGGGCTTCATTATTTGTACCTGGCTGGATCAGCTCTGTCCGTCCCTCTTCTTTATTTAATAATTTTCCATCAGAATCAATTGCAACCCATGTCAGATAACCGCCTTTTCCGTATGCCCGTAAAATACGGCTTACGGCCTCATTTACTGTCTCGTCCGCCTCAGCCTGCGTCATGTTACCGGCCGCCACCTGTTTATCTGTGCTTTCCTTGTTGTTCTTGCTGAGACTGGGCATTTCGATATCAGTTCCTTTGTTCAGGGTGTAGCCGTCATTTCCGCCCCAGTCTGTAATGGTAAAATAGTCGTATCCCCACATTTCACGCAAAACATCCTGCTGCAGATAGGTATGAGCGGAAGCCATCGTACCATTGATTGCATTATAGGAAGACATCAGTCCCAATGCGCCGCCTTCTTTAATTGCAGATTCAAATCCCGGAAGATATGTCTCATGCAGCGCCTGCTCGGAAACTTTTACATTTGTGCTTGTTCCCGGAGTTGCATTCTGTGCAAATGCTGCGTAATGTTTCATAACGGCAATACCGCCGTTTTTCTGCATTCCTCTTGTCAAATCGTCGGCCAGGCTTGAAAGCAGGTAAGAATCCTCTCCCATCTGGTCCTTGGTACGTCCAAACTGGGGCGCTCTCTGGATATCTAACTGTGCGCCAAGCAAAAACGCGCCTCCGATCGCCACATTTTCTTTTCCTACGGCTTCTCCGTATTTTTCTGCCATGGTTTCATCCCATGTCGCCGCCAGCATCTGTTCCTGGGGCGGATTGGTCGTGTCCTTTGGATAAAGCACGCCGGCAGGTCCGTCATACATCTTAATCATCGGTACGCCGAGTCTGGGCACGCCTTTCAAAAATCCGGCGTTTCCTTCTGTGTCCCCTGTTCCATTCCCGCCTAAGAACGTGTATTTCTCATCCTCTGTCATTTCTTTCACCAATGCCTGCACCTTTTTCGCAATCAGCGCGTCATCGTCTTCCGGTATTACATACTTAATGTCGTATTTGTCCGGAAATTTTCCAGTAAACACAAATGATGCGTCCTGTTCCACCGCATAGGCCGTATATTCCATTCCGGTTCCCTGGAATACGGATACTGCCATCATCACCGCCATGGCCATGGCCGTAATCCGGCGTTTTGTCGTTGTTTTCATTTGGTATCCTCCCTTTTCTTTGTTATATGATAAATTTAACACAGGAAATTTGCGTTCTCAACAGGCTTGTCGTGTCCTGAATATATAGGTGCAAACCACCGCTCTTTGTCGTGAAATGCTTTTTTACGGCGTGAAATTTGACAATGATTTTATGTTTTGTTATAATTTGTTTGTATACAATTTGTACATATTTTCTTTTTAGGGGGTAGTATTATGTATCATATTGCTCTATGCGACGATGAATTTACGACCATCAACTATTATTATGAACAGCTTACACAACTTTTTCAAAAACTTGAAGTAAACTGCAGCATTGATATGTTTACAGACAGCGGAAAATTACTCTCCGCCCTTTATGAAGAGAAACGCTGGGATATCTATTTTCTGGATATCGACATGCCGTTGGTAAACGGCTTAAGCCTTGGCAGGAAAATAAGGGAACTTGACGGAAACTGCTATATTATTTATATTTCCATTCACAGGGAACGCGTTTTTGATTCTCTGGAAATAAAACCGTTTCGCTTCATTCCCAAAGACGAATTTTCTTCCCGCATTGAGCCGTGTATGAAAGACCTGCTCGCGGAATGCCAGAATGAATCAGAATCAAATTTTATTGTTTTGGAAAGCAGCTCCACCATCTACCGCTACCGGATTTCAGATATTATCTATGCCCAGAGCATGGACAAATACATCACTCTTTTTCTGCCTGATCAGCAGCAAACGGAAGCAATCCGCTACCGGATCTCTGATTTGGAAACAAGGCTTGCCGGGCACGGATTTATCCGTATACATAAAAGTTATCTGGTAAATTATCAATATATCAAAAGTATACACCCCTCCGGCATTTTTTTGATGAACGGCAAGAACCTTCCGCTCAGCCGTATCCGTTTAAACGATATCAAGACCACATTTCGGAGGCTTACTTTATGATTTCTGTCCATAATGAAATTACATACCTGTCGCTCGCATTGGAAATCCTTTTGGGATTTTTTCTGCTGAATCATATGTTTGAAAAAAAAGAGATTCCCCATCGCAGGGGTTTTATCTGCATATATTTCATACTGTACGCATCTGTTATGATTTCTCAGGATATCTGGAGTCATTTGCATGGTACGGATATGTACTTTTTATTTCTTCTTCTGCATATTTCGTTCATGTTTCTTTATGCGCTTATTTTTTGTGCGGGAAAATTTATTTTCAAAGTATTTCTTACCCTGATCTATGTATCGTTTGTCACACTCGCCAACTCCCCTGTCATGCTGCTGCGGGAAACGTTTTATTCTTTTATTATTTTCGGCACGTTCTTTAAAGTTTGTTCCAGCCTGATTCTGTTTCTGCTTACTATGTTTATGCTCAGATTTAAAATAGACACGACCCTTTCCTACCCTTCATCCTACTATATCACCATGATTGTCACGCCCATTCTCAATATGATGGTCATCAACCTGCTGAAAAATTATTATTCGGTATTCCCTTATGTAAATCTGACCTCCTGTTTCACGCTGCTTTTGGAGCTTCTGATTTATTTTATGATCTGGCAGGGTGCAAAAGAATATGAAAAAAATACCCGGCTCAGCCTGATTCAGCAGCAGCAGCAATACCAAAACCAGCATATGGAAGAACTCTCAAATATTGTAACGGACTACCATCAGCTACGCCATGATATGAAAAATCATTTTGCCTGTATGGACCGTCTTTTAAGCCAGGAAAAATATCCGGAATTGAAAGAATATTTTTACTCTTTAAGCAATACGCTCTATGCTCTGGATAACCAGATTGAAACGGGCAACGAGATCGCAAACCAGGTAATCAACATCAAATATGCCACGGCTCATCAACTGAACATTCCTATGGAAATCCAGGCAGTTTTGCCCCGACAGCTCAATATTCCCGATCATCTTTTTTGCGCCGTCCTCTCCAATCTTCTGGACAACGCCATAGAGGCTTCTGAGAAAATTGAGCAGCCTTCTATTTACGTCAAGCTGCATTTGGTGAACGACTATCTTTCCATTACTGTAAAAAACCGCATTGAACGCTGGCAGCATAATTCCGCCCTCAGTCATAAAACGACAAAATCCAAACCGCATCTGCATGGGCTTGGATTACGCATTGTGCATGAAACCGTATTAAATTTTAACGGAATTGAATCTTATGAAGTGATCAATGACGAATATATCGCCAGTATCATGCTCTGTTTGGACAATATCGAAGCTACTTGTCAAAAACCATAATTCGCGGTTTTTGTACATTTTCTTCTTCTGCTTTACACAGTCTGCCCCCTTGCAAGCTGCTCCACTTCTGCAACGCTAAGTTCCGTATATTCCGCAATTTCTTCCATTGTCAGTTTTCCTATTTTCAACATCCTAAGAGCCGTTTCCCTTTTATTTTCATTTATACCCTGGCTTATGCCCTGACTTATACCCTGACTCAAAATCTTTCTTGCACTCGTTTCCATCATTGCGCCTCTCATCATATCACCTACACCTTTCTGCACATTTTCATATTTCTGCGCAATTTCTATAATCACATCGCCTGATAAGTCAATAATTGCCGTTTATCGAATGCCCCAATTACTTCCTGTCGTTCCAATTCATCAAGTTTTTGCAGAATCATCTGATACTCCGCCCTTTCTTTAACTGGAAAAATGCCGCCATACAGATGAAAACAGACAACAGCGATCCGCCCGGCGCGGCAAGCCCCATAGGAAACAAGGTATCTGTAAAATATTTTGACGCCAGAAAAGCGCCCGGAACCCTCACGCAGACAATCGACAGAAAATTGTGCAGAAAAGAAATCCCGGATCTGCCATAAGCGCAAAAATACCCGCTAAAGGAAAAATGAATCCCTGCAAAAATGCAGTCCCAGATATAGCCCTGCAGATATTGTTTCCCCAACAAAATAACCGCTGCATTTTCTGTAAACAATCCCACCACTGGTACAGCGATAAACTGCGTAACAACAGAAACAACCAAACCATATCCGACTGTAAAATACAATGCATACCGCAGCGTCAAAGCAGCCCGCTCATGTTTCCCCGCTCCGATATTCTGGGCGGAAAGGGCGGAAACCGTTGAAAGCATTGTAGAAGGCACCAGAAATACCACGCCGATTATCTTTTCCACAATTCCAACCGCCGCCGCATCATTGAGTCCTCTGCGATTGGCAATTACAGTAATCACAATAAATGCAATCTGAATGAATCCATCCTGCAAAGCCACGGGAATGCCGATTTTTAAAATCTGTCCCATAGGACCTGACTGAGGCTTAAAGTGCTGTTTTTTCAGCTTTACTCCTGTTTTTTTCCTGAGAATCACTGTTAATGCCAGAATCACACTGACCGTCTGGGATAAAGTAGTTCCCAGGGCCGCTCCCGCCGCTCCCAAACGGAACACGCCAATCAACAAATAATCCAGAACAATATTTGTAACACACGCCGCTCCGATAAAATACATAGGGCTTTTCGAATCTCCCATGCCCCGGAACACAGAACTTATAATATTATAAGCCGTGATAAAAGGAATGCCCATAAAACAGATTGTCAGGTATGTAATGGTTTCCGCAGCCGCCTCGTCCGGGGTGGACATCAAAGATACGACGGGCTCTGCCAGAACCAGAAGCAGTACGGTACATACAGCGGACACTCCCATAAACAGCGTAATTGTATTTCCAATGGCTGCAGCAGCATGTTCTGGCTGCCGCGCCCCAATAGCTTTTCCAATAGTTACCGTGGAACCCATGGCAAGTCCCACAATCATCACCGTCAGCATGTGCATTACCTGGCTTCCCACCGAAACCGCCGTAATGCTGTCTACGCCGTTAAATTGTCCAATAATATACAAATCTGCCATCCCGTATAAGGTCTGCAGAAAATAAGATAAGAGATACGGCAGCGAAAAATATACAATATTCCGAAACACACTGCCGGAAGTTAAATTCTTTTCCATAATTTTTCCTTTATTCCATCATCATTTCTTTTCTCTGAACAATGCAATCGCCGCCAGAAACAAAACACCCGCCGCAAAACACGCCGCTGTCGCTGCATAAAAGGCTGTGCTCTGCGGTTTCATCCAGGAAAACAGACTGGTTTCCGTCCGCAGCACAGCCATAAGGTTTGCTCCCATATGCGCCAGGAACGCTCCGTAAAAATGCCCCGCCTCTTCCATAAACCAGGCAAACAGAACCCCTAACAGCCCGGCATACAGAAACTGCACCAGATTCATATGGAACGCGCCGAACAAAAACGCCGATACCGCCATAGCAATGATCCGGCTCTTCCTTTGCCGTTTCCCGCCCCGCTCTGTTTTTTCTTCCTCCAAAATCATCAGATCACAGAGCCTTGCATATATCACGCCCCGGTACAATAGCTCTTCCAAAAAAGGCGTCAGCAGGCAGGCTCCCAATAGTTCAAAGAAGATTCCTCCGGCAAAAAAATACGTATGGACCTCCCGATAACCCTGGGAGATTTCCTGCAGACCGCTGAGCATTATCATATTATTCAGCGCCGTTCCCAGCGCCGCGCCCGCCAAAAACATGAGTATCCCCCCAACGGCTCTTTGCCTGACGGACTTTTGATCCATTACAGGCTGCATATGTTTCCAGAACACGGTTGGCCTGGCCTTATCTTCCCGGTAATACCGTAATATAAAAGGGATCGTAACCGCCGTCGCCGCCGTTTGCAGCATCATATACTGTTTTTGAGGATCCAGCCCCGAAAATGTTGCAAACATGGCAAACAGTGACATTGACACATTTATAATAACAAAATAGACAAGCAATGGCAAAATCAGATTCCATACTTGAAACAAAGGACGATTGGAAACATTCATTTTAATCTTCTTCTTTCTTGGGATGACTGACGTTCTCAGCACCGGACACTTCCTCCGGACGATCCAGCACCTCCACTCCGCTGCTCTCATCCTCAATCTGCATCTGCGTCTGCTTTAATTTTGCATCCTGAGCAATGGCGCGCATAATCCGGTTCACATCCTCCGGGGAAAACATCCCGATTGCTTTGGCCAGATCACCGATGTTATCCCGGTTAAACACCAGGCATCCTCCCTTTTCCAGGGAGACCGTAATACAGTTGTCAGGATTCGACACATCGCCCAGACAGATGCGGTTATTATCATAATCGCACTGGAATGCCACATCGTTATAAATTACTGTGCCGTTCTCGTCTGCCATAACAGAGTAAGGCGCCTGACGGTCTTTTCCCAGCAGCTTATTGATCAGTTCATCGGGAACCGCATCCTCTGCACTCTCCAAAAGATCCGGCTTCTGCGTCTCTTCCATTGTCTCGTCGCTGCCAGATTCCATCTTATGCAGATCTTTAGCGCTGCTTTTGCGAAGCAGCAATTGTTCCAGTTCTTCTGCAGCTTTTGCGCTGCATCCCAGAATATAATCCTGCGTCTGCTCTCTCTTTTGATCCAGCGCGTCTTCCTTGCGGCGTTCCAGATCTTTCCTGTATTCCTCAATGGCAGAATCCACCTTGTTCAGCAGCTTATCCCATTCCTTCTCAGAAAACTCGCCAATCATCTTTGGCTCCTCCTGATCCTTTCTGGTCTTTGGCCTGTTGTTATTTGCATAATCTGCCACTGCCTGTGAAAAATATCCGTTACCGCCCTGTACTCTGTTCACCATTTTCATTCCTCCATTCTTACCATACATACGAAAAAACAGGCGCTTACCTCTTTCCCTGAGAATAAGCGCCTTCCATAGCTGACATATATATCGGCAGTATCTGGAAAAACTTAACCTCTGCACGCTCTGTAAGCCAAACAATCACAGCGCGGCCTGTACCAGGAAATCCACGACCTCAGGCAAGGTATCAAACAGTCCGAGCGTCCCGGCTTTTTTCATTTCAGCAAAATCCTGTTCAAAGCCATATGTAATCCCAATACAGTCTATCCCCGCCTCTTTTGCTCCCTGGGCGTCATACCTGGTGTCTCCAATCAAGACCGCCTGACCAGGATCCTTAAGGCGCAGTCTTGCGATCACATCTTCAAGCACCTGGATTTTTGTACCGGCCCCTGCATCCCGGGCGCCGCCAATCAAATCAAAATACTGCTCCACATGCAGATAGTTCAAAACTACATGGCATAAATCCTCCCGCTTGGACGAAGCGACGGCAAGCGTGCAGCCAAGCTTTTTCAGACGCCGCAGCGTTTGTTCCACATCCGGATAAAGTTCGCATTCATACACCCCTGTCGTCTCATAACGCTCGCGGAACGAAGTTACGGCATTACTTGATTGTTCCGCTGAAAACCCATATTCTCTGGGGAAGGACTCCATCAGCGGCGGACCGATAAAGCGTTCCAGCTTCCGTTGGTCCGTCTCCTCAATTCCAAGCTTCGCAAGCGCATAGCGGACGCTCTCTGTCACACCTTTCCCGGTATTTACCAGCGTACCGTCCAAATCAAATAATATCGTACTCTTTTGCATGTTCTACCTCCACTAAGACATCCGCGCAAGCAGATTCTTACGTTTTTCATCAAACAGTAATTCCTTATTATAGAAATAATATCGTTCACACTCATATTCCTGCAGAAAACTGACGTCATAAGCATTGGAATTTAATTCGGTTAAAAACATCGCCAGTTCCTGACTGCTGCCAAAAGCTCCCTCCAGAAAATCAAACACATGTTCTAATAGTTCTCCTGCTTCCTGCCGCTGCCTCTCAAACGTTTCGTTCTGCTGTTCAAACAGCTCCTTCACTCTCTCAAACGCCGCCTCGTTTTGACAGATATTTTCCAGCTTCAGGATTTGAAGGAATTGTTCTAATGTTTCCAAAACCCGGCGGTACTGCCGCTCTGTCTCAGGGCTTAAAAGTTCCGCTTTTTTCTTATCCGCATACTCTGCACTGCATATTTGAAGCGTCTGCGACAAAAGCTGCTGTCCATCCACATCACTTTGGGCTTCCCGTGACCGCTCCTTGTATTCTGTAAGACAGGACAAGAGATGTTCCATATAACGCTCCGTCTGTACCGACGCCTTCAATGATTCGTTCACTCTGGAAATTAACAGTCCCAGTACGCTGAGACGTTCGTCAAATGAAGCGTGCGCCACTTTTTTTAACAATATTTCATCGAGATTGCCTTTGAGAATTTCTTCAATCTGATAATCGGTGCGATACTTGTAATACAGTTCCAGATAATTAGCAAAATCTTTGGCTATTTTGGGATACTGTATATACTGCACTACGACCTGACGGTCCACCGTTTTATGGAGCTTTTCATACACCCGGATCAGGTTCGAAAGATCCTCCCATCCTCTGGGCGTGGCAAAATTTCTGCCGTCCACGGTCGTCTCCATCTGATAAAAATTCTGTTTTCTGGTATTCAGATAAGAAATCACAGCTCCATGGACGCCCTGGCTGTAAGCATATTCCTTCCAGACCTGAAAATCTGCTTCCACCTCGATCTTTTTCACACGGTCCATAGTAACCACGTCAAATTCCCGGACCGAGCGATTGTACTCCGGCGGGTTTCCCGCCGCTACAATAATCCAGCCTGCCGGGATCTTATGGTTTCCGAAAGACTTGCACTGAAGAAACTGAAGCATGGCGGGCGCAAGCGTTTCTGAGACACAATTGATCTCGTCCAAAAACAAAATCCCCTCCGATAAGCCCGTCTGTTCCATTTTCTCATAAATGGAAGCCACAATCTCACTCATGGTATATTCTGTTACCGCAAATTCCCCGGACTGGTAGCGCTTCTCAGAAATAAACGGCAGCCCGATTGCACTCTGTCTCGTATGATGGGTAATTGTGTAAGCCACCAGCCCAATCCCGCACTCTCTGGAAATCTGTTCCATAATCTGTGTCTTGCCAATTCCCGGAGAACCCAGCAAAAATACGGGACGCTGGCGGATCGCCGGAATCTCATAGTTTCCATACGCATCTTTCAGCAAATATGCCTCTATGGTATTTTTAATTTCTTCCTTCGTCCTCTTTATATCCATGGTCTTCCTCCCATTCATTCTCCTTGCCATTATGCAGAACCTGCCGCTCAATATCCACAGACTCTCCCAAATCCCTCTCGTCCAAAATCAGCTTCATTGCCCAGGGCGGCACGTCCACATCCAGATAGTCTTCCCGGAAAAATACGAACGCCGTGTCGTACGGGGGCTTTTTGACAGGAAACGTCCCATACCCGTCGGTAAAATAAATCAGTCCCCGCAATTTGCGGAAGACCTTTTTTGCCAGCAGCAGATTGACATACGCAAAAGCCGGACGGAAATCTGTCCCGCCCAATCCCTGTACCTGAAAATGCTCCATATATGCCCGGAGCTGTTTTCTGCTCTCCACCACAAGATCAGACTGCACCCGCTCGTCGCACTGCAGGATATGGATACAGAATTTCTGTTCAAAAGATTCAGACTGGCTTAAAATACTGTAGGTTTCTTCGAGAAACCTCTGCACAAGACTTGCTTTACAGGACATCGAGGTATCAATCACAATCACAAAGTCCTCAATTTTCTCCGCTTCCCTTGTCTCCTGATGCTCAATCAAAGGCATATTTCCATACAATTCCATGCCATAATGGTAGAAAATATAATCAAAGCTGTCCAGATCCACCTGCATTTCTTCCTTTAACACGCAGAACTTTTTCAAAAACGTACGGTAATCATATCTCCGGCGGTTTTCCACCTGAATCTGCTCTTTTAATCCTTTGCTTCCCTCTGCGGCTTCCCTGGAAAAAGTATCAAGCTCCGTCTCCATTCGCTCTCTGATATCCTGCCAGCGGTTTTGCTGTTCCACTGGCGCCTGGGGGCGGTTCTCGTTTCGCTCCCATAAAAAATGCTCGTCAACCGCAAATTCCTGCATCATGCGCGCCAGAATCCGTATGTCCAGCTCTGCATTCTTAAGCAGATAAAAGATGCCCTCCGCATTCAATACCCGCAGTTTCTTTTCAAGACCCTGGTAAACCGCCCTGCGGTACGGTCTGGAAGGAACCCGCAGACAGCGGTACGCCATGCCGTCCAGGACAGATTCCACACTGAGATCACAGGCCAGGTTCCACAGCTTGCGGTCTTCTGCCCCTCTTAAATTCCATACATGTCCCATAAGACAGTGCAGGATACTGTGAAGATAGCAGCGGTTTACTACCGTATTCCCAATCCGGTACTGGTCCATAAGAAAGTGCGGATTATAACGAAATACTTCTCCATTTGCCGCCGTCCGTCCCAGCTCCATAGACGGCTCTGAAACGAGACTGTGAAGCGCCACATCCAAAAAACGCATATTCAGATACAATTCATTCCGGCAGTCTGCCAGAATCTCATTGCAGATATTCACTTGTTCCAGAAGTTGTTCCTCAAACATCCCGACTGTCCTCTATAAACTGAATTTCTTTTTCTTCCCCGGAAACCTCCGGCGTCTGGCGTCCATAAGCATACTGACAAGTTCCGGGGAATCCTGCTGTTTTGCTTCTTCAAGCAGCAGTTCCATCTGTCTATCCTCTGACACAAAGGTTTGCGCCAGCCAGCGCAAATCCTGCAAATGTTCGTGCTGCAAACAATATTTTGCGCCTGTTTTGAGATGTTCAGACAGCCACCCGGCATACGCCGTCCTGGCGTCTTCTTCTAACTCAAAAGGATAACGCAGCCTTGCGATTACCAGCTCCGCCAAATCTTCCGTCTCAATATTATATTTTCCCATTTCAAAAAGTTTATCATACTCTTTTAAATTTACCCGTGTATTACGAAACGCATTACGGTACTGAATGCCCATGCCATGAGTCTGTGTGGAAATAATCCTCGCCGGGGTATTTTCCACTGCCTCCTCAAAAAACTCCGGATATACCAGACGGCACGCGGGTTCTCTTACGCCGCCCCCATGCTCCCGTTCTTCCTCCTGCAGGTAACAATCCACCGTCACTTTCTGCTTTAAATCCTGTAAAATCTCACGCAGACAGGAATTGCCGCCGCGCCAATAAATCTCAAGACAGGACAGGTTTTCACATCCGGTAAACGCGCCTGCTCCTATAAAATCAAGATTACTGAAAAAAGAGAGCCGGCAGAATTTCAGGCAATTATAAAAAATATACCTGCCCAGCCTCTTCACGCTCCCAGGCAGATACAATTCCTCCAGATCGTCCCCGCAAATACAGGGCAAACCGCTGGTATTTGGCGGCTCCTGCTCTATGGAACGGGCAAAAGCGTAAGCTGACACCCCGGTAACCGGAATGCCCTCCAGGGTTTCCGGAATCACTACGCTGCCGCTGCTGCCATAGCAGCGGAGTATCGAGATTCCATTATGACTCTTCTCATATGCAAAACTCTGTTGATCCATCTCACACCATCTCTTAATTCGGAAGTTCTTTTAACATTTGTGCAACCGTTTTCCCATTCAGCGGATGGCGGTAATAAGGCGCCAGCTCCGCCAGAGGCTTTAATACAAAATCCCGGTTGTGCATATCAGGATGCGGAATCTGAAGATTCTCTTCATCCACCACCCGGTCGTCATAAAAAATAATATCCAGATCCAGCGTCCTCGGTCCCCAATGAATCTTCCGCTCCCGGTCTGCCTTTTGTTCCGCCTCATGGAGCAGCTCTAACAGTTCCATCGGAGATAACAGGGTACGGACTTGCAGCATTCCATTAAGAAAATCCGGCTGTTCCACTCCCCCGTAAGGTTTTGTAACAATAAGCTTCGATTCCCTCTGCAAAATACAGTTCCGGTTATCACGCAGCGTTGCGATTCCTTTTCGTATATATTCCCCGCGGTCGCCCAGGTTCGAGCCGACGGCTATATAAGCGCAGTGCCATCCTCTGGTGATCTCCACGGAGACCGTCTCAAGCGGAAGCCCTACCGGCGCCCATGGCTTTAAAATTTCCAGGGTGATTTTTTCCATCGCCGGAAAGCGCAAAAGCAAGGCTCTTGCCATTTGCTCCGCCGCCGTCTCAATGAGCTGGTACGTATGATCTGCCATAAATTTCGCTATAAAATGAGCCAATTCTCCATAATGAATGGATTTTGTCAAATCATCGTTTAATCCCGCTTCCCTGGTATGGGTATAGACAGCGGCATTCACCAGAAACTTTTGTCCGAGCTTATTTTCTTCCTCATAAACGCCATGTTTTCCAAAGACTTCCAGATTTTTAATGTGTATCCGGTCCAAATCCATCATTTCCATCCCTCCCGGATTGCCTCGGTCATGTGAATGGCGCGCCTGTTTTCTTTGATATCATGCACCCGCACAAACGCGCAGCCGGACAGCACAGCCAGCACGGTAGTAACAAGCGTTCCCTCTGTGCGCTCTGTCACGGGAAGATCCAGGGTCAGACCAATGACAGACTTCCTTGAAGTTCCTAAAAGCAGCGGATATCCAAGATCCTTTAACTCTGACAGCTTATCTATGATTTCCAGGTTCTGCTCATATGTCTTGCCAAATCCCACGCCCGGATCTAACAAAATCTGCTCATTGGCAATCCCGGCTTTCTCCGCCAGTTTGAGACTTTCCTTAAGATCTGCTCTCACTTCTTCCATAAAATTCCCATATTCCGTATGGTTCCGATTATGCATAAGACAACAGGAAACACCTGTCCTGGCGATCAGCTCTGCCATCTTCGGGTCATATTTTAAGCCCCAGATATCATTGATAAGGGAGGCCCCCGCCCTGACTGCTTCTTTGGCAACCTCTGATTTATACGTGTCAGCCGATATGGGAATATCAAATCTCTGACGGATCTTTTCTATTACAGGCGCTGTTCTGAAAATCTCCTCCTCCACTGTAATCTGCCGGTGCCCCGGCCGGGTGGATTCTCCTCCCACATCAATGATATCCGCGCCTTCCGCGATCATTTCCTCCACATGTTTTAACGCCGCGTCTTCCCGGTTAAATTTCCCGCCGTCTGAAAAAGAATCCGGCGTTACATTTAAAATCCCCATGATATAAGTTCTGTTTTTCAGCTCAAACATTCTGTTTCCTATTTTCAAAACTGCCTCCTTTTTGATCAGCGTCCCATCATCTGCCAAAATTGCTGCTGCAGACATTCGTTTTCTGCAAACGCTCCTCTGGTAACAAGAGTAACGGTCTTAGCCCCCGGCTTTTTCACTCCCCGCATGGTCATGCACATATGCTCCGCCTCAAGCATTACCATCGCTCCTCTGGGCTTTAAATACTCCATCAGCGCGTCTGCAATCTGCGCCGTCAGACGCTCCTGGAGCTGGGGACGTTTCGCATAAACCTCCACCGTCCTTGCCAGCTTGCTTAAGCCCACTACCCTGCCGTCTGGAATATACGCAACATTTGCCCTGCCGTAAAAGGGAAGGAGATGGTGCTCGCAGACCGAATAAAAGACAATATCCTTCTCCAACACCATACCGCAGTCTGACGTCTCAAAGGTCTTGCAAAGCGCCTGCTCAGGCGTCTGGTCCAATCCCGCAAAAATCTCTTCATACATCCGTGCAATCCGGTCCGGGGTTTCCTTAAGCCCCTCCCTGTGCGCATCTTCTCCTATTCCTTCTAACAGCAGGGCCACTGCCTGCCTGATTTTTTCCTTATCTGTCATAATCCGGTGTCTCCTTGAGAATTTCTCGCAGTTCTTTCAAATACGACAAGGAACCAAATGCAAGTATCATGGCGTTTTCCCCCCTTGCACTGTCAAAAGCAAACGCCGCCGCTTCCTTTAAATCCGGGCAAAACCGCACCTGTGCATGATACTTCGCAGCCTCCTTCGCCAGCGCCTCTCCATCCATAGCCCTGGGGCCAAAAGGCGTAACCGTGTATACCTTCCATGCCAGAGGAAGCATGATTTTGAGCATTTCCTCATGTTCCTTATCTGCAAGTACTCCTATTATATAGATTATTTTATAATTTGTAAAACCCCTTTTCAAAGTTTCCCGTAATTTTTTTGCCGCATCCCTGTTATGGGCGCCGTCTGTTATCAGTAAGGGATGTCTGCAGAGCACGGAAAACCTTCCCTCCCAGCGCGCTTTTCGAAGTCCTGTGCGGATCTGTCCGCCGCTGACGGCAAATCCCGCGTTTCGTAATACTTTTATGGTCTCAATGGCGCAGACTGCATTCTGCACCTGATAAGCGCCTGCCATGGAAAGTTCCACCTCCCCCAGACCTGGATACGTGAAACGAAGCCCCTGCTCTTTCGTACCATACCGCGGCTCTTTCGCCTGCGTCTCGTCGCTGTAAGTGAGGGAAGCATGTTTTTTGGCGCACCTGTCCTCCAATACCTGCCGCACTTCCGGCTGTAGGGGTTTTACAGCCACCACCTGGCTGTTCTCCTTGATAATTCCCGCCTTTGCCCGGGCAATCTTGTCAAGACTGTCTCCCAGAAATTTCATATGATCCATACTGATGGAAGTGAGGACGCATACCAGGGGCGTTTCAATGATATTCGTAGCGTCGGTTTCTCCGCCCATCCCTGTCTCCAGAATTACCACCTCACATCCCCTCTGGTAAAAATACAAAAAAGCCGCCGCCGTCTCCACTTCAAACACTGTGGGATGATTCTTTCCCTTTTCCCGCAGTCTCTCGCACGCCCTGCGCACCTTTGCCACCGTTTCGTCAAAGGCTTCTTCCGTAATATCCTCTCCATTTACCCGGTACTGCTCTGCGCGCCCAAATACTGCCGGAGAAGTATACGTTCCCACGCAAACGCCTGCTTCCGTTAAAATCGAAGAAAGGAACGCGCACACAGAGCCTTTTCCATTGGTTCCCGCCACATGCACGAATTTAAGCTTATTCTGCACGTTTCCAAGTTCTGCCATCAGGTCCCGGATACTCTCAAGCCCCAAAACCATGCCCCCGCTTCTGCCAAGCTGTTCCAAATACGTCTGCGTATCCGTCTCTCTTACCATACCGCTCCTCCTTATTATTCGTCGTAGTGGTTTTAAATTTGCACAATTTATAAAGAAAATCTTAATATTTCCTATAAGAAACGTAAATTTTACGTTTATCCATTGACTTTTTTCTTAAATTGGTCTAATCTTTGCTTTGAAAAAACTTATTCATATTTTGTTCATAAATTCAGTTCACATAAATATGGAGGAAACTATGATTCAGACTGTAAAAAACACTTTACAAAAGTTTACCGAAAAATACAAGTCTTTTTGCAAAAAAAGAACGGAAAAGAACAATACCAAAGAACGTAAGCATCTGCTAAAGCCAGAGCAGAGGGTAAAGCTCATCGGGATACTGAACCGTTATTCCCTGATCTTCCACTACATACTTGCATGTTCCATCTGCTTTTTCATCGAAGTGATTTCCAGACACTCTTTTTCAGATGCTTTTGCATTTGCCTTCGACCGGGGACTTGCCTTTTTGTACAACTCCCTGATTGTATTCACCTCTCTGCATCTGGTGTATTTTTTCCGCAGAAGAGCTTTGATGCGCACCGTTATCAGCGTCGTATGGCTGTTTTTGGGAACCATCAACGGCTGCGTCCTGCTGAAACGGGTTACGCCCTTTACGTATACGGACGTTAAGCTGATCAACGACCTGTTCACCATGAAGAGTAATTATTTCAGCAACTGGGAAGCCATCGCCGTTATCCTGCTTGTGGTGTGCGTGCTGACCGGTATTGTGGTTTTATGGAAAAAGGGACCGAAATACCAGGGCAGACAGAATCGGCTGGCAAGTACTCTTGCCATTGGATTATTCGCATTTCTGATCCCTATGGTCACAAATGCGGCTGTAAGCAACAACATTCTTGCCGACTATTTTGAAAATATCGCGCAGGGTTACAAGGATTATGGATTTGTATACAGTTTTTCTGCCAGCGTGGTCGACCAGGGCATGACTGCTCCCCGGGATTATTCTCAGGAAAGCGTCGACGCCGCGCTTTCCAAAATAGCAGACAAAGACACGGATGCGGAAGAACTTCCCAATATCATCTGCGTCCTGCTGGAATCTTTTATCGACCCAAAAGAAGTAAATTTCTTAAATTTTTCTGAAAATCCAACGCCGAATTTTGATCATCTGTATCAGAATTTTTCTTCCGGTTATCTCACCGTTCCGGTGGTGGGGGCCGGCACGGCCAATTCAGAATTTGAAATTCTTACCGGTATGGGAATGCAGTTTTTCGGGCTTGGGGAATATCCTTATAAAACAATCCTCAAATCCAATTCCTGTGAAAGTATTGCCTCAGACCTGTCAGAAAACTTAGGTTACGGCGCTCATGTGGTACATAATAACGGCGGCAACTTCTACAGCAGAAGAAACGCTTTTACCCAGATGGGCTTTGACAGTTTTACGAGTAAGGAAATGATGAACATTCAGGAATACACGCCCCTTGGCACCTGGCCTACGGACGATATTCTTATCAGTGAGGTGGAAAAATCACTGGACTCCACGGAGCAGCAGGATTTTGTTTACGCAATTACGGTTCAGGGACACGGCGCTTACCCGGCGGAAAAAGTAATTGAGAATCCTGAAATCAGCGTAAGCGGCGCTGCCGACGAGGCAAAGAATAACGAATGGGAATATTATGTAAATCAAATCCATGAAGTAGATAAATTTATTGGAAACCTGACTGACATGCTTTCCAGACGTGAGGAAGAGACGATCGTGGTATTCTTCGGCGACCATCTCCCCACCATGGGGCTGACCAATGAGGATTTAAAAAGCCGGGATATCTTTAAGACAAAATACGTTACCTGGAACAATTTCGGCGCAGAAAAAATAAGCCGGGACCTGAGCGCTTATCAGCTGCTTGCAAGCGTCACTGACCAGGCCGGCATTCACGAGGGAACCATGTTCTCCTTCCACCAGAACAGCCAGTATACACTGACCGAAGAACTGTCGCGGGATATGGAATTGCTGCAATATGATATTTTATATGGAAAACGTTATGCATATCAGGAAAAAGACCTCTATCCGGCTTCTGATCTGCAGATGGGGGTACAGGATATTACTGCAACCCAGACAAAAATACTGGATGACGGGCTTCATGTTTATGGCACAAATTATACAAAATGGAGTAAAGTATTTGTAAACGGCGCCAAAGTCCCCACCGCTTTTCTCAGCGATACGGAGCTTCTCATCTCCCTGCAGGATTTATCAGACGGCATGAACAGCCTTGTGGTAAACCAGATGGGATCTTCCGATACCATTTTCCGCAGTTCTAATGAACTGGCCTGCTTAAAACCTCAGCGTCCCGTAACTGCCGGGAATGCCGCTCCGGTTCATGATACTGTGGAAGACACTCCAAGCAGCATTGACCGGGCTGTGAACAGCAGTCCGGAAGAGACGGAAGCTGAGGAGCATGATTCTTCTATGCTTACTCCTCCCGCTTTATAACTGCAAATAAGCCGTCAAAGGGACGCCGCATCAGCGATTACACAGGCTGATACGGCGTCCCTGTTTATTTGCACGAAAGGAGCTGCGCACCGGTTTTCGGTACTGCAGCTCCTATAGAGGATCTACTAATATTATTTTACTTTCACTGACTTCACTTTAGAGAACGAAGAACATTTATCTGCTCCCAGACTGTTCTGTGCAACTGCCATAACTTTATAGTAGTATTTCTTTTTTGACGTCAGCTTGCTGTCTTTATACTTTGTCTTGGTTGTCGCTGTTACCAGTTCATATGGTCCTTTTTTGGTATTTGAACGGTAGATCAGGTACTTCTTTGCTCCGGCAACCTTCTTATATGTAATCGTTACGCTCTTTTTGGCTGCCTTGGCCTTTATCACAGGCGCTTTGACTGCCGCTGTGGCTGTCATGGCTGCCGTCGCAGACTTGCTTCCTCCGTAGCTGGATGCTGTATAATAGCTTTTATCCACCGGATCCTGGAGCTCGCTGTACGCTACGACGTAATAATGGTAGCTCATATCGTTCTGGGGGCCGTACAGGGTAAGGTCTTCCTTGGTGGCAATTCCCTGGTCATTATATACAGGTTCATGGTATGTATAGGAATAGTCTGTCACTGTGGTTCCCGCTATTTTGCTATAGTCCGTGTAATAATCATCATCCGGGTCAGGAACGGCGCCGGGTCTGTGGTACGCCAGTTTTCTGGCTGTCTCATAATCCATTTCCATCTTTACCGCGCCGTTTCCTAAGGTGTAATAGTAATTATTGGTAATGCTCACCTGTTTAAATGCCTTTATACTGACGCTGCTTTCATTATTATAGCTGTATGTCTTAGTGTCCGCGTCATACATTATGGCAGAATCCGCCGTGCGGTATACCCTGTAATAGGATGCTCCGGCAACCGCCTTCCAGGAAATTACGATTCCTCCCTCTGCCGCTTTTGCTTTCACACCTGTGACAGCCGCAATATGCCCTGTCACATAGACTTTTTCTGCCGCGGAATACTTATTGTTCCGGAATGCGCGGATTCTGTATTCCACTGTTTTTCCCAGCGGAGACGCCGGCAGCGTATAGGACGTTGTCTTTACCTTTGTAATCTTCTTTACCGTAACCCATTGCCTTTTCGTGCTGTCATACTTTTCAATCAGGTACCCCTTTGCCTGCGGGACCTGCTTCCATGCGATGCTGACTTTTCCATTTTTGGGGTTCTGCGCTTCTTTATATACATTTACGCTGGTACTAAAGCTGAATTTTGTACTTGCTGACGCGCTTTCCTGCGTAAAATACACTTTCTTGCCTTTTACCAGGCTGTAGGCTTTCACATAATAACTGTAAGACTCCCCTGCAACCAGCTTCTTATCCGTATACGCGGTCTTTTTCTTTCCCAGGCTCTTTACCAGCTCATATTTGCTGAAGCTGAAATCTTCCCCGGACTTACGCGTACTGCTTGAGGACGTGCTCACATAACGGTATATATCGTAACCGTCTGCGTCAGCAACTTTTTTCCATGTCAGCTTGACGGCATTCTTCCCGGAAGCCTGCGCTTTCAGGTTCATAACTGCCGTCCCTGTCTGCACGGTTTTATAGGAATACTCCCCATAGACTGCTTTCCTGGTGTTCAGGTTGTAATAGTACGCGCGTACCCTGTATGTATATTTGGTATTTTTCTTAAGCCCGGTATCTTTAAACACGCCGTCTGTAGTGGTGGTCAAATCCTGGTATTTGCCTTTCCCGCTCTTCCTGGCAATCTGGAATCCTGTATAATCGCCATAGTTTGCCGACATGCTCAGCGTCACGGCCCTGTCAAAAACCTCTGTGGAAATGCCTGTCACTTCCGCAACCGGAGCTTTCACAGACACTACATTGGAATATGATCCCTTAACGCCATAGCGTACGGCATAGGCGCGGACATAATAAGTTACGCCCGGCTCCATGTTGTAGTATGGAATGGTAACTTCAGAATCATAGTCGTCGTCATCATCGTAATCATAATTGTAACTGTTATATACCTCTGCCAGTTTGGGGTCAAACGCACTGTTGGCAGAATACTCGTAACGCACATAGGCGCCTTCGGAAACCACGCTGTGTGAA
>CAJTDX010000028.1 GCA_910575155.1 Lachnospiraceae bacterium
AGAAGCAGGGACTGCATCCAAAACTGTCAATGCTAAAACCAGTGAACCTGCCATAAGGCGTTTCACTAATTGTGGTTTTTTCATAAATCATGTCCTCCTTTGACTTAAATTCTATTACCACTATCTATCATATTCCCTGCATTTTAAATTGTCCATTGAAGATTGCTTTTTCGACAAAACGTTCTGACAATAGCAATAATTTTCAGTTATTACTCCGATGGTTAAATAAACACCGCAGCCCACTGATGCCAGACGGATTTTACGGACGTTCAAAACAAAAAATGTGGTGGAAACAGACAATAGCAAAGACAATTTTTTAGGAATTGGGCGGCAGATATGAAAGAAAAGGGGAGTACTAATCTTCTTTTTAAATTCGGATGTGTAAATTTGTGGCATAATAAGTATCTCTTTTTCTGATTATTCTTAGTATATCTTATTAGCCACTCACGTTACAACTTCATTATAGCATATCACCTGCCGGCTCTGCACGTTATGCGTCCGGTTTTGGGGTGATATGTTGTCCTTTCGAAAAATGGGAAATTATAGTAAATAACCTATAGCAATGAAAAGATAGCTATACAAGTATTTCCTGTTTAATCTTAAATACATTACACCGCTGAGAATAGAAAATATCATAGTGGAAATTCCATTCCATATTTCAAGTCCTGCTCCTCTTGACACGAAATGAAACGCTCCCCATGTCACAGCCAGTATAATACCGCCAAAAGGAATTGGACTTTCTTTTTTCAACAAGGTTTCCATTGCTTTTTGCCCATATATTATGATTAGAACAACAAGCATTACTTCAAATAGATAGTATAAAAATTGCGCACAAAATCGGAGGACAGTTTTACCCTGTATTTCTCCAAGGAACTTTAATGTATGCCAATCAATGAACGTGATGATTTTGCAGCCAATGAAGCAAGCAAGCGTTACGATCCAATTTTTCAAGGAAATCTTATCCCTTTTGTTCCCTCTTTCTGGAAAATGATAATATTTCCTTGAAAAAAACAGGAGAACACCAATGAAAAACGCCCACATAAAAACCATTATGATACAATGAATACTTCTTTGTTGCATTGTATCATTCTGCATATCTATATGCAGGAATGTAATTTCAATTGCGAATATTGACAGATACTCAAGCATAAATGCTCCAAATGAGAGCAAGCTCAGCCATAAATATTTTATCCATTTTACTTCTCTGACCATTATTCTCACCCCGTGAAATTCCGATTTCTTTTTATACTTGACTTCCTGGTAAACGAGAATTTAAGGGTACCTTATGTATATAAAAATATCAACCTTCAAACTCTTTTAACTCGTCAAACGGGTCTTTTGAAATATCAATTTCCGTATTATTTTTTAACCAAATTTCCAATAATTAATGTCTCATGTTCAACCAGAAACAATTTATCGCTCTCCTGTTAAGATAAATTTCATTAACTGCTCTACATCATCAAAATCATCATAATCTCCGTTTATGCCATTTCGATGATACATAACTCCATCCTTCTCATTTCTCTCTAAACAGTCTAATAGCTTCTTCTCTCCATATTTTTTAGCAAATAAAGTAAATGTATATGGCTTAATTTTGCTCAATAATCCCTTCCTGCAATTTTCTTCACATTTATAACAATGTGTCAGCTCTTTTGTAATTGAGCATTTTTTATTCTCACAAGATTCATGATATGGACAACCATTTGAGCCACATCCATTACATTCAACATTTTCTGAGCATAAGCAGCAGGCAAGACCACACCTGGCAATTCCTAATTCTCGTTTCATAGGACACCTCCACAACTTCCGATTGTAAACTCACAATTTTACATGTGCAAATATATTATACTGGAGGATTTCAATATGGACAAGTACATTTATGATGAAAACAATGACCTTTGGCATAAACGGAAATAAGTACAGAAAGACGGCAGAGAAAATTGATATGCCACTTAAAAATTTTTTAAAAAGTCCTTGTTTGTGACGCTGCGTAATGATTTATAATATGTACCAGGAGGTAAAAAATTATGGCAAAATACAGAGCAATTCCGCAAGGGTTTATGACAGTTGGCGAGGTGGCAAAGAAAATGGGCGTTACCGTCCGTACTATGCAATACTACGATAAAGAAGGACTGCTTTCCCCTTCGGCAGAAAGCGAAGGCGGACGCAGACTTTATACAGATAAAGATTTGGTTATACTTCATCAGATTTTATCTCTGAAATCACTGGGATTTTCTTTGGACGATATAAAACAACGATTAATTTCTTTAGAAACACCGGCTGACGTCGCAAATGCTCTTACAGAGCAGGCAGATGATATACGCCAAAAAATAGAACAGCTTAAGGCTTCTTTGTCAGCAATCGAACAGTTAAAAGCAGAAGTTTTACAAATGCAGACGGTCAGCTTTAAGAAATATGCAGATATTATTGTCAATCTACAAATGAAGAATGACTCTTATTATCTTATTAAGCGTTTCGATGATGATACGCTCGACCATATACGCAGTCGATTCGATCGGGAAAGCGGCTTAGATTTTATGGACAGATTTAACCGCCTGAGCGATGAAATTGTAGAGCTTCAAAAGGAACACGTACCGCCTGAAAGCGAAAAATGCCAACAGATTGTAAAAGAATATTGGGGCTTGGTTATGGAGTTTACAAATGGTGATATGAGTATGCTTCCAAAATTGATAGAAGTCGGCAACATTGATACTGCCACAAACGATTGGGAAGAACGGCAAAAAATCGTAAACGATTATTTAGAGCCGGCTTTGCAGGTCTATTTTTCAAGACTTGGAACAAATCCCTTTGAGGAGGTAAAACCGTGAAAGACGCAATACAAGTCCGTGAATTAAAGAAAAGTTACGGCAGCCATATGATTCTCAAGGGGCTTGATTTTCAAATTGAAAAAGGAGAAATTTTTGCTCTGCTCGGCGTAAACGGATCAGGAAAAACGACAACGCTTGAGTGTATTGAAGGTATAAGAAAATATGACAGCGGTGCGATTACCGTAAACGGAAAAATGGGTATTCAGTTACAATCATCATCTTTGCCCGCCCATATCAAGTCAATGGAGGCTGTAAAGCTGTTCGCAAAATGGAATAAAACAGACATTGATTATGCCATGCTTAACGGTCTTGGTATCAAAGAAATTGAAAAAAAGCAGTATATGCAATTATCCACAGGGCAGAAAAGACGGTTACATCTTGCTCTTGCACTGATCGGCAATCCCGATACTATTTTCCTTGACGAGCCAACTGCGGGGCTTGATGTCGAGGGAAGACGATCTCTCCACGAACAAATCCGAAAGCTCAAATCACACGGAAAGACAATTGTTTTAGCAAGCCACGATATGGCGGAAGTAGAAACCTTATGCGACCGCATTGCCATTTTGAATAACGGAACTATTGTCTTTTGCGGCACATCTTCGGAACTGACCGATCAGGTTGGGAGAACATATTTTATCCATATCAAGACGCAGCAAGGAAACAGCACTTTTGAAACGGACAATATCGAAGACACTCTGATTTCCTTGCTGGGCGAATTAAAACAGAAAAAAATCCATGTATTAGATATTAAAGTTAATCGTGGCACACTGGAACAGCATTTTATCGAAATGGCAGGGAGGGAAGCAGAATGAACGGTTTTTTATATGGAGTCGCGTTACAGTGGAAATTGGATCTACGCAGTAAATCTTTGTTAGTAACCTGCTATATTGTTCCTCTTATTTTTTTCCTTCTGATGGGTGGTATTTTTACTTCTGTTATGCCTGAAATGAGAAACACACTGATACAATCCATGATTGTGATGAGCGTTTCAATGGGCGCGTTTATTGGTCTGCCTCCATCATTGATTGAAACTTATGGAAGCGATGTGAAAAAAGTTTATAAAGCAAATGGCGTACCTATATATTTAGGTCTTGTTACAATGTTTCTATCTGCGTTTGTGCATTTGATGATGAACTGTGTCATTATATTACTGCTTGCCCCTATACTGTTTGAGGCGGCTTTGCCGGTACAGCTTCCATTCTTCCTGCTTGCGCTTGCCATATATATCATTGTATCACTGAGTATTGGAAGTGTATTAGGACTGATTATAAAAAATCAGGCAAAGCTGACGATGATAGCGCAGCTTGTGTTTTTACCCTCGATTATGCTTTCGGGAATTATGTTCCCTGTCGAATTGCTGCCCGATTTTCTTGAAACTACAGGGCGTATTTTTCCCGCCTCCTGGGGATATCAATTGATGTCAGACAATGGTTTTTGCCCTGAACATCTATGGTATTTCATGCTTGTATTTTGCGCGGCAGTAATTATATGCGCCATACTTTTACATAAACAAAAATCCACATAGTGTCTTGTCTCGTTGATATTTAGTGAAATCGCGCAGGATATTTGTTCATCTGCAAGGCGGATTTTCGACGGCGTAGCGGTGGCTGCGGATAGAAAATCTAACACGGCAGATGGGCAAATAGACAAGTGAGTTTGGCTAATTATCAACGAGACAAGACACTAAGCTGCAGTGCAACATTTTTCCTCTGCCTTTGTCAAGCCGCATCATATTCTCACGGCACGCTCCGCACGGCAAACCAACATTACGATCCGATTGGATAATTGCGTTTCCACAATAAGCGGCAGTTCCATCCAACCTTAAACAACGACAGTTTGTAAATTGAAAAATCCCATGTTTTCATGTATAATTCTAAAAAAGAGGTTACACTGAAAAACTGAACGTTAGAAGGGTAAGTACATCACAGAAAATTGGAGATAACTATGTCAGAATTAACATCATTAATGAATATTGGTAAAGAAATGGAACGAAAACTAATCTCTGTTGGAATTGAATCTCCCGAAGAACTAATTAGGACAGGTGCAAAAGACGCATTCCTTAAGCTAAAGCAGAAATATCCAAATATTTGTCTGGTACATTTATATACATTAGAGGGCGCTATTCATGATACAGAATATAACAGACTTTCTGAAGATACAAAAAAGGAATTGAAAGAATTCAGCAATTTTCTGAAAAAATAACCGTAATGTGAAATCCCTGTTTATTGACAAGTTGCAGAACATAAAACCGGAATTTATGAAGAACAAACATAACTAAGAGCATTTGATTTTCGAATTTGAACTGTTCTGTCACCCGTTGTATCAGGTATTAAAACTGAAAAATGGAAGTTATAACAGAAAGGTTGGAAAATGATATGACGCATAATATGCTTGAATTTGAATGTGTAGGGTTAAATGACGGCGGAATATTCCCTATTGAACATACAGGCAGAGGAACAGATCTTTCACCAGAATTTATCATTCAAAATTTATCTCCAAATGCAGTTACTATGATAATTACGCTTGAGGACTTAAGTCATCCGATCAAGGGATTTACGCATTGGATTATCTGGAATATTCCTGCCACAGATAAAATTATGAAAGCCGTTCCTTCTGGAAAATCAATATCTTCATTACAAGGTGCGATGCAAGGAGTTGGATATGGCTTTCATTGTTACGCAGGACCGAAACCGCCTAAAGGAAAATCTCACAAATATTGCTTTACTATTTATGTATTGGATTGCAAACTTAATTTGAAACCATTTTCTTTCAAACGAAAAGTCCTGAGTAAAGCTAAGCCCCATATCATTCAGAAAGGAAGAATTTATGGGTATTTTGAATAAACAAATTAGAGTTTGCCCCACAAATTGCTTTCTGACAGATGTGCGTCGCAATTTGTGGGGCACGCAGATGGCTGGAATGAATTTCAAACGCGCTCTGGTATGGAATATGCTGATCAAAGAGCCAGACGCGCAGATTCAGCATTTGGAGAGATTGTTAACCGGAATAGCGTAAAGCATCGATTGGCTTCTTTTTTGCCGCCTTCTTAGCAGGATAAATTCCAAATATAATCCCAATCATTCCAGAAAACACTACCGCTAAAAACACTACTTTTCCATTCATCACAACATTCATCGCAGACCCCATAATTTCGCCGATCATTCTCAACGCGCACCAGGAACATCCAATTCCTGCAAGACAGCCGGCCATACTGACGATCAGAGCTTCTAATAAAAACTGCAGCAGAATTTCACCTTGCGCGGCTCCGATTGCTTTACGGATACCGATTTCCCTGGTACGCTCTGTAACAGATACCAGCATGATATTCATAATTCCAATGCCGCCCACCAAAAGGGATATTGCCGCAATTCCGCCCAGCATCAGAGACATGGTATGGTCTACCTGAGCCATGGCCTCCATAACCTCGGATTGATTCTCAACAGAAAATGCTTCCTCATCGTTTCCAAAACGCTTCAACAGAATCTGTTCTAATTTCCGCTGCGCTTGTTCCATGGACGACTCATCGACAGAAGACACATAAAACTGATTAATTTCCAATACATTTTCAGCAAGCCTGCTCAAAGAAGAATAGGGAATGTAACCTTCCAGCGTTACGGTTTCCGAACTGTCATCATTGCTTTTTATCATCATTGCGGAACCTGGCGAAGCGGAATCCTCGGAAAGTACCCCCGCCACCTGAAAAGATTTCCCGTCCAGCGACAGGCTCTCTCCCGCCGCGTCCGCATGTCCAAAATACTCCACCGCAGTATCATAAGAAAGAACAATCACATGGGAATGGTTATCCAAATCCGTCTGTTTTAGCAGTCTTCCCGCATACAATTCCATATCCATAATAGAAAAATATCCTCCGCTGGTTCCATATACATTCATAGATCCGCTGGTATGCCCGCTTTTCCCGGTGACGCTGGTTCTTCCTACGGGAGCGGCGGCAAGAAATACCTGCTCATCCATTAATTCTGAAAATTCAGCCAGCTTTAAAGGATTTTCTTTATGATCTGTAATCCTCACGCTCAGATAATTGCTCCCCATCTGCGAAATCTGACTGGAAACAGAATTTCCCGCCCCATCTGCAATGGATACCAGTATAATCAGCGCCGCCACTCCGATGATAATGCCAAGCATCGTCAGAAATGTTCTGAGCTTATTGGCGCTGACTGCATCCCATGCCATTTTTGCTGTCTGTATCATCCCTTTGCCTCCCTTACTTTCCCGTCCCGGATATATATGTTCCGCTCCGCCTCTTTTGCCACCTGATGGTCATGGGTAATCAGCACAATTGTATTTCCTGCCTGATGAAGGTTATGGAACAACTCCATAATTTCCCGCCCTGTCTTAGAATCCAGATTTCCGGTTGGCTCATCTGCGAGGAACAAAGACGGCCTGGTCACCAGGGCGCGGGCAATCGCCACTCTCTGCTGCTGACCTCCTGATAACTCTGTAGGACGATGCCCGCTTCGATGGGAAAGTTCCACCTGTTCCATGGCCTCTGCCACCCTTTGTCTTCGTTCCTGCACCGGAAGCTTCTGATAAATTAATGGAAGTTCCACATTTTCTTCCGCTGTCAGCCTGGGAAGCAGATTAAAATTCTGAAAAATAAACCCGATTTTTCGATTGCGGATTCTCGCCAGCTCTTTCTCTGAATAACGCTCAATCGCCGTTCCATCCAGCAGATAAGAACCTTCATCCGCCGTGTCGAGGCAGCCGATAATATTCATCATCGTAGATTTTCCGCTCCCGGAGGGACCTACAATACTGACAAATTCCCCATCTTTCACTTCCATACTGGCGTGGTCCAGGGCATAAATCATGTCATTTCCCATCTCATATATTTTTGAAACTTCATGCAATTGTATCATACGCCGCCCTCCTATTCCTGTTTTCCCGGGACTCCATTTGACATTTTGCCGCCTGATCCTCTCTCCGGAAAATCTCCGCCAGGAAAGTCTCCATTTGGCATTTCACCCCTGTTTCCTTCTGGCAGCCCCTGCGGCATTTCTCCCATTCCTCCAAATCCTTGCGTGGAAGTATTTCCCGTCTTCAAATAATATACCGTATCTCCCTCTGACAAACCTTCTGTAATTTCCACCATGTCGCCGTCTGATAAACCAGTGGCAATCTCCTGTTCTCCGGAAAGATTTCCCTCACTGTCCGCCTTTGTATATACAAATACACGGTTTCCACGCTCCTGAAGCGCAGTGACCGGAAGTACCACCACCTGTTCCCGTTCTTCTATAGTGATCGTTGCCAAAGCATTCATGCCTTCTTTCATGCGTTCATCCCTGGGAACAGTAATCTTCACTGTATATTTGGCGACACCGCCGCTGGAACTGCTGGCAGAACTGCCGACTTTTGTAACCGTCCCGGTAAAACGCTCCCCCTCAATGGCATCCAGTGTAATCTCAGCCTGCTGTCCCACCGCTGCTGAATTAATGTCCAGTTCATCCACATTCACTGATAATACCATAGTATCTGCCGCCGCCATGGTAAACGCTGTAACTTCAGATACAGAATCGGTATCTTGCGTATTTTCTTCTTCACTGCCAGTCTGAGTCAGGCCTGCCGCACTTTTTGTGCCGGAACTGACCGCCGCTGCCGCGCTCTTTGTACCGGAACTGCTTTGCGCATTTCCTGCCGGATTCTGTATCTGGACATTTTCAGTTTCCATTACATTGTTATTCTGGATATCTGTTTCCTGTTTGACCGTGGATTCATTTTCCTGATCCGCATCTGTTTCCGGGTTGTTTTCCGTTTTTTTCTTGTATTCATCTTCTTTTGAGTCATCTTCCTTTGAGAAATCTGTTTTTTCCTTCTCTTCCTTTTTCTCTGCCTCTGTAAAAGGATAGGTAATCTGCAGATTAAGATTTTTTCCATCTTCCGACACAGTTACTCCCGAAAGAATTCCGGTCTTTACTTTGCCAATGCTCTCACCTGTGAAAAAATAGCCGTCTGCGGCATATAAAGAAATGTTCGCCTGATAGGATGTTTTTTCTGCAAACACTTTGTCCTCCGGTTTCCAGGAAATTGTTCCCGAAAAGCTTCCATCCTCCGGCTTTATTTCTTTTTGGGGCTTTGCTCCTGTCTCAGGCGTCTGTACCGCAAAACTGCTTTTGCTTGATGCGCCGGAATCTGTAATTTCCAGAGACAGCGCCTCTTCCTCCGGCTTGATCTCTTCCGCATCCGCTGCGCTCCCCACCACTGCCGCTGTATTTTTCGATACTTGCAAAACACCCGTTTCTCCCTCATTCTGACTGCTCTGCGCAGAAATATTGACTGACTGTATAATTCCGTCTGCCTCTGCCGTAATGGTTCCGCTTTGAGCTAATTTTATCAATTTTTGCAGACTTGCCGCCAGCTCCTGCCTCTCCGCCATCTGTTCCTGATATTCAAGGCTTTGACCGCCATTGTCCACAACGAAAAGTTTGGTATCTGTGTAAACTTTCTGATCTTCCGCGACGCAGATTTCTTCCACAGTTCCTGCCGCTGCAGTAACTGCAAGCTGCTGATGAATACAGGTAGTCCCCGTACCCAGCGCATTGCCCTGAGAATCTGCAATCGTTACCTGTTCTCCCATTCCCACGCCGCTGTCAGAGCAGAGAATTTTGCAAGTCTTCTGGGAAATCTGCTCCACCGTTCCTTCTTTTTGTGTTCCGTCAGAACGTATGACTGCAACAGAATCGCCTTTGGCAAGTTCTGCATCGGTTTTAATCTCTACTTCCAGATAACCGTCCAGAGACAAGAGCAGCAAAGCCCCCTGCTCCATCATAATATCTGCAATCTCCTGCCCTTCCTGCACAAAAATCTTTTTTACCCTTCCTGCTACGTTTGATTTTATGTATTTGGCGTCTGTATCATCTTTACTTTCATCAATCTGTTCGTCCAGCGTCTCGATCTGTTCCTGAACCTCTTCCATGGCTTGCAGTATGGACGTCTGATTCAATACCGCCAGCACATCTCCCTTAGAAACGGAATCGCCGCTTTCCACTTTCACTTCTTCCACAATAATTCCGGAAGGAATCGTCACTGCTTCCCCTTCCTGCAGTTCTAAATTTCCCGTCCCTATCATTGAATTGGAAATGTTTCCTGTATTTGCCTGGGTTTCCTGGACCATCCCGCTGCGATCCGGAACATCTTTTGCCTTCGCTGCTTTCAGCGAATATACGCCAAAGGAAATTACGCCTGCCCCCGCTGCAAACGCCAAAATCAGCAGCGTCTTTTTCTTCTTAAATAATTTCTTCCAATTTCCTGTTTTTTTACTCACGGTAATCCCTCCCTAAACAAACTTTTATAATACGTTCTGACTCTCTGGCTGGGAAGATTGATTCCTTCCTCCTTCCGGCCCTCCTCCTGACATTACAATAATTTCCTCAGCATGGCCGTCTTGCGCAAGCACTGCCCGTACAATGTCTCCCTCAGACAGCTCTCCTATTTTGATTGTTTCTTCCTTCTTTTCCATTTCTTCTGTTCCGGAACCTTTGCTTATCTTCTCACGTTTGATAACTGTATCTTCTGTCACTTTAATCTCCTGTTCTTCCCCTGTCAGTTCAAGCATAGAGGGCATTTCCCCCTGCGGAAGTTCCGGCATTTCTCCCTGCGGCAATTCTGGTACTTCTCCCTGCGGCGGTTCCGGTACTTCTCCTTGCGACGCCTCTGGCGTCTCTCCCTGCGGCGGTTCCGGCATCTCTTCTGGCATTTCTCCCTGCGGCATCTCCATTTTTTTCCTGGTCCCTGTCTTTATAATAAGAGAACTCTCCGTCACCTGACTGACTTCTCCATACACTGCATCGTCCTCTTCCTGATCTCTGAACGCAGCGGATTTTGTTTGCATTTTTTGATCCGTTCCGCCGCATCCATGTAGCAAAGATAACCCCAAAGCCGCGCTAAGTACTATAACTGCATATCTTTTTTTCATAAATTTCTTCCTTTCTGCCATGCATTTTTCTATTTCAGTATAAGCCCGTAACTTTAAATGAAGTTAAATTTTTCTCTGTTATTCTGTGAAAAGTTTGTGACGCGGTAAGGGTGATATTCTTCCATCAAGATTGTCTTCGTAAAGCCTTTGAATAAAGGAGTAAATTTTGCCCAATACCACCTCCCCTCAAAAAACGTCATAAAAAACGAACGAATCCGAGCCGCTGGCATAAAAAAAGCACCGATTATTTCTAACCGCTGCTCCACATATCTATATTTTATATCGGTAATTTATGTAAACTTCACCCCTTATGTAATACATACGCTTGCTTTTAGCATACAATAGTGCTATAATAATCGCAACCCGAATACGAAAGGAGAGCGATCTATGGCACTGGCAACCTTAACCGCAAGGGTAGACGAAAAAGACAAGGCCAGCTTTGACACCTTTTGCTCCAATGTAGGCCTGAATACTTCTACCGCAATCAATCTTTTTGTAAAAGCAGTTTTACGCGAAAACCGCATCCCGTTTGAGATCGCCCAGACTACCGACCCATTTTACTCTGAGGCGAACACGACCTATGTGAAGAAATCTGTCCAGGAGCTGAAAGCCGGAAAAGGCACAGTCCATGAACTGATTGAGGTGGACGATGAGTGAAAAAATATGGTCGGACGATGCATGGGAGGATTACCTCTATTGGCAGATGCAGGATAATAAACATGAAAGCAGATCAACCAGCTCATCCAGGATATCGAGCGAAACGGCTGTATGAAAGGGATTGGGAAGCCCGAATCCCTCTCCGGCGTTGCCAATTTCGCATAAGTATCCGGACGCCCTTCATTCTGGCTCTCTACATACATATTCCTGATCGTAAGCAAATCCAGTCCCAGATAGAAACCGCAAATTATTTAAATTTTCACATTATGTATGATACGGTTTTATACCAAACACCCTGGCTCCTATTCCATTGCCTGCCAGCATCACTAAAATATAACCAAAGGTTTTAAGCTGGAAGGAACCAGCCAGATTAAAATAAAACATATTGGCGATAGAATGTTCAAATCCGGACAATATAAATATCATCACAGGCGCAATAATAAACACTATATTTTTATTTTTACTGTAATTATCAATAGCCAGATACATCATTACGCCGCAGAGCACAGACAGCAGAAATACATTCCATATATCATAATCTAATTTCCGCCCGATCAATTCTGAACTGTCGATTTTAAGATGAGAAGCCTTTGCCAGACACGCCGTCAGCAAAGTCCCTATATAGTTTCCGCATATGATAATCGCCATGTCCGGCAGCTCTTTGACCTCTTTTACAAATCCAATTTTACCTGTGTACAAATAAAACCCCTGCGTCACAATCGTCAGCAAACCAAACGAAAACAGCAAGGAACCCAAAATCCTGTTTTCCATTGATAAATATACAATCCCGCCTATTCCTATCATAAATCCGGCATAAATTGATTTTGACAATACCTGCAACTTATTCATATTCTCTTCTTACTCCTTACATTAATCTTTTCATATAAAAATCAACTTCCCTTTTTCATTCATCATTCCGCTGTTGCGCTATCTCTCCTTCAAAGCATAATACAGACCGCGTACTGTCTGGTACTCTTCTTCTGTAACGCCGCTTTGGGAAAACGCTGCTTTCTGGAAGATGCAAACTGCCTGTTCCCATGGAAATTCCGGCAGTTCCTTTTCCAGCATTTGCTGGTATTGGCGGTCATTTCTCTCCCCTTTATGCCCATATCCTTTTCTGCTCAATATACGGTTCAGTTCTTTTGCAATCTCCCTGACAGCCTGTGTGCGGTCTTTCTGAGAAATTCTGCGCTGACGCTTTTTCAAAGCCCATTTCCGGTAACAGAAAAACAGAATACATACAACGAAACTGCTCCCCAAAAACAGACAGAACCGCAAAAGCAGCCAAACGCGGGCGGAATCCTCCTGCCCTGCAGCCGTTCCAACTGCCCCGCTCACGTTCTTATTATGTTCTTTTTTAGCCTCTTTCTGTTTTTCCTCAGAATCGGACTGCTTTTCTGGTATTCCGGTATCAGAATTTTCTTCTTCTCCAAACTCCTCCTCTTCTTTTTTCTCTACTGCCTGAACAACATGTTCTCCTTCCTCCAGTCCCTCAAGCAGCTCCCAATAAGAAGGCGGCGTCACTTCAACCGGATAAAAACCGATGTTGCGGTCAAACACTTCTGTCCAGGCATGCGCACGGTCATCTGTAATTTCCGCGCTCCAGGTTCCGTCTTTGTTTTCCTTAAAATCAGAAGGCAATACCAGATAACCGCTGACAAATCTTGCCGGTATATCATTCATCCGAAAGAGCAGCGTTGCCGCTGTAGCAAAATGAACGCAATATCCTTTCTGCTGGGTAAACAAAAAATACTCTGCATAATCCGCTCCCTCAGGCGTCGGCTGAAGATCAAAACTGTATCTGGCGTTCTCCCAGAGCGTCTCCTGGATCATCTGTGCGGCATATAGTTCAAAGCCGCGGGCTTCTTCCTCTTCCCGCTTCTGTCTGGCATAATTTCTCATCCTCTGCAGACCTTCTGCCGGAAGTCTTGTATAAGTTTCCCGCGCATACTCCTCATACGCTTCCCAAACCTCGTCGTTTTTTGTTCTGTTCAGCTCAGTGAGCATCCCTTCCAGTCTCGCCATTTCCGCTATTTGCACCTGCATATCCGACAATCTCAAATAGCTGTTCCAGGAAAACGCACGGCCGCCCTTTCCGGGAATGATTCCGTCTGCTTTTACAGACTGATCCTCCGGCAGTTTTGTAAAATAGGGCGTTAGCGCATATCCCTGTCCCTCCTCCTCCATTTCTATGGATACCCTGGATCTATTTGCCAGCGGCCCGGGAACCATCTGCCTGCAATATTCGAGAAATTCATACGGCGCAGATTGTATCATTCTCGCATATTCCTGCTCGCTTCCTCCCTGCCGCTGCGCCCAGTCAGAAAATTCCTGCCTGGAAATAATCTTCCATTTTCCATTTCCATACTCGCCTCCCGTAAACCCTCTGATATAGATATTCTCCGAAACAGGAGCGTCCACTGTAATTTTAAAAACTTTCTTGCCGGCGGTCGCAGGTTTCTCATTTGTCAGGAGATATTCCTTCTTTTCTCCCTTCGAGAATAAAGAAATATCCCAGATCTGATTTACGATCTCCAGCATCCTGTTTTCCAGCGCCAGCTGCCGGTCCTGCCAGTGCTCATGCCAGTCCTCTATCTGCTTCCAGAGATTCTGGTTTCCAGATACCAAAACGGCAATTCCCAGACTGAGCGCGATACCCGCCGCCAGCAGAGCCAGCCCCTTCTGGCGGATATCCAGTGTTTCGGCAAGAATTCCTGCTGTCATCAGTAAAATTCCCACAAGAGAAACTGTCTTCCCCACCATAAGCCCCGCTGTAACAATCAGTACCGGCAATACAAACGCCAGGCGCAGATGCCAAACACGGTCTTTGGAATTTAACAGCAATACGCTCTCAACGGCTCCCAGCGCCAAAAATGCTATAAGAAGAATGATCCATGCACTGCCTTTGGACGCTTCCGGCAAATGCCAGTATAAAAAATCTGTTCCCTGGTAATGATTGATCAGCTCTAAGATGCGGTTTGCCATTTCTTTCAGGGCTGTTTGCAGCAATTCCTGATTTCTCATGCAAAAGAACAGCAGTCCTCCCAGAACAACCGCAGTTCCCGCCAGCGTCCGCTTAAAGCTTCGCGCCAGAAATTCAGATACAAAGACAAGCGCAAGGACTGACAGGAAACGGGATCTGCCTGAAACAGGAATACCGAGAATGTTTTCCATACAAAGACACATGCCCAGCAGGATAAAAAACAGACAGATCATCTCCTGCCCTCTGCGCTTCCATCCTGATTCCCTTTCTTGTTCAATATCTTTCATCTCTGCTGCCTTTCTGGCCAGTTATAATAAGAGTTCCAGCTCTGCTAACTGCTCCCGGATTTGTTCCGGCCTGATTTTTACCAAAAATTTACCATTGCAGGAAAGCTCCAGATGTTCATTCCATACCAGCCAAGAAGCATAAGAATCTCTGGCAAAGTCCCTGACATACGCCTCTGGTCCCGCTCCTTTTTCCATCCCTGCCGCCAAAGCTTCGCACCAGAAACCGGCAAGATCTTCCACTTTACGAACTGCTTTGCGGCGCAGTTCCCCGTGTTCTTTATCCTGCCACACCAGATAGTGGGCGCATTCCTGATTCAAAAGCTCCTGAGAAATACTGTTGACGGTCTGCCAATAACACCTGGCTTCCTTTCTATTCATTTTAGAAGGCTCTCCATCCAAAAAATACACAACGTTACAGCCCATAGGCATACTCATTTCCGCTACTATGAGAGAATCGCTTTTGGCAGAAAGTTTCCAGTGAATCCGATTCAGCCTGTCGCCCTTCTGGTATTCCCGCAGCTTTAGCGTTTCCGAGGGATCATCTCCGCTCATCTGAGGATGGTACAGTTCTGCGTCCGACCAAAACAATCTGGTTCGAATTCCGATTTTAACATTCGTCTCACAGACACCCGGAAATATCATCGCCTGCTTTTTTTGCCTTATTTTCCGGTATAGATATAAGAGATTCATCCACTCATAACAGCGAAAACCGCGGCACTCCGCCTGCCAGACTCCAAATTCCAGATCCTTAAGTTTCCCCGTCAGATCTGTCCCTGCCTTTGCCAGAACCTTCCCCGATATCTTTACCTTTCTTGTTTTACCCGTAGCCACATTTTTTATTTTAATTTTAGCCTTTACTCTGGAAAGATAAATACCGGTGGGATTGTTTACCCGTAAACCTATCACATAGTCTCCAGTATCAGACTGAGGATATGAAAAAAACAAAAGCTCCGGCTCCAGCTTTTGTTTGATATAATATAATACGCACAGAAAAAACAGCGTCAGCAGAACTGCCGCTCCGCATACGGTCAGCAGCGCCCGGCTTCTATACAACACTGACAAATAAAAAATTCCTGCGATTCCCAGCAGATACCACACCTTTTTCCACATTTTTGCCACCTGTCACACTGTTTTGGGCGCTGGTATGCGGTTCAGCAGTTCCGTAAGAATATCTTCCGCATCCATATGCGCCGCCCGCGCCCTGGTACTGAGTATAATCCTGTGCCCGCAAACGGCTGGAAAAATATCCTGCACATCTTCCGGAACCACATAGTTCCGCTGGCGCAGAAATGCCACCGCCTTTGCCATCTGCAGGATATTCATCGTTCCTCTGGGACTGATTCCCAGGTCAACCATAGGATGTGTTCTGGTAAGATTCACCAGATTTCCCACATATTTATACAATTCCTCCTGCACAAAAATTGCCGTTACTGCTTCGCGCATAACAAGAAGCTCCTCACTGGAAATAACAGACTGCACCTGTTCCTGTTTTTGAATGCCCTTTAAAATATTAATTTCATCTTCCATATCAGGATATCCCAGTTTCAGGCATACCATAAACCGGTCAAGCTGCGCCTCTGGCAGCATCCAGGTACCCGCGCTTCCAAATGGATTTTGCGTGGCAATCACAATAAAGGGGGCCGGCACCTCATGGGTGACTCCGTCCACAGTAACTTTCTGTTCCTCCATTACCTCCAGCAGCGCAGACTGCGTCTTCGGCGAAGTGCGGTTGATCTCGTCCGCAAGAAGCAGATTGCACATCACGCTTCCCTGCTGATATGCAAAAGTTCCTGTATCTTTTTGATAGATAGAAAACCCCGTGAGATCTGATGGAAGCACATCTGGCGTAAACTGCACGCGGTTTTGCCTTAAAGACATAGATTTTGACAACGCCATGGCAAGCGTAGTTTTTCCCACGCCCGGGATATCGTTCAGCAGGATATGACCGCCGGCAAGAATGGCGGCGACAGCCTTCACAATACAGTCATCTTTTCCTATTACCGCTTTTTTCACCTCATGAATCACTTCAAACGCGGGAATCTGCTGTGCATTTATTTCTGTTTTCATTTCTCTTATTTCCTCTGCTTCATCCGTTTGATTACTTTCAGTCTTGTAAATTCTTCCCGTTCTTTCTCCTCTAAGGCATTCTGGATATCCTTTACCAATGATTCAAATTTTGGAATCGTGATATTCTGCAAGGCGTTGGCGCGCTTCTGGGTTTTCTTGATATTATAGGCAAGGCGGCAGGCGCTGGTTTCAATCTGTGCCAGGCGAATGGTCAGCTCCTTTACCTTCTGAAATCTCTCACACGCCTGATCCAGAGACATTTTGGTGCCAAAAAAACCATAAGCCGGCCTTAACTCCTGCCTCTCATACTCCACCTTTGGAATTTCCGTTCCCATTACGCTTCTTCGTTTTATGGTAATGGAAGTCTCCACGGGAACGCTCAGGCTTACCGCCTCCACTTCATGAATTCCCATCTGAATATTGGCTTTTTGCAGGGCAAGATAAGCGCTGGTAAATGTTTCGTCAATTTCCTTCTGGATATCGGTCGCCTGCCCAATCAGTTCCATCAGTTCCCGAATCAGGATATTGCGCTTCTTATCCATCAGCTCATATCCCTGTCTGGACAAGGCAAGGGAATTTTTCGCATGTATCAGATTTCCTTTAGTCGGAAATGTATTTGGATCCATCTGTCTCACCTCTGTATTCTGCTGCTGCATTTGTCCGGCAATTGTCACTCAATAGAACTATTTCCTCTGTCTATCGGTCATAATATTTTTCCAGAATCCTGGTATCAATCCTGTCCAGCTCTTCTCTGGGCAGGATCTGCAAAAGCCTCCAGCCGATATCCAGCGTCTCTTCAATGGTGCGGTTTTCGTTCATGCCCTGCGCCACAAACTGCTGTTCAAATCCGGTTCCGAACTCCAGATACTTCTTATCTGTGCCGGACAATTCATCCTCGCCGATCACACTTGCCAGATCTCTGGCCTCTCCCACTCTGGCATAAGAAGAAAAAAGCTGGTTCGCCACATCCTGATGGTCCTCTCTGGTATATTCTGCACCAATTCCATCCTTCATAAGGCGGGACAGCGAAGGCAGCACATTGATGGGCGGATAAATATTTTTCTGATGCAGGGATCGTTCCAGCACAATCTGACCCTCTGTAATATATCCGGTCAGATCCGGGATCGGATGCGTAATATCGTCATTGGGCATCGTGAGAATAGGAATCTGGGTCACGCTTCCCTCCCTTCCCTGTACAATCCCGGCCCGCTCATACAAGGTAGCAAGCTCACTGTAAAGATACCCCGGATATCCTTTACGGCTGGGAATCTCCCCTTTTGAGGCGGAAATTTCACGCATTGCTTCCGCATAGGAAGTCATATCTGTCAAAATCACCAGAATATGCATATTTTTCTCAAAGGCAAGATATTCTGCGGCGGTCAGCGCCATCTTAGGCGTAATCAAACGCTCCGCCACCGGATCATTGGAGAGATTTAAAAACATGGTTACATGGGAACTGACGCCGCTCTCTTCAAATCTTCTGCGGAAAAATTCCGCCACATCGTATTTCACGCCCATTGCCGCAAATACAATACCAAATTCTTCCTCTGACTCTTCTCCCAGGGACGCCTGCTCTACAATCTGAGCCGCAAGCTGGTCATGGGGCAGACCGTTCCCGGAAAAAATAGGAAGCTTCTGGCCTCTGATCAGCGTGACCAGCCCGTCAATGGCCGACACTCCGGTGCGAATATAATTTCTGGGGTATTCCCGGGTACAGGGATTTAACGGCAGACCATTCACATCCCGCATGACCTCCGGGTCAATCTTGCCAAGTCCGTCAATAGGTTCTCCCAGCCCGTTAAAGGTACGTCCCAGAATTTCCAGGGAAAGTCCGAGTTCCATTGGATGACCGCTTAATCTGGTATGTGTATTTTTCAAAGACATATCGTCGGTGCTGTCAAAAACCTGGATCACCGCTTTATCCTCATCCACCGCGATAATCTTTCCTTTTTTACGGCTGTTCTTGTCCACCACAAATTCCACAACCTCTTCAAAAAACGCGTCCTGTACCCCTTCTAACACAACCAGAGGACCATTAATCTCACTTAAGCCTAAATATTCTATGGACATATTCCGCCTCCTATGCATTGGTTTCCAGCAGACCCTGGTAAAAAGCGTCGATCATCTGCCGATATGTTTCAAATTTATGCAGTTCCCTGTTTGCAACATCATATTTAATGGCGATTATTTTCTCAAAAACCGGATCTTCCCTGAGAAGCGCCATAGGCATTCCCAGATCAATAAGGTCTTTGCATTTTTCATAGAGATACAAAATAATTTTCATCATATGAAGCTGTTTTTCCATAGGTACAAAAGTATCCTCCGCATGGAACGCATTCTGCTGTAAAAATCCCAGCCGGATTACCCTGGCAATTTCCAGAATCAGCTTCTGGTCGTCGGGAAGCACATCGCTTCCAATCAGCTTCACAATCTCATTGAGACGGCTCTCTGTGGTGAGAATATTCAACAGCTCATTGCGGCAGGGAATGAACTCCGCCCCCACATTGGCCTGATACCAGTTTTCCAAATCTAAAAGATATTCCGTATAACTGGTCAGCCAGTTGATTGCCGGATAATGCCTGGCATAGGCAAGCGCCTTGTCCAGCGCAAGAAAACAGCGCACAAAACGCTTGGTGTTCTGCGTCACAGGTTCCGAAAAATCTCCTCCCTGCGGGGACACCGCGCCGATTATGGTCACGCTGCCGTCCGTTCCATTGAGATTTTCCACATACCCGGCACGTTCGTAAAAAGCAGACAGTCTGGAAGCAAGATATGCAGGAAATCCTTCCTCTGCCGGCATTTCCTCCAGTCTTCCTGAAAGCTCCCGAAGCGCCTCCGCCCAGCGGGAAGTAGAATCCGCCATAATCGCCACATGATATCCCATATCCCGGTAGTATTCCGCCAGCGTCAGCCCGGTATAAATACTGGCCTCTCTTGCCGCCACCGGCATATTTGAGGTATTGGCAATCAGGGTCGTGCGGTCCATAAGAAGATTTCCGCTCCTGGGGTCTGTAAGCTTTGAAAATTCTTCCAAAACATTGGTCATCTCATTTCCCCGTTCTCCGCAGCCAATATAAAGAATAATATCTGCGTCTGACCACTTCGCAATCTGATGCTGGGTCATGGTTTTTCCCGTTCCAAAACCTCCGGGAATTGCCGCAGTCCCTCCCTTGGCAATTGGAAACAGGGTATCTAAAATGCGCTGACCCGTAATCAACGGGCGGTCTGCCGGATAACGCTTCTGAATGGGACGGGGAACGCGGATCGGCCACTGCTGCGCCATAGTCAGAGTTTCCTCTGAACCGTCGGGTCTTCGGATTTTCACCAGCGGTTCCTCTATGGTATAGCCGCCATCCTTTGCCGTCCACAGAACAATTCCGTCTGTATTGGGCGGAACCATTACTTTATGCAAAATGACAGGAGTCTCCGGAACCTCCGCGATTACAGTTCCGCCTGTCACAGCGTCTTTCGGCTTTACCGTGATCCTGGCGTCCCACTTTCTTTTTTTGTCCAGAAGGTCTGTATCAACGCCCCGGGGAATGTACGCGCCGTTCTTCTCTCCAATCAACTGCAAAGGACGCTCAATGCCGTCAAAAATATTGGTAATAATTCCCGGCGCAAGCGTAACGCTGATCGCCTTTCCTGCCCCTTCTACCACTTCTCCGGGACGCAGTCCGGTCGTCTCCTCAAATACCTGGATTGTGGTTTCCTCCTGCTTTAAGCCGATTACTTCCCCGAGCAATCTCTGTTTTCCCACGTAAACCATCTCTGACATTTTAAATCCAAGATTTCCCCTGACTGTAATAACAGGGCCATTAATACCGTATATTTTTCCCGTTATATTCATAGATGCATCTCCTCCTGTTCCAGTTTGGTCAGAAAGGATTCATCAATCAAAATATTTCTGGAACGAACGACCGCCCGGATTCCGCCGCCAAAATCAATTTTGCTGATCGTAAGCTTCGTCTCTGTCTCCTTCTCCAGTTCTTGCTTCTTGTCTTCATCGGAAGCATTGAGATAGATGATGACCGCTTCCTTTCCCGCCACTTTTTTCGCCATGCGGATCCTGGAAACCAGAAAGTTGTGGTAATCTGCTGTTTTCTGATATTCCTTCAACAGTATTTTTATCTCTTCCGCCAGTTTTTCCTTCCACTGGCGTTTACATTCGTCAAGAATATGCTTCTGATGCAGCAGTTCCCTTGACACTCTGCTGTTCATCTGTCTGCGGAGGCTCCGTTCTTCCATCTGCAGCCTGTGTTCCATTTCCGTCTGCTTATTCTTGCGGAATTCTTCCAGTTCCTGTCTGCAGACAGCTTCGTACTGCGCTGTCAGCTGACCGCTGTTTTCCTTCGCCACATCCAGGGTAAAATCCCGGAATACCTCCAGCTTTTCCTTGATCTGCATACCTTCTCCCTTCTGCCTAAAGCTTCAGCCCTATGGCTTCACTGACATAATCTGTAATAAAATTTTCCTTCCGTCCCGTTCCATGGCGGTCAGGAATTTCAATCAGCAGCGGCTGGCGGCGGTTCAGTTTAACATCGTCAATCAGATCCGGAAATTCCCTGCCAAACTTTTCCGTCAGGAGAACAATGCCGATTTCCTTATCCTGAAATACTGTTTCCAGCGCTTCCTTTAATTCCTGCCGCTCATGGACGACAACGCCTTCCACGCCTGCCAGCCGCATTCCTGTATATGTGTCCCGGTTGTCACTGATCAGATACATTTTCATAAAACGCTCCTTACTATCCCAAAATGGAGAAGGAAATCAACAGTCCGTAAAGCGCGATAGACTCTGCCAGAGCAACGAAAATCAACGCCTTACCCATAATACTGGAATCTTCACTCAACGCGCCCAGCGCCGCGCTTGCCGCGCTTGCCACCGCAATGCCCGCGCCAATACAGGACATGCCTGTAGACAAGGCTGCCGCTATATATCTCCAGCTCTCCGTACTTACAGCCGCCTCCGCCGCTTCTGCCGCCGCTTGTACATTTCCCTGAAACATGAAAAGATCCGCAATCAGCAGCGTTCCAAAGAAGAAAAAGACATTACATCCCAATGCCGCTTTAAATCCTCCTTCTTTGCGCTTGCTCAGCAAAAATCCGCCCACCGGAATAATCATACTGCAAAGTAAAATCAACACCAATATTATTTTCGTTATCATGATCCCGTCCTCCTATCGGTTTCTTTTATTAAATGAAATAAATGGTTTCCCGCTTCCTGAATAAAAACGGCTGAACATTTCGTAATATTCCAGACGAAGCACCTGGATTCCCACAATCAGCCCCTCCAGGCCCGCCACCAAAAGATTGCCCAGTACAATAACCAACCAGTTGGGACTGCCTTTCTCAAAACCCGCCAGGGTCATTACCACGCCCATCATCCCGGCATGACTTAAAGCAAATGCGCCCACACGCACAAAAGAAATGGTATTGGTAGCATAGCTTAATACCACGTCGAAACCTTCCACCAGCGCTTCCACCAGAAACATGACCTTGCTTCCCTCCGGGAAAATATCGCTTTTGCGTTCAAGCAGGCGACTCAGGGGTTCTTTCAGCAGAATTGCCAGAAGCGGCACGCCGACTGCCAGGACAATAATAATTGCAGCGGGCATCCCATGACCCGTAATGAAAAGCAGCGCGCACAAGACTACAAATCCATAACAGACAAGTCCTGCGATCCCGCTCTGATGAAACAAAAGTCTGCCATATTCTTTTGCCCGCACCGCATTGATGATATTTAAAATCATAGCGAACAGGATCAAAGCCGCGCCAAAGCCAATCGCAATCATCAGCGTTGACATAATATTGTCCATCGGCTTCATCCACAGCGCCGGCAAAACCTCTTCAAATCCAAACACACTGCCATACAAAAATCCAAACGCCACAGACCAGATTCCAGCCACGCCCACAATCCCAGCAAGACGTAGATTCTTAAAGCGGTACAGTAAAAATCCGCCCGCCATCAGACATGCCCCCTGTCCCACATCCCCGAACATAATGCCGAACATCAGCGTATACGTAACGGCTACAAACAACGTGGGATCCATTTCATGATAGGCGGGGAGGCCGTACATTTCCACAAACATTTCAAAAGGTTTTAAAATTTGGGGATTCTTTAATCTGGTCGGCGGATTCACGGAGCGGTCGCCTTCTTCCTCCTCCCAGTGAATCTTGTCATCTTCTGCAATTTCCTTTATAAGCTTATCCGCATCCTTACAGGAAATCCATCCATACAGAATATAATACTCTCCCTCTCCATCTTTTGCCTGTGAGCATACCGCGTACTTACGGATCTCAAAATTCCTGCAATAACTCTCCAGGCTGGTACATGCAGACAAAATCTCGTCCTCTCTGCTCTTAACCAGCTCCACAGCCTTTATCTGCAGCCCTTCCAGCTCCTGCCGGCAGTCCGCCAGGCGTTCCTTTGCCTGTTCATAGACCTGTCTGGGCGTCTCCTCAAATCCTTCTGATATTTCAATTTCTTCAAAATGAAAAGACGCATACACCGCCTCCACCTCTAACAAATGCGTATGCGGTACAAAATACACGCCCCATACATATTCACTGTCATTGTTACATTCATAAAACAGCGTATAGGGATTCTTGAAAATATAACGCTCCAGCTTATGATAATCTTTCACCCGGATGCGTCCAAACTGGTAATCAATAAACCGGAAGTCTTTCAGTTTACTCAATTCAAAATCAAGCCCTATGAACGGAGAAATCTCCTCCATCCATTTTTTCAGTTCCAGAATCTTTTCCTGCAGCTCCTCCTGGCTGCTGCGCAGCTCTCTGATTTGGCTGTCAACCTCGTCAATAATCACCTGGGCCTGAGCCGCCCGCATTGTAATTGTGCCGCTTCCCGCCGTATCCAGATATTCTTTTAATTCCGCCGCTTTTTGCGCCGCCTCTTTGTACACATTCGTCTCCACAAAAGGACGGACGTTTCTGAGACTGTTGAGCCTGGTCATGGCATTCTCAAAATGAATGTCATAGTTATTCAGATATACCTTAACCACCCGGTCAATATCTTCCCTGGGACCTGCAATATGCAGTAATTTCATCTTCTCAACCAAAGCATCTCCTCCCTTCTCTTTCTATCTAAACATTCAGATCAGAATCAGTTCCCGGATGTCTTTTGCCGGAAGCTGATAGCGTATTCCCTCCAAAGCAGTCGTCAAATGCTGGATTTCCTGTTCTTTTTTATAAAAATAACAGAACACCGGCGCCATAGAATGCGGATATTTTCTGCAAAGTCTCTGGTACATGCGCTCCATCACTTTACGGTAAGAAACCTCGTCTTTAAGCCTCACTAACGCTTCTCTTCCTCTGAAATATGCCGTATTTCCCAGAATCCGGCGAAATTCCTCTGCATGTTCTGCCTCCAGAAGTCTGCGAAATTCCGCCTTTGTCAACCTGTAATGTACAGGAATCAGCATACGCTCAATTTCCTGCGGCTGCTGATGAAAAAACTGCTTCGCCCGGTAACACCACATAATATTCATCCAGTCAATCTGCGTACCGAACACTTCCCGCAACACTTTGCGCGTCCGTTTGCCGGAAAAGTTTTCAATGTCTTTCCAGACCCGCTCAAAATAAGACGCTTCTATTTCAGGAACAGCTTCCTCAAACTGAAGCTGTTCATAATACAACGCCATGGCCCTGCGCTGATTGTTATTGGCAAACTTATATAGTTTCCGGTAATCCTCACCAATGGAATTATAAATCAATGCTTCCACCTGTCCGCGGTGCTGGATTTCTTCATGTCCGCCATAAATCTTCCCATAACTTTCCTGTTCCCTGAGAAAACTGATTGTTTCTGACACCGTCTGAAATTCTGAAATTTTTTCAAAATCTTCCTGACGCAGCAGACGGCTCTTCATGGCTCTGGTCTTTGTCACCAGCCCGCTGTATTCCAGCAATCCTCCTGCCATAAGCTACACCTCTGTGATTCTTTCTACAATCTCCCTGGCATTCTGACGGAGATGATTCTCATACATTTCGTTCAACTGTTCTACCTGCCGGCGGCTCTTTTCTGTTAATTGCCGGATTTCTTCCTGCGCCTGCTCTTCCAGCCTGCTTTTTAATATGGTAAGCCTGCCTTCCATTTCCGCTTCCAGCTCCGTGTTGATTTCTTCCATTTGACGTTTCTTTTCTTCCTGCATCGCCTGTCTTGAGACATTGGCCTGTTCCATCAGTTCTCCAGCCTGCGCCTCTATCTCATAGAGCGCCTTGATCACTTCATTCACTGTGCTCCCTCCTGATTCTCAAAACGATAGTAAAGTGTTCCCAGCAATCCCTGTCTCAAATCCTGGGCGTCTGATAAAGCACGCTTTAAATCCTCCACAATCCGCAACAGCAGAGTCTGTATCCTGGGGCTTGTAATTTTATAATCCATTTCTGCCGCCGAAGGGCGATATATAATCTTTAGCACATAGTACTCTCCTTCTATGGCAATCACGTTCTCTATCTCGTAATTTTCCAGACACTGCTGGCACCAGTAACCCGTAAGAAACATTCCATACGCAATCCGTTTCATCACACCCGGCGGAATTTCGCGCCCTGTCTCATTACTGATCTGAAACACACAGGATCTGCCCGCATAATGAAACTGATTTTTGAGATAATTCATATAGTAAATAAAATTTCGTTTTTCATACATATAATACTGCACAAATTCCTGCAGCAGTTTCTCACAAAATTCCCGGGCAAATTCGCTCTCCACCTGTTGCAGCTGCGCAATCTGCGGACTAAAATCCTCCGCCAGAATGTTCATTGCCAGGCGGCAGATTCTGTCATAGTGTTGCTTTTTCTCTCCAAGCTTCTCCCAAAATTCCTCCACACCCTGATTTAACCTCTCAAGTTCTTTTTCCTCTCTCTGTCGAAAATCCCTTTCCTGCTTCTCACTCTTATATTGCATAATTCCCGCCTGAATAGGAACAACCAGATCTTCTACCAGAAAAAAGGGTTTTAAAATCAGTTTAAAAATCCGGCTGTGATTCAAAACATCCAGAGTATCCGCCACATTCTTCACCTGGGTCATGGCAATCTTCACTGTATCCGGAGACAGCATATCCACCATCTCAAAAAGCTCTTTTCCCGACATCAGAGGCATATCCAGCTCGCTGACCAGAACCTCCACAGGATGAGACGTGATATACTCCATGGCCTTTTCTGAATGCTCAAAATACATGCAATTCAAGTTCTCCCGAAAAGGCGCAAGCATTCGCTTATAATTGGCAATCCACTTGCTGTCATTATCTACAAGCACCACTGTATTCATAACCCACTCCTTTTTCCGAATGTCCACTTACTGTTCCGATATCTTTTTTTCATTTATGTTCTATTATAACAGACAATGGCAGATTTTACAAAATTTTTTTCGGATATTGAGAACCACAAACAAGCCACATACATATGATACATTGTAATCAAAATTTTGGAGGATTTAACTATGAGTGATTTAGCTGCTACAAACTGTGGATGTGGATGTGAAAGCAATAACAACGGAGGATGCGGTTCTATTATCTGGATCATTATCCTGCTTTGCTGCTGCGGCGGCGGATGCGGCGGCGGATTCTTCGGCGGCGGAGATGGCTGCGGCAACAACAGCTGCCTGTGGATCATCTTACTGCTCTTCTGCTGCGGCGGATGGGGCGGCAACGGCTGCGGAAATTCCTTCTGCTAATTTTCAGGACCGCCTGTCCTTTGAGCAGGCGGTCTAAAACGACTGTATGTTTAGAATATTTAAAACGGGGCCTGCAAAAGCAAGCCCCGCTTTTATTTATCTTCTCTGGGATTCTTTGTTTTTTCCTTCCTTCTCCCGTTCCTTGTCCTGATCTTTCCTCCTGCGAATACATTCTTCATCCAGTTCATACACACTGTTGCCATCTATCACTAATTTTCCTTTCATTATTCATCTCCTGAAATAAAAATCGTTCTCAATAGTATATGAAATTCCCTCAAAACTGTTGCCGCCCTGCCAGGCTGCCAATGCTTCCACTGTCATAATCTCCGCTTCCTTCTCATAAATTAAAATAAAAAGGTGAAAACGCATGGAATCTATTGATACATTGATTCAGGACCGGCATCTGCAAATGTTAAAAGCCGCCCTTCCCTATCTGGAAACTTCCAGGCAGCGGACCATGGCAATGATGGTAAAATTCATGGAATTACAGCGGACCATGGCATTATTCCAGGCTCCCGGAAATAATCTGCGTATGTGTTCAGAAGATGAACCGCAGGAGGACGCCCCATTGCAGATGCTGAATGCCATACGGGAATACTGTACCGAAAAAGAACAGGAAATGATTGATAATATGATGACCTTTGTACAAATGTTTTCCACTTACGGAACCCTGTTTACTTAATCAGCTCCCATCCCTTATGCACAGAAAGGACTATTATGAATCCACAGGACTTATTAAACAACCCTCAATTACAGAATATTTCGCCAGACAAACTTCAGCTTCTAATGAATCTCGCCCAGAATACCTCTCCCTCCGGCGCCAACCCCAAAGATATGGCTGCTTCTTTAAAAAACGCTTCTGACCGCGCCAGCAGAGAAGGCATGGAATTTTCCTCCGGAGAACGGGACCTGATTGTAGAAGTTTTAAAACAATCCCTTCCTCCACAGGAACAGAAAAAAGTAGATATGATGATGCAGCTCATGAAAACGATGCGAAAGTAAATACTTTTTAACATTATCAAAAGGAACTGCCGCAAAAAGCAGTCTCAGATCACAATACCGTTCACATTCTGTGTCCGATATGCGGTACCCCGTATCTGACTGCTGTTTTGCAACAGTTCCTTTCTTTTATTTTGCTACAATATTGATAATCCGTCCCGGAACATAAATTTCTTTTATGATATTCCCGGTAAGCTTCGCTCCCAGGGCTTCCCTGCCTGCCGCAACAGCCGTGTCTTTATCCACATCCACCGGAACTGTCACCGTCGCTCTGGTCTTTCCATTCACCTGAACCGCAATCTCAACCGTATTTTCCACCGTCTTTGCCTCATCATATTCCGGCCATGCGTTTTGATAGATTCTGCCCTCATAACCGCAGATCCCCCACAATTCTTCTGTAATATGGGGAGCCGTCGGATTTAAAAGCATAAGGAAGGTTTTAAATTCCGCACGATTGATGCGCCCTGCTTTGGAAAAATCATTTAACATGGACATCATAGCCGCGATCGCGGTATTATATTTTAAATGCTCATAATCGGAGCTTACTTTCTTAATCAGCTGATGCATCTTCGTCTCAAATTCCGGACTGTAACTGTCGCCGTCCACAAGAATGTCCTGCAGCTTCCAGACGCGCTCTAAAAATCTCCGGCAGCCTTTCACGCCGTTTTCTGACCAGGCCGCGCTCAAGTCAAATGCTCCGATAAACATCTCATAGGTACGCAACGTATCTGCACCGTAATCCATGACAATATCATCCGGATTTACCACATTTCCGCGTGACTTTGACATTTTCTCGCCGTTTTCTCCCAGAATCATCCCGTGTGAGGTGCGCTTCTGATAAGGTTCCGATGTTGGCACCACGCCCTGGTCATACAGGAACTTATGCCAGAACCTGGAATACAGAAGATGCAGTGTGGTATGCTCCATTCCGCCGTTATACCAGTCCACAGGAAGCCAGTATTTCAGGGCTTCTTCACTGGCCAGCGCCTGCTTGTTCTTCGGATCTGTGTAGCGCAGAAAATACCAGGAAGATCCGGCCCATTGAGGCATGGTGTCTGTCTCCCGCTTTGCAGGACCGCCGCAGCATGGACAAGTAGTATTTACCCAGTCTGTGATCGCTGCCAGAGGAGACTCCCCGTTATCCGTGGGCATATAGCTTTCCACTTCCGGAAGCTGTAGGGGCAGCTCGCTGTCCGGCAGCGCCACATAACCGCATTTCTCACAGTTTACAATCGGAATCGGCTCTCCCCAGTAACGCTGGCGTGAAAACACCCAGTCACGCAGCTTAAAATTGGTTTTGCCTTTTCCAATCTTCTGTTCCTCTAAATAGGCAATGATTTTCTTCTTTGCCTCCGCCACCTCAAGTCCATCCAAAAAGCCTGAATTTACCAGCTTTCCGGTGGCGACGTCGGTATAGGCTTCTTTCTGCACGTCCTCTCCGCCTGCCACTACCTCTACAATGGGAAGATTGAACTTTTTGGCAAATTCCCAGTCACGGGTATCATGTGCCGGAACTGCCATGATGGCTCCTGTCCCATAACTCATCAGTACATAATCGGATACCCAGATCGGGATTTCCTGATCATTTACCGGGTCAATGGCTTTTAAACCGTCAATCTCCACGCCCGTCTTCTCTTTGGCAAGTTCGGAACGCTCAAAATCAGACTTTCTCGCCGCCTGTTCCCGATAAGCCAGAACTTCTTCCCAATTGCTGATCTCTTCCTTATATTTATCGAGCACCGGATGCTCCGGAGAAACAACCATATAAGTCGCGCCAAACAGCGTATCCGGCCTCGTGGTATAAACGGTAAGCTTCTCCTCCTTACCTGCAATTGGAAAATCCACCTCCGCTCCCTGGCTCTTTCCAATCCAGTTCTTCTGAGAAACTTTCACCCGTTCAATATAATCTACGTCTTTCAGCCCTTCTAAGAGCTTGTCCGCATATTCTGTAATTTTCAGCATCCACTGGCTCTTTACCTTACGAACTACCGGCGCTCCGCACCGTTCACAGACGCCGCTTACCACTTCCTCATTGGCAAGCCCTACTTTACAGGACGTACACCAGTTAATGGGCATTTCTGATTTATAAGCCAGACCTTCCTTAAATAACTTCAGGAAAATCCACTGGGTCCAATGGTAATATTCCGGATCCGTAGTATTCACTTCCCGTTCCCAGTCAAAAGAATATCCCAGGGCATGAAGCTGATTTTTAAAACGCTCTACATTATTTTTCGTCACTACTCTGGGATGAATCTTGTTCTTGATGGCAAAATTCTCTGTCGGAAGCCCAAACGCATCCCACCCCATAGGATAAAGCACATTATATCCCTGCATTCTTCTCTTTCTTGCCACGATGTCCAGCGCCGTATAGGGCCTAGGATGTCCTACATGAAGCCCCTGCCCTGACGGATAGGGAAATTCTACCAATGCATAATACTTGGGCCTGGAGTAATCATCTGTCGCGGCAAATGCCTTCTCATCATCCCAAATCTTCTGCCATTTCTCTTCTAACGCTCTGTGATTATATGGTGCTGCCATGTTCTCCTCCATTCTATGCGGTCCCAAATCATCAAATCTCTGCCGCAGGACCGCCAAATACATTCTTCTAAAATTCTATCACACAGAAGGGTTTTGTCAAGTTTATTTCTTGATTTTAAAGCGCTCCGTTCTGCCGCGGACACTTCCCGCCATAACTGTATCTCAACTTATTTTAAATTACATATTGAAAAATCTGTAAAAAAGTACTATAACTATATAAGAAGCATTTTATATATTGTTATACTACGAACGGAGGCTGACCACGACATGAAACATCAAAAATTTTCTTTTATTTTTTTCCTATTTATCAGTATTTTGAGCGCACATTTCATCCTGGGAACCATGTTTCCCCTCAAGGTTTCTGCTGCACAGAAAAGCGCCATAACAATCACAAATAAACCTTCCGAACCGCTGTACGTAGGTTCACGCCTGAGACTTCAGGCAAAAATCTCCTCAAAAAAATCAGCGTCCTCAAAAATAGTCTGGTCTTCCAGCAGAGAAAAAATTGCAACCGTATCATCCGGCGGTCTGATCAAAGTACATAAAAAAGGCACCACAAAAATTACTGCACGTATCAAAGGAACCAACAAAAAAACATCTTTCAGACTGCGCGCTGTAAAAAGAGTATACGTAAAAAAGATAGCGATACGCGGAAGAAATCAGATGTATGTTGGCGATTCCATACAACTGACGACGTTATTATCTCCGGATAAGGTGACAGAATCGGAAATCCTCTGGAAATCTGATCATAAAAAAATCGCGACAGTAAATAAAAACGGCATGGTAACTGCAAAAAAAGCGGGAACAGTTACTATTACCGCTACAGAAAAGCGCAGTGGAAAAGTAGCAAAATACAGAATATCCGTGCAGAACGTCCCTGTCGTCTCTATCAATTTTTCCGGCGGCAAGCTGTCCTCAATGGGAACCGGAACAACCTGCAGGTTATCTGTTTCTTTTACTCCCTGGAACACCACAAATAAGCGTATTAAATGGAGCTCCAGCAATAACTCGGCCGCGTCTGTAGACCAGAACGGTACTGTCACCGCGCTGCGCCCGATTGAAAAAGTAACCATCACTGCTACCTCAAGAGATAACAGCCGCGTCAGTTGTTCACTGACTCTGAAAATCACCGCCACCGATGGATTTATCAATACATCCATGCTGGATGAGCTTGATTTGGATGCGATAAATAAAGTTATGATTGTCGCTCATCCGGACGACGAAACGCTCTGGGGCGGCGCTCATATTCTGGAGGACGAATATCTGATAGTCTGCATGACTAATGGCTGGAATACGGCCCGGAAAAACGCGTTTATTGACGTTATGCATAAATCAAATGATAAATATATCATCCTCAGTTATCCTGATACCAGAGTACAATTTTCCGACGGCTCTTACGAGACTGATACGTTCTCTACCTGCCGTACCGCCATGCAAAAAGATATTGAAACGATCCTTTCCTACAAAAACTGGGAACAGGTGGTAACTCACAATCCCACTGGAGAATATGGAAAATACCACCATCAGCAGATTTCAAAATTAGTCACAAAGGGATTTAAAAAACATTTCAGATACAATAGCTCGGAACTTTGGTATTTCGGACACTTTTACGGTAAAGACAACATCCCCGGAAAGCAAATTGACCCGCAACTGTTACAGATTAAAAACAAAATGATTCAGCGTTATTATGCAACCGCCAGCGGCGCGATCAATGCATTTGGACATATGATCCCTTATGAAAACTGGATTTTATCTTCGGAATGGGAGAACAGTCTGAAACAACTGAAACAATAGAATGACTCTTTACTCACAAAATCTCCTGGATTCAATATTATAAGGATAACAGAACTTTTCAGGAGATTTTTATGTCTCAATCAAATGTAAATAAAGCTTATGAAAATCCCGGACTGCATTACCTGGAAACAGCCCTTTTCTATATGCCCGCCGCCTATGCAGAACTTACCGGCAACCCTGGAACCAGCGAAATTACCGGTATGGTTCGCTTCTATCCTGTAAACGGCGGGGTACTGGTGAACGCAGAAGTATACGGTCTTCCGACTTCTGCCGAAACCTGCGGCTCTGACATTTTCGGTTTTCACATCCATGAAGGAGGTTCGTGTACCGGAACAGCCAGCGATCCCTATGCAGAGACCGGTACACATTACAATCCTTCTGACTGCCCGCATCCGGCCCATATGGGAGATCTGCCGCCGCTGTTTGGAAACAGCGGAACTGCATGGATGATGTATTTTACCGACCGTTTTACAATATCTGACCTGATTGACAGAACTGTCATCATCCACAGTAAGCCAGACGACTTTACCTCGCAGCCTTCCGGCAATTCAGGAACTAAAATCGCCTGCGGCTCCATTCATTCTGTTACCTGACAGCTATGAAGCGGCCAGCGGCAGTATCGTCTGACAGAAAACAGGAACAAAGTGGGCATGCCCACTTCAACTCCCCTACCCCCTCAATCATGAGGGGCCTGGACACTTTGCGCGCCGAGCACAATTGCGAAGCAATATTTTACCTCTTGTGCGAGTGCGCATATTATTTTTCTCTTATAGGAAAGATACTTTCACGCATCAGCATGACAAGGTCTTTCCTATAAGAGAACAAAAAGGTGCAATCCCCTCAAGAATGAGAGGATTGCACCTTTTGACGTAATGGGCACAATTGCGAAGCAATATCATACCTTTGTGCGCGTGTACATAATTAGTTTTTTATCATTACAAGCGCTGTTACGTTGTCTCATCAAACTGAAATTTACCGATCATTTCATTCAATTCTGCCGCCTGGGCTGACAACTCCTGACTGGTTGCAGAACTCTGCTCTGCCGCCGCTGAATTTGTCTGTACAACTTCCGAAATAATCTCAATCGTCTCATTAATCTGATGCATGGATGCGTTCTGCTCGTTGGAATTTTCCGCCACCTCTTCCACTGCTTTTACAATTCCGTCCATGCCCTCAATTACCTCCTGAAGAGCGACTGCCATTTCCCCTGCAATGCGGTTGCCGCTTTCCACTTCGCCCAATGCAGCTTCTATCAGCTTTCTGGTATCTTCCACAGATTCCGTAGACTGAATTGCCAAATGACCGATTTCGCCTGCCACCACTGCAAATCCGCGCCCTGCTTCTCCCGCTCTCGCAGCTTCGATAGAAGCGTTCAGTGATAACAGGTTGGTCTGGTCTGCAATTTCCTCAATGGTTTGAATAATATTTGCAATCTGTTTGGACGCATCGCTGATTTTTTCCATGGCCCCTGTCATTTCCGCGATATAAGAACGGCTGGTGTCGGCCTGACTGCCGACCTCCATCGCTTTCTGGCTGGTGGAAACAGCATTTTCTGTATTTCTCTGCACCTGTTCCGCCACATTATTTGCAGTTGCCAGAAGTTCTTCCACAGAAGCCGCCTGATCCGTAGCGCCTTCCGCAAGAGACTGTGCGCTTTCCGCCATCTGTACCGCGCCCAGTCCTACCTGGTCTGCGGATTCTCTGATATGGGTCAAAGTCTCGCTCAGAGAATATTTAATCTTTCTGACTGCATCCATAATTCCCTTGTAATCTCCTATGTAGGCGTCTTCTTTTTGGAAATGAACGTCAAAATTATTTTGACTCATTTCTCCCAGAACGTAATCTACATCTCCAATTATATTTTTCACGCCTGACACAATCTCCTGCGTGGCGTTTGCAAGCGTCAGCATCTCGTCTCTGGAAGAGATCTGCGGCACTTCTGTATGCAAATCTCCTTTTGCCAGAGTATTCAAACGCTGTGCGCACTGCCGGACAGGGGTTCCGATATCATCGGCAAGCTTTTTCACCATAAAGACAGCGGCGGCAATAGAAATAATCACAATAAGTATTGTAATAATTATGCCCGCAATCGTCTCCATATTAAAATCAGAAACTGGCGCCGTGATGGCAATACTCCAGTTATTACTGTTTTCTACCGGAGCATACGCCATAATTTTTTTTACCCCGCCATAGCGGTAAGTCCCAAACCCGCTTTCCCCTTTCATCATCTTCTGTTCTAACTTTGCCAGAGACTTGAGCGAAGAATCCGTTTTTGCCGCCTCTACGCTGTTGTCTTTCGTTTTTACCAGAACATCATTTTCATGGGCGATGACCGTTCCCTGACTGTCCATCATATATGCGGAACCATTGGCGCTCACATTTACCGCCTCCATAATATCATTGAGAAAATTTTCTTCCGGCACCAGATAAACAACGCCTGCCACCTCTGTCCCATAAACTCCGTCTTTCCATAAAGGCGCGGCGATGCGAATTTCCATAGACAACTGGTCTTCACTGATAATCGGTTCCGTTACATAAACCTGCCCTTCTGCAGCCGCCTGGAAATAAGCGGTGTCTGCATGATTTTCTCCCGTAAAAATGCTGTTTCCTGTAATATCAAGCACATCCCCGTCTATCAGTTCATTGACCTTTATACGCTCCTCCACGATTGATTTTTTATCTTCCAGGCCCGCCTGGTCACTGGAAAGGCGCGCCGTCATCCCCAAATCTTCGGCAATATTTTTATAGGATGTAATTTCCCATTCTACCCGCTCCGCCGATACATGCGCCGTGGCCTCCATATTTCGTTCCAAAGTAGAGTTGGTGCTGTGATTGTTGAGCGCACTGGCAATAATTCCCAAAAGCGACAGAGATACAATCACCAATGCCAGTACAGACACGGTAATTTTCCCTTTGATCGTCTCATGATAATAATTCTTCAGCCCCTGTATGCCCCTGGTTTTATTTACACGTTCCTGACCCTGATTTACTAGTTTCTTTTTCTTCATAATAACGGCTTCCACCCTTCTATACTAATGCCAAGCGTCTCAATGCGCGGCAGCGTTTACAAACAAACCCGGTACAGCAAATGATGAAAGACATTTGCTGTACCGGCAGACTTCTCACAACAATTCCAGCTTACTCTTCATTCTGATCCAACTTATTGCTCCTTGCTGCAACTTCTTTCTCCTGTATATCCGAAGGCGTCTGCTCGTAGCGGGCAAATTCATAAGAAAACAGCCCGCTTCCTCCAGTCATGGAACGAAGATCTGTCATATAACCGTAAATCTCCATATAAGGTACGTCAGCGGTGATCTCGGTCTTGCCTGTCTCCACCGGATTCATGCCAAGCACCCGGCCGCGGCGTTTATTCAAATCTCCCATAACATCTCCGGTATATTTATCCGGAACTACCACTTTCATATTGGCAATCGGCTCTAATAATACCGGGGACGCCTCCATAATTCCTTTCTTAAATGCCTGGATCGTCGCCATCTTAAATGCCATTTCCGAAGAATCCACCGGATGATAGGATCCATCGTACAGCACCGCCTTCACGCCCATAACCGGATATGCCGCCATAGGCCCTTTCTGCACAGATTCCTGCAGTCCTTTTTCCACTGCCGGGAAATAATTCTTGGGCACGGCGCCTCCCACTACCTGCTGTTCAAATACAAACGCTGTCTCCAGGTCGCCGCTCGGTTCAAAGGTCATTTTTACATGTCCATACTGTCCGTGTCCTCCGGACTGTTTCTTATACTTGTACTCAACGTCAGATTTCTTGCGGATCGTCTCCCTGAAAGCAATCTTGGGCCTGCTCAGTTCAATTTCCACCTTATAACGCTCCGACAGCTTACTCACTACCACTTCCAGATGCTGGTCCCCGATGCCATAAATCAGGGTCTGTCCATTGGCGCTGTCATTTTCTGTTTTGAGGGTTAAATCTTCCTGCATGAGTTTTTGCAGCGCCTGGGAAATCTTATCTTCATCGCCTTTCTTTTTCGCCTTATAACGCATATAGGTATAGGGTGTGGAAATCTGCGTCTTTCCATAGAGAACCGGGGCCGCTTTCGTAGAAAGGGTATCTCTCGTAGAAGACTTGGTAAGCTTTGCCAAAGCCCCCAGGTCTCCGGCATGAAGCTCTGGCACCTCCATAGGTTTATTGCCCCGCATTACATAAATCTTGCCGACCTTCGTCTCCGTATCTTTTTCCGCATTGTACAATACATCATCTGTCTTTAGCACGCCGGAATTAACCTTGATCAGAGAATATTTGCCGATAAACGGATCTGCAATGGTCTTATATATGTAGAGACTCTTGGACTTCGCAATATCATAATCGCCGTCAAAAACCTCATTGGTCTTCATATTAACGCCCTTGCAGGGACGCTTCTCCGGACTTGGCAAATATTTGAGAATATCATCCAGCAACGTATAGACTCCCTGTACCAGCGTGCTCGATCCCATGGAAACAGGAACGATGCTGCCGTCCGCTACGTTGGTGCGCAGTGCGGAACGAATCTCAAATTCCGAAAATTCTTCACCCGCAAAATAACGGTCCATAAATTCTTCGCTGGTCTCGGCAACCGCTTCCATCAGCGCTTCCCGGCACAGCTCTAAATTTGCCTGGGAATAATCCGGAATCTCGGTCTCCACAACCTCGCCTTTCTCATTCCAGCGGTTTCCAGTCTGAGCCACAACGTTAACATATCCCACAAACTTCTCATTTTCCCGTATCGGAAGGTGGAACGGCGCAATTCTCTTGCCGTACATTTCCTGCAAATCTGCCACTACCTGACGGAAACTTGCATTGTCGTCGTCCATTTCTGTCACATATACCATACGCGGGATCTTATATTTCTCACAGATCTCCCATGCCTTCTGGGTCCCTACCTGAATTCCGCTCTTACCGGACACTACAATAATGGCTGCGTCCGCAACGCTGACCGCTTCCTCCACTTCTCCTACAAAACCAAAATATCCGGGCGCGTCCAGCACGTTGATTTTTGTATCTTCCCAGATCACCGGCACGACTGACGTATTAATCGAAAAAAGACGTTTCGTTTCTTCCTTGTCATAATCGCTGATGGTATTGCCGTCGCTGACCTTCCCCATACGCTTGGTAATACCGGACAGATATGCCATGGCTTCCACTAATGTCGTCTTCCCGCTGCCGCCGTGTCCTAAAAGAACTACATTTCTTATTTTGTCAGTTGTATACACGTTCATAATGTTTTCCTCCAATACAAGTTTATTCGATGTTTATATTTTACTAAAACTCCAAAAAATTTACAACCTTTTTATTCAATATTTACAATTATTTCTTGCTTTCCGATATTCTTCAGTGACAGAGGCAGTTGACTTTTGAGGCTTTTTCCCTTACGATAGGAACAGACAAATACAAAGAAGTACTAAAATACGGATTCAGGAGGACATTATGAAACCTGAAAAAATTGGTTTTATCGGTCTTGGCCTCATCGGAGGTTCTATTGCCAAAACAATTCACCGCATTCACCCGGAAATTGAAATGATTGCATATGATACGGACGCAGAAGCCTTAGATCTTGCCGTCGCCGAACAGGTGATTGCCAAAGGATTCCGGGAACTTACTGAGGATTTTGCAGCCTGCCGTTACATATTCCTCTGCGCGCCTGTGCAGAAAAATTCCGAATTTCTTATGAAACTCTCTGCTTTTGCCGGAGATCACTGTATCATCACCGACGTGGGAAGTGTGAAAAATTCCATCCATCAGGAGATTTCCCGCACAGGAATTTCTCCTTATTTTATTGGCGGACATCCCATGGCCGGTTCGGAAAAAAGCGGTTACAGACATGCAACCTCATATCTGCTGGAAAACGCATATTATATGCTCACCCCGTCGCCGGACATACGCCCGGAGCTTACGCAGGAATTAAAAGCGTTTATCAGCTCTCTGGGCGCTATTACCATGGTGCTTAGTTACCGCAGACACGATTTTATTACCGCCGCCATCAGTCATCTGCCTCATATATTGGCTTCCAGCCTGGTAAATCTGGTAAAAGATCTTGACGATGAGACGGAAACGATGAAAAGCGTAGCCGCCGGCGGATTCAAAGATATTACAAGAATCGCCTCCTCCTCGCCTGTTATGTGGCAGCAAATCTGTCTCACCAATCAGGAACAGCTTATAAAATTGATCGATCTGTTTATTCATTCTCTGGAACATACCAAACAACAGATTTCCTCCGGCAGCAGCCAGGAGCTGTTTGATTTTTTCCAGGAAGCCAAAGACTACCGGGATTCCATTTCCATCAGCACTAGCGGATCGCTTCCCAAAATTTTTGAAATTTACTGTGATATGGCTGACGAAACCGGAGGGATTGCCGCGCTTGCCACCATTCTCTCCCAGGAGAATATCAGCATAAAAAACATCGGCATTATTCATAACCGGGAATTTCAGGATGGTGTGCTGCATATCGAATTTTATGACGAACAGGCAAGAAAAACAGCCGTAAGACTGCTGCGCGGCTGTCAATACACCGTATATGAACGATAAAAAACGAGGTGACTGTTATGAAAATTACAAATAATTATTCTTTCCACGGGGAATTATCCGTTCCCGGCGATAAATCCATTTCCCACAGAGGCATCATGTTCGGCGCCATTTCCAACGGCCTCACAGAAATTACTAATTTCCTGCAGGGCGCCGACTGCCTTTCCACCATCTCCTGTTTCCAGAAACTTGGGATTTTGATTGAAAATCATGGTTCCAGCGTTCTGGTTCATGGAAAAGGGCTTCATGGCCTCAGCGCGCCCTCACAGATCCTGGATGTGGGAAACAGCGGAACCACGACGCGGCTGATTTCCGGTATTCTGGCCGGACAATCCTTCGAAACCGCTCTGGACGGCGACCATTCCATACGCAAACGTCCCATGCAGCGCATTTTTACCCCCCTCTCGCAAATGGGGGCGTCATTCCAATGCTGGGATCAAGCTTCTTTCCCCGCCCGTCAGGAATGCTGTGATTCCGGCTGCGCCCCTTTCACTGTACGCGGCGGTCATTTAAAGGGCATCCATTATCATTCCCAGGTTGCCTCCGCCCAGGTTAAGTCCGCCATTTTGCTCGCCGGACTCTATGCTGAGGATGAAACCAGCGTCACAGAGCCAGTATTATCCAGAAATCATACTGAGCTGATGCTGTCCGGCTTCGGCGCCTGTATTACCTCTGATGGCGCTACCGCGTCTATCAGACCGGAACCCGTGTTAAACGGCCAGAACATCCATGTGCCCGGAGATATTTCTTCCGCCGCATATTTTATCGCACTGGGGCTTATCACCCCGCATTCAGAAATCTTAATTCAAAACGTGGGCGTCAACCCCACCCGCAGCGGTATTCTGGACACAGCCCTGGCTATGGGCGGGAATCTGACGCTGTTAAATAAACGCACAGTTTCCGGAGAACCGGTAGCAGACATCCTGGTAAAAAGCAGCCATCTTCACGGCGCTGTCGTGGGCGGCGCTGCAATTCCCACTCTTATTGATGAAATCCCTGTGATCGCCGTGATGGCGGCTTTCGCAGAAGGCGCCACAGTCATCCAGGATGCTCAGGAACTAAAAGTAAAAGAATCAGACCGCATTGCTGTGGTAACTGAAAATCTTAAGGCTATGGGCGCCTCCATCGTCCCCACTGAAGACGGTATGGTAATTGAAGGCGGCAGACCGCTTAAGGGCGCCAGAATCCATACATGCCAGGATCACCGCATTGCTATGTCTTTTACCGTGGCGGGACTGAATGCTTCCGGGGAAACTACTCTCGATGATGAAAACTGCGCCGCCATCTCTTATCCTTCTTTTTATGAGGATATTCTGACCCTTGCAAAATAACAAAGCGGACAAGTCCGCTTCAACTCCCTGAAACCTTCATTGTTAAAGGACTTGTCTTTCCTATAGACCAATATAAAATCGGGGCATTCGCCCCGATTTTTTACTTTATCTTTTCTGTATTTTTCACTTCTCCCGTATCCTTTGATTCTTCCAGATCCTCCGGCAGCTTTTCTTCTTCCTCTTCGTTTGCTTTCTGAACGACCGGCTCCTCTACCGGTTTCCATGCCTGTCCGAATTTTACGTCGCGGAAAAGCTCCGTCAGTCCGGTAATCTGCTTCAAACGCAGAATCTCATCGCGGCTCATTCCCATATGCTTGGAAATCCAGGCGTCTGACCTGCCGATGGTATGAAGTTCTTTTACAATATTGCTCATCAGATCCACATCATGATTTCCTCTCGCCCGATTATGCCGTATAGTGCTTGCCATCCGGTTCGAGAGCGGTTTATCAATTACAGTCACCGGGAGCTTTCCGTTTTCACGCTGGTAAATATCCTTGTGATCCAGCATAATCCGATAACGATGAAACCCGTCTACAATCACGTAGACATCCTGTGCTTTTGAGTAATAACAGACAATCGGCATGGTGTACCCATCTTCCTTAATACTGTCATACAGCAGCCGCATTTCCGGCGGCGCAACCGCGTTGGGATTATATGTATTCGGCACTACTTTTTCAATAGGTACTGACAGCACCTGATAGGCGGGGCTTTTGTATACACTGTCATTCATTTGCAAATCCTCCGTATTTCTTCCGTATAAGATTAATCTGTTCCTGTTCCTTTCTTGACATTCCAAATCCCATAAAACGGCAAATATGGTCATTTTTCAGAATACAGTAACACATTCTTTTCCAACTGGGAATGTCTTTGGTGGATTTAATATCATCTGTATGATCCGGGATCTTTCCCACAAAAATGACTCTGGAATTTTTATTCACAGTGTAATTGGAAATTCCGTTCCGCTGAATCTTATAGCCATGATCCATCAATTCCTGAATGGTTTCCTCTGGAAGCCCTCCCCCTGTTTCATGCCAGAACTTAATGGAAGTCCTGAACTTCTTCACATAATTGTTGCGGATACGCACCGGAAGCGTATCAAGTAAAAATTTCGTATATGATTCCCAGGTATGTCCATCGGGCAGTGAGATATTGCGGTATCCCATAGCCTTGGTACGGGCATATACAGAAGTAAAATTCGCGCCGCGCACTCTTCCCACCAGTTTTGTCCACATGACAGGGTCAATCACACGGTACAGGTTCAGGCTGTCCTTGGCATACTCATTAAAGGGAGACGCCACCCGCATCTGGCTCGGCGTCAGTCCCGCCTTATAATACAAGTCGTACAGTTTATTATATTCATACCCAAACTTGTAATATGCCGCCCACACATCATTGTTGGTCCAGTCGTAAAGCGGCGAGGCGCACCAGACATCCTTAAACTGCTTCGTAATCCAGCATTCCCCTTCATAACCGTATTTTTTATGCAGAAAACCGCTGTAACGCTGCATAGACTCCTCTGCCCGCATCCCCAGCAGACATACTGTCTTTCCCCTTCTGTGCTGTTCTTTGTAAAATCTGCTGAACTGCTTGGACAAATCCTCCTGCGGCATTTTGTAACGATAATGATGAAATGGATTACTCAGATTGATAACATATGGGCGCTTGGGCATGGGCCTTACCCAGAGTTCCTTCTTTGTGTCGTCCCAGGGATACCAGTACATCTCATAACTGCTGAGCGCTGTCCTTGCCGCCATGGGCAGACATACCCAGTACAAATCCATGTCCATGTTTTGTTCCAGTTTCATAAACGTATTTTCCACAAATTCCGTGGTCATACTGTACTGTGCCTCAAAATCCTGATGGAACACCCCCAGAACCCGGTCCGGATAATACTGCCGTTTAAAATCCATCAGCAGATTCAATAACAATCCGCTGTCTTTTCCCCCACTGAAAGAAACATAGATATTTTCAAATTCCTGAAACAGAAAATGAAAACGCTCCTGAAGCGCTTCATACACATTCTCTTCCTGGTATTGTCGTACCATTGCGTGGTCTCTCCTTTTTATCTTTTGTATTATGTCTTTCTATAATTTGCCGTTATCATTTATTATACTACTTCCATGTCCCCACCTCAATCATTTTTTACCAAAATTTTCCAATTCCTTCCTCTCAAGCGAATGAGTAAAAAAAGCGGGTAAGTCCGCTTTAACTTTCTGAATCCCTCTTCTTGAGTAACCTGGCTGCTTTGCTGCGCCGCACCCTCATTTTTCAAAACATTTGCAATATAATCTGCCGTACTGATTAAGTGTTGAGAACAAAGTGGGCATGCCCACTTCAACTCCCCTACCCCCTCAATCATGAGGGGCTTGGACACTTTGCGCGCCGAGCACAATTGCGAAGCAATATTTTACCTCTTGTGCGAGTGTACATATTTCTTTTCCGCCGCAGTGCGATCATTGTTTTTTATTTACTGTGAAACATTAACTTCTGAGTGGCCAAAAAAGCGCAGACTACCCCTATACAAACTTTAATGGTTTTTTTGAACCTAACTGGAAAACTTATACGGCAACTACAGGAGCTTCCCAGCCAA
>CAJTDX010000029.1 GCA_910575155.1 Lachnospiraceae bacterium
AGTGCCTCTATTCAGAATACTGCCTCTCTTTATTCTTTCAAAAATCAGGCAGATTGGTACTTTAGAAGACTATATTCATTTTTACATTACAGTTTACGGAAACTCAAGTGATGCGGAGATCGGAAAATGCATGTAAAAACGCTGTAATCGCAGTATTTGCGCGAGGTACGGCGTTTTTTTGAGCGGAAATAAAATATCATATGGTATTCTGCACACGATTTTTGGGAAGCGATTCTGATATAAGGACAGCGGAATATAAGGAATCTCAGAAAGCGGTGTAATTCTCAGGCGGATTATGTTATAATGGCGTACAGTAGCAAAAAAGAATCAGAAAACATGGAGGAAGAAGAACCCAATGGAAGCATATACAGGATTTGCACAGGTGTATGATCTGTTTATGGACAACGTACCCTATGAAGAATGGAGCAGGTATCTGATAAGTCTGCTGCAGGAATATGCGGGCAGTCCGGGGCTGGTGTTAGAGCTGGGCTGCGGGACAGGCAGGATGACGCGGCTGCTGGCGCAGGCCGGTTATGATATGATTGGCGTGGATAATTCTGAGGAAATGCTGCAGATTGCAAAAGAGGCGGAGGGAGAGGCAGAAGATATCCTGTATCTTTTGCAGGATATGCGTGAATTTGAATTGTATGGAACGGTAAAAGCGGTAGTCAGCGTCTGCGATTCTTTGAATTACATCTTAGAGGAAGAAGAACTGCTTACGGTGTTTCGGCTGGTCAATAATTATCTGGATCCGGGCGGCGTGTTTATTTTTGACATGAATACTCTCTATAAATACAGGGAAATATTAGGAGAGAATACCATTTGTGAGAACCGGGAGGAAGCAAGCTTTATCTGGGAAAATTTTTATGATGAAGAGGAGCGGGTCAATCAGTATGATCTGACGCTTTTTTCGAGAGAGCCTGGCAGTCCGGGACTGTACCGGAAGTATGAGGAAACGCATTATCAGCGCGGCTATGACTTAGAACAGATTCAGGAGCTTTTACAGCAGGCGGGAATGGAATTTATCAACGCCTTCGACGCTTTTACCAGAGAGCCGGTAAAAGAGGACAGTGAAAGAATCTGCGTGATTGCAGCGGAGAAAGGAAAAAGGAGTAATGAGTGAATATAAAGATTATATGGTAAGAGCCACGGCGGCAGACCATCAGATTCGAGCCTTTGCGGTGACTTCCAGGGATCTGGTGGAACAGGCCAGGATTTATCATAATACCAGCCCGGTAATCACGGCGGCTTTGGGCAGGCTGCTGACGGGAGGCGTAATGATGGGAACTATGATGAAAGGAGAGAAGGATCTTCTGACGCTCCAGATTAAATGCGGCGGCGCGGCCAAAGGAATGACGGTGACGGCGGACAGCCGGGGAAATGTCAAAGGCTACCCGCTGGTAAGCGACGTCATGCTTGTGCCCAATGCCCAGGGAAAACTGGATGTAGGCGGCGCTCTGGGTCTTGGAATTTTAAGCGTGATCAAAGATTTGGGCTTAAAGGAACCCTATGTGGGACAGGTGGCGCTGCAGACTTCCGAGATTGCAGAGGATCTGACCTATTATTTTGCCACTTCAGAGCAGGTGCCTTCGGCCGTGGGCCTGGGTGTGCTGATGAATAAAGACAATACCGTAAAACAGGCGGGAGGATTTATCATTCAGCTTATGCCGTATACCGCGGAAGAGGTAATTGCATCTCTGGAAAAAAAGGTGGCGGATGTAACCTCTGTGACAGATTTGCTGGAGCAGGGAATGACGCCGGAAACACTGCTTGCGGATATGCTGGGGGAATTTGGCGTTGAAATTACAGACAGGATTCCAGTGCAGTATGCCTGCAATTGTTCCAAAGAGCGTGTGACGCGCGCCATTGCAAGCATTGGAAAAATGGATATTCAGAAGATGATTGACGACAATGAGCCGATTGAGGTGAACTGCCAGTTTTGCGATCAACATTATGTATTTACACCGGAAGAATTAAAAGAATTACTAGTATAACGAATATTAAGTAATTGGCAGTTTGACTTGCCTGTTTTCCTGAGAACACTACTCCCCAAGCCTCGACGTAGCCACCGCTACGCCTACGTTTGTGAAGCAGCACTCTCAGAAAAATATTCTGCGTCAAACTATCCAAAACTTAATTTTCGTTATACTAGATCAAAGGTAGGAAAGGAGCCACACTGTGAAGGATGGATTTATCAGGGCGGCGGCAGTGACGCCGAAGATTCGTGTCGCCGACCCTGCGTATAACAGGGACAGGATTATGGAAAAGATGGAAGAGGCAGAGAAGGAGCGCGCGGTAGTCGTGGTGTTTCCGGAACTGTGCGTCACAGGATATACCTGCGGCGACCTGTTTTTGATGGAGCCTTTGCTGGAAGAGGCAAAGAAAACATTGATTCAGCTTGCAGAAGATACCGCAGGGAAAAACATGCTGGTGTTTGTGGGAGTTCCGGTGGCTTATAAAGGCAGGCTCTATAATACGGCGGCCGCGCTGGCAAACGGCAGGATATTGGGACTGGTGCCCAAGCGCTGTATCCCCAGTTACAATGAATTTTATGAGACAAGGCATTTTGCAGAAGGCATGGAAGAAGCAGTGGAAATTGCTCTGACGGAGGAAATCCGGGTTCCTATGGGGTGCGGCCTGATCTTTTCGCCGGATATAATGCCGGAATTAAAGATTTGCGCGGAAATCTGTGAAGATCTCTGGGCGCCCAATCCTCCCAGCATTTCTCATGCGCTTGCAGGCGCCAATCTGATTGTCAATCTCTCAGCCAGCAACGAGATCACAGGGAAAGACCGTTATCGGAAAAACCTGGTGGAAGGGCAGTCGGCGCGCCTGGTCTGCGCTTATGTGTACGCCAGCGCCGGAGAAGGGGAGTCTACGCAGGACGTAGTATTTTCCGGGCATAATATGATTGCGGAGAACGGGATTATGCTGGCAGAGGCAGAACGTTTTCGCAATCAGTCGGTTTATGGAGAAATTGATATTCAAAGGCTTAACGGGCAGCGCCGGAGAATGACCACATTTCAGGAACATATGGGCTGCTGTAAGGAGATTTCCTTTCATTTGAAGAAAGAAAAAACCATCCTCACCCGATTTGTAGATCCGATGCCCTTTGTGCCTGAGGAATCGGGGGAACGCCAGAAACGCTGTGAGGAGATTCTTTCCATCCAGTCCATGGGACTGAAAAAGCGTCTGGAGCATACCGGTTGTTCCTGCGCGGTGGTGGGGATTTCCGGAGGTCTGGACTCCACCCTTGCGCTGTTAGTTACCGTACGAGCCTTTGACCTGCTGGGACTGGACCGAAAGGGGATCAGGGCGGTTACTATGCCGGGATTTGGCACTACAGACCGGACGTATGACAATGCAGTGCATCTGATTCAGTGTCTGGGAGCAGACTTTCTGGAGGTAGATATCAAAGAGGCAGTGCGGGTGCATTTTGCTGATATCAGCCAGCAGGAGAGCGTTCATGATGTGACGTATGAGAACAGCCAGGCAAGAGAGCGGACCCAGATATTGATGGATATTGCAAACAAAGAGAATGGGATGGTGATCGGTACCGGGGACATGTCGGAGCTTGCCCTGGGCTGGGCAACCTACAACGGGGACCACATGTCCATGTATGGGGTGAACGCTTCTGTACCCAAAACGCTGGTTCGTCATCTTGTGGGATATTATGCAGAAAGCTGTGGGAATGAGGAGCTGAAGCATATTCTGCTGGATATTTTGGATACTCCGGTAAGTCCGGAGCTTCTGCCGCCAAAGGACGGCAGGATATCTCAGAAAACGGAAGATATAGTGGGGCCCTATGAACTGCATGATTTTTTCCTGTACTACATGTTACGCTGCGGATTCGGGCCAGAGAAAATTTTCCGGCTTGCTGTGTATGCTTTTGGCGGCAGTGCGGAATGCGGCGGAGCAAACTATACGCCGGAAGTTATTTTAAAGTGGCTGAGAACCTTTATACGAAGATTTTTCAGTCAGCAGTTTAAGCGTTCCTGTCTGCCGGACGGGCCGAAGGTCGGCACGGTTGCGGTGTCGCCCAGAGGAGATCTGCGGATGCCAAGCGACGCCAGCGCGCAGTTATGGCTGAAGCGGCTGGATGCAGTCAGCGGTGATCTTTGAGCGCTCAGCATATATCTTTACGTGATCGCCGCTGCAAGAAACCGACGGGAACGGCAGCCTGTTTTTTGGCAGGAGGAAAAGTTTATAATTTTTTTATAGAATATTTTTGGTTTATTTATTGCAATTCTCAGGGGAAAGATTAGAATAAAAATATGTTTGGATATATTATTATAAATAAACCGGAATTGAAATTCAGAGAATTTGACCTTTATCAGTCTTATTACTGCGGTCTTTGCAGAACATTGAAGAGGGAGTACGGCAGGCTGGGACAGATGACGTTAAGCTATGATATGACGTTTGTGATTCTGCTTCTCAGCAGCCTGTACGAGCCGAAGACCGTCTTGAGCAGCGGCAGATGCGCGGCGCATCCGATGAAGAAGCGTTATAGGAGAATCAATCCGTGTTCTGAGTATGGGGCGGATATGAATCTTCTCCTGTCGTATTACAAATGTCTGGACGACTGGGAGGATGAACATAAACTCAACAGAAAGGCGATGGCCCTGTCTTTGAACAGGCGTTTTCAAAAAGCGGCGCGCAAGTATCCGCAAAAGGAACAGGTCATCCAGGAGAAAATGCGTCAGATTCATGCGTGCGAGAAGCAAAAGAGCAGGGAACTGGATCTGGCGTCCGGTTATTTTGGCGAGATTATGGCGGAAATTTTTGTCTGGCGCAAGGATGAATGGGAAAAGGAACTGCGGCGTCTGGGATTTTTCCTGGGGAAATTTATTTATCTCATGGACGCCTATGAGGATGCAGAGCAGGATCAGAAGACGGGAAATTATAATGTGTTCCTTGAAGCATATGGCGGGACGGATTTCTTTCAGAAGGCAGAGAATATATTAAGTATGATGATGGCAGAATGCGCCCGTGCCTTTGAACGGCTTCCAATTGTGGAGAATGCAGAAATTCTGCGCAACATATTGTATTCCGGCGTCTGGCGCCGGTATGAGCTTGTGAAACGCAGGCGGGAAGGAAAGTAAGCTATGTATGATCCATATGCAGTTCTTGGCGTGGGAAGAGATGCCACAGAGGAAGAAATTAAAAAGGCGTACCGGGCGCTGAGCAGGAAATATCATCCGGACGCCAATGTGAATAATCCGCATAAAGAGCAGGCGGAGGAGAAATTTAAGGAGATTCAGCAGGCATACCAGCAGATTATCTATGAGAAGGAACATGGAAGTTCTGGTTCTTCCGCTTATGGACAGCAGCAGGGCGGATATTGGGATTTTGAAGATTTTTTTGGAGGCCGCAGCCAGCAGTCGCGGCAGGGACAGGATGCTGAGAGTACTTATAAGCAGGCGGCGTCAAATTATATACGCAGCGGCCATTACCAGGAAGCCCTGAACGTCTTAAACAGTATCAGCAGCCGGGACGCGCACTGGTATTATCTGAATGCCATTGCCAATGCCGGCTCAGGCAATAATGTGGCGGCGATGGACTCTGCGCAGCGGGCGGCGGCGATGGAGCCGGGAAATGTTTCGTACCAGCGGCTGTACGCACAGCTTCAGAATGGCGGAAGCTGGTATTATGGCCAGCGTCAGAGTTATGGAAACCCTGTGGAGGGAAGCGGGGACTTCTGTATGAAGTTATGCGTTGCCAATATGCTGTGCAATCTCTGCTGCGGAGGAGGGCTTTGCTGTGTCTGACGCCGTAAAGTCAGCCGTAGTTTACCGATGAGTACGTTTACACATAACAATAGACAGAGTGGGTGGAAAAATGGATTATATGGTGCTGTATTCCAGTAAAACCGGAAATACCAAGAAGGTAGCCACTGAGATTTTCAGCGCGCTTCCGGGAATGTCCAAGGATATGCAGAATATAGATGAATACAGGGGAAAGGATGCAGATACTTTTTTTATCGGGTTCTGGGTAGACCGGGGAACCTGTGAGCTGTCAGTGATTGATGTGCTGTCCGAGCTGCATGGCAAAAAGATCGCGCTGTTTGGCACCTGCGGTATGGGAAGCGGCACGGATTATTATCGTAATATTGAAAAAAAGGTAACGGTGTGGGTTCCGGATGACTGTGAATATCTGGGAATGTTTCTCTGTCAGGGGAAAATGCCTATGAAAGTCCGGGAAAAATATGAGATATTCCGGGAAGATCCCAGAGAAGAGGCATACCGCAAACAAATGCTTAGAAATTTTGACGAGGCTTTGTTTCATCCCAACGACAATGATCTTGCAGACGCAAGGGCGTTTGTGGAACAGATGTGCAAAATGATTTACGGATGAATCAGCATTTATGATGGCGTTGTCTGTCTCATAGAAACAGATCGGAAATTATGAAAGAAGAGGAAGGAGAAACACAGTATGAAATTTGCAATTTTAGCGCCGGGAACGATTGCTCATGCTATGGCAGAAGCGGTATCGGGACTTGAGAAGGTGCAGCGTTATGCAGTGGCTTCCAGAGATTATGGACGGGCGGAACGTTTTGCTAGGCAATGGGGCTTTGAAAAGGCCTATGGTTCCTATGAAGAAATGCTGCAGGATCCGCAGGTGGAGCTGGTCTATGTGGCGTCGCCTCATTCCCATCATTATGAACATGCAAAAATGTGCCTTATGCATGGGAAGCATGTGCTGGTGGAAAAAGCCTTTACCGTAAATGCAGTGCAGGCTGAGGAACTGGTACGCTTATCCAGGGAAAAGGGACTGCTGCTTGCCGAGGCCATCTGGACGCGCTACATGCCCAGCCGGCAAATGATTGATGAGATTTTGGAAAGCGGCGTATTGGGAACGGTCACTTCCCTTACGGCTAATCTGGGATATGTTCTGCCTCATGTGGAGCGTATGCAGAATCCGCAGCTTGCGGGCGGAGCGCTTCTGGATCTGGGAGTGTATCCGATTAATTTTGCCTTGATGGCATTTCATGAAAAGGTAAAAGAAGTACATGCAGCGGCAGTTATGTCTCCGAAAGGAGTGGACTGGATGAACAGTATTACGCTCTCTTTTGAAGATGGGAAAATGGCCGTACTTCACAGCGATATGCTGGCGCAGACTGACCGTCAGGGCGTGATCAGCGGGGATCAGGGCTATCTGGAAGTTCAGAATATTAACAATTGCGAGGAAATCAGAGTTTTTGACTTGGAACGGAAGATGACGGCGCGTTATCAGGCGCCAGAGCAGATTAATGGCTATGAGTACGAGGTATTGGCCTGTATTAAGGCGATTGAAGAAGGAAAAGTGGAATGCCCGCAGATGCCTCACAGTGAAACGCTGCGTGTAATGAAACTTATGGATCATATTCGGGAACAATGGGGCATGGTATTTCCATGTGAATAAAGGGAGAGGATATGAAACGGATTTCTCTGGACGAGTTGTTAAACCGTTGTTGTGAACATGAATACAACGGACAGTATTCCTATATTATGTCATTAATTGCCGAAGGTAAATTAAAGCCGGTAAAGAGCGCCGGAACCAATGGCAGGCGGCCGGCGCTGTGCCTGTCTTACTGGCTTGCGCAAGAGGCTGACCCGTTGCAGGAAGAACTGCAAGAAGAATTAAAATATAAGCTTGTGCCGCTGTTGTCTGTAGATTATTATCTGTCCCATTTAAAAGAATATAAGAAGGACAGGCCCTGGGTGCTGCTGTTAAATGAATATTTATTGTCCAGACGCGATTGTTTAAAACAGCCGGAGTCCGTCAATGAGCGCAGTTTTGAAATATGGAACCGCGAGAAATTTCTCACCAGAGAGCAGGGAGCGAAAATTCTCAAGCGCTGCGGGCTTAAGCGGGAGTTTCTGAATATCTATGAGACGGCGGAGCCTGTCGCTTATTATTCCCATAACAGGCAGATACCTCAGAATATGCTGATACTGGAGAATAAAGATACTTTTTTCAGTATGCGCAGGTTTCTTTTGCAGGGGAATAAAAAAATTTTGGGTATGGAAATTGGTACCCTGATCTATGGCGGCGGGAAACGGATTGTGAAATCTTTTCAGGATTTTGATATTTCTGTGGAACCTTATATGAAATCAAAGAATAATAAAATTTATTATTTTGGGGATCTGGATTATGAAGGTATTGGGATTTACGAGAGTCTGATTCAGCATTGCGGAGAAGACAGGAAACCTGTGCCTCTGACGGCGGCGTATGAAAAAATGCTGGAAAAGGCGGGAAGAGGAACAGGGCTGCCGGAGACAAAGGAGCAGCAAAACCGGAATCTGACAGGTTCTTTTTTTTCGTATTTTTCCAGACAGACAGTAGAACGAATGCAGGAAATACTTGAGCGGAACCAGTATATTCCTCAGGAAATTCTGAGTAGTCAGGATTTATGAGTGATACGGCAACCCTGAACCAGTTATTGGTACTTGCGAATCTGGAACGTTATAATGCTGTTCTGATTAATCAGGGAAAGAAGCAAAAAGAGCGTATGGAATTACTTCGTCAGTTGGCAGTACAGCAATTACAGACATTAGAGACAGTAAGTTTAAATAATTTGCCGAAATTGAAATTATAAGCTTATGTAAACTGCTGTAACTGTCACAGAATAATTGTACTGCCAAACTGCAGATGATGAGAACGAGAGAAAGGAAACGTATAGCCGGGTTTTCCTGGCGAATATTATACCGTGAAACCAATGAATAAGATGAGAATGGAAACATCAAATCTGACCGCTGAGAATGTTGCAAAAATTGAGGAGATTTTTCCCAATTGTGTTACGGAATCCAGAGGCAAAGACGGCAGGGCAAAAAAAACAGTGAATTTTGAGATGCTGCGCCAGATGCTTTCTGAGGAGGCGGTGGAAGGGGAGGAAGCGTATGAGTTTACCTGGGTCGGCAAAAAAGCGGCGGTTGCGGAGGCGAATAAACCAACCAGAATGACGCTCCGCCCCTGTTTGGAACGAAGCGTTCAATGGAATGATACAGAGAATGTTTACATAGAAGGAGATAATTTAGAAGTCCTGAAACTGTTGCAGGAGAGCTGCCAGGAAGCTGTGAAAGTCATTTATATTGACCCGCCCTATAATACAGGAAATGATTTTATTTATAAAGACGATTTTTCCAGAACGAAAGAAGCGTATCAGTCACAGGGGTTGTTTAAAAACACAGATTCCAATGGACGGTTTCATTCTGACTGGTGTTCCATGATGTATTCCAGGCTGCTGCTGGCAAGGAACCTGCTTTCTGGCGATGGAGTTATTTTTATCAGTATCGACGACCACGAACAGGAAAATTTAAAGAAAATATGCAGTGAAATTTTTGGAGAAGGGAATTTTCTGGCGCAGGTGGTCTGGGAACGCGCCTATGCTCCCGTGAATCTGAAAAAACATTTTTCGGAGAGTCATGATTATATTTTGTGTTATGCCAAAAATCTGCCGGACGCAGTCTGTAACGGTCTGCCGAGAAGCAGCGAAGCAGATAAGAGATACAGTAATCCGGACCAGGACCCGCGGGGGGTGTGGAAAGCAGGCGATTTATCCGTAGGCCCGGTGGTAGAATCCAAGGTCTATGAAATCACGACGCCTGGAGGAAGGAAAGTACTGCCGCCCAATGGTTACTGCTGGAGACTGGATCAGAATACATTTCAGGAGTATGTGAAGGACAACCGCATCTGGTTTGGAGCAGATGGAAACAATGTACCGTCAATTAAGCGTTTTTTGTCAGAAGTAAAACAGGGCATAACGCCTATGTCCATTTGGAACTACAGGGAAGTCGGCCATTCTCAGGATGCCACCAAAAAGCTGAAAAAGCTGTTTGAAAACAGGGCGTATTTTGATTATCCGAAGCCAGTGGAACTGATAAAAAGATGCATTCAGCTATACGCAGACAAAGACAGCCTGATTCTGGATTTTTTCAGCGGTTCCGGAACCACGGCCCAGGCGGTGATGGAATTAAATGCGCAGGATGGGGGAAAAAGGAAATTTATTTTAGTCCAGCTTGCGGAACAGTGCAGGGAAAAGAGCATTGCGTATCAGGACGGCTATGAGAATATCTGCCAGATTGGAGAAGAGAGGATTCGCAGGGCGGCTGACCTGATTGCAAAACGACATCCGGCCTGCGATTTTGATTCTGGTTTTCGTCTGTTCCGGCTGGATGAAAGCAATATGAAAGATGTGTATTTTACCGCGTCTGAGTATTCACAGAATTTACTGCCGGATCTTGTCTGCAATATTAAGGAAGACAGGAGCGAAGAAGACATTGTTTTTGGATGTATCATTGACTGGGGGCTGCCTTTGTCCAGCGTCTGTAAGAGTGAATGGATAGACGGCTGTAAAATACACAACATTGGAGAGGGCGCGCTGCTCGCCTGTTTTTCAGAGAAACTGACGCGGCGCGCGCTGATGTATATGGCAGAGAGACATCCGCAGAAAGCGGTATTTCTGGATATCAAATTTAAGTCCAGCGCAGAAAAAAGGAATCTGCTGGAAATGTTCCGGACGGTATCGCCGGAAACATCTGTCAAGATGATCTGAGAAGAGAGATAAATATGAATCAATATGGGAAAGAATTTTATGAAATGTACCGCAAAACAGATGGTCACGACTATTTTTTTCACTATGAGATTCCAGTAAAAGGAAGAGGATTTCACATTGTGGAGTTTGTTCCGGTTAATGCTATTCTCAACAACTGTTATAAAATAGCGGTTGAGAAAGCGAAATATACCAGAAACGAAGGGCAGGACGCCAGAACGCGGCAAGCAGACAGGAAGGTGATTAACCAGTTTAAGGGGATTATGGCGGAAGCGGCGATCCATATTTTTTTGGATTGTGAATGTGGATTTCCTCTGGAACACATTTTACGCTGGGATCTGGAACGGCCTGATTTTAAGAGTCCGGAAAATGAATATGATATAAAAGTGAACGACAGGGGCAGAGAATTCTGTATTGAAAGCCGTTCTTCCAGCAGTTATCGGACAAGTCTTGAAGAATTTATGCAGCAGTATGATATTATCGGCAAGTATACCAATGAAATAAAGAGGCAGGAGAGAACGTCTGATCTTTACATTCGTCCGGTATTCCAATACGAGAATCCCAATATGACCAAAGAAACTTATCAGAAAGCAGTGGCGCATACATATCGGGATATCAGTGAAAATTCTCTGAAGCTGTTTCTGGTTGCCGCAGCGGGAAAGGAAGAAATGTACGGTTTTAAGGGCTATGATAAAAATATGACGCAGGGCAGTACGCAGTACAGATGTATCAAAATACGGGATGCGCATGATATGGATTTTGTGAAAGCGTATATCGAGAATCAATAAGCAACAGGAGGCGTTCAGGTGAAGCTTCAGTTCAGACACCAAAAATTTCAGGAAGATGCAGTGCGGGCAGTCGTCGAGGTATTCGCAGGCTGTTCCAGCAGCGGAATGCCGCCAGAGCTTCCGGATGAAACGGTATTGGAGCAGTTGAATAAGATACAGAAGGAAAACGGAATTGTGCCGTCTTCAAAGCTGGAGGGCAGATACAATCTTACGATCGAGATGGAGACAGGGGTGGGAAAAACATACACCTATATCAGGACCATGTTTGAATTAAACAGGCGGTATGGATGGAGTAAATTTATTGTCATTGTCCCCAGTATTGCCATACGGGAAGGCGTTTGCAAATCATTTCAGATGATGCAGGAACATTTTGCAGAAGCGTACGGCAAAAAGCCGCGGTATTTTATTTATGATTCTAATCAGTTAAATGAGATTGATCATTTTTGTTCCAGTCATTTTTTGCATGTGATGATCATCAATTCCCAGGCATTCAATGCCAAAAGCAGGGACGCCAGAAGAATCTATATGAAACTTGATGAATTTCAAAGCCGCAGACCTATAGATGTGATTGCGTCCGCCAACCCGATTGTGATCATTGATGAACCGCAGTCTGTAGAAGGGAAGCAGACTAGGGAAAATTTAAAAGAATTTCGGCCCTGGCTGACGCTTCGCTATTCGGCGACCCATAAAGAGGACAATCTTTATAATATGGTTTACCGCTTAGATGCAGCCGAAGCGTTTAAGAGGCATCTGGTGAAAAAAATTGCGGTAAAGGGGATTGCCAGAGCAGCCGCAGATAATTCAAATGCATACCTTTATCTGGAACGTATTCAAATTGTGGAGGGAGTCTCCGCCGCAATGATTGAGTTTGATTTTTACAGTTCTCAGGGAGTGTGCCGAAAGACGCAGAAAGTCAGCGCGGGAACTGACCTTTATGCCAATTCCGGGGAGGATGTGAAACTGGAAGCATACCGGGATGGATTTGTGGTAACATCTGTCAATGCCGAAGATAATTTTCTGGAATTTGCAAACGGTATAAAACTTCGTTCGGGAGAGGTAAGAGGGAGCGTCGGTCAGGAACAGATTCAGCGGCTTCAGATCCGGGAAACGATTCTGTCTCATTTTGAGCGGGAGAAGCAGTTGTTTTCACAGGGAATTAAGGTATTATCTCTGTTTTTTATTGATGAGGTCGCGCATTACAGAATATACGACGAGGCGGGACGGCCGCAGAAAGGGATGTTTGCCATCATGTTTGAGGAGGAGTATGAGAAGATTGCGGAAAGAGCGCAGAAAGAGACAGAGTGCGCAGATTACCGCAATTACCTGGCAAAAATTCCGGCAGCTTTGACACATGACGGATATTTTTCCATAGACCGCAGAGGCCGCATGGTAAATCAGACTGCTGGAGATGATAAAAGGAATCAGATTTCCAATGACGCGTCTGCCTATGATCTGATTATGAAAGACAAAGAACGGTTGCTGGAGCTTGATGCGGAGAAATCTCCGGTACGGTTTATTTTTTCGCACTCAGCGCTTCGGGAGGGGTGGGATAATCCGAATGTATTCCAGATTTGCGCCTTGAAACAGAGCGCCAGTAAGATGCGCAAACGTCAGGAGGTGGGTCGGGGACTTCGTCTCTGTGTGAACCAGCGGGGAGTACGTATGGACGAGAGTATTCTTGGAACAAATGTGCATCGCATAAACGTGCTTACCGTGATTGCCAGTGAAAGTTATGATGAGTTTGCAAAGGGGCTGCAGCGCGAACTGGCGGAAGATGCCGCGGGCAGAAATGTTTCTGAGTTATGTATGCTGCGGCCGGAAGACGCCCGCAGGCATCCATGCAGCGCCAAGACGGCGCAGGAAGAGACGGAAGACAGAGCGCATTTGCATAAGTCGCTTTATACGCCTGATTTGGACACGGAAGAATGGCTTATGAAATGTGTTGCCGCTTTGAATGGCAGGCTTCGTATTTCCAAACAGAAGCAGAATGCCAAAACCAGAGATTCCAGGTATGATTTAATTGGCAGGCTGACAGAGACTACCGCACTGACCAGAACAACGGTGATGCAGATTCTGACAGGCATAGATTCCTCTGTATTTGAGCAGTTTTGCCACAACCCGGAGGAATTTATCAGCAAAGCTTCAGACATAATTACTGAGCAGCAGAAAGTGGCTGAGACAAAGAGTTTTGTCAGGACCTGACAGTGCCGCCCGCCTGTAATTGCCGTTTTGGTAATATGAAAAACATTTTTTCAAAAATTTTGCATATATGTATTGACTCTCTCGCAGCGTAACGGTTTAGGATGAGATTGAAAGGAGGAAGTGATGAAAACAGTAAAGGATGTGTCACGGGTTACTGGGGTAAGCATAAGGACGCTGCGATATTATGATGAGATCGGATTGTTAAAGCCGTCAAAATTAACGGACGCAGGATACCGCTTATATGATAACAGATCCTTGGAACGTTTACAGAAAATTATGTTTTTTAAAGAATTGGAAATTCCATTGGAGGATATTAAAAAAATTATGGATACTCCCAATTACGATAAAAAACAGGTGTTATTAGCCCAAAAGACCTTGCTGGAACAAAAGCGGAACCGCTTAAATGGAATTATTGAGTTAATAACGGATGTCATGAAAGGAGTCAATACCATGAGTTTTGCAGCATTTAATGAGGAAGAAGTTCAAAAAATTTTAGATCATACATTGAAATGTATGTCAAAAGGATCACTTGAAGAACAGATACAAAAATATGGCGGCATAGAAAAATATAGAGAGTATCTGGCATCTGGATTTTCAAATGGACAGACGCTTGCAGATATATTCAAATGGTACGGCGGCAAAGAAAAAACAATGGAAGCCATCATGCAGTCGACAGGAGATAATGAGCAATATAAGCAGGAGCAAGATGAAAACGCCGACATTTACAAACGATTTATGGAAGCGAAAAAATCTGGAGACGACAATGCAGCGAAAGAAGCCGTTGAGCGTCTTGCTGAGAATTATAAAAAAATGTTTTGTCTTGATAATGCAAGAAATATACTTTTGGATTTGGCAGATGAATATCTGAAATTTCCCAAATTGGCAGAGGCGACAGACAGTCAATTTGGAACTGGCTGTTCTGAATACGTTGCGAATGCCATTCAAAAATATTACGGCGTTGTTTTGTGACCTGGCATTTGATCTGACGTAAGAAAAGTTCTGAATCAAAGCGCATACGGAAACTTTTGTTTAAAATCTTGACAGCCATATTGCCGCTGTGATATTCTCAGAACCTAATAGAAAATTGGAAATGAGGCGGTTAAAATGACACCAGATCATATATTAGATTACTGTCTTGAACATTTTGAGGGGACGGTCTTAATGGAAAGCTGGGGCGAGAAAGGGATTTTTTATAATCCGGATCATGTATTAAAACGCGGCGTCTACCTGTTGACGGTAAAGGAAAAGGATGGGAACAATGACAAAGGTTCTGATTTAGACAGAGAGAACATTTACCGTGTGAATCTGGGAATACGGAAAAATACGTTTTCCCAGTTGTTTGGAACAGTACCCGCACGTCCGTCTGCGGGCGGGATTGTAGATATGGATTATGACTTTACTGCATTAGATCAGATGCTGCCCCATCCTGTTTACGCATGGATGGCATGGATCTGCGTGCTGAATCCTTCTCTGCAGACCTTTGAGGAGCTGAAACCGTATATCCTGGAGGCTTATGAGTATGCAAAGGAGAAATTTAAGAAACGCAAAAAGTAACGGTTACAGAAGATGTATTCTGCCAGCCGTGTTATATGTTTTTGTAGAGCATTTCATTCGTTACGGTATTCCTTGGGGTTTGATTTCAGAGAAATGAAACGGACGCGGAGAAGGCGCCAATTTTGGCACTTCACCGCAAACATGTCTTTTACTCAGGTAAAGCAGGAAACAGGATGCTCAGTCGATGCCTACCTGAATGCCGCCCTGCCGTTCAGAAGGCTGAACCAGTACAGAAACTGGCTGGTTTCCGGGCCATTCAAATGCATAGGATTCTCCGGAATGCTGACCGATCAGATTTTTCCAGGATAAGTCTGCTTTAATCTGCGGATCACCGTATCCGTACTGGCTCATCCAGCAGATTACCGCATCCGGGTCTGCCGACAGGGTGTTGTTGTTATGTACGTTTGACATGACAATGGGGTTTCCGTCTGAAAGAACCGCAACATAGGCATTTGCGCCGTTTCCGGTCAGCGTTGAGGTTGCAAGGCCTTTCTGGGATAAAATGCCCACGCCAATAAAACGCACGTCATACCTGCAGTCCTGAGTAAATGCCAGAATATTTTCTGATTCTACGGAAATCACTTCACCCTGACCAAGTTTATATACAATCACATGCTGTCCATAGTTGGCATAGTAAGTAACAGAATTACCGGACATGGTAACTTTCATCAGCGGAATATTTTCTTTCGTCACCCGGCGGGCCAGGGAACCAAGCGCGGCCTGGACAAAATTATTCTGCGGACCCAGCAGTATTTTTTCAAATTTGTAATTCTTGCCGCCGGAGCTTTCGCCAGCGATAAAAGCGCCGGCCCTGGTGATCAGGACATCGCTGCCGGTGCATGTCACCTTTAACGTCAGTTCGTTTACTGTCTCAAATGTAAGCATAAAAATCCTCCTGTTTGTCAGACTGTCTCAACGCCATATAACTGGCATAAACCTGCTAAATCTTTGGCAACGCCGTTTCCGACGGCATTGCATTTCCATGTTCCTTGATGCAGATAAATTTCGCCGATCATCATTGATATGACGTTCGGATAATAATCTGTCATCTGAAAACTTACCAGTTCCTGCTTTGTATGTGCATTAAGAATACGGATATAAGCGTCTTTCACCATGCTGAAATTCAGATGATGTAAAAAGGCGTCGTTTATAGTGAGTACAAATACAATTTTAGCGGCTGCTGGATTTAAACGATTGAAATCAACAGAGATAAATTCCCGGTCGGTATGGCTGGAAAGAGAAAAGCGGACACTTTTGTCAGGGCTGTATTCCTGCCCGTAAAACACAAACCAATCGTCTCCCAGTGCTTTTCCGTCCGAGCCAAGAATAAATGCAGATACATCCAGATCACACCTGGGATTGACCGTATTCCATCCCAGGCAAACCTGAACCTGCTTTACCATTCCGGAAGGATCCAGGGGAACTTTCTGACCTTTTTGTATCTGGTGGAGCAGAGGCGGGATCTTTAAATTGGGGACGGACGACGCAGAATGATTTCCCCCGGCTGGCAGGGAATGTTCGGGGTTCTGGGTGACATTTCCGGTATTTTGTGTGGAAATTTTAGTGTTTTGCGCGGGAATACTGCCCGGCCGTCTTGCGGCGGTATTGTTTTGCACCGGATTTTGGGCATTATTTCTGGTGGTATTGATATGAAGAATAGAATTACAGTCAAGCGGCGGCGATGACCGCATAGGAATTTCTATCATTTGTAACCTCCCTGAAGTCAATTATTTATTATTCTATCAGAAGATTCCGGGAATTGCCATATGAAATTTATGAGAATTTCAGTATGCTTTGAAGAGACAGAATGGCAGCGACAGAAAAAGAATACTTGTAAAAACAGAAAAAAGCCAGTACAATAGAAGAAATTACACAAATGGAGGAGGAAAGAATGAATAAAGAAAAAAACAGAAACTCGTTTTCAGGATCCATCGGTTTTGTGCTGGCAGCAGCGGGCAGCGCGGTAGGTTTGGGAAATATCTGGCGGTTTCCCTATCTGGCGGCGAAAGACGGCGGCGGCCTGTATCTGGTGATATACCTGATTTTAGCGTTAACCTTCGGATTTACGCTTCTGGCAACTGAGATTGCCATAGGAAGGAAGACGAAACAAAGCCCTCTTACAGCTTATGGAAAAATGCATCCCAAATGGGGATTTCTGGGCGTGCTTGCCTGCCTGGTTCCCATCCTTATTATGCCTTATTACTGTGTAATCGGCGGCTGGGTGGTAAAGTATTTCCTTGCTTATCTTACCGGAGACGGCGCGCAGGCAGCGGCAGACGGATATTTTACAGAACATATTACCGATGAGGTTCAGCCCGTTGTGCTGATGCTGATCTTCCTTTTTATTGTGGCTTTTATCGTAATCAGAGGCGTCAATAAAGGAATAGAAACTTTTTCAAAAGTTCTCATGCCGATCCTGATTTTACTGGTGCTTGGAATTGCAATTTTTTCTCTGACGATTTCTCATACGGATGACCAGGGAGTTACCAGGACGGGGCTTGAGGGACTTTGGATTTATACAGTCCCTGATTTTAGCGGAATGACAGTTAAAGGGTTCTTTACGGTTCTTCTGGATGCTATGGGACAGTTGTTTTTCAGTCTCAGCGTCGCCATGGGTATTATGGTGGCATATGGTTCTTATGTGAAGGATGAGGATAATCTGGTGCGCTCCATCAATCAGATTGAGATTTTTGATACCGCAGTGGCTTTTCTTGCCGGCGTTATGATTATTCCGGCAGTGTATACTTTTATGGGCAGAGAGGGAATGAATGCCTCCGGACCGGGGTTAATGTTTGTGTCGCTGCCAAAGGTGTTTTCCGCCATGGGAGGTGCAGGAAATTTGATCGGATGTTTCTTCTTTGCCATGGTATTGTTTGCAGCGCTGACCAGCGCCATTTCCATTATGGAAGCAGTGGTATCGAGTCTCATGGATAAGTTTCATTTGTCGAGAATGAAAGCATGTCTCATTGAGACGGTGATCGCAGTAGTGGGAGGTATTGTAGTATGCCTGGGTTATAATAAATGGTATTTCGAACTTGAACTTCCCAATGGATCGGTAGCGCAGATCTTAGATGTAATGGATTATCTGAGCAATAATCTCTTCATGCCTTTGGTTGCAATCGGAACCTGCGTATTGATTGGCTGGATTTTAAAGCCCAAAACCATTATTGATGAGGCGGAAAAGGGCGGAGCGAAGTTTGGAAGGCGCGGCCTTTATAAAGTGATGATCAAGTTTATTGCACCGGTTCTTCTGGTGATTCTGCTGTTAAAATCAGTGGGGATTTTGACGATCATTTAAGTCGGAAGCTTTGGGTTTGCAGGAAGATTCTTAAAAGCAATGAACTGCTGCTGAAAAAGACTTCAGTGAAACAAAAAGTTCCAGGCAGAGGAGCCAGCAGGATTATGGCTCCTTTGCATATTGCGATAGCCAGTTGTATGTTCTTTGCATTTACGGCAAGATTGCAGAAAAAGAATTCATTATGAATCTGAACAAAGCAGAAGATCTTGTTTCATATATGAGAAAGATAAAAGATCCATTCAATAGCAGCTGTTTGATCCAAAAGGCAATTGAGTATCAGGACGATGTTATGCCGCTGGTTTTGAAAAGAATCCGAACATCCGGACGGGATGTTTTTATTGAAAATGCGCCATCCTGACTGCGAATGTGGATATAAAGTATACGGAACAGTTGTATGAAATGTTTTCCGATATCAGGAATCCATATGCCCGTTCAGAGTTATGTATTGTATTTGGTTTGAAGAAAAAGACAGAATATTCGCAGTTGCTCATGGAACAATTTAAGCGAATAAAAGAAGAAAGGCCAGATAAAGAATATGAACAGGGACCGTTGCTGGCCTTGTATTTGATGTATGATAAATTATAAGCGGATAAAGGAATTGAAAATAACATGTAAGCAGATGTGGAGCGGTATCTGCCTGCATGTTATTTTTTATTACTGAGAAACATTAACTTCCGGGTGGCCAAAAAAGCGCAGACTACCCTTACACAAACTTTAATGGTCTTTTTGAACCTAACTGGAAAACTTATGCGGCAACTACAGGGGCTTCCCAGCCAGGTGCTTTTAACTTTTTCAGGTATGCATTGATTTTACGTTCCCTGTTAAACCGGGTGTAATAATTGGCGCCTAAATCCTTTAAAATAACACAGTCTTTGATGATATGATAAATTGCTATGAGCATGGAATGGGCTACCGCAACATATGCCTGATTTTTCCACGGTGGAAGCTGATCCGAGCAAACTGGGCGCTGGTTTCTCCAATTCCTGGTATGTCCTGGATGGCCATCACCGCCTGTTTTTCCTCCGGCTTCATGAAATGGTCAATGTCATCATCCAGTTCCCGGATCTGTCGGTTGAGTTCATAAAGGTGATTCAAAAGAATCCGCATCCTTAACATCGGTCTTCCTGCCGGGCACTGCTTTCATATGGCGGACATTTACCACCATTGCATTCAAATCACAGGATTCCAGGATGTTATACAGGGGCTTCCAATAGGAGACTGTGCTCTCCATATCAGCCATCATACAGCCGCCTTCTTTGAGCCAGTCAGCCAGTTCAAGCAGCTCCCTGGTTGTTGCACCGAACTGGCGGATTTCCTGCCTTTTGCCGCATTTAAAGCAGGCAGCAATGAGTTTTTTATGCACATCAATACCACAACATTTGTCGTAAACTTTTTCCATACTGGCACCTCCACGAATGAAATTTACGGCACGGCCTCCTGTCTGTTATTATTTTACTGTGCGTCCTTTTGCCGAATAAGGCTGGACAGATGGTGGTACAAATGAGAAAGCCGAAAATCAAGTTTATAGGCGGACTATAGGTCCAGGTAAAAAACGATTTTTGCCGTCATCATTAATATACATGAAAATGACAGAAAAATAAACGTATGCATGAACCTGTTTCATTTATGGTGGTGCTAAGAGCCGAAGCATGGAAATTTATAGGAAATTGCGAGTTTTGATTGACGGAAAAAGGACAAGAGTTTACCGAACATATGTTAGATAAACTCTTGTCTGGGCATGACAATAAAACGATACAGATTAGAAGATATAAAAACCTTCAACACCAGCCTCGTCATCAAATAAGTCATCTTCATTTAAGAAATAATCCATATCGAGAAGGTCATCCCCGCTCATGCGGCGAATGTCCTCAGATGTCATTCCCTCCGGTGGCTTATACATATATTTTTTGCGTAGTTTCTCTGTGTTTGGATTCATATGCGCGGCCTCCTTTGCAAGGAGTATACCACGGAAATAAGACCTGGAAAAGTCATGCAGATGATCTTCTTCCACGAGAACGGGACATGGCTTTCTCGTACAGATCTTGCAGAGATACACGCTTATGGTTAAAATAAAGTTCTAAAAACAGCATGGTTGTGCCGCATTCACATTTGAGTGGATCATAGCCAAAAGCAGAGAGGATGGCATTGCGCCATCGGTTGAAACTTCTGTAAATGTGGTGTTTTGCACGGGGGACCGCCCTGCGGAGTTTTTGGTCAATTTCCCGGTGGCGGGCATAAATACCGCCATAGCGGATCATTTTGTAATGCTTTTGGGGGATATGCTGAATCAGACGCTGTATGAATTCCATAACAGGAATGGATTCCTGCACGTACCGTTCATCTTCGTGACGGTTGTAGTGGAAAGTGACAGAGTCCCCGTCGTAATTGTCGATCCTTGAGGCGGCAATCACGGGGCGCCCAAGATAGCGTCCGATGTATTTTACAACTGTTTTGGGATCACATCTGTTTGGTTTGGCGTACACGTAGAAACCTTCTTTATGTTGTCTTTAACAGAGGGCTTTCACCTTTTTAAAGGAAGGGCCGGTTTTTGCCGCCATCTCATTAAGCAGGGCAGTACGGAAAGCGTTGCGCAGACAGGTATAGTGAAAGAAATGGATGTTGCGTCAGAAACTGTTATCGCTGTAGCCGCCTTCAGAAATGAGACAGTGGATATGGGGATTCCATTTGAGATCCCTGCCAAAGGTGTGTAAAACCATAATGAAACCAGGAGTGAAATTCATAGATTTATTCTGTTTAAAAAACATGCGGGAAACAACACTGTTAACGGCATGGAAAAGGCAGTCAAGGAGAGTCCGGTCATTGAGAAAGAATTCCCGAAGGTTATTATCAATGGTGAAAACACAATGCCGATGGACAACATTGACTAATTTAAAGGACATGGAGGTCGTGCGCTGCATGGCATAGAGATTCCCACAGGTGGGACAAAAGCGGCTGTGGCGGCGGAAAGGAACAAACTTTAGCTTACCGCAGTGGGGACAGACATACATGGCGCCACCGAAAGCAGGGTTGCCGCAATTAATCATTTTCTCCACGTTTTCAATGACAGAAGCACGTGGATGCAATATATAAATCATTTCTTCATAATGGTCTTTAAAAATATCTTGTAATATGCTCATAAGACTATTTGTGAAGGAAAACGAAACAAAAAGAAACCCCTGATTCCCCTCATGATTGAGGGGCAGGGGAGTTGAAGTGGGCATGCCCACTTTGTTCTATCTCTCATCAAAGTTTTGTTATGGAAATAAGAAGAGGAGAGAATCTATTATTTATCAGATTCCCTCCTTCAGGTTCCTGCCTGATGGTATTATAATTCTTATAAGAGGTTTCTAGTACAGCGCAGCGTTAACAGTGCTAATGTTTTGCAACTCTCTTTTCTGGCTTTATTATACCATAAAATATGCTGAAATTCAAGGCTTGTAAACCTGTCTGTCCTGGTCTATAATCGACATTCCAGGAGGTGCAGGGTATGGCAATAGAACAAAAAAACTGGTTAGAATTAATGTCAAAGCAGTCGCAGATTACGCAAGTCCTTCAAACCAATCAATATACGGAACAGTTTCAGCTTGTTTTGAGTAAGGAAGATGCAGCCGTTTTAGCAGAAAGCAGAATGGATGTCCTGAACAAAGAGCAGAGAATTGAATTTGGTCAGGGGATACTGCCGGGGATCATATATGCATTTTGTGATTCATCGTATATTATGCAGGACAATTACCGCGAGGCTTTGATTCGTCTTCAGGAGATTTTTTATTTATACAAAAATGAAATGCTGGATGAAATTACAGACGACGAACTATTAGAATTTATGAGGGAGCAGTTTGAAGATGTATGTTATGGGGATTTTGATTATTTAGAGGGAACATGTCTGGACATTTTTGCCCAGGCGATTCGCGCAGGATATGCTGGTTATAAAGAATCAGCAGGAAAGGGAGAATTTGAAAAGTTTGATATTGTGAAACGTTGGGACAAAGAGTTGTATCTGGAAACATTGAAAGAATTGGCGTGGAGGTGATGGCAATAAAACAGAATGATTATCCGTTGGAGGAACTTGTTCCTGTTGTTGCAGAGCTGGCATCAGGGTATACTGGTTATGAACATTCATCAATTACTTATGAAAAAGCTCAAATGCTGATGGAGGGAGTTTTATATTGTATCAATGAATATGAACATTTTAGTAAAAATACGCTTTCGTTAACGAATCTTCCTGCCAAGGAAGCGTATCGGTCGGGTCAGTCGATTGTATTTGAAAAAGTCAGAAATTTGCATGATATTTATAACGGACTTATTATTGACTTTCAGGATTATGGTTTTGAATGTTTAAAGGATACGATTGTGAATGGAATCCCTGCGTTTTTATTGAGATATGATGCAACGTTCGCTCCGCAGGAGACATTGCTGACATTGGATTATCCGATTTTGAAAGATTTAAGCTTGCTATCCGGCGTCAGCAGAATTCTGGATTATGTAAAATGTGTTTCTCTGGAACAGCAGTTTCTCAGGGAATTTGACAGAGCATACGTGATTGATATACTCAGCACATATCATGCTGATTATGAGATCCTTATAGAAAATATCTGCGATATTGTGCTTCCAAATATAATTGGACATATTATGCTGGAGAAACCTTTAAATTCTACAGGTTTTGCTAAAAGCGAATTGAAAAACGCTGAACAAATATTACTGGAAAAATCAGAGGAGGATATGGAGCAATATATTGTACAGGTTCTCAAGCTTTTCCTGAATCAGTATTATGATAATGATATGGAGATTTTTCATTATCTGAATCATAATATCGGCAATATCGTAACCAAAATACAAAATAATTTGCAAAATCATAATCTGGGTAAAATTTTTTTAATTTAATTTTTTCTGTCAGAGTATAGTTTGACGGAGGCGCGGTTTAAAATTATATGGTAAAAAAACAGTTAACGGCGGAGGGGATCTTTCAGACGCCCCTCTGCGTTTGTTTTGAATAGTGTTTTTTAATGATTTTAGAAATGACTGCATTTGCTTTTTAAAGTCCGGTATTTTAAGACAGTGATTTGCTGTCAGTATATTCTCAGCAGTGAAATGTATCTTTCTATAAGCGGGAAGATAAATACAAATTCTCATAAAAGCAATGCAGTTAGGGAAGAAAGCGGGGGTGTACCTGAGCTGCAAATAGAGGATAATAAATTATATTGTAAAAAAGTGTAAAAAGTTATTGACATTTGGACGGGTATCGAATATAATATATCTTGCGTCGTGAGTAGATACACGAGTTGATTTTCGGGGTGTGGCTCAGCTTGGCTAGAGCGCCTGGTTTGGGACCAGGAGGTCGCAGGTTCGAATCCTGTCACCCCGATGGAGTCATGCGGGTGTAGTTCAATGGTAGAACACCAGCCTTCCAAGCTGGATACGTGGGTTCGATTCCCATCACCCGCTCGCATAGACATTGAGTGAAGTATTGCTGACTTGATGTAAGAATGCATTTTGGTGTTTGGCTGGTTCTGTTGAGCCTGGCAGATAAATTAACACAGTATGTGTTCGTAGCTCAGCTGGATAGAGCAACGGCCTTCTAAGCCGTGGGTCGGGGGTTCGAATCCCTTCGAGCACATTTTCTCCAGACAGGGGATTGTACAGGGTATTCCTGATTTTATGGTGGGTATAGCGCAGTTGGTTAGCGCGCCAGATTGTGGCTCTGGAGGCCCAGGGTTCGAATCCCTGTATCCACCTTATATGATGTAGATATTTGTACATCGTGGGCGGGATATATGTCTAAGCATCGCCGCATATTATTATTGGGCTATCGCCAAGCGGTAAGGCACAGGACTTTGACTCCTGCATTCGCTGGTTCAAATCCAGCTAGCCCAGTTAAATATGGGATATTAGCTCAGTTGGTAGAGCACTTGACTTTTAATCAAGTTGTCCGGGGTTCGAATCCCCGATGTCTCATTGGTGAGAAACAGCGGAAACTCAGTAATATCAAGGGTTTCCGCTGTTTTGGTATATGTTTCAGTAATGTTCATTTGTGCTCATTTATGTATCTTCATTTCATCTTCAAGGCACTTTTTAAACCCCTTTATCTTCAAATGATCTTCAAAGAGCTATTGCATCTGCAATTACTTCCTTTACATTTTCTTTTTCTTCCAGGACATGATTATATACTTCCAATACCATTTTTTCTGTGTCACCTAACAGACTGGCAATTCTCTTTATACTGATGTTTGGCATCTGGTAGCATAGATTTGCGCAATAGTTATGGCGGAATATATGTGCTGTCAGTCCTGTTATTTTCTGGTTATATTCTGTGCTTCCGACAGCAGCGTTCATTTTCCGTAAAATAGACTCCCACATTTTCCGGTATGCGGATGCGGTCATAAGATCACCGGACTGTTTGGAAAATAAGTCCATCTAAGAAATGTCAATAGGTAAAATGAAAAATGATTAAAAAGTTTTTTTCAAGCGGTTGATGCAAAAAAGGGTAACTTTAATAAGCCCACCCCTATGGAACTTTTCAAGACTCATAAAAATTTGTTAAGCTGCGCTCTGTACCTTGTCAGGATGCGCTGCCAGATACCGTTTACAGTGTTCCTGAGGAGTGATGACCTCAAACGGCTTATTGTCCCGGAGCATGGCAAAGATGATGTTGCATATCTTGTGCATCACAGCCCCGACAGCCACGTTTTTCTTCCTGGCTTTGCATTTGTCGGCATAATAGCTGTGGATGACCGGATTTACAGGCATCCCGCTGCCCTTGTCCACCTTAAGGTTATTGAGCGCCACCATATGCAGGATGCGCCTGGCGAGGCTGGAACCCCTTTTTGACATATGTACCTTGTCCCCGTTGAACTTCCCGGACTGCTTTACGGCAGGGTCCAGGCCGAAGTAGGCATACAGCTTCTTCGGGGAAGGGAACAGGTCAAAAGAGCCCATTTCTGCGACCAGGACAACCGCGCTCATGAAGCCTACGCCGCGCAGTGACTGAAGAAGAAGGATACGGCCATAAACCGGACTGTCTTTCAGGCCATCAACAGTAGCATGGATTGCTTCCATGATTGTGTCAAGGCGTTTCTGGTACTCCCGGTAAGAGTCTATGTAGAGCCGGATGCGGACGGAATTGCTTTTCAGGGCCCGTCCAAAGATGGCGGCATCTTCCGCTGCAGTCCGCAGGGCATCATACTTGGCCAGGGCATACTTTTCCCCCAAACGTGCTGTGGAGCGGATTGTTTCCACCACCGTTTCCTTTGGGGCAGCAAGAAGATCCTCCGCAAGCGGGTAGGCGTCCAGAAGCTTTAAGGAAGTCTTGGTGGTGACCTTGCTGAACACTTTCCGGTATGCGGTAAATGACACTTTCAGCTCTGCAGTGAGCTTCAGGACAACAGCGGACTGCAGATCCTTGAAGTAGTAATAGTCGCGGACCAGGTTACGCAGGTCGATAACCTCATCGTCAGGGATGATGGAAACCTTCAGGGAAGCATCCAGCCCTACTTTGGCAGCTTTTTTTGAATCAAATTTATCATTATGCAGTTTCCTTACGTTCAGATTTGTGCTATTCTTAGTGATGATAGGATTAATGACAGAGCAGTCAAAACCCTTATCGCGAAGGAAGCACAGGAGTGGGATGTGGTAGATCCCGGTGGACTCAAGGAAGCAGCGGCTTTTAAGAGAATACGCCTCTTGTACTTCCTTTATTTTTGTGATGGCAAGCTCCCGGGACTGGTGATCGGAATGAACGATCTTAAAGGGTTTCCCGGCAAGGGTGCCATTGGGGAGCATGATGGACAACCATGTGAAGTCTGCCCCGACATCAAGCCCGACTGAGAGATAGGGGATACTTTCCAGCATCTTAAGTACTTTCTGGTATTGCATGGTTTTATCCTTTCTGGCAGGTATCCATTTCCTGAGGGCGGATACACAACCTAGCGGCTTATACAGGTATAGCCTGGGGCTTCCCAACCAGCCAAAACATAAATCACCACCGAATGGACTGACAGACTTAATTGGAGGTTTCACCAGCCGGAAGGCCGGTTCCCAAGGAGGCGTCGTCAATAATCCTGCCTCAGTGATTATACCTCTATATTTTGTCTGGTGCATTAAGGAAACCTCAGACATGGTAAAAATTTTTATCAATAACCTCTGATGGAAGGGGAACCCTCCTTCAGTTATTCATCAGATATGACTTTGTAACTTATTAACTTTATAGCTCTTGTGGCTATATCATTATTATACTAGGTGGTGGGAAGCATTGTGGCAGAAAGAAGCGCAGGACAAATTTGAGGTTGAGACAATCGAAAGCGATGTGATGAAAGCAGCGCTCAACGATTGGGTGAATATCTATCAGGGTAAGCCGGACTGGACGCTTCCGGATGATAGAGGCAATGTTGATATAGAATCCTTTAATTTTGCAAAAAAACTGTGCAATGAGGCTGCTAGGCTTACTACGCTTGCGCTTGGTATCACGGTAGAGGGTTCGGCGCGGGCAGACTGGATAAACAGCTTTATGGAATCCTATATTGCCCGTATGAAGAATGAGGAATGTGAAAAGGCATGTGCCTTTGGGTATATCATCTTAAAGCCGAATGGAACGGGGATTGATTATGTCATGCCCTGGGATTTCTGCCCGACACACCATACAGACGGAAAGGTTGACGGCGGCATCTTCTTTGACCATTACCATGAGCCAGGAGATAAGTGGTATTATACCCGGTTGGAGTGGCAGCGGTTTGAGGATGCACTTGACGGAACTAAGGTATTCAGAATCACGAATAAAACATATAGATCGACAGGTAATACTGGCATAGGGCAGGAATGCAATATAAAAGATACTGTATGGGCTGATTATGTAGAGGATAAGGCTTGGTATGATATGAAACAGCCGCTTTTCTCTATCTTCAAGATGCCTCTATCAAATAATATTGATATGAGTAGTCCGCTCGGTGTGTCTATCTTTTCCAACGCACAAAAGGAATTAAAGAGCCTGGATATTGCATGGACACGGCTTGAAGATGAAATATTTGACAGCCAGAAGATTACGTTCCTTGGGGATATGTTGGTAGATGAACCTGGCCGACCAGTAAGAAGCCGGTTCGCTCCCGGAGGGGCTGTGGACAAGGCCGGGAAAGCACTGCCCCGTCATGTGCGTATCTTGCCTGGTATCACTACGGGAGATGAATACCACGAAGTAAATCCGGCATTGCAGACAGCAGACAGATTGAGCGGCATAGACCACTTTCTCAACCTTGTGGGTGTAAAATGCGGGTATAGTACCGGGCAGTTTGTGTTGAATGGCAGGACGGGGCATGTAACAGCAACACAGGTAGAGGCAGATGATCGGGAAACGATACAGTACATAAAGCAGATACGGGATAGCTTCCAGTCGGCTACGGACGGTCTTATTTATGCGCTGGACAAGTATGCAGACATATATAATCTTGCACCGGTTGGTGTGTACGAGGTCAATTATGATTTTGGAGATATTACTTACAACTGGGAGGAAGATCGGGCGCGTCACTGGCAGTATGTAATGCAGGGAAAGTACCCTCTATGGCTTTATTATGTTAAATTTGAGGGAATGGGCGAAGAAGATGCGAAGTTGCTCGTAGCAGAAGCAAAGAGCGAGAATGAGCCGCAGGAAGGATTGTTCGGGGAGGAATAGGGAATGAGAGTGATAATAGATATTGTTTTTTATGCTATTTTTGTTGTCATCATGTCGGTTGGAGGAACAATTTATGTATGCTCTGGAATCATAGCTATGGAGATTGATAAATGGTGGCAGGAAAGAAGGCGCAGGAAAAAGGAGTGTGTAAATGAGAATCAGACAGCACGCAGGGAATGTTGATATTAATATAACCGATGCGAGGTTGCTGCGTAATTTGAAAGAAGCGCAAAAGCTGCTGAATATGCAGGTAGTGGCAGACTGCGACCCTCTGATACCGTTTCAGCAGGGCGCATTAAGAAATAGCGTGAACTATCCACAGGGTATATACGGCGGTGAGATTGAGTATAACACTCCTTATGCACATTATATGTATGAGGGAGAAATATATGGACCCAATATTCCAATAAGGGATGGCGCCGGGAACATTACTGGGTGGTATTCCCCGCCAAACAAACGCCCAACAGGACGGCCGCTTACATACCACACGCCAGGGACGGGAGACCATTGGTTTGAAAAGGCGAAAGAGCAACATAAGAGAGAATGGATAAATTTAGTCAAGAGGATAGTGGGAAAGGAGTAGGGAAATGGTATTAGCATTTACAGAGGATCAGAAAAAAGAGATTGAAGAAAGAGGAATGACGGTAATTCAGGAAAAATTGATCTTTCATAGATTTGTAAAGGCAATTAAGCCAGTTTTCAATAAGGTTTGGGATATGTGTAAGAACATGAGCGAAGAGCAGATAGAGGAATTTTTAAAGCCTAACGAGGAAGAAATCTGATGTTACCGCCAGACTATTTCACCAACAAAGAAGGTAGATTATTAGAGTTATACAGACAACTCGAAAACTTTATCCTAAAAGACATAACACGCCGCCTGCTATCCGCTGGGGAAATGACAGCAACCGCAGACCGACTTATCTGGAAAACAAAGCAAATGGGGTTGAGCCAGGCAGAAATTAAGAAGAAATTGTTGGAACTTACTGGCTTAACGGAAAAAGAACTTCAACGATTGCTGCAAGATGCAGTCTTAACATCGTGGAAGGACGATAGAACTACTTTTGGGAAGCTTGGTATAGAAGTGTCCAATCCGCTTAAAAACGCCGCTGTAATACGTGTCATGGATGCTGAATTTAAGAAGAGCTTGGGAGAGTTAGCAAACCTCACGCGCACGACCATGAATCAGTCACAGATTGACCTTATCAATATGCTTGATGAAGCTGATCTGCGAGTTGCCGCAGGCGTGCAAAGCTATTCTGCGGCAGTTTGTGATATTCTGGACAGATATGCCGGACGGGGAATATATGTGGACTATCCAAGTGGCGCACGGCGGACACTGGAAGCTGCAGTGCGGTGTTGTGTGGTGACTTCTATGAATCAGACAGCGGCACAAGTGACGAACCAGTACATAGTAGAGGCTGGCGCAGAATATGTCCTTGTATCGGCGCATTTGGGTGCTAGAGTGGCGCAGAAAGGACAACCGCATATTGCTTCTCATGCAGACTGGCAAGGAAAGGTATACCGGATAAGAGGGAGTGAACCAGGATGCCCTAATCTGTTAGAGTCTACGGGATATGATATTGACCAAAAAACGGGGCAAGGACCGTTAAAAATCCTCTTGGCTTGCATGGATATAATTGCAGACATAGCCATAAGCCTTGGGATAAGCGCCTACGCAATCCTTATGCAGATGAAAATGGAAAGTTGAAAATAGATAGTGAAGAAAACAGAAAGCAGTATGAGCTGCAGCAGAAACAGCGTGCTATGGAAAGGAACTTGCGGGCACAGAAACGAAAGTTGATTGAAAAGCAGGAGCAGATAAACAATCCTCGTGATGATATGGACGTTGGCAAGCTGCAACAAGAATATGATCGCATGGCATACCAGCTGACGCAGAAAAATAAGGCTTATAACGATTTTTGCAAACAAAATGATTTGCAGCCGCAGTATGACCGTATAAAGGTGGCTGATTTCGGCAGGGAGCAGGCAAAGCGGAGTAATGCTGGGGCGAAAAGATATAAAAGTATTGAAAATTCTGTAGACTCTGATACAATAAAGTCAGGAACTAAAAGCGGTGCCCTAACAAGCAAAAATGACCCTGATTTTAAAAGGCGTGATTCATTTGCGGAAATGTATTATCGGCAAGTGCTTGGGCGAAAACGCGAATATGAAATAAGAGCAGTAGCAAAGAACAGTGGATTTTCAACAGAAGATATAGACAAAGTTTTCTCTCATGTGTTTGAAAAGGAACATCTATTTGCCGATGGAACAATACATAAATTTTTCCCTGATTACGATATGGCGCAGTCGTGGATCCGATTGAGGGAAGGAAAGAATATTCAGGAACATGATATTATTCTTTTAAATCACGAATTGATGGAAGCGAATATTATGGGAAAAGGGACAGATATTCCTTATGAGCCGGTCCATTAAGAAGTTCAAAAGCAATATAATTATGCGGAAGCCCTTAAAAAATATCTGAAAGAAAATAATTTGGAATGAGGTACTTAAATGCTTACTTATATTTTGTTAAAAATAAATGGTGATGAATATGTATATATTTATTATCCTGAAGGAAATAAGGATTCACCTGGAAAAGTCGGATTGTCAAAGAACGGAGAAAAAAGGATAATAGAAGAATCATCACAGGATTTTGGAAGAAGATATGCGAATCATGCCATGAATGGTATTGATATATCAAAAGAGAGCGGAACTGTTGCATGGTATTAAGAAGAATAAATGAGTTTTTTATGAAGACCGTCGGTTAAACACTGACGGTCTTTTATGCTAAATTGGTACAAATTAAGAAGTAGAACAATATATAATTGATACTAATAAGGAGAAAAGCGTAATGGATTGGTGGAATATAAGAATGGCAAAAAGTAGTGTAGAAAAAGATGTATGTGAATTTTATGGAATTTCCCATGAGCAATACGATAATATAGTAAGGGGTATCGGTAATACGGACGTTCTTAAAAAATATGGGATAGAAATAGATGAAGCAAAAATAAAGCAAGAGAATCAGGGCGCAAGGAGATATAAAAAGGAGAAGGAAGAATGAAAGACGCAGTAATAAACGCATTATTTGGCATAAGAGAGGAATACTTTTCTGCATTATTCCGCGATTACAGGCTGAAAGACCGTTACGGGAATATATGGGATGTTCAGACGGTAGAATTTAATGAAAAATGGACTATTCTTCGTCTTGGTTTAGATGGAACTGAAAATTATTCTGCTGTAATGATTTCCGCAGACGGCAGTACAAACGAATTGCAGGAATATGAGATATTGCAGAAAACCTCTGAATAATTGGTACAACCCCCTTCCGAATCTGTTGTAAAATTGAGGTAGGAGGTAGGGAAGATGATTGATGAAAAAAGATTGGTAGAACGATTAAATAAGTTAAAAGATAAATGTTGGGATAGAGCAAAGAAAGAAAATGACAAGAATTTTGCAAGGAAGCAAATGGATATAGGACAAATAATAGGGATAATAAATAATCAACCCAAAATCGGCGTCTGGATTCCATGCAGTGAGCGGTTGCCGGAGGAACATGACAGTATATTTGCGAAATTAAAAGGTACTGATAAATGGAGCAATGCAATGTTTGAAAAGACTTCAAATGAAGTAAATGCCACCATAGAATTTGAAGATGGGAAGAGAGCAGTGAAAACTTTGCATACAATTGATGGCAGATGGAGCGAGGGACATAGAGGGGTAAAGTTTAAGGTTGTTGCATGGCAACCATTACCGGAGGAATACCATGGATAGATGGATAAAATACAACCCAAATCCCAAGGGCAGGCGTGTCGGCGACTGCGCCATTCGTGCGTGCTGCAAGGCTACGGGTCGCACATGGAATGAAGTCTTTGACGCTCTGGTGCAGATTGCGTACTGTCAAAAGAATATAGCGTTATAAAAGGGCAGAAATGCTCTTTTTTTCTGCAAAAAACCATTGACTAATACGTATGATAGGCGTATAATTATAATTGTAAGGAGGGAACAGAATGAAAACAAAAGACCTTATCAAGCTGTTAGAAAGCAATGGTTGGAAGTTCAAGCGACACGGTGGAAACCATGATGTCTATGTAAAGGACGGAAAGAGGGAGAGTATTGTAAGGCACAGAGAAACAGATGAGGATTTAGCAAAAGCAATCATCAAACGGAACGGGCTTAAATAAGTCCAGAATCCGTAGGATATAATATAAAAAGTCATGTTAAGGAGGTTAGCAGAATGAAAAAAGCATATCCAGTTATTCTGTCTCAGGGAGAAAAATTTATTGTGGCATATGTGCCGGATTTTGAAATCAATACACAAGGTACAGATATTGCCGATGCAATCGAAATGGCAAGAGACGCAATAGGAGTTGTCGGTATTGATATGGAAGATGACAGAGAATCTTTACCAGAGCCAACATCTGTATCAGAGGTAAAAGCTGATTCGGCGGTAGATATTGTGACGCTTGTGGACGTGGATTTTGGAGAGTATCGCAGAAAGAACGATATGAGGGCGGTTAAGAAAAACTGCACAATACCGTCATGGCTGAATTTTGAAGCTGAAAAAGCGGGAGTGAATTTTTCTGCAATTTTGACAGCGGCACTCAAAAGCGAGTTGAAAATTCAAAGCCGATAGATAAATGGATTGTATGAATAATATATTGCAGAGGGGCAGCAGTAATGCTGCTCTTTTGTTTTAAGTTGGTACAAATCAATTAAAAATCTATGCTATCATGTAAATGGTAGAAGAAATTCCCCTGCACAGTCCTTGCAGACAGAAAATGGACGTTCTGCATTGGGAGAAAACGGTCAGTAATATCCAAAAGTGATTCCGTACTTTTATCGGTTCGATTCCGGTATGCAGATTAGTCTTTAACTTGGTGCGAATTTCCCTTCAAATTGCGGCACAATGGAATAATAACCGGCTGATAACTGGATTCAGTCGCTAACCTGAAAAAGTTACAGGCAGACTTGCAAGGCATCTCTGCTTTATGTGGAGGTGCTTTTTATTTGCTTATATCTTATTTTAGATAAATCTCAACCCCTCTTGTGCAATTCAACCCAGTCGCTTTTCTTAGCACTGGCCGTGAGAGTCGGCATTTTAAAAGCTTACAAAAGTGATGCACCCGCCAGTTATCGAAACCTTAATAGGGCTGTAAAGGCGGTTCAATTCCGCGTGGGTGCATTACCCCGGCAGTGGTCTATCTGCCTAAATCCATACCTGCGGCGGCAGGTCAATAAACACGACCAGGAGGATAACTATGCAGAAATTAATTGAAACTTTGAAATCATTTGGGATTGAGATTCCGGCAGACAGGCAGGCTGATGTGAAGAAAGCCTTATCCGAGCATTATAAGAACACAGCGGAGCATAACAAGGCTATCTCCAAGCTGGAAACCGACAGGGACGCATGGCAGAAAAGAGCCGAGGACGCAGAGGAAACGTTGAAAGGTTTTGAAGGTGTTGACCCGGCGCAGGTGCAGAGTGAACTTGACACATGGAAAAAGAAAGCTGAGGACGCAGAGAGAGACAGGGACGCAAAGCTGTATGAGCGTGATTTTGCGGATGCTTTAAAGACAGAGCTTGAGAGTGTGAAGTTTACCAGCGAAGCGGCGAAAAAGTCTGTTATGGCTGATATTAAGGAAGCTGGACTTAAGCTGAAAGACGGTAAAATTCTCGGATTGAATGACTTGATTTCCCAGATGAAAGAGAAAGACGCTTCCGCTTTCGTTGACGAGAAGCAGGAACAGCTTGAAGCAGGACGGGCGAAACCGTTCACGGGACTGCTGAAAGGCGCGGCACAACCGACCACTTCCGAAAAGTGGAAAGCCATGAGCCTTGACGAGCGCATGAAGCTAAAAGCGTCCGACCCGGCGACTTATGAGAGAATGAGAAAAGGAGAATAACAATGCCAAGAACAGGAACATTTGGCGGTTTTGTCTTTGACCCGGAGGTATTCGCAGATTACATGGCAGAACAGCCCACATGGAACGACAGAATACTTGCATCGGGTATTTTGGTGCAGGATAACACAATTATGAATTTAATCGGTTCGGAGGGAAATGTAGCAACATTGCCTTTCTACGTTCCGATTGATGCCGAAGAAGACCCGGCGTTAAACAATGACGGTGAAACAGATAACGTACCGTCAGAAATCGAAGGAAGTAAACAGACCTGTATGCTCATTCAGAGAATGAAAGCATGGAAAGCGCAGGATTTCACAAAAGAACTGACCGGGGCTGACCCTATGACACACGTTGCAAACAGCGTAGCAGGGTATTACAGACAGGTTAGAGCAAAAGACCTTATGACTACCGTTGATGCGGTTTTAAACCTTGAGGGAATGGCAGGACATATTACAGACATTTCCGCAACTGGCGAAACGGTGACGGACGCAAATAAGATTGATGAAACAACGCTTATTTTCGCACAGCAGAAAGCAATCGGCGATTCTGCGGACGTAATGGGGCTTGCATTCATGCACTCTTATATCTATACAAGGTATAAGGCTATGGGGCTTGTGGATTTCAACAAGTATACCATTCCGAACGCATTGAACGGAAATTCCGAGTTGCCGACAATCGGCGGCTTTATCCCAGTAGTGTCTGACAGGTTTACGGTTGATGCGTCCGGTGTTTTTCCGGTGTATAAGACTTATATGATTGGCTCCGGCTCTGTATTGACCTGTGACAAGACCAATTATGAAGACCCTTATTATGCAGACTATGACCCGGAAACAAAAGCTGGTATTCGCAAACTATATACCAAACAGGGGTATGTGATGCATCCGAACGGATTTTCTATTAAGCAGGATAATATTGCAAAAGAATCTCCGACCAATGTGGAATTGGGGACAAAAGAGAACTGGACACTGGCATTTAACGAAAAGAATATCCGTATGGGTATGATTAAGTCTAACGGCTGATGCGGTTTATCACACAGGATGGAACGCCCTACCTTATATCCGGGGGCAGGGCGTTTCCTGTTGAAATCACGGAAAAAAAAGAGGTCGTTATTGACAAGGAAAATGGCTCTATGTCCGATGAAACCGGGTATCTGACGCTTGATGAAGTGATAGCGAAAATCGCCTACACAAAAAAGCAGGACGAGCCGCAGGAAGAAAAGAAAGGCAGGAGGAAATCTAACCTGTCATAAGGAGAAAGAATAGTGAAAGATTGCAAAGTGAATATTTTGGGGACGGAATGGCAGATAAAAATAGGAAATACGGCTCAATATCCGGCTCTTGAAGATGTGGACGGTTACGCTGATTCCACCTTGAAAGAGATTGTCGTTGACGATATGAAACAGTCAGAAAATCAGCCAGGAGCAAAAGGGAATCTGATGGAATATCAGAAACAATGTGTCCGGCATGAGATTATCCATGCCTTTATGGAGGAATCCGGCTTGTCGCACAATTTTGAGCATAAGTCTATCGGAATTGAGGAAACAACCGTTGACTGGTTTGCCATTCAGTCTCCGAAGATTTACAAAGTCTTTGCGGAACTGGATATTTTGTAGGAGGACGGCAATGCAGTACGCAGATTATGAATATTACCAAACGGAATACGGTGGAAAAATGTCTGTGGACGATTACAAGCGATTTGGACGGAGGGCAGAGCGCAGGATTGACGGCATAACCGGAAATAAGCTGCAATTTGCCTTTCCGACAAATGAGCGAGACGTTGAGGCGGTGAAAGACTGCGTTTGTGAACTGGCGGACTTTCTCTATCAGATTGACAGTTACAGCGCCGCCGCAATGGAGAGTATGGGGACGGTGGCGCAGGCTGACGGGACGGTAAAAGGCAAGGTTATCACGTCCATATCTTCTGGATCTGAAAGTATAGGCTATTCCGCCTCCGGTTCTGTCAGCACCGCCACAATGGAGGCGGCAAAAGATAAGAAAGTGTCTGACACTATGGTCTATGGAATTGTGCGTGACTTTCTGGGCGGTGTCCCAGATTCCAACGGCGTGAATTTCCTGTATGCCGGGATCCCGTACCCTGTCAGAAATGCACCGATAAGCAGACCGCCGGAGGAAAAGCCAGTGGAGAGGCCGGAAGAACCAACAGGTCCGCAGGATCCGGATAAAAACAAAGATACGGTTTCTAAAAGCTATTTGGAAACAGATGCGAAAAATACGGATGATTCTGGAATCGGCTATGTTGACAGTGTGGTTGTCTATAACCGTTACATAAACGGTCTGATGGAAACAGAAACATATTTCGGCACACGGTTTGACAATGTGCGGGTGGAACTAACACAGGGCGCAAACCAAAAGGCAAGCGGAATGGAGAACGCCAGCGTATGCGTGGTGAAGATCAAGAATGCCAATTTTCCAAAGCCGTACAAGGCGCCGGAGATCTGGAACGATCTCACGACCGAAGAAATGCTGGAAAGCTTCACGCTGGATGCGGAAGGAAAGAATTTCTTCGTCATTATCAAGAAAGCGGAATTGGGAATAGACATTGATGTGCCTGTTGGAAGGATAGAACAAGACGAAACTAAGTACCCCGGCGGATTTTTTGAGTATATCAAAACCAAGTATGGGTATGCGTTCAGCGTTGATACGGTGGACGTTTATACCTTAATACCACGATTTGAAATAGGAAGAAGATAAAAACATGATGGAATTAAAAGACACAGTTGAAATGATGAACAGCGCAGATTACAAGGAGCGTTTCAAGGCAGAGTATCAGCAGGTGGTTATCCGCTATCAGAAGTTGGCGGCTATGCTTGAAAAGTGGGATAATGGAGAACTCAATTTTGAGCCGACCTGCCCGAGAAGCACATACGATATGCAGGTGCGGGCTATGGCTGATTATATTGCGGTTCTGGAAGCAAGAGCGGTCATGGAGAGTGTGGATTTGGGTGAGTAAGCAGTTTATACGCTGATACCGAGGTTTGAGATTGGAGGAAGATAAAAAGTGAAAACTATTAAAAATATTATCGCAGAATCGGGAGAGGATTGCAGAGTTGACATTGATATGCTGCATGAGGGACTTTTGGGACTTCCGGCTGAAATGTATCTGAAACTGTATCACAAAATGCAGGAAAAGGTTATGGGCTATACATATTATGCAGGGTGTTGTGTTCCGACAACCATTGAAGATGATTCGGAGGACAATGCAAAGTATGACAAAGAACAGACTAAAGTATCAAAGCCCTATTCCGATGGAGAGTAGCCTATGCCCGAAGAAATCAAAGAACGCCTGTCCAAAACGGAATACGATAAAGTTGGGGAAATGCTGCTGGAACTGATTGCAGAGTGTCCATATATCCCAAAGGACGCAAAGGTTAAGTACAATTCAAAAGACGTTGGCAAATGCGTCTACATCATAACTGCCGGAGGAAGCATCAAGAAACGCAACGTGCTTGGCGGATTTACGGCAGAGTTGACGATCCAGGTTGCCTACCAGAGCTTCCCACAGGGAAATGGACAGATACCCGGCAACGGGAGGAGGTGATTTCGTGCAAATACTTATGTCTTTTTTAGTTACCGTTGCGGCTGGTGTAGCCTGCCACTACATCATCAAATGGCTAGACGGTGATCATAAGGACAACAAATAGCCTGGTGGGTGCTTTGCCACTGTAAAAGAAAAGAAGAATCCCCCGACTGTACGCCATTACGGTCGGGGGATTCGTTCTTTGGTTTCATGCAATACTTATGCCTTCATTTGCCTACTGGCATTATAGCATATTCTATTTTGTATTGCAATATTCATTCTTAGGACATTTCTATTTCCCTGACACCCTGGGAACATATTTTGTATATGTATATATTTTGCATAGGACTTCCCCATCATTGATTGACTCGACCATACGCATAATTTCTTCTTTATACATTTTCTGCTCATCTCTGATTCCGGTCCCAATCATCCTGTAATGTGATAATTTTCGGCTAATGTTGTTTAACATTTCGATTGTAATTATTAGAAATATTAATATCTTCAAATTATCTTCATTAATATTTAAAAATGTTTATTTTCAGGCGTTTACAGGATATAGATACATTGACTTTTAATCAAGTTGTCCGGGGTTCGAATTTCTGATTTCTCATTTTTTCAATTAGTGAGAATCCTTGATTTTCAAGGGTTCCCATTGTTTTGTGTTGAAAAGAATTTTGATTACACTTTCGTGATTGCCGTTCTTTACTTTAATTAATGTTTCCTGTCTGCATTTCGGGCAATAGAAAGGATATTTTTTCAGAATCGTATCTTCTCTGATTCTGTCACGAGTTTTGCTGCCGCAAACAGGACAGCGTATCCATTCAGTCACAATCAATTACACCTTCTTTTCACTGCAATACACAACAATGGCCTGTTTGACAAAATCAGCAGTTCCATCACCGCCTGCTTTGTCAATATTGTTCCTGAAGCGTTCATCATATACATACATTTCGCCCAGTCCACTAAGAATTTCATTGGTGCATACATAGTAGTTATCGGTTATAAATCTCTGTAATGCAGCGATTTTGTTTTGTACTTCATCAGCATCAGGAGTTAAATGTTTTAGTTCTCCTAATCCGGAAAACATTGTCAGCAGCTCGTTTGCAATCCTGTTATAATGATCTCTGTTTCGGGCGAGATCCTTTTCCTTGTAGTCTTGATACGCTTTAGTATTGCCCCATTTTGCTTTTACTTCCTCCTCATACTTTTCAATTTCACTTTTGTCGAAAACATCAAAATTCATCACGGTTACTCCTTTTTTTTGAATTTCACGGGTAAAGGTAATAAGCTCCCCTATGTGTTTATATTGCAATTCTAACAGCTCAATTTGCTGAGCAATTACTTCTGAGGGGTCAAAATTAGGGCTGTTAAGAATCACTTTGATTTCTTTTAAAGGAAACTCTAATTCACGAAACAACAAAATATTTTGCAAACGTCTAAGTGCTGTATCGTCATACATTCGATAGCCCGCTTCAGTTACTTTCGTAGGTTTCAAAAGCCCAATTTCATCATAATAGTGAAGTGTGCGGGCAGTGATACCAGTCAAGTTAGCAACTTCACGAACAGACATAAGTTTTTTAGTCATTCCAAAAGTCCTCCGCAGCGTCTAAAATGTCTTTTGCGGGTAAAAGTGTCGCTTCAATCACGCTTTTACCAGTTTTCTTCAAAAAATGCTTTACTAAATGATAACCGCAGGCATATCCAGCGCAATAAGGCAAACCTGCTTGTGGAAAATTTTGTAATTTAGCCAGTTCATCACCATAAAGATAAGCATTGAGATTTTCAAGACCTTGAACATTTAATCCATCTTGAATAATAGGTTTGATATATTCGTTCAAAGTTGCCAAATCCGTTTTGGTCACCCAAGGACCTGCCTGATCTTCGCCATATAAAGAAGTTGCAAAATTTTCTGCCAATCCTTCGCTGATTATCATCTCTCCAAGTGTGATGTCGTTCTTCCATTCAATAAACTGAAAGCGGATATTGTGATTTGTTTCATGTGCCAAAGCTGCTGGAAGATGTTCCAGAGTGTATTCGTTTGGAATAAGCCAGGAAAAAATATATCCCGGTATACCGCCGTCACCGCAATATCCCTCATTCATTATGATGTAGGGATTTTCATCGCTTGCAAGCAATATCGTAAACAGATATTCCTTAACAGGCAAATCAATTCCATACTGGATAAAACAGTTTAAGGATTTCCTAATTGCCATCTTACATTTTTCCCAGAATGCATCGTCTGAAATTAGCAGAATATTTTGTTTTTGTGTTTCGTCTACTTTAGTTGGTTCAATGTGCCCAAGCATCCTGCTTGCCATAATAACATCATAGCCGCCGGGTGTTTTCGCTTTCAGGGGAACATTGTAACAAGCCCATTTTCTCTCAAATGGCATCATCAGTTCATACCGATAAATGTCATCCTTCTTGTCACCGGGTGCTAACATAATTTTTTTATAAATACCATCTGAACGAATTGCACTTACATTCATATTATATCATTCCTCCTCTCTGATGTGCTCGGCGCGCAAAGTGTCCAGGCCCCTCATGATTGAGGGGGTTGGGGAGTTGAAGTGGGCATGCCCACTTTGTTCTAATTATAAACTATTACGTTACGTTAAAGTCAAGTATATTCCAGAAAAAAGTTACTTTTATATTTTTATTTTCTATATACAGATATTCATCTCTGGCTTTATACGGTTTCACATTGTTTAAGCCGAACTCCCCAAAAAGAATAACGACAGAGTATTTTACCTTCTGCCGCCATGTTGCCTATGCGTAAATAATTTCCTCGTTTACAATCTCCCTCGCACAAGCCCTTTATTACTCCGGCGGTTAAATATCACAGTTTTTACTTGTCTGAATCTCCATCTGCCACGTTGTCATCAATCGTTGTAACCCTCGCTGCAACTCATTCTTCCGTCTTGCAGATAAAAACTTATCCTGTGTAAAATTCCGCGATAGTTAACCGCCGGAGTAATATTATGCATTTCAAAGGGTTCCTGCGCCTGTCTATCAATGTTAGGACACTGCGTTTTTTAGGAACCAAACTGATTCCACCTGGCCTTAACCAGATAAAACTATCATGCACATTATCCGCCGTTATTAATACGATACTTTACCGGCTGTGAACGAGATACTTTTTCGATAAAAGAAAACTGACAGCAGCATCCCCACAGTCCAGCCTGCGGGCCATGCGCACCAGATCCCAAGATATCCGCTCTGTGCCGCAAGTATATTCGCCAGAACCACCCGCAGAATTAAATCTGTGAAGGTCGATATCATAAAATTCCGCATGAATCCAGCGCCGCGCAGGATGCCGTCGGCAACCAGTTTGACGGATATAATAAAATAGAAAGGGGCGGTAATATAGAGGAAGTGTATCGCGGATGCCAGTGCGAGGTCAGAAGGAGAATTGATAAAAAATGTCACCAGTAATTTTGCGGCGGACAGGTACAATATGACAATAGGGATGCACAGAATCCATACCATTTTGATACCTGCCTGAAAGCCGGATTTTACTCTTGCAGTCATGTTGGCCCCGATATTCTGCGCGGTATAGTTTGACATGCCGTTTCCCAGGGTGGTAAAGGAGGTAATTACCAGATTGTTGAGTTTGACGGCGGCCGAATATCCGGCAGTGACGCTTACGCCGCAGTCATTGATTACGCTCTGGATCATAATATTGCCGATAGAAATAAAGCCTTGCTGCAAAATGCTGGGGATGGCGATAACAGCGATTTTTTTCAGAGCTTTGGCGGAAAAGACAGTCGCTTTTCCTTCTGTATGGATGGCCGCCAGCCGTTTTAATACCACAGACATTGCCAGAAGGCAGCTTATGCCCTGGCATAGAAAAGTCGCCCATGCCACGCCTGCAACTCCCATATGAAATTCAGCCACAAATAAAATATCTGCAAGGATGTTTGCAGTGGAAGAGGCTGCAAGGAACAGAAAAGGCGTTTTGGAATCGCCCAGCGCTGAAAAAATACCCGTTGCAATATTATAGAAGAACAGGAAGGGAAGCCCCAGGATATAGAGTTCCAGATACAGTTTGGAATCATACAGTATTTCGGACGGCGTATGAATCAGATTTAAAAGTACCTGGCAGGATAAGATACCTAAGATCATTAAAACGGCGCATAAAATCCCGCTGGAAATCAATGTGGTGTAGATTGAGGTTTTCATGTCACGGTACTTGTTCGCGCCAAACAACTGCGATACAATCACAGAACAGCCGATGTTGCATCCAAAGGCAAAGGCAATGAAAATCAAGGTGATTTCATAACTGTTGCCTACGGCGGCCAGCGCATGTTCTCCGATAAATGTTCCGGCCACCAGACTGTCGGCAATATTATATAATTGTTGAAAAATAATGCTTGCGAACAGGGGCAGGCAGAATTTCCACAGCACGGTTTCCGGTTTTCCTGTCGTCAAATCTTTATTCATATTCTGATCCTTTCTGCTTCTTTGAAGAAGTTAGGCGTTTGCGAAACGCCAGAACCCACATAAATACGGGATTCTTTTTGTTACAAAATAAAACAACTCCTCACTGGTCTGTGGTATAATTGAAATCTCCAGTAACAATTATCCATATCCACC
>CAJTDX010000030.1 GCA_910575155.1 Lachnospiraceae bacterium
AATCCTGCCTAAAACTATTATAAATCAAAACAGGAAGCTAAAACAGTAGTGGAGCCAGCCCCCTCCTATTTTCATTATAGGCTGTGATAACACTTCATGATTCGTTGAAAAGTCTATGCGATTACGCCATCTCAGACCCGAGTTTTCCAGTAGTCACTTCAATCCCTTCTACATTTTTGACTGCTTTACAGTAAACATATAAGACACAATCTACCATATATTTTATGCTAGATTTACCCAACAGCTAGTTTGAATGTTACTCATCTTATTGCCTTAACTGTTAGGATGAATATGATAATAAAACTTATTTGACAGACTTATGCATTAATCAAAAGATGGGATAAAAACTATGCAAAAGAGAAAATGAAAGAAAAATGTTTTACATTTGTGTAAAATGCTGATTGAATTTACAAATATTTTCTGGTAATATTATACAAATAGTATTCTATGCTCAAAGAAAGAATATCAGGATACACCCATCTTAACCATAGTACAAAATACCTATGGAAAGAATCCAAATATAAAAATATTATATTGGTTGCAACAAAACAGTGTATAAATTTACATAAACAAATAAAGGCTCTAGCCGGCATGAATAAAGAAATTGATAGTTCAAGTTGAAAATAACGACGATGATTGCGAGAGCGTGTTAATACGGAGTAATCGTCTTTCGTGTTTGGCGGGACACTACAAATGCCAGTTGTTGTACTAAATTCTAGTCTATAAAAAAGGAATACTCTATATAATCAAGTTAACATTTGGGATAACTTTGAGATAAATTGGGTGAAAACTATGAGGGAAATTATAGCTGAAAATTATTTGTGTTTCTTAGCATTAATAGAAATGATAATAGAAGATGTAATAGGTAGAAATTGTATAGATCAATTTTATTTAGCGGAACATTTTGGCGTAACGGTTCCTGAAAATCACAAAATCAATGTTGACAATATTCAATACAGCAGTAAGGATAGAAACCTTGGGGTACATCTTGATGAAATAAAACTTAATACATTTTTTGAAACCACAGGTATTCCATTACGTGCAGATTATATTTATGTTAATCCTTTTGAAGAAAACAAAATAGACGATTTTAGATATCCTGCTCTACGGAACGGTAAATATATTGTTTATACATATAGCTACGGCGGATTATATGGGATACCTCAATCATATGATATTGGGCATGTTGCTCTATTAGACGAAGTTATATCTGAAGATTGTGTTAGAATATATGATCCGGGGCCAAAGGGCTGTGGATATAAAGAAGTAAGCAGATTGAACTTATATGAGGCAATGAGGATAATAAAAAGTGGTATATATATTTTTGAAATATGTATGTAATCATTAGAAAAATGTTCGTATTTGGGGAAGAGGCGCAAATTTTTGAATAATTTAGTGATAGATTCTCCCATTTTTTTACATTTTTTAAATAGAGAACTAAGGGAGACGGAGAATGTATGTTTTACTGATAGACAAATATTCAATTTTTTAATTGTTTCTTTACTTATGACAAATGAGTATGTTTATATTGGAGATGCAATCGTTTGGGAATGCCATGATGTTTTTCCAAAATCAATTGCACTATTGAGAAGAATGGAAGAGCTCGGATTGGCATATTTTGCCGGAACCGACATTGAGGTCAATTCATTTCTCTCTAAACGTAGGAGATTGTATTCACATGATAAAAAGAGATATCCGGTATATTTTATTGATAATATTGTTGAACCACTTTGGGGTAAACATCATAAGAGAATCTACTTTGATACTACTGCAATTTTAGCAAGAAAGTTATTTGATATTGTTAACGGATTTGATGAGCAATGGAATGATGCATTTTCTAATAAAGACAAAGATGTAATTGCAAAAAGATTGGAATTTAGAAGAAAGAATAATATCGCAGTAACATACTCATTATTTAAATATGCAAAAATTAGGAACCAAAGCAAGTTAAACCTTAGAAGGAACATAATTACAAATTATAATCAACGATACATGGATGCATTAAATGGAAAGATAATGACGGGGATACCTGGTTTGGAGTATTATGATTCTTTCCAAGATTCTGGATTCTTTTATGACTACGATTTGCATTTATACTTGTTGAATAAATTGGAAATTGTCGATAGAAATTGTTTTTTTGACGAGTCATCTAAATATAAGATTTTTGAGTTAAGAAAAACGCAGCACAAGATATATAAGGATATCTTATTAGAAATCAAAAAGATTGCTAATGGGTTATATTGTGTTGAAGTTAATGGATATAATCATATCAATTTTCTAGATAAAAATATTTTAAAATTGCATACTAGTACGTGTATGCAAGAGAAACTCTATGCGCTTTGCCAGTTCTCACAAATGTTATGTAAAGAGAATAAATATTTTAAGGAGGGATATGAAAAAATGTCAGATATAAATAGGAAAATACTATTACTTGCTGCTTCCCCACTAGAATACAAGATATTGAGAAAAGTAGTTAAGGAATATGGCATTGATTTTGAAGATAAAAATCTAACTAAAAATGAAGACTTTTCCTATGCCGAATGTTATAGTGCACTACATTCTAAAATTTTCCTTGCAAGAACTGATATGGGAGCACTCAATGCGTCAACCGTAATTGGCCAGCTAGCTGAAGAACTACAAACAACCTATATAATAATGGGTGGGATTTGCGCAGGAATGCGTCCCGATGAGCAACATATTGGAGACATAATAATTGCATCTCGAATGCACGATTATGATTTATCAAAGGAAACGGAGAATAGAAGGATATCAAGAGGTAACACAATGACTCCCAATAGATACTTATATGATAAGTTCCTGCTAGAGAGTTATGAAACTGAGTCAATGTCAGTTGATTCTGGGCTTTTTATTTCCTCAAATACTCTAGCAAATTCTCGTGATTATGTAAATCAGGTACTGTCAGAATATCCAGATGCTAAAGGATATGAAATGGAAGGGTCTGGTCTCATGTATATATGCCAGTTATTCAAAGATAATTGGATATTGGCTAAGGCAATTTGTGATTGGGGATATGATAAAACAGATAGTGATCAAGAATTAGCTGCTAGAAATAGCTACCAGTTTATTTTGAACACAATAGTTGAAAGGATAGGGTAATTATTTATGGTGATAAAAGTTTCAAATCCTGTTATAGAACATAATTTAACTCAATTTAGAGATAAGAATACTAGTTCATATAATGCTCGAAAAAATGTTGAAAATATTTCATATGCCCTAGCAGGTGAAGTATCCAACTTACTCATGAGTAATCATGCTGATATTGAGACACCTCTTGGTAAGGCTGCAGGAACATTTATAAATGAAAAAATAGAGCTGGTACCAATCTTGAGAGCTGGACTTGCTATGCTTGGTTCTTTTGTTGAGTGTTTTCCTAATGCTCATATTGGATTGGTTGCGTGCGAAAGACACCATGACCTTTCGGTAGGACTACTGTATGAGAAAATTAGTCGCTCTTTAAACGATAGAACTGTTATTATCCTAGATCCTATGTTGGCTACAGGTAATACCATTAACACGGTTATTAATTTACTTGAATCTCGCAATGCAAAAAAGATTATAGTCGTGTCAATTCTTGCCGTTCAAAGAGGCATTCATATGCTTCAGAATAGAGGGGATTATACAATAGTGACTGTACGAGATAATGAAGGATTAGATGAGAATAATTATATTTTTCCGGGTGTTGGCGATTCAGGAGATAGATTATATGGTAGTATTGAAGAATGAAGATTTTTATAGGATAGTATTTATATAGGAGGAGCGATCATGGAAACCGTGTTGGCTGTGGACACATCAGAGGTACAAAAATATTTGAAAGACAAAAAATATTCTCTTCTTACGGAGAATAAGGATGATATTTTACAAACTATTTATAGTAATTATAAATTCCTTATAAGAGAGGAAATTGAGGACGATTTAAATTATAGACAAATAATACCATATTGTCTTCTTAATTTTGGAGAAAAGTATATTCTTTTTGAGAGATTAAAAAAGCAATCAGAAATGCGACTGCATTTAAAGTTTTCTTTAGGAGCTGGTGGTCATATTAACGAACAGGATAATGCGAGTCGACCTTTTAAGATTATAGAAAATTGCATTAAAAGAGAACTTGATGAGGAGATAATTGTAAATTATAATATATCTGAAAATATTACCTATATTGGAGCTATAAATGATGAAATGTCTGAGGTAAGCAAAAGCCATTTAGGGTTATTGTTTGAGATAAAATTAAAAGATAGTTGTTTCCAAGTTCGAGAAACCAATAAAATGACTGCACAATGGTTAACAGTTACAGATATATATTCAAAATATGACATTCTTGAAAATTGGTCTAAAATTACTCTTGATCAATATATTAACATTGTACAGTAGGAAAATGTCTTTAAAATAATTTCTATAAATGCTACAAGATTAAGAAAGGAGACTGTAATGAATCTGAAAATTTATTTATCGGGCAGTATTAAGAAAGGAGACAAAGACGAAAGCAAGAAATCCTATTGGACGGATAATGATATTTCTATCCTTCGTAAGGTTCTTAGTCCTCGATATGATTTAACAATTTTAAACCCTGCTGTAAGAAGTGATGATCTTTCGGATTTTAAGTCAACGTTTGGAAGGGATTTATTGCAAGTGTTTGCAAGTGACTTGATTATTGTAGATGCGAGAGATAAAAAAGGATTGGGAATAGGTTCTGAGATGACATTCGCAAAAGCTAATGGCATTCCGGTTATTTCTGTAACGCCTAAAAATAGCCAGTATAATAGAACCAATTTTGAGTATTTAGGACAAAAAATGGACAAATGGATACATCCTTTTATTGGTGGTTTAAGTGATTATATGCTTGAATCCGTTGAAGATGCGGCTAAGTTTATATTGAACAATTTTCCATTTAACAAATCAGAAATAAAAAATGTGGATTATCTTTATGAGGCAATGCAATATTATGTTGATACACAATTGAAAGCTGATGTGGAAATGTATAATTTAGTCAAAGATGATGTGACTATAAATGAACGTATCGGTAAAATAAAAGAATTTTTGTGATTATATTACTTAAGAAAAGATTGGTATTAATGAATTATATAACAAGAATACTTTATTACATTGAGCGAGTTGCTAAATAGAAATTTTATTCAAGGATTATATCATAACCCAAATATTATATAATTTTAAAGATTGTAAGTATATTTTCATATTCTACTATACAAGGGGCTGTCGCTTTAACGATTGAAAAATTGGAGGCGTCAGCTTCATTCTCTGATATTGTCAATATTGATTAACACTTTTTCTTAAGGACATTCTTGTCTATGCTGTAGCGCCCAGGGAATTATAGTAGCTCTGGCGTTTAACCATAGACAGAGGTTCATCATTGGCAAATTAAATCCTCCGATTATTCCAATAACCATTGTGTTGGTGCAAATGGGTGCATTTTCTATATACCAACCAACTATCATATGAAATTCTGCAAAATGAGGTGCATAGACTCCAAGGTGTATCAACCGTGACGTCTACACACAGTTGAAACATGCCCTCTTGAAAGAATCCGAAGCCTGCGATTTCTCCTTTTCCGCATATCCCATTGTGCCCACATCCTGCTTGGCAACCCATTCCCCGGTTTCCTTATCATAAACCGCCACCGTACAGTAAAGGTTCCCATCTATGCACTGGTGGCTCCTTTTCCAGCCGAACAGGCCGAACGTTTCGTCAAGGATGCGCTGGTCTACCCTTGCATCCTTATAAAGCAGCAGGCTAACCCCATTCTCTTTCACAATGGATACCCTGCACTCAATTTCGTTTGCCTTCAAAAGCCGGATTGCATGATTTCCCATAGAACCATTCCTTTCCAAATGAAATAAAATAAGCAGACTCCCTATGCCGCCTTAATCTGGAATCTGCGTGAGGACGTCACCTTTGCGTAATTCTGGTAGATTTCCGGCTGCTCCTGCTTCATCCGCTTCGCGTCAAGCCTTGTAGTGTCCACATTGCTCCAAGATACCCTGTAATGCCCGTTTGTTGCCAGCTCGCTGTCCTGCATAAAAAGCTTGATTTCCTGTTCAATCTGCTTCTGCTCTGACTGCAGTTCCTCAATAAACCTAAGAATCTCTTCCCGGCGCGCCAGCCTGGCGTCAAAGCCCACAAGTTCAACCGCGCTTGCTTTTTTTGCGGTATGGAAATACTGTTCCAGGACCGAATCGTATATTTCGGAGCCGTCCGGGTCAGGGATTCGACCCGCTGCAATATGGTCATTCCAAAATTCCCCCTCCGCCTCAATTAACTGCTGTATCAGGGCGTCATCCCATGTCAGCTTATGGTAAACAAACTCACGCCCCAAAATAACTGCCGCGATATACCAGGCGCGCTTTCCCGTAACCGCCATGTAATGATAACACTGTATGGCGTAATGGGGCGGGATCTTGCCATCCGCCCATTTATCGGCATTGTAGGCGCTGGCTGTTTTACATTCCAGACCTGCGTCCTCTCCAACCACCAGGCGGTCAACGTCCGCGATCATATACGGATGCCCCTTGCTGCGGTACATATAATTGCTGCGCCGCACCTTCAATCCGGTTGCTTCCATAAAACGCACCGCTACATACTGTTCCAAATCATTCCCGATCCGGATGGCTTCGTTGTCCTTTTCTTCCACCCCATCCTTAGTCTTATCCCAGAACACCTTCATGGGGCTGCTGTATGGGTTCAGGCCACAGATTGCACCTGCATCTGAACCCCCAATCCCTGTCTTGCGGAGCTTCAGCCACTCTTCACGCGACATCCCCGCTGTCGGTATCTTCTCGTACATAATTCCCTCCATTCCTGTGCGTTCCCACGCACTGTATGCAAAAAATAATGGGGATGGCAAAACCTGTTGTAAGCTTCACCATCCCCAGTCCCAGAACACGATATCAGGCAGCGCACACCAACTGGTAAGCCCTGTCGATTAACGGATTTCCTTCCATTGTCTTTAAGAACAGGTTCTCCTTATACTTTGCCGTTTCCCGAAGCGGCTTTGCATGGGTCGCAAAATCGGACACCGCATTTACAAAACGGTAGCCGTTCTTCCCCACGCCCGCCAGGTCAGGGGCAAGGTAATAACGGTTCTTTAAATCCATGCGCAGCTTCTTCACGTTCCGTTCCGTGGTTTCGGTGGCGTCCGCGGCAATCGGGAGCAACAACTTAATGTATTCCTCCACCGCCGCGTCGCTCACTTTCTTCCTGTCCAGTTTCTTTGACGCTTTGGAGAGCTCGTTCATATAGTTCTCCGCCATGAACAGCGTCATCCGTGCATCTTCCATCTTCGCCCCGATATCGCCCGTATGGTTTGCACACCAGATCCGGCTTGCATTGTCCAGAGCAAAGTTCAGCGTGTTCTGGCAGACCACGCGGACGGGCGTCATTGCCACTTTGATAGAGCCTGTCCCGTCGTGGGAGTTGCTGAACACCAGGTACGGCATAACCTTATCTTCTACAAGGCGGTACTGTTTGGGGAGCTTTGCCAGAATCCAGACTTTCCTTCCCTCTTTCAGCGACCCCGCCGTTTCATACTGGACGCCTTTCCCAAGAAGCTCGTCCGTAAACGCAAACGCGTCCCGGTTCTGCACAATCTGGTAACGCCCGGACACCACGCCCAACACTTTATGGTCCGAACTGCGGATGTTCGCGTAATAATCCTTTACAATATTCCCATTTGCCGTAAAGATTTTTTCCTGTATGACATCCCAGTCCAACCCTGCCAGCCTCAGCGCGTCTTCTGATGTAGGCGCATCCTCTACCCTTGTCCCTAACCCGTGCCATGGAGTTTCACGGACATAAAACATACTTTCCACTTCTGCTGCCATAATACGTCACTCCTTCCTTTTTTCATTTGCATACTCAACAGCAATCCCAATCATACCTGCCACTGCCACAAACACAGTGGCGATTTCCTTTGCCATCCGACAGTTCCTTTCCCATCTGGCGTTATCCTGTACCGCCATGTCACTGCCGGAGGTTCGCATTTCAAATTCCATAAGGCCCTCCTTCCCTTACCAGCCAAGGACAACAGCCACTGACAGCAGCCCTTGCAGCACAATCTTGATAATAGAAACGATTTGTTCCAGATGCATAATTCTTTCCTCCTTCCTTTGTGTGCGTAGTTTAACCAGGAAAATTTCGTTTTACGGCATTTGCCTGCCTGGCCCGGAAACCACTGAATTTCTCAGGCTCTATGGCTCTGCCACAAAGAAATAATATATTTCTTTTTTACAGAAACAACCGAATAAGGCATAAGATAAACTGCCACAACACAAAAAGGAGGTTTGCTGAAATGCTAGAAGAATACCCAGATATCCTTACCCCGCAGGAAGCAATGGAAATTTTGGGGATTGGAAAGAATTTATTTTACAAGCTATTAAAAGATAAGACTATCCCGGCAAAACGTATTGGTGGAAAAGTTTGGAGGATTGCAAAAAAAGACCTCGTTTCCTATATTTCCACTAATTAGTGGACGTTTAGAAGAATCAAATTTATTCTTTATTTTTTGATTTCCATAATGACAGATATTCCCTAAATCTACTGGTGTGGCAGCGGGAAACTTGGCGCATAACTATGAACTGTATGTATCAAAAGGAAGATAGCGGCTTCATCTGACGGGCCTCTATCTTCCTTTTGCTTTTAAACTTCATTGAGAGCTTTTTTTCTCGCGGCATCTTTTTCTATACAATTTGGAACAATGCCTGTCCTTGCATTACCCATATTACCTTCTATTTCTGCATTTTCCCATTCTCTGAGAAACTAAAATAGGAATCCCTGCTTATAATAATATGGTCGCAGAAGATAATCCCCAGCAAATCCGCCGCTTCCTGTATCCTCCCTGTCACCCGGAAATCTTCTCCCGACGGCTGGATGCGGCCGCCTGGATGGTTATGCACAGCCACAATATCCGAAGCCCCGCACAACAGCGCCCTCACAAATATCTCCCTCATGCCTGCCACTGTAGCCCGACATGTTCCATGCGACACTTCAAAAAAGCCGATTGGATTACACCCTGCCGTCATGCAGATCAGGTACATATATTCTTCCGCCCTATCCGACAGACGGAACACATCTTCCATGACCTTCACAATTTTCTCTGGGCTGTCCAGGCTGTCAATATTTGAATAATCTTTGGAAAATTCTTTTTCCAGGACATTCCTGCCATCCCCATCAAGGACAATTCCGTATTTCTGTATCTTCATCCCTGCCACCTTTTCCTTTTGCCCTGTTTCATCGCCGCAACCTCTGCATGTGTACCATCTCTTTTTCCCACAAACCCTATGCCGGAATCCTGTCCAGAAATTCCTGTTCCGTAAGAACCGGTACGCCGAGCTCCTTCGCCTTTGCCAGCTTGCTGCCCGGCTTCTCCCCGCAGATAAGGTAATCCGTCTTTTTTGTTACAGAACTCCCGGCGGTTGCGCCGATACTCTTAAGCTTTTCATGGATAGTATTCCGGGTAAAATTCTCTAATTTCCCTGTCACCACAATGGTGCATCCTGCGAATGGACTGTCCTTTGCACTATTATTTTTCTTTGCCATAGTAATATCCTCCATCTTCTTAAAATGTACTTCTTCCTGCAATGTTTTCCAAAGTTTCAGGTTCCTGCCATCATGGAACCATTCCCAGATGTTCCGGCACATTGTTTCCCCAACCCCCGGAAGGGATGTAAAATCGAAGCGGTTCACCGCTGCTTTCGTAAACTCCTGCAAATCACCCTGGAAATGCCGCTCCAATATCCTTCCTGCTGTCCTCCCAATCATCGGGATATCCATTGCAACCACATATCTTGTAAATGTGGTATTGCGGCTTTTCTCAACAGAACCAATGATTTTCTGATAAGACTTCTCGCCAAAGCCTTCCATCTGCACAATTTCATCCTTGTAACGGTCCAAATGGTAAAAATCACGGAATGTCTTTAAGAAGCCCATTTCCATAAACTTCTCAATCGTTGCCTCTGAAATCCCCGAAATATCCATAGCTTTCTTTTCCGCAAAATGGATAAATTTGTGCAGGATTTGGCTGCTACAGTCCGGATTATCGCAATGCAGCGTTTCAACCAGTTTCCCCTTATCCCCGGCTCTTGAAAAAATCCTTGTCGGTTTCCCACAACACGGGCAGGCTTCCGGAATCATATTTTTCTTATAATGACCTCGGTCAAGATTTTCCTCAATATGCGGGATGATCATGTTCCGCTTGGAAACGAGTACCCTGCAGCCGGGGAAAAGCTCCAGATCCCTGATGAATGACAGGTTATGCAGGCTCGCCCTTGATACAAAACAGCCGTCAATCTCCACTGTGTCAAAGACTGCCACAGGCGCAATTTCCCCGGAACGTCCCGGCTCCCATTCGATAGAGCGGAATACAGTTTCAAATGTATCATCTTCAAATTTGAAGGCGATACCATCCTTGTAATGGTGTCCGGTTCTCCCACATCTCTTTGAATAAGAAAGGCTGTCATAACGGAACACCATACCATCAATCGGGATCTGCCCGTCCTCTGCAAGTACCTTTAAACATCCAATCCGGTCCTCAATCTCCCGGAGGGTTACATGTTCCGGCAGAAATGTAAAAGGACAGATAGCAAAACCAAGCTCCCCTGCCGCTTCCAGCAGCCTTCCCCGGCTGTCAGCGATTTTTCCGAAATCCTCCATCCCCTCTAAAATATTGAAGGCATAGAAATACACATGGCGTTCCTTACAGTCCGCCGGATTTAATAACCGGATTGAACCGGAAGCGAGGTTTCTTGCATTGCAGACTTCCTTATCGGCCTTCCCCAAAATTCTGCTCTTCATTTCCTCAAAATCATCCTTATGGATCAAGCCCTCGCCCGTGATAACGAGCCGCCCCTTACGCGGTATTCTTGTCGGCACATTATAAAAAGCGGGGATATTGTGGGTGATTACCTCTCCAATATCCCCGTCCCCTCTTGTGGATGCCTCCACAAGATGACCGTTTTCATACACAAGCTTAATTGTAAGCCCGTCCAGTTTCAGCATCAGCAATGCTGGTGCCTTCCCCGCCATCTGCAGCAGTTCCTCCGTCTGCTTCGTCTTGTCCAGGCTTAACAGCGGGATCGGATGTCTTACCTTCTCCAATTTGCTGACCGGAATAAAGCCGACGGTCTGCGTTGGTGAATTACTCAAGATAATGCCTGTCTTCTTTTCCAGCTTCTGCAATTCATCAAAAAGATGGTCATAGAGTGCATCCGGCACACTCGGTTTCGCTTTGTTGTAATACTCGTGGCGGTACTGGTTTAACTTTGCTACAAGCTCTGCAACCTTTTTTACATCTTCATCCTTTTGTTTTCTGTGAACTTTCTGCATTGTTTTCACGCTCCTTCCTTGATTTTTTTGTATTGTTTATTATGATTGCCTTTGGCACTTCCATGACTACGGCAGGGTAGCCGTTCAGGAGCATGCCAAAAGCATAATCATCAGCAGTTCTCTTACTTTCAAAATAGAGAGGTTCTTTTCCTGATTTCCAATAAAAACATTTTTCAGGATAATTCTCTATCTTGGTAACATAGGCAATCCCTTCCGCAAAGAGCAGCCCAATTGCCCATCGGCAGTCTACTTTTGCTGTATTTTTGTGTATTCTTACAGACATATTTATCCTCCGTTTTCATAGATTTTTTCTTTCCTTGTCGCATTGTTTCTGACAATAACTTTAATTACATTACCGTCCGAACTGCTATTTAAAGCATTTTAACTCTCCGAATTTCTTCTCTTTCTCCATTTTGAACGCAAAATAAGGGTATTCCATCCAAAATAGAGATAGAATACCCTTACAACCATTACATTATTTATCATTTTTATATGGAATTATCACCAATCTTCGTAAATCTACACAGTCTGCTTTCCGTACTGCTCTAAATAAGTGGCTGCCTGTTCTAAGGACAAACCTATCCATTCCTGCATCCTTTTCAAAATCGTTGCATCGTCAAGACCATCTTTTTTTCCCATTTTTATAAGCATCTTGGCTTCACCCTGACTTATTCCTTCGCGACGCAGTTTCTCTGATTCAGTCTCAATTACTGTTCCTCCCATAACACTCACCAACCTTTCTTCATTTTTATTCCCATTTGTGATATGCGTAATAATGGTGTTTACAAATCCCGTTAAGTCTAACAGTTCTTCATCGGACAGCTCCCCCGTCTTATATAAGCGGCTCATTTCATCCCTGAAATATTCCAGGTCGTTTACCGCATTTTCTATATTTCCCTCAGATGCAATTTCCTTCTCGTACCTTGCAATATAAAACGGAATGTAAGGGAACAGCCGCTTTTCCACAATGTATTCCTTCGTAAATTCCTCAATGATTACGTTTTCTGATTCATATTTTACTTCCTGTCCGTCCGGAAACCGGAAAGTAATCGTTGTGTTTTTCGGTGTCCTTTCCGTCCGCTTAACATAGATTACAGAAAACCTCGGCATGGGAATAGTCGCATGACCGATATCCCACGTTGCGGACTGTCTGGCAACAATGAAAGCATATTCTGCAATCCGGATCGCCATAGAACCGTCATCATAACTCTGGCACTCCAATAAATAAACTTCACTTCCAATTTTAATCAGAAAATCTGAAATCTGCTCCTCTATTTCTTTGCTTCCGTCTGCCGTCTCGCTCTCAGTCAGGTATCCTTCTGACGGCAAAACCTCAACTTTCGCATCCAACGGATATTCTTTATCAAAAATATCATTGATTACGGATATAAACAATCTCTTGTGTTTACTCTTCATGGTCTTAAACACATTATCGTAATCAGGCGTCTTTTTCTGCATATTCTTTTATCCTTTCGCAATATTTTCCAGCCTGACAGTAAGGAAATCAGTCAGACCTCCATTATTTTTCTACTCCAAACATTTTTGCGATTTCATCGTTGCTTTCATCTATATCATATCCCTCTGCAATAAGTCTCTGCCCTTTCAGACTACCCATCCTGCGTGGTTTGCTCTGGTGTTCAGACGAACTTCCGACACTCTCCTTATGATCCAATGGAAGCACAACCTGCTTTACCACTTCTAACAAAATCCGCATAATGTCATCGGATAACCCTTCTATGGTTTCCATAAATTCCATTTGTAATGTTGACATCATACCACCTCATTCCTGACTTTAATTTTTATGAATATGTCGAACCCAGCAGTTTCTATACATTAATAAACCATATTTTTCACCTATTTTCTAACAAGTAAAAATGTTTCCTCATTACAAATACCTTTTAAATCTACAACCTCATCATATCATATTCAGCATTTTCCCTCAACCGCAAAATTTCCTGCTGTCCCAAAACATTAGCGATGCCCTGCATCACCACAATGAATCAGCGAATTAAAATCCTTCCTGCAGATTTTTCATTCTGTGACACCGCTTTTCCCTTACACGAATTTTGGTTACTCGGTCTGTCTGTCCGCATAGTCCAATCAGGTTCAAATCGTCCATTCGCTCTCCATATATTGTATTTTTTATCCATTCTTTATACCATATATGGTGCCATCATTATTTAATCGTTGTAGGACACAAAATACTCCACTGCATTCTCAGGGAACATCTCCTTGAATTCTCCATAAAGCTGCGCCGCAAGCGTCTTGTTGTGGGCGATAACCAGCGTTGGCTTCTGCAATTCCTGAATGACATTCGCCATCGTAAATGTCTTGCCGGAACCCGTAACCCCTAGTAAAGTCTGGAATTGGTTGCCCTCTTTGAAGCCTTTGACCAGCTCGGCGATGGCCTGCGGCTGGTCGCCTGTGGGCTTGTAGGGGGCTTGTAATTTAAAAGCCTGCCCCTCCTTTGGGCTGCTTTTATGAGCAAGTAGCTGACTATTGTCAGCGGATTGCGAATTTCCTCTCTTATCTGGCATATGAAAACCTCCAATTTGTGACCGCGCAAAAAAGTTTGCCTATTCGCCCGAAATTCGTGTAATTTGATTTTCGATTCGTGTAAAATGGGCTTGCAAAGCTGGCGAATAAGCGTTAAAATAGCAATTACACGAATGCAGGTCACATTACGCAGTAACCCTTTGGGAAAACCGTATTTTTGAAACGAAACAACACTGAATAACACCAACCAGTACAGATAGCATTATCCAGTCATTTGGTTTTTCATTATAACATATAAATCAAAAAAAGCACAGACCAAAATCGAACTTTTGTTCTGTGCTTTTTTATAAGATTTGCTATACCATTGTCTTAATTTTATCCAAGAAACTCACTGATATTATCTATATAATCATCTTCTGAAAATCTGTACCGCCTTCATTTTCTTCCTTTGGTACTACTTCATCAATAAATGACTGGAGATCATCTAAGCAGTCCTCTATAATTTCTGCTGTATCTCCATAAACATCTGTAGAACAGCAAATATAGTCCAAATCCTGAAATGTGCCAGACCTCCTTCTGCGGTTCTTTTCATATACTTTTCTTTCTTCCAAAATTGTTTCAAACACATAATCCGGTATGGGTATGCTTCGATAGCTGGACGGTGTTTTCGGTCCGATTTCCTGCTTTGTAAACATCTTAGCCGGAAAGTCACCGGCAGTCGTGTTTGGCTTCTTGCCTAACTGCCGCTGCACCTTTAACGTCCGGTTGATATAATCTATGAACGTTAAAACCTGCTCCATATTCAATGCCTTTTGTGTATTAATGTTCCGGAGGTATCAAAATTCTCCATAATAATATACTCAACTTTCCCAGCGGATATTTTCAAATAAAACCTGTATAAATGCCGCCTGAGAGTTCATCCATTCAGTTACTTTACTTTTGATACAAGCTGTAAAATCCGCCGTCAAAATAGAAAGGTGTTCTACAAGCAGAGCCATAAGGCTCTGAAGTGATTAGATGCATGTCCCGGATATCTTCGCAGAACATGAAGAAACATTCAATTGACCACCGGTTTCCATATTATTCGAGATCTCTTAGTACATCGTTCGACAAATAACTGGATCAATCACGCAGAATGCTTTTCTGAGTGTGCAGGTCAAAAAACGTAGGCGTAGCGGGCTACGCTGAGGATTTTTCACCTGTGCAATCGGGAAAGCAGGCAAGTGGTTGGTGTAGTTATTTGCGCAACGATGTACTAGTAACGGTTGCTCTTCTTTGCGGAAGAAAGCAGATTGAATCCAACCGGGACAAGGCTGTATCCATCAGGCCATCCAAGGGTAAGCATGGTAAATCCCTTCTGGTATTTATGTTCCGCATGGTCATACACCCGTGCCAGCAGTTCCACTGCCTTGCTGCGGTTTCGCTTGACCACGGAATCATCCAGGACAAAAACTGAAATACTTCATAAGCGGAAATACCGCAAGATTTCGATTAGCGCTTCTTCTTTGTATGGTTTTGATTTCGCTAATCTTACGATACCAAAGATTAGGTGCTGTTTTTATGTCAAGACACCAAATTTTATATTATTTTGCTTGTAAAGCGGGGCGTTTGCAACCGTTTTGCTGGTGGGAAAGTTGAGTTATAATTTTATACTTTCTATTTCTTTTTAATTTTCATAGTCTTTTTATAGCCCGTATTGGTTTTGAACTTTTTCCTATATTTTTTCAAATGTTTAGATGGAACTTTAATTACTGCTTTTTTTGAAATTCCTTTTATAGCATTTTCTTCAATATCAATAACACTACTTGCATTAATAGTTATTGTCTTTAATTTCTTACAACCGTAGAATGCATTTTTTCCCAACTCCTCCATACTTTTAGGCAAGGTTATAGATGCAAGCTTTGTACATTTCCGGAATGAAGAACCCCCGATCAATTCCACATTCCTTCCAAATTTCACAGATGTTATATTTCTACATCCATAGAATGCATAATTTTCTATGTTCTCTACATTATTTCCAATTGTCACTTTTCTTATCTTTGCATTCTTATAAAATGCTTTCACTCCAATTGAAGTAACCTTATAGGTAATTCCACCACTTTTTACGGTTGCAGGAATAACGACATTTGAGATATTTTTTTGGGATGTGCCGCTCAGTTCCAACTCATAATTCTCATCATCCGTAACTTCATAAATATAATTACCACTAATTAGCGTATCTCCTTTATCATAAACGCTTTCTTTACCTGCACTGTATGGAAGAATTGTAAAACCAATGCTAATTGCATCTGTATAAATCCCCATACCCCGTATTATCACATAAGCTGTTCCCTCGTTTACATTATCTCTATAAGATACCTGGTAATCCCTTTCGGACATCAATGTTTTTCCATTCATGTTTACGCTAACAGAAGGACATTTGGGAGAACCGTCATAAGTAAAAATGGTCTCATTTAACACAACCTCTGCTTTCTCCACAGATATTCCCGTAATCTGATAAGAAACTTCCTTTTTTCCTTTATAAATCCCTTTTCCTATTATTGTCACAACAGCTTCACCGGGATATATATTATTGCGATATTCCAAAATATAGTCCGTATTTTCATTTAGGAGATCCCCATTTTCATTTTTTACTGTGATATGCGGTCTCTTTGCTGTTCCATCTGCCTGAACAGATGTGTATGCAATATTTTCCTCACAGTCTTCCAGAGATTTTTTATATATCCAATAGCTTATGGTCTTCGTTCCTTTGTATGCACCTTTCCCTATTATTGTTACCGTGGCAGTTCCCTCTTCCACCGTATTTTCATAGGTAAGACTATAATCTGTTCCTTCTGTTAATTTATTTCCCTGATATTTCACTTCTACGTCCGGTTTCTTTTCACTTCCATCATACGATATACTGTCATATGCGAGATTTACCTCACAATCCTCTAATGAATTTTTATTTATCTGATAATATAAAATTTTACTTCCTTTGTATCCATCTATTCCTGTTATTGTTACCTGTGCCTCTCCTTCTTCTATATTATTGCTATATGTAAGAATATAGTCCTCCCCCTCCGTCAATTCTTTCCCCTGGAATTTCACTTCTACGTCCGGTTTCTTTTCACTTCCATCATACTGAATATTTGTATAAGACAAATTTATTTCACAATCTGAAATTGGTGTATAAATAGTATAAGCTACGTTTTTGCTTCCTGTATAATTCCCACGACCTGTAACTGTAGCTACCGCCGTACCCTGCTCTATATTATCAGAATAAGAGACCTCATAATCATAACTCTGATATAAAGGAATCCTGCTTCCATCTATGTCATACATTACAGAAAAAGTCGGTTGTATAGCATTCCCCGTATAAATATACTGGTCATTGTCAAGTTGTATAAAACAATTCTCCAGATTATACCGTTTTTTGGCGTCCACATATATATAACCATTTTCTAACGCAAATTCTTTTACGCAATCCGTTTTTCCATATATAATCGGAGAAGAATCTTTCGAATCTCCAAAGGTCTGTGCTGCAATTTTTGTTATTGTACCTGGTAATTCTATCCTTTGTAATATTAAATCATCTCCAAATGCCCTGTCCTGTATTTCTGACACACCTTCTTCCAGCACAATATTTTTCAAGTTGCTGCAGTGACCAAATGTGCCTTCGGAAATAATGGATACACTTCCCGGTACCCTCACTTCCTCCAGACTGGAACAACTGTGATAAGCATGATCCCCTATTCTTGTTACAGATTCCGGAATTGTAATACTACGCAGCATTCCATTACTTGCAAATGCGGCTGCTCCAATCTCCTTTAAAGAATCTTTTGGATATTCAATTTCATCTACCAGACCAAAGTTATAAAAGCTATTACAACCGATTGAAGTAATTCCATCTTCAATTATGATTTTCGTTGTTTTGTTTCGAAAATTATACCATGGACTTCCACCCTGTTCAAAATCCGACATTTCCCCTATTCCTGAAATTGTCAATGTTCCATCTTCATCATATATCCATATTACATCGCCCTCATTCCCCTCTGCTCCACATGTTCCATAGTCGTTGCTGGCTGGCTGAAAAATGTCATATGTCAGCTCTCTGTTCCCTGTATAGCATCCAAGCCCCATAATCATTATACTTGCCGTTCCACATTCTATATTATTAGAATATTCCAATTTAAAATCGCTTTCCGGATAGAGCGTAACGTCATTACCATCCATATGATAAATAATTTGGGGGACCGGCGTAACCTCCTGACCGGTATATAGATATCTGTTACCCATCCGTATATCTGCATTTTCTAAATGATAAACATTCGCAACATCTACATATGCCCACTCATTTACATCTGCAAATTCCCTGGCATACTCTGTTTTACCATATACAACCAGAGAGCGAGATCCGGAAGCCTCAAAGGCATTTGCTGCAATTTTTGTTATTGTGCCTGGCAATTCTATCCTTTGTAATATTAAATCACCCCCAAATGCTCCACTTCGTATTTCTGACACGCCTTCTTCCAGCACAATGTTTTTCAATTCGTAACATGCCCAAAATGTGTATTCTGAAATAGCGGATACACCTCCCGGTATCCTCACTTCCTCCAGAGCGCAACAAGCGTAATAAGCAGCAGTATCTATCATTGTTACAGATTCCGGAATTGTAATATTACGCAACGCTCCATTATATGCAAATGCCCGATACCCAATATGTTTTAAGGAATCTTTTGGATATATAATTTTATCCACTAAGCCAAAGTTACAAAAGCTATAACGGCCGATTGAAGTAATCCCATCTTCGATTATGATTTTCGTTGTTTTTGTTCGAAATTTGTACCATGGACTTTCATCCTGTTCAAAATCCGCCATCTCCCCCATTCCTGAAATTGTCAATGTTCCCTCTCCATCATAGCTCCATTTGACATTCTCCTCATTCCCCTCTGCGCCACACGTACCGCCACCCGTTTCTGCTGCCGCATCTGCCTTCATATAACCTGATGGCATTATGGAAAACATAAGTGCCACAGACAATAGCATTGATAAAATCCTTCTACCTTTCTGTTTTTTCATAAGAGTCTCCTTTCTGTTTTCTCTGCATAATTCCTTTTTTCTTGATCTTCTTTTATCAGCTGCTTCATCACGAATGCTTCCCGAAAGCTCCATAAATATTGCCTAATGGATTCTGGAAAGCACTGCCTGGTTATAAACCAAACCCCCATCTATCCGTTCTGACCTGACATCCTCCGGAAAATTATAATAATCGTCTTCCGTATAAAATTTTTCCTGTACCTGCGCCCTTGCCATTGACATAAGACAACCTCCCTTCCATCTTTACCTACTCTATCACACCTGTCGGCCAAAAAGCAAGATCATGGCTGTTCCTACAGCTTTGACGCTTAAATTTATACTTACACTCCAGAGTACATTAGATTCCATTTTTTATATTGCTTTATCAACACAATCTTATTTAAGCCATAAAATCCCTGCATTCTGCTTTTGTGTCTTTATGTTTTCAACGGTCTCTTCACCACCGCCTTTCCCATGCTTTCATTACCTGCGCAATCATATGCCCGATCTGTGTCAGGTAGTAATGGTTCTTTACCCCCTGGTATTTTTGCTGTACTGGTGTTCCAGGTGGTATCCTTGCCTTTTCTGCGTATTGAACCCTTCGTTTTCTATTTTCCAGCGCATCCTCCCACACTTCACCAGTTCCGTTATGTTTTTCCTTCTTATTGGCAGGTCTGTTATGAACCAGAACTGTTTCTTAACCTCCCAAAAGCCCCCTTTCTTCTTTCCCTTCTTATATATTCTTTTTCTTTCTTCCCCATATTCCGCCAGGTTTATTTTATGGCTGCTACAATCTATTGGAATCGAAATCATTTGCCGGGCTATGAAAGATATGAGGAATCAGACATTATAAAGAAGGTTTTCCCTGCCAATTCCTGTTCTTGCGGGGAAAACTGCTGCATACGTGAAAAAACAGACCGTGCATCCCTGCCTTCGTTACCATGCCCCAGTAAAATATAGTCTGTTTCTTTCTTCATTTTGTTTTTCCATGCCATCAATACCATCTTCGCACTGCTTTTAATTAATGATTGGCACTTAGCCATCATGCGTTATCGTTATTTTTAAAAATAGTATTACACATATAAAAAGACAATTTTTTCTTGAGATGGACAAATTATGTCATTCCCGTTTGGTAATATAGAGATAGAAACAAGATGCCGAAATTGGCAGATCTTGCAGCCGCCACTGAAACATACGAGCCCGAACAGGAGGAAAAGAAATGAATCTTAAAAAAAAATTATTTATTACTGCTGTAACTGTATTGGCATTGTCACTCCACGGATGCCGCCCAGAACAGCCTGACACACGCCAGAACGAACCTGCAGAAGACATTCCTTCCCCAAATGCCTCTGCGAAAGATGATTCCGCAACAGATAATTCCTATCATACTGCCCCTGATGAAGATACCTCTGAGGAATCCAACGCACCCAAAAAAGATACAGAACAGACAGAACCTCCGGAAACGCGGGAAATAGAAACTGTAGAACCATATTCTATGGAGCAAAAATACGAAAAACTAACAACCGATAATCGTGAGGAAATAGAAGAAGCCTGTGCGCAGTATCTATACTGCGATTGGCTCACACCATCTAACGAGATTTTTTCTGTCAGCGAATATGAAATTGACGGCAGGGGATACGGGATTTTGGAACCTGGACCAGAAATGTTTGACTGCATCAATACACTGGCTGATTTTACTTTTTATTATCTCGATGCGCCAGAGGAAATACATTCCTTATACATCAGATATTTCCGCGAAATTGGCGTAAGTTATTTGTCCATTGACGGCGGGGAGGAATATGCGGACAGGGATTGGGAAACAGTCGCACAGCTAGAACAGGAATTTGAAGATACCTATAATGCTAATATGGCCAATGCACAGCAATACGCTGCTCCTGTTCAAGTTTGCAGCCAGGATGCCGTATATCAGCAGGCAATACAGGACGCCGTCCAGAAACTTAAAAACGACTACTCCACTGCAACTGGTGCAATCGGTGTCCCCGGTGCGTTACAGGTTGGGCCTGGTTACCGTTATAATGCAAATAACCTTACTTATTATTATGACGCAAACTCATCCTGCCATATTTTAACGTTTTGCCTGAATGAAATTACGGTCAGTAATTTGCTCAACGCCTCTTATACCGTAAATGCCCAATACCAGGATTATGGCAATGGAACAATCATGAATATTAGCATGAACATCCAATAATGGAAGATATCGGCTGGCAGAACCCCTCCCAGACGCGGATGCCTGACCCATGATCAAAAACACCATTGGATTTACAATATCTTACCTTTTAATGACAAACAGGCAAATTTTATTGACAAAACCAGGACACAGAAGGAAAGGAACTAAAAATGTTTCAGAAAAAACAATCTTTACCAGACAAAACATCACAACAGGCAATCAGGGTTTTGGAATCGGCAGCATCCCTGCTGAATTCCATTTCCCACAAACCGTCAGAATTGCAAAAACTCGATTCCATAGCTACCGGCTATTCTGCGTTATCTGCTTCTGCTGACAAATCCGTAGCTGCCGGGGTAGGAATGGCGGCATTCCTGGCAGCAGCGGCAGCGCCTTTTACATTAGGGACATCCCTGGCTGTCGGCGCTGCTGTAGCTGGCGCGGCAACCGCAAAGACACTGACACAAAAAAATACAAAAGCGGAAGGAATCATTTTATTATTAGAGGAGCAATGCCAGAATGCCGAAAACTACAGGGGCATGGATTACAACAAAATAGACCGTAACGGGCAGTCATTATTAAGCACTATTATAAACAATGCATCTTTGCTTATTTCACTCACCAGCCAATGATACGCATAAGGAGGAAAATATGACACAGGGAGAAATGATTGATATTTTGCGAAAATACTATGGGCAGATAAAAACTTCCTTTGAATTTCGTCTTGTTGGGGAAATCAAAGAAAAAGCCTTAAAAAACGCTTTGAAAATATATGCCCCGGGAGTAGATAAAAACACGATCGTCGGCCTTTATGACACGACTGTATTTGGAAGTGGGAAATTAGGATATCTGTTCACTACTGACAAAATCTACTATAAAGAAGACTTAGAAAAACCAAAAAAGTTATGGTATGAAGAAATTGAATCTCTCGAATTAAGCGAACCAAAACTGATTAATGACGCCTCAAGGGAACTAACATTCCACCTTATAGACGGAACTACCCTTACCTGGAGTACATGCTGTTTGAATAAAACGCCCTTATATGACTTTTTCCAGGAAGTATTGGACTTTTCCAGCAACGCAAATTCCCCTGATGGTTTGGCATATAACTGCGATGATTACGACAGCAGCTATGACGATTATGATATTTATGAGGATGAACCTTCAAATCCAGCAGCGTTTTCCGGCGGATATGGAATAGGGAATTACGGGAACGTAAATAAATCCTTTCACGAGGAAAAATTTCATGCACGGCAGGGCCATGGCTTTGCTGCAGAACGGGCAAATCATTTATATGATAAATTCTCAGGTAAAGATGCACATATATTAGGGGATAACAACCAAAAGAATGGGGCAGACAGGATAGTTGATGGGGTAGAATTGCAATCAAAATATTGCAAAACCGGAAGCAGATGCATCAACGAATGTTTTTCTGAAAAAGGGAAAGGTGAATTTCGTTATTACAAAAATGGAAAACCGATGCAGATAGAAGTCCCATCAGACAACTATGATGCTGCTGTAGAGGCAATGGCCGAAAAAATCAGGCGCGGGCAGGTTGTAGGCGTGTCTGATCCCAAAGAAGCCAAAAACCTTGTCCGAAAAGGACATTTTACATATGAACAGGCGCGAAACATTGCAAAAGCAGGGACAGTAGAATCCTTAACATATGATTCCATAAACGGCACAATTATTGCTACATCTGCATTTGGCGTCAGTGCGGTCATTTCTTTTGCAACTTCCATTTGGAACGGGGAAGACTTTGAAATTGCTTTGCAAAATGCTGCATTTTCAGGCGTCAAAATTGGAGGGACAGCTTTTATTACCTCTGTTTTAACAAGCCAGTTATCAAAAGCAGGATTAAACAGCGCTTTGGTCAACAGTTCTGAAACCGCCGTAAAGATGATGGGAAAAATGATGGGAAACAAATCCTATACTATACTTGCTAACGCGTTTAGAAACGGCAGCAATATTAGCGGTGCAGCGGCAATGCGCAGCGCTGCAAAAGTATTAAGAGGCAACGTAATAACCGCAGGGGTAACGGTTGCCATTTTATCCACTGTAGATATTGCTAATATATTCCAGGGACGAATTTCCGGAAAGCAGCTTTTTAAGAACCTCACAAACACAACTTCAACCGTTGCTGGAGGAGCTGCCGGCTGGTTGGGAGGTGCAGCTTTGGGTTCAGCAATACCCATTATTGGTACAGCTGTTGGCGCCATTGCCGGCGGTTTGATTGGCTCTGTTGCCGTCGGTACGGCTGCCGGGAAAGCGACAGATACTGTATTAGGGGCTTTTATAGAAGATGACGCAGAAGAAATGGTATCTATCATCCAAAAACAATTTGAAATATTGGCAGTCAATTACTTATTAAGCAGCAGGGAAGCTGAAAAATCCGCTGATGCCCTCCAGGAAAAATTAAATGGAAAAATATTAAAGAATATGTACGCCAGTGACAACAGGGAAGAATTTGCGCAAAACCTGTTATTGCCAATTGTTGAAAGCCAGACAAGCAGACGCAAAAAAATATTCACACCAGACGAAGAGGATATGACCCGCGCAATAACTACCCTATTAGAAGAGCTGGATGGAGCCATTGCTTAACCCATCTTCACAGCCATTTAGGATACCTTGAAACCATTCTGTCAAGGTATCCTTTTTTCTTTTAAGTTCCATAGACTTATTCCTTCTCGCCGTTTTCGCCCAAATGAAACTTTCTTACAAAAATCCCTTCATAATCTTGTAATTCGTGAAACATACCATCTACAATTACCTTGTTACCCTCAATCCGGTATATCATTACAAATTTATGCTTCTCAAAACGGATTTTTCGGTATTCATATTTTGCAAGAATCGGATCAGCACATATTTTAAGCGAATCCGCAATAACCGACAGTCGCTTTCTTGTTTCTTTTGCATCTGCAAGAATTGACTTTGCCGCCTGTCTGTTTTTTAAGATTTCCAATGTATAATAAACAAACATATCAAGTCTGCGCTTTGCAGGCGGCATTATAATCACCTTATAAGCCATACTTTGCACCTATTTCCTCAACTGCTTTATCAAAATCTTCTCCCTCGCCACATTCATAACATACCCGCGACTGTGCAAGTTCTGATAAGAACTCGTTTCTGCTAAGTGGCTTATAAGGATTTTCATCACAAAAATTCAACAATAAAAACTGCTGTATCTCTTTCTGATGTTCTTCCGGAATTGTAGATAATAATTCCAAATTTGCTTCCAGTGTACTCATAAAAACCACCTCCATCTTTCTTCTGATAATACTTAATATATTATAACAGAGATTGTCAATTCTTACATTAGAAATTTTTTAAAAACCGAATCTTGATTATTCTTCAATAATTCTTTATCTGGTACATCGTTCGACAAATAACTGGATCAATCACGCAGAATGCTTTTCTGAGTGTGCAGGTCAAAAAACGTAGGCGTAGCGGGCTACGCTGAGGATTTTTCACCTGTGCAATCGGGAAAGCAGGCTAGTGGTTGGTGTAGTTATTTGCGCAACGATGTACGAGTGTTATGTCTGGCATTGATTGCCTTCTGGAAGCCTTTCACAAGCGCTTCGATGGCCCGCGGCTGGTTGCCGATGGGCTTATATTCACTGTGTAATTTAAAGACATTCTGTGTAGTTTGCACAAACATCACCTCATCCATAAAATCTATTATCTCCGGTATGCAATCTTCTATAATCCCCTTATCGTCACCGTACACATCCATCGTAATGGTTTCTTATAATACTTCCAGTGAAAGCTCTTGCCTCCGGAGTCTGCCATAGCTGGAGCGGCAGATATCGTCTAAATCCTGAAACTCCCGCTGTACGGTCAGTATCCTTTTACATAATCGACATCTGAATATTTCAGATCATTGCGAGGGAGTATCCCATACCTTTCAGCAAAAAACAAGTGCCCTGCAACACCGCCGGACACTTGTTTTCTTTTATTTTACAGTTACTTTAATTTTCTTAAATATACCGTTTTGTGCATACACATAGATGAAACAGGTTCCTTTTGATTTTCCTTTGATGACGCCTTTCTTTGTTACAGTCGCCACTTTCTTGTTACTTGATTCGAAGCTCAATGCTCTGTGCTTTCTCAGCGGTTTCTTCTTCTTAATCTCTTTGGCGCTGACTTTAAAGGTCTTGCCTTTTTTGACGGTGGCTTTTGACTTTTTCAGTTTTATGGATTTTGAGTTTCCAAACTTGCCGCCCTCCGTAAAGACATGAATCATCTTGGAGGCAGAGATGGTAATCCTTTTGCCGTCAATCATTTTATAGGCGCGTATTAAATAACGGTAGGGCTTTCCTTTTTTCAACTTCGTCTGGGTATACGTCGTCTGGCTGCTCTTTTTTATGTTTTTTAACAGTTTAAGTTTTCCTTTTCCACAGCGTACGCCATACACAAGATAACCGTCTGCTCCTTTTATCTTCTTCCACTTTAAAGTTACCTTTTTCGTTTGGGTCTTCACAGCCTTTGCCTGAAGCTTTGCAAATTCAGAGCCTTTGATATCGCTTTCTGAGTTAGAACCAGCAAAATTTCTGTCTGTAAGCAGCAGAGTTTCCGGATCTATCCCCAATTCCTCGGCAATGGTCTGAATTTTTTCGGCTGTCTCTTTGCTTACGCCCAACTTTTCTGCGATATGATCAATCTGTTCCTGTTTATCAGCAGGCAGATTTGTCTCTTTTGTCAGAGCAGCATAAGCGCTTTCTGCATCCGTTAATATTTTCAAAACAGCCTCGGGAACCAGTTTTTTCTGTATATCCGTCAGGGCATCGTAAGCGGCGCGCGCATCCTTGATCTTTGCTGCGCATTCGTCTGTCTTTACGACTGTGCCAATAGCGTTTATTTTGTTTACAACGTTCTGTACAGCAGCTTGATCCAACTTCGTCTGATTGTCTTCATTCATGACATCGCCGTAGATTTTCTCTGCGTCCGTCAGCTTCTTAACCTCGGATGCATCAATCATTTCTTTCTGGCTGTCCGTCAGCTTATCATAAGCTTCTCTTGCATCTTCGATCAAGTCTTTTTTATGAATGACATTTTCTGGCGTTACTTCACCGATCGCGTCGATTTTATTCTTCACGTCATCTGTTACCAGTTTGTCAAAAGCAGTTTTAGATTCTTCCAGTTTCTTTTTGCTCTCCTCCGGCAGCATATCTTTCTGCGTTCCGCTTAAGTCGTCGTACGCTTCGCGCGCGTCTTCGATCTTCTGTCTTGTTTCCTCGTCATTTCTGACCGGGCCTGGGATGGCGTCGATTTTTTCTTTTGCTTTGTCCGCCGCTGCCTGATTGTGCCCGCCTGTCGCATTGTCGTAAATTTTTTCTGCGTCGGTCAGCTTCTTCTTTTCTTCCGGTTCAATCAGTTCTTTTTGCTCGTCCGTCAGTTTGTCGTACGCTTCCCTGGCGTCTTCGATCAGGTTTTTTTTGCTGATAACGTTTTCCGATGTTACCTCGCCGACCGCGTCAATTTTCTTTTTCACCTCGTCGACTACATTCCCACCGTTTTCTAACAATTTTTGGTACTCTTCTTCTGCATTTTCGAGCTTTTTCTTACTGCTCTCAGGAACCATGTCTTTCTGTGTCGTCGTCAGTTTATCATAGGATTCCCTTGCATCTTCGATCTTCTGTTTTGTATCTGCATTATTTTCGACCGGGTTCGGTATCGCGTCGATTTTCTCAACTACGTTGTCTGCCGCTGCCTGGTTGTGCCCGCCTGTCGCATTGTCGTAGATTTTTTCTGCGTCGGTCAGCTTCTTCTTTTCTTCCGGTGTGATATATTCTTTCTGTTTATCCGTCAGCTTGTCATATGCTTCTCTTGCATCGTCTATCAGGTCTTTTTTACTGACGGCGTTTTCAAGCGTCAATTCGCCAATGGCGTCAATTTTTTCCATTACTTCTCCCACCGCAAGCCTGTCGTATGTATTCTGGGCGTTTTCCAGTTTCTTTTTGCTACTTTCCGGTACCATATCTTTCTGGGTTCCGGTCAGGCTGTCATAAGCGTTTTTCGCATCTTCAATTTTTGTCCTGCAGTCCTCGTTTTTCTGTACTGGTTCTGGAATAGCGTCAATCTTTTCTACAACTTTGTCTGCCGCTTCTTTGTTTTTTCCATTTTGTGTCTGATCATAAATATATTCTGCGTCGGTCAGTTCTTTTTTCTCTTCCGGAGTTATCAGTTCTTTCTGGTCGTCCGTCAGCTTGTCATATGCATCCCTGGCGTCCTCGATCTCCTGCTTTTTGTCTGCGGCATTTTCAAGCGTCACTTCACCGATGGCGTCAATTTTATCTTTCACTTTGTCTGCCTGCAGATTATCATAAGCGTCCTTCGCATCTTCCAGTTTTTTCTTATCTTCTTCGGAAACCATATCTTTTTGGGTTCCAGTCAAGTTCTCATACGCTTCCTTCGCGTCCTCAATCTTCTTCCCGGTCTCCTCGTCTGACGTCACCGGACTTGGGATCTGCTCTATCTTTTCTTTCACTGCGTCTGCTGCCGCCTGGTTTTTCCCCCCAGTTGCGTCGTCATACATTTTCTCCGCATCCGTCAGCTTTTTCTTATCCTCCGGCGTAATTAATTCCTTCTGCTTATCCGTGAGGCTGTCGTATGCCTTGCGGGCTTCCTCAATGAAATCTTTCTTATCAGATACGTTCTCAGGCGTCACCCCACCAATGGCTTCGATCTTCTCCTTCACTGCATCTGCTGCCAGCCTATCCGCTTCCTTCTGGCTCTCGTATTCCTCCTGGGCCTCTTCCAGTTTCTTCCTGGAATCTTCCGGCAACATGTCTTTCTGTGTTGTCGTGAGACTGTCGTACGCTTCCTTCGCGTCCTCAATCTTCTTCCCGGTCTCCCCGTCTGGCGTCACCGGACCCGGGATCTGGTCAATCTTCTCCTTGACTGCGTCTGCTGCCGCCTGGTTCTTCCCTCCGGTTGCATCATCGTAAGCTTTTTCCGCATCTGTAAGTTTTTTCTTATCCTCCGGCGTGATTAATTTTTTCTGTTCCTCTGTAAGGCTGTCATACGCCTCGCGCGCTGACTCAATTTGCTCTTTTTTGCCAGATACGTTTCCTGCCGTCACCTCGCCAATCTCTTCAATCTGATTTTTTACCTCCTGTGCCGCTTTCCAGTCGTCATATTTTTTCTTAGCAGACTCAAGATTCTGCCTCATTTCTGCCGAAACCCCGGCTTTTTCTTCTTCCGTTAAAGCATTATAAGCTTCCTGCGCAGCCTCCACCTTTTGCGCCCATTCCTGGGTGTATTCCGTTTCGGATGCAATTTCCTTAATTTTGTTTTCTACATCTTCTATGACTGCTGATCCAGCGCCATCGGTATAGCCGCAGACGCTGCATACCTGTTTGTCAGCGCCTTCGCTTTCAAATATATGCGCCTCTGCCTGAGACTTGTTCGTTCCACATATACACTGATGCCAATGGGTATCCTTATCACTTTTCCAAACTGATTCTTCCAAAGCACAGTTGGTAGCCTCCTTCTCAGGCACCCGGTTAATCTCCGTCCGATCATTATCTTCGGAAAACAGCTTGCCACAGCCATCCTCGCCCTCACACTGCCAGTATTCTCCTGTGCCTGGCTCCGTACAGGTCGCCGTCGACTCATGCTTTTTCCGTGTATGCGTATGCACATACGCGTTATCACGATCCCCGATAGCCACATATTTATAGCTATTCAAAGAAGTGCTTTTATCCCAATCAACGGCTGAATCTGCGCTCTCGCCCACAACTACTTTATTTGTCTTTGTCGTTATATTTCCTTTGTATGCAGCAATGCCCCCCAGAAACTCGCCGCCCTGCACCGTAAGTGAACCCTCCCCGGTACTGCTCATCAGGGCATATTGGCTTCCCTCATACTTACCGCCCCGAACATCAATCGTGCCGTAGTTGACCCTGGCCGCGTTATTACCCTTAAACACACCTCCGGCAATTATAATCTTGCTTTTTTTATTGCCTGGATCCTTTCCTGAGCAGACTGCGCCTAATTTCTCTCCCGTAAAGGTTCCGCCGTAGATTTCTGTAGTTCCGGCATATCGATCCTCATTTCCCTGCGTATAAACTGCATATTCATTTGCCGATGCTGTTACTGTTCCGCCGGTTATCTTCAAATTTCCGAACCAATTCCAGACAACTCCCAGGTCCTGATTATTAACCGTATTCCCTTCAATGCGTCCGCCCTCTATGTTGACTTCCGCGGTAATCGGCATGGAATAACCCCGATCATCCGTCTGATACAGGGAGATAATCCCGCTATAGCACGTATTTTTCGTAATGACTGTGCCTTCCTTGATATTTAAAACACCTTTGTCACAGACTGCAATGACGCCTTTATGTCCTGGCACTGCATTTCCTGTGGTACCAGACTCAAAGTTTTGAATGGTAGTTCCCGCGCCAAATTCCACTGTCCCACGAAACAACAGTGCGGAGTAGCTAAAGTACGTATTATCTCCGTCAAGCGTCACGTTTTCAAATACAGCGCTGGCTCCCTCTGCCACTTCAAGGGCGGTATTGCGCTCCGACGACCACTTAAGGACGCCGCCTCCAGTAAACTTCACATGCCCGGAAATAGTAAGCTTCCCCGATACTGTTACGTTCCCTGTTACAGTAATCACTTTAGGATCTGACTCTGTCCCTCCGGAAATCGTCATGGTTGATATCGCGCTGTCTTCATTCCATGTCTCGTTATCATTTGCCTGCGCTGCAGCCGAAAAGCCTTCCTGCGCCAAAACCCTGCCCGGAACACCCCCCTGCACCATTCCCACAGCCAACGCTGCTGAAAGTACCGCTGCCGTTATCTTTTGCAAAATTCTTCTCTTCTGTCTTTGCATTTTGCCATTCCTCCTGTACTTCTGCGATGCTTTTCCATACCTCGCTAAATACTCCATCATTTTCATGTCCTCCTCTTGCATGTTAAACTTTTACATCGCATAAGTATATCATGTTTAAATCTGCAAACATGTTTTTGGGATAATCTGCATTTTTTATGGGATTGATTGCAAATTTGATTTTTCATTATAACACATAAGTCAAAAAAGCACAGAACAAAACCAAACTTTTGTTCTGTGCTTTTTTATGATATTTGAGTAGGTCAGTATCTTAGTTTCATGCAAAAAATGGCTGGAGATCGTCGAAACAGTTCTCAATGATTTCGGCAGTATCCCCGTAAACACGCTCTAGGACGATGATTGCTGTTAATCTTTATCACAAATTAGCAAAGGTTATCGTTTCTTTTTCCAATTCTGCCGCAACTTTATGATTGATGTCCATGCGGTTTGTAATTTCCGACATATCTGTTACCAGATTCTGAGCGCTGCCTGCGACGCCGGAAATACCGGAAACTCCCTCGTCAATTGCTTTTGTAATCGTTTCTATGGATATCACAATTTCTGCCATAGAGGACTTCAAACGGTCGGTGTTGGCGTTAAACGCATCCATAGCCTGGCGGATATAGGCAGCGTCGTTTTGGTATTGTTCTCCGCAGGCAACGAAAGAAACAAATTCTTTTAAAATAGACTCCTCAATATAATTTACAAGATTTTGGGAACTTTCCGAGAGGTTGTATACGGCATGGGTTACAGTCGTATTAACTTTTTGAATACGGTTTGCGGTTTCGCTGCTGGAAGCCGCAAGCTGACGAATTTCTTCTGCAACAACGGCGAAACCTTTTCCTGCTTCCCCGGCTCTTGCCGCTTCCACAGAGGCATTTAAGGCAATCAGGTTCGTCTGCGAAGAAATTTCCAGAATATCATGTGTAAGGCTGTTTACCTGATCCACGCTGCTGCTTCCTTCAATTGCTTCATTCAAAACATCTAAAATTTCTTTTATTTTGCTGTTGGTATTATTGAGGCTTGCCTGTGCGGTTTGCCCCATTTCCTCAGCCCGCGTATTCATTGCGCTGCTGTAGGAGGTAATTTTTGCGCATTCCTCAGCCATACTTTCTGCATCCTGCTGAACATTTTTGGCATTTTGGTTGATATTGGAAGTATTGTTTGCTACTTCCTGAATGGCTGCTGAAAGTTCTTCGGCAAGAGCGGACAAATCCACAGCGCTTTTATTAGAAGTACGCGTCCGTGACAAGACTTCATCAACCACATTGCTGATACGTCCGGAACATCCCCGAAGTATTTCCAGAATATTCTTAATCGGTTTGACGACGGATCTTAAGATCAGGGAAATCGTAATGAATACAAGTATTATACAGGCAAGCGTGGATACACTGTTCGTAATCATAGAACTTAAGTAAACAGAAGATAGCTGCTCTCTTGCCTGAGTTGTACGGCTGCTGATGGAACTGTCCAAAACAGCGATATCATTCTCAACCGCGGTATTGAAAGCCGCTACATCGCCATTGGCACAGGCATAAGCGTCCTGTGTTTTGCCGGATGCACTGGCACATACGAGAAAAATAAGAGCGTGTTTTAACGAATCACAGTCAGAACGCAGGGCATTATACGTCTCTCTGTCATCATTGGTAATATAGATTTCATATTTCGTCAGCATGTCGTCCAAATTTTTTTCTTCTTCTTTTATATCGTGAACAAGAGTAATCATTGTACTATAATCTGTAGCTACAATATGGGATAACGCCAATTTATGTATATTCATAACGGACTGGCGGAGTTTTTCCAGCTGCGTTTTTCCTTCCATATAATTGTCCGCAATATTGGCGGCGTTGTCATTGACGTTTTTGATATTGGAAACTGCAAGGAGATTTGATATAAGCGCTACCATTCCAAGCAGGGCAATGGGTAAAATTAAACGATATTTGATGTTCCATTTTTTCTTCATAATCCCTGTATCCTCCAAACAAAATAGATGTATTCTTTATGGTGCGGTAATCCCTTCCACCATTGTATCAAGCTGTTCCTGCAAATTTTTACCTCCCGGATTTCCGGCGGCCATGTTTGTTGCAAATGTTGATACCGGATCCCAGAAGCTGCCGCTGATACGCTGCAGACAGGAAAATTCCGACTGTTCCATCAAAGCGGTAATAGCAGGGGAATCCTGTACGCTGGCAGACGCCGCGGCGTTTGTGTTTGCGGGACCCTGACCGCGCATTTCAAAACGAAGCTGCTGGTTTTCTTCATTGGAAATCCATTCCGCCAGTCGGGACGCCCACTCATATTGTTTCGAATAAGCGTTAACTCCAATTAATTTATAACCGGAAAAAGAAGTCATTTGTATTTGCCTGTTTGCGCAGGTGTATGTAGGAAGTTTGGCAGCGCCATAATTCTCTCCCAGGGTATCGTTCATGGCAACCGCATTCCATACGCCGCTGATTCCGGCAATTACAGAGCCATCCTGTATTCCTGCAAGAAAGCCGGACTCTTCTGTGCTCAGAAAAGCAGGGCTGCCGGCGATCGAGAGCATGGCGTTGGCAACGTCCACCCCTTTGATCTCTCCGTCTGTTCCGTTCCAGGTGCAGTAATTCGTAATTCCGTCATCATTTAGTCCGACTTCCAGTCCGGTATTGCCAAAGAAAGCGTATACATACCATGCGGAAGACCAGTCCATCGTAACTTTTTTTTGGTTTTGCGCGGCAATCTGCAGTATGCGGTCAAAGGTTTTTACATCTTCCTCATTGAAATATCGCTTATTATAATAAAGGAAATAGCCGTTGTCCGCCGTTAAAGGATATGCGTACAGAACATCTGCAACAGAAGCGGCTTCTACGGCGCCTGGCATATTTTCTGATTTGATCTGGTCCGCATCTTCAATCGGTTCTAAAGCGCCTGCCGCTACAAGGGCATTCAACTGATCATCGGCAAACGCAAAGACATCGGCTCCGGCTTCTAAATCTGCCATTAAAGCGTCTTTGCAGCCGGCTTCGCTTTGGGCGGCGTATGTGATATTAAAATTTGCCTGTCCTTTATATTCTTCCTCAAAACTTTCAATAATTTGCTGCAAAAGCGCCTCGTCTTCTTCGGCGCCCCAAACGACCAGTTCCACATCCTTATCTTTTTGCAGCGTTTCTTCCTCACCGATATTTTTATTACCTTTTTGTAATCCGGTGTCAGAATCTGCAATCTTGTCTTCTTCTCTTGCTCCGGCACATCCGTACAACACAGCAGCCATTAAAATGATTACCAAAAACATGCCTGATTTTTTGCTCATAATGTTCCAACCTCTCATTCTGTGTTTTTTATTAGCGCTCCATCCGGTAATGAATTATAATTTCGGCTGCATGGTTTGTGCCAGCGCCGGATAAAATCTCAACGTGATGCAGCGGCATCATAGAAATTATAACGGCGCAGCGGTGCAAAGCAGGCAGTTCACAACGAACAGTTCCAGCCGGATGGAGTAATATTATAAGCGAAATGCTCATAAGACAATATTAGAATTTATTTTCTTGATTATATGCGGCAGTTTTTTACGTGTATTATGAATTAATCCCTCAGATTATTTTCTGTCTCTGATGATATTATATCGACTTACCAATTTTTATTCAATATTTTTTCTGTTTCAATTTTTAATCAACACAACTTTCCAAACAGATGTTTTTATACAAAACCTGTATTTAAAGCTTTGCCGCAGACTGTTCAGATCCATGTCCCATACATCATCACAGAATTTGTCTATTCCATAACAGACTTTTCCGAACCTGCACGTCTAAATATAAATTCTGCCTTATCTGTTACACAAATCTGGAAAACTTCTCACAGTATTTTTGGGGAAAACCATATTTTTGAAACGAAAATGGCTCCATCATACCAGCCAAGGCAGACAATATTATACAGTCGCTGGCTTTTTCATTATAGCACATATGAAAAAAGTACAGAGCAAAACCAAACTTTTGTGCTGTACTTTTTATGAACTTCCATACACTCCATAACAATTATAAATTGTGATTGTAAAAGTTTTCGTTACTGTCCCTTTATAGTTCCCATTTCCTGTGATGACTGTTTTCGCTGTCCCTGCATTCCTGTTATTCTGATAAGCGACCGTGTAATCTGTCCCCGCTTTTAAAACAGTGGCTCCGTCTTTCACGGTAACTGCTGGCTTTTTGACTGTTCCATCATATGCGTAGGCGGTTTTGCTTATGGTTATCGCGCATTTAGACAATTCTTTTGCGCCTGGCTCCTGCTTATCCACCTCTGTAATGGTAAAAGTTTTTGTAACTGTTCCTGTATAATTCCCTATTCCGGAAACAATTACTTTTGCCGTTCCTGCATTGACGTTATCCTGATAAGTAACGGTATAATCTATATCCTCTTTCAAAATTTCACCTGTATATTCTACGGTAACAGTTGGTGTTTTGGCTTCTCCATCATAAATATAGAGCGTTTGGCTTATGATTACATCCTTATCAGAAAGTATTTTCTGTGATGATATTCCTGTGGAATTTAGTTTCTCATTTCTTCCTTTATTTTCCTCAATACTATCATCTCTCAGCAGTCTTTACAATGCTAATTGCATATTTTTATTAACCTACGGATATAATTGGAACTGTAAAATTATAGTATAAAATCTTATGATACTATGGAGGTTCTCTTATGGTTCGTGGTCTTGGTGAAAAATTACAGTCGCAGCGCATGATGCATAAACTCTCACAAAAAGAAACCGCATCTATGCTTGGCGTGTCCCCTGCCGTCATTTCCAATTATGAAAACGGTGAACGCACGCCAAGCGTTGAAATGCTTATGTCACTGGCTGGTCTATACCACTGCTCCACTGATTATCTCCTTGGCCTGAGCAAAGACACCAATGACAGACTGCTTGACTGCTCCATGCTTTCGGATAAGCAGATGGTTCTTTTAGAAAGTTTCCTCAACTCTCTCGGGTAAACCGCTTAACATTCCCTGCATTCCTTTTAATGTCCTGCGCAGGGCTTTCACTGCGTAAAGTGTGTTGCGCTCTTCCTTTGCCAGCTCTAAGTTCTCTTCCAGTAATAAGGTTATGCCTGCAGCTTCATTCAGCAGTTCCCTGAACTCCCCCATCCTGCTTTCCATGCCGTCCACTTTCTCTTTCATTGCTTTTTCTCCTTTCCTATATTTTATTGGAATGGAATTGTAACGCTGTGGGATCTGGTGTCAAGACAGGATTTGGATTTTCACATTTTTCATAGGATACTGCACTTTAGAAAACACACTCTGTTCCAGATGCGCCATTGCTTGTCTTTGATCTAATATTTATTGTGGCAATCCATTTTTGTAATTTTTACCGTATCCCCTATTTTGTATTCAGCCGCATTTTGTACCACACACATTCTTTTTAAACTTCACAATCAGAAACTCTATTGGAATATGTCAGCGATGATAATCTGAAAGTCGATGGAAAAGAGATCTCATTGATTGCCTGGACGAATAGTAGTCATACCTGCTATACAATATATTTCCTCAGTATGGGGATCTTTTGCATAAGTTCCGATGCTGCAAGAGAAAGCCCAAATGCAAGTATCCAAAATAATAAAATCCCACCATATCCAACTCTCAACGGCGTAATATGAAATAATTTATAAAAAACATTCAAAAAGAATGTATGTACAAGATAAATTCCAAAACATACATTTCTTTTTGCCGAAAGGCCAGTATTCCCTTTCTTCAAATTTCTGAATGTTAAGAATAAGAATGCTGAAGCTGCGGCAGTAACCGGTGAATTATATTGTACTTCCATCTCCAGTCCCATTACTCGGTTCAGAATTATAATACATTCCAGAATGGCAAGCAGGCCTGCACACCATCTCCAATTACATGTACCATACTGATGTAAATAAAACCCTAACACATAATAAAACAAATAAACACATGACAACTGATAAACAATTCCTATATATATTCCAAATATACGTTCTGTAAATGGAAATAGAATATGAAAAAGGAAACCGAGAATCAAACCATATTCTACAAAACGCTTTCCACTCACATCATTCACGACAGACTTTATAAAAGGTGTAAGCAGATAAATTCCTACAAGCTCATACAGATACCACATACTTTCCCATGTATTTCCAGAAAGTGTCAGGAAAAAACCCCGTATCACCATCATCCAGCAAAAACTACCTTCCTGTGCAATTAACTCCATGACCGCATATGGAACACCAAACAAGAGGCTGTAAAAAATCTTGTGTCTATGGATTTTAGACTTTCCTGATAAGAATTAGATATGTAAGAGGTTTTTGTCGGTTTTATGTTTTTGGGACTGTCGAATTATTTCTTCTATTTATAGTATAACCATTCAGACGAAACCTATACATTTTTTTCGTTTTTTTATATGGCAAACAGGCATTTTATTATTGCCCTTTCCGTGGGCTCTGCCCACACCCGGCCTCCGGAATAAGGTTGGGATTTTCTGGCAATAATATAAATGCCGATGGAATAAGGCTGGGATGGCAGGGTTTTCAAATGTTGCCATCCCGGTCTTTTTACAGATATTCCGTGAGACGTTCCCCATATAGGACAATCAGCTGGTTCAAGACCTGATCCCAGTTCCGGTATCTCTGGGTCCATTTCTTTGTTACATTCTGGCTCGCCAGGTACAGCATTTTCTCCAAGGACGTGTCACTGGGAAATACGTTTTTTGTCTTGGTCACTTTACGGTACTGGCGGTTCAGCCCTTCTATGATGTTCGTGGTGTACATGATCCGGCGGATGTCATCCGGGAACTGGAAGAAAGAGCTGACATCTTCCCAATTGTTTTCCCAGTTGCTGATGGCGTAAGGGTATTTCTTTCCCCACATCTCTTTTATGTTTTCCAGCTCTGAAAGGGCGGCCGACTCGTTCGGGGCATTGTAGACGGCTTTAAAATCAGAGGCAAATTTCTTCAGGTCTTTGTAACTGACATATTTGAATGAGTTGCGCAGCATGTGGATGACGCACCTTTGTATCTCCGCTTTGGGGAATACCGCCTGTATTGCCTCTTTAAACCCTGGCAGCCCGTCCACGCAGAAAAACAGCACATCTTTCACTCCGCGGTTATGCAGGTCGTTCAGCATTCCCAGCCAGAACTTGCTCGTTTCGTTTGCCCCGACAGTAATGCTCAGTATCTCCTTGTAACCCTCTGCCGTCACACCCAGCACAACATAGGCTGCACGGCTTACTATCCTCCCATCCTCCCGGACTTTGTAATGGATGCAGTCCATGAATACAAACGGGTATACCGGGTTCAGGGGGCGTGACTGCCATTCTTTGACCTGGGGGAGGATTTTGTCTGTGATCTTGCTGACCATTTCTGCAGACAGTTCGATTCCATACAGGTCATTCAGCTGGTCGTGGATGTCCCTGGTGCTCATCCCCCGCGCATACAGGGAGATCACCTTTTCTTCAATCCCGGATATGTCGCGCTGGTATTTTGGTATCAGCTTTGGCTCAAACTCCCCATTCCGGTCCCTAGGCACGTCAATCTGGAACTCCCCATACTGGCTCTTGAGGTTCTTTGGGGAATGCCCATTGCGTTTGTTGTCTGTCTGTAAATCCCCCTTACGGTTTTTCTCATAACCGAGGGTGGCGTCCAGCTCTGCCTCCATGAGTTCCTGCAAGATGTCTTTGAAACTGTCCCGAAGGAGGGCATAGACATCGGTGACGCTGCTTAAGTTGTTTTCTGAGATAATCTGTCGAATTTGTTCCTTTGCTACTGGCATAAAAACACTCCTTTTCGATAAGAATTTCCATATCCTAATTCTTACCAAAAAGGAGC
>CAJTDX010000031.1 GCA_910575155.1 Lachnospiraceae bacterium
TCAATTGTTATCAAATGCATTTCTATCTGTTGGTTTTCTCTTTTCGTCATCATAATGTATCACCTCAAGGATTAATCTACACATATATTTTCTTATATGCAAATCTTTTTGGCAAGAGGTTTGTCAACAGCTCGTTATGTAGCAGAAGTAAAGGCTTTGAATAATTTAAAAGGAGACACCATACATTCTGGACAGTTTCTTGTTATTCCATATTATTCCCATGATTTGAAATAATATGGAATAACAGACAAAGAGCAGAATCTATAGAAAAAGATTTGATGGATTCTTATTTTACTGGCCATATCTTCATATTTTACTGGCCATATCTTCATATTTTACTGGCCATATCTTCATAATATAAAAATTTAGATATCGTTTTGGATATTTGGGGTATTAGAGATTTTCGTATACTGGAAAGAAGAACCATTTGTCAGGTAAGCCCAGGTTGAATCTGTAAACGTAACAATAGCGGTCTGATTCCAGATAGTAATTATACCACTGATCGGATTACCAGCAGCGTCTGTTGCGGTAAAGTTCATACCTTTTGCAGTCAGTTTACCGATTCCGTCATTTAATGTTGTCAGGCGGTAAATTCCTATTTGTACAATGTAAGAATCTCCATTGCCTTTCGCAATTTCAAGATTTGGTTCTTTTACATCAGCGTCTGTATATTCCCCAATATAAGACGTATCATCCAGAGGCTGTTTTATGGCAGCGAGTTCTTCTAAAATATTTTTTTCCGTTATGGATTCTGAATTTTCTCCTGTAGATTGTTTGGAATTCAAAGATACATCTGACATGGATTCAGTGCTTACTGCATCATCAGGCTGCTCTGTGAGTGCCTCCTGACTTGCAGTTTCTGGACATTCTTTTTCTATCAGTTCAGAATCTGTGTTTCTGTTAGATTTCTTGACTGCAAGATGATTTTTAGTTTTTTTCAGGGATTTTTCCAAAAAATAATCCTGCCTCTTTTGATTACAACTACATACCAATAAAGAAACTCCTATAAATAGTAATAATATAATTTTTTGTTTCACCTTAGATCCCTCGTAATTCCAACAGATGCAGTGCGTAAAATGATTCTTTGTTTGAGCCAATTTAACGCTGGTTGATATTTTCTGATAAGATTATTTTATCACAAGTATCCGTAAGATGTCATTAATATTAGTAACATAATCTGCAAACCTAAAGGATTTTATTGAACTTTATTGTAAATCATTTTATAATAATCAGAGATATAAGAACACAAGAGAAGGAAAAGAGGAACTGATATGAGATTTTTAATTCAACGTGTAAGTCATGCTTCTGTGGAAACGGAAGGGACAGTAATTGGAAAAATTAAAAAAGGATTTCTTGTATTTATTGGAATTTGTGAGGAAGACAATCGTGAAATTGCCGATAAAATGATCCGCAAACTTATTGGAATGCGAATCTTTGAGGATGAAAATGGAAAGACCAACCTGTCACTTGAACATGTTTCCGGTGAATTATTGCTAATTTCACAATTTACTTTATACGCGGACTGCAAAAAGGGAAATCGTCCCTCGTTTATAAAAGCGGGCAATCCTGAATTTGCCAATACCATGTATGAGTATATTATTTCAGAATGTCAAAAACAAGTTCCTGTAGTACAGACAGGATCTTTTGGCGCAGATATGAAAATATCATTAGTAAACGACGGACCATTTACCATTATGCTGGATTCTGATGAAATTTGCTAAATGTTCTGACGTATTATTGGACTGGCTGGGAGAGTGTCTGGATGCTGACATATGTGTTCGCGAAATGTTGATTTTACGAACTGATAAGTTTGAAACTAACAGATTAAAGGTATGATCACAGAATCTTTAAAACTCTATTAATTGATATAGGCGTTGGAATAATATTTTGCTATTGGGAAAGGAACTTTAGTATGGATTATGTAGAAAAAATTAATTTGGAGAATAAACGAAAATTGCAGGTTTTGTTAAAGGAGCTTCCGAAGTTTTGCAGTGATTTTTTCCGTTATCTGGATACCAGGAATACTTCATCCAGAACCAGGCTGTCCTATGGTTATGATGTTCGTCTGTTTTTTTTATTCATTCAGGAAAATAATCCAGTTTATCAGAACATGCCTATGCATGACATTCCTCTGAAGGTTTTGGACGAAATGACGCCTGTGGATATTGAGGAATACTTGTCTTACCTGTCTTATTATGAGAATGAAAATGGTCAGGCTGTGACGAATGGGGAAAAAGGAAAATCCCGAAAACTTTCTGCAATACGTACAATGTATAATTACTATTTTAAGAAAGAATTTATCAAAACAAATGCGCCATCTATGATTGAGACACCTAAAAAGCATAAGGATAATATTGTCCGACTGGATAAAGATGAAGTTGCTGAATTGATTTCTGTTGTAGAAAATGGAAGCTCTCTGACTGCAAGGCAGCTTGCAGCACATCAGAAAACAAAATACCGTGATATAGCTCTTCTGACATTGCTTTTGGGGACAGGGATCCGGGTATCAGAATGCGTAGGTCTGGATGTGGCAGATGTAAGTTTTAAAAACAATGGAATGCGTGTAGTCCGCAAAGGCGGCAATGAATCTATGGTTTATTTTGGAGACGAGGTTGCAGACGCGCTGTTGGATTATTTGGAAGTGGAACGGCCCCTCCTGGAAGAAAAAGCGCTTCCAGAACAACAAAACGCACTGTTTCTTTCATTAAAATATAGCCGGCTTACTGCCCGTGCAGTGGAAAAACTGGTAAAAAAATATACCGACGCAGCAAAGATAAATAAAAAAATCACGCCTCACAAGCTGCGCAGTACATACGGAACTAATTTATATAAAGAAACTGGAGATATTTATCTGGTTGCAGATGCTTTGGGACATAAAAGCGTGGAAACAACCCGCCAGCATTACGCTGCCATTGATGATGAACGACGAAAACTGGCGGGAAAATTTTCAGGAAGTATTTTTCATGAGGACTGACAAAAAATGCTTTGTTTTGGGTCAGTACTCTTCTGCCTTACCATATTTTTATAAAATTTGCGTTTGTTAATTCTTTCTGAGTTTCATGTAGCTAAGTATCATTTCACAGCATCCCTCCAGCCCCAGATGGCTGCTGTCCAATGTAAGATGGTAGCTTCTGGCATCTCCCCATTTTTTGCTGGAATAATAATTATAATAACTGGCGCGCTTTTTATCTGTTTTATGTATCATGTCCGCCGCTTTGTCATGCGAAAGATGGAAGGTGTCCATAATATGATTAATGCGAAATTCCTTATCAGCATGGATAAAAACATTCAGGCAATTAGAATGTTCTGTAAGCGCATAATCGGCACATCTTCCAACGATGATACAGGATTCCTGGTCTGCAAGTTTTTTAATGGTTTCAAATTGTGCCAAAAATACTTTATGATTCAATGGCATATCCAGAAATGGAGCGGATGTGTAGCCACTGACGGAATAAGTATCCATGACCAGAGAGTAAAGAAAACTATTGGTAGGCTTTTCATCATGATTTTCAAAGATTTCCTGGCAAAGTCCACTCTCCTTGGCCGCCATTGCCAGCAATTCTTTGTCATAACATTTTACATTTAATTTTTCTGAGAGTTTCCGACCGATATCAAGACCGCCGCTGCCAAATTGTCTGCCGATTGTGATTACAAAATTTCCCATAGGAGAACCACCTTTCTGTATTAGTCTTTTGCTGTTTCAATATATTTCATATTATAAGTATACTATATTTGCCGAGAAAAGTACACACAATTCAAATGACTAAAGTAGATTTTTCAGTAAAACCTGGAAATATTCTGGCAACGGCGCTGTTAATTCCAGATATTCACCTGTTGAGGGATGGATAAATCCAATGACAGATGCATGCAGGGTCTGCCCTTGCAGTTTCCATGGATTTTTGTCATTTCCATATATACAGTCTCCCAGTAACGGATGCCCTACGCTGGCCATATGGACACGGATTTGATGCGTGCGTCCGGTTTCCAATTCAAATTGCATAAAGGTGTGCCTGGAAAACCTCTGCAATACTTTGTAATGAGTTATGGCTGGTTTCCCATTGCGTTCATTAATAGCCATTTTTTTCCGGTCTGCAGGATGCCTGCCGATGGGGCCGCTGATTGTTCCGCTGTCCTGTGACAAAATACCTTTTACAATACCAAGATAGCGTCTGGTCACGGAATGCACTTTGATTTGTTCTGCAATTTTCAGATGCGCTGTATCATTTTTACAGACAATTAATGCGCCTGTAGTATCCATATCAATCCGATGGACAATGCCGGGACGGATTTTTCCATTAATGCCGGAGAGGCTTTCTTTACAGTGATACATTACAGCATTCACCAAAGTACCGGACGTATGTCCGGCAGAAGGATGCACCACCATTCCTTTGGGTTTGTTGACAATCAAGAGGTCATTATCTTCGTAAAGGATATCCAAAGAAATATTTTCTGGAAGAATCTCAATATTTTGTGGTTCTGGAATCGTTACAGAAATTGTATCGCCCTCTTCTACGCGGTAATTTGCCTTGCGCGGAATATCATTAACAAGTATCTGTCCATCTTTAATTAGTTTTTGAAAAAAAGAACGGGACAGATCCGGGTTCCACTGAGATAATATTTTATCGAGCCGTTCGGATTCCTGCTGAGAAGATATTTCAAAATAATGCGTCATACCTTCTCCTCTTCGTTTGGCATTTTACGAAAAGAAAAGAATTTTTCAAAATCTTCTTCTTTATAGTAAAAGAGTCCCAGTAAAATCAGCAGCACCGTGCCGCAGCTTACGTAAATATCTGCCACATTAAAAACAGGAAAATTAATCAGTTCAAAATATAAAAAGTCCACCACATAATCCAGACGCAGACGGTCAATCAGATTTCCAATGGCTCCAGAAGCCAAAAGGATCATGACCAGTCTTGTCCAGCGATATTTTTTTTCCATAGGAGAACGAAGATAGAGCACAATAATAATTCCCAAAAGCAAAATAGTGCCAATTACAAACCAGGTTTTCATCCCCTGCATCATTCCAAATGCCGCGCCGCGGTTTTCCAGATAATGCAGTTGAAATACCCCTGGGATCAGAATCATGGAATTTCCATTTTTTAAATAGGTCAGCGCCAGATATTTGGTGAACTGATCTAACATCAGTAAACATATGGTGCTCAGGATAAAAATAATACAACTATTTCTCTTCTTACTCATAGCGAACCTCTTTCGACTACAAAATATATGCAATGCCTGATAAAATTTCTTCATCGGTCAATTCTTTTGTGATAAAAGCTTCTCCAAGGTTTTTTAACAGAATGAACTTGACTTTTCCAGATTCCATTTTTTTATCAAGTTTTGTTACGGCCAGAATTTCTTCTGGCGTATGCGGAAAGTTGTTTAATTTCACAGGCAGATGATAGCGCAGAATCGTTTCCTTCAAATATTCCAGCTCTTCTTCTGTCAAACTGCCGAAACGGAAAGACAGATAAGCCGCGCTTACCATGCCAAGGGCTACGCATTCTCCATGATATAAAGAAAAATCAGATAATTTCTCTATGGCGTGACCAATCGTATGTCCAAAATTCAGAAGTGCGCGCTCTCCCTGCTCTTTGGGGTCACGCTCTACTACGTCACGTTTGATCTGGCAGCTTTGGTAAATGACTTCTTCCATGGCTGTATCGTTCTGTGCCATAATCTTTTCACTTTGTTCCTGAATAAAATTGGTATAAGTTTTATTTTTGATAAAACCATGCTTAATCAGCTCCGCTGTCCCGGCAGAAAACTGTCTTTCCGGAAGAGTCTTTAATACAGAGATATTCATATATACCAGCTTAGGCATATAAAAAGCGCCTACCATGTTCTTATACTGCATAAAATCCACTCCGGTTTTTCCGCCGATACTGCTGTCCGTTTGCGCCAGCAACGTGGTAGGTATCTGAATAAAATCAATTCCACGTAAATAGGTGGCAGCCACAAAACCGGTGAGATCACCTACAACTCCTCCGCCCAGGGCAACCAGAAAATCTTTCCGGTCAAATTTATGCTGGATAAGGTGTTCGTAAACCTGGCTGACAGTTTCCGTGTTTTTACTGGATTCTCCGGCTTCAAATACAAAACTTGTACAGAATGAGCATATTGGAGCCAACAATGATTTTATTTCTTCTATATATAATGGAGCAACATTGGAATCAGAGATAATGCATACTTTCTTACCGCTATATTCCAAATGTTTCAGTTTGTCCGCTAAGAACGAAAAATTCTTTTGAATTTCTATTTGATAATATGGGCTTCCCTGGTAAGATACCGTAATTGTTTTTGACATAATACCTATTCCTTTCATTAATTTGAACAATGGAACATCAGATATATTTTTCATATTTTATTTTTAACCGCCCTTTTCGTGTTTCTCCAATACATTCCACAAAACGGAATCTGCCGATAGAACGGACAGAAATCAATTCGCCCGGTCTGCATTCTGCAGACGGCTGTATGGTTTCACGATTATTAAGAAAAATCTTACCTCCTTTGATCCACTGGTTTGCCTGAGAACGGGAAATTTTACAGATACAGGCAATGATACTGTCCAGGCGGTTAGAAGAAATAATACCTTCCGCATGTTCCGTACGGAGCTGGATATTCAGCTCATCTGGTAAAACCGGCTGAACCTTAATCGTAGTATGCCGGATACGGGTAAGCTCTGAACAGAGATAGGGAGCCAGTTTTTCCTGACAAAAGACATAGATTTCTTTTTCCCCCACAAGAATATCACCCAGTTTTGAACGTTCGATACCAAGATTCATAATGCTTCCCAGTACATCGCGATGCGTCAGTTCTTCTGCAAATTTTCTGTTCAAAGGAGTAATACACAGACAAGAAATAGGATAATTCCATGTATAACAAAGAGCATCAGGTATAAATGCTATCATCTGACGCTCACTTAATTTGTATCCACCGGAAATTTCGTAATCAGAATATAATCTGGAAATCTCCTGACTGAAAATATTCAATTCATTCAAATTTAAAAATTCACTGAATACTACAATATTTTTTTGCTGCGCCTGTCTGGATAAATCCACAAAACGTTTTGCCAATAATGATTCCTCCCTGGTCATATCGGCAATTCCCTAAAATTTTGTCTGGATAGACGGCAGGTCAAAGGCATCCATAATATCAGCAAAATCGCCGGAAATATCCACGCTCGGAGGCGAAATAATAAATATGTAGTTTGATATTTTCTGAAGATTACCACTGATTGCAAAACAGGAACCAGAAGTAAAGTCAATAATCCTCTGCGCCGTTTCTACATCCAGCCCTTCCACATTCAATACGACCGTTCTGTTTAACAACAATGTCTCTGTAATCTCACGGGCATCTTCCACGTTGGTGGGCTTCACCACACATACTTCCATTCCTGAAACAGTTCCTCTTTTGGAAGGGCGCATGGGTGTTACCTTAGAGCTGCTTTTAACGGTACGTAATTTCTTGTCATCCAAGCTGTTATCGTGGTCGGTGTCTTTGTCTCTGGAACGATTCTTCTTCTTAGACCTCTCCTCTTCATAATCTTCGTCATCATAGTATTCGTCATCGTAGTATTCATCATCATCTGAATTCAGCCTCATGACGTCCAAAAATTTATCTAACATTCCCATAACAATCTCCTTACGTATTTCTTTCACCAAAAATTCCTGTTCCAACCCGAACCATAGTGGCGCCTTCTTCAATTGCCACCATATAGTCACCCGTCATGCCCATGGAAAGAATAGACATAGTTACATTATCAATGTTTTTTTCCATTATGTCAACAGATAATTCTCTAATTTGGCGAAAATACCTACGATTGTCTTCCGGATTCGTCACAAAAGGTGCAATTGTCATAAGCCCTTTTACAGAAATATTGGGCAATCTGGAAATATCTTCCACTAATTGCAGAGCTTCATTTCTAGAAGTACCGAACTTACTTTCTTCCTGGGCAATATTTACTTCTACCAGAATATTTGCACAGACCTGTTTCCTGTTCGCCTGAGTACTGATTTCCTCAGCAAGCCGCAGAGAATCAACCGAATGAATCAGTGAAACCTTGTCAATAATATATTTTACTTTATTCCTCTGCAGATGCCCAATCATATGCCAGCGGATATCTGCGGGAAGATTTGGATATTTATCCATGATTTCCTGTACTTTATTTTCGCCAAAATCCCTGCTTCCTGCTTCGTATGCTTCCCTGAGCATTGCCACAGGTTTGGTTTTACTGACGGATATTAAAGTTACTTCTTCCGGTTTTCTGCCGGCCGCCGCACATGCCTTTTTTATATTTTCATGTACCTGGTCTATATGTTCCTTTATCATAGGATGTTCCTCCTTCTATTGTATAAGCTGGTTTTCGCTGATGGCAGACGCATCTAATGCTATATGGTCATACAACGAAATTCCAAAGTTTGTCCCTGTATCGACAATGGTGTATTCTTCATTCTGATATAAAACCTCAATTTTTCGGAATACGGCGTATCCCCGGTTAATATTATAGACGCCCTGGAGAGCTTTCTGTTCTCTGAGAATAAAAGTTTCACTGGAATTCATTTTCAATATCGTATCTCCGGCTGAGAGCTCGCTGCCGTCTATATAGTACATTTCTTCTGTCTCTTCTGCCACTACAACGGATGCAAATTCTGTTATGGTTTTGCCGTCTTCGTTCTCATAGCGGCGCATAACGCCGTTAGAATTATCATTGCCGCCTTTTGTAAGATACTTTTTGGGAATCAGGAAGAACTCTTTTTTTGTCAGAGCCGTATTGGGAAGCTTCAGTCCGCTGATGTCCGATCTCAGCAGTTCTATCTCAAGATAACGGTCTGTGGCATAACGAAGTCCCGAATTCTGGAAATTCAATATCAGGTAATTGGCTCCGTCTCTCTGAATAATTCTGGAGGCGCCCCATGCGGTAGAATTATCTTTTTTAAATTTTATTTTAAGATTGGATTCCTCAGATAATTCTTCAGCAAGCTGCTGATTTATTGGAATCACCAGATTCCAAATCTCGCTGGTAATCAGCTTGTAGGCAGGATCTCCGGCAGTCACCTGTTCCCTGACCATCAAATTATTTTTGCCGTGCGCAGATTGATCAAAAATATCTGCGGTAAAATTATCAATCGTGACGTTTTCCAGTCCGTCTGTGTTATAAACCACTACGCCCGGTTCTGCGGCACGGTAAATATGAAGATTACTGTAATTACTGCCGGAATCTTCGAGGCTGGAAAGCGCCATTTCATTGATGGCTTCCATCAATTCTGCCTCCATATCATATTTGAACGAATATACCTGATAAAATGTTTTGTCTGAATAGTCGTTGACATAATTCGAAGCTGTTTTCTCCAGATCTTTATAAGAATCTTTGTCAGAAAATAACTGGCCATTATTCTTAGCGCGGATATCTTTATAAAAAGTTCCAGTTTCATCAATAGAATATACATATGTGCTGACGCCCACTTTAGAGGCGTCTTTATTATAGTAATTGATATAACCGGATTTCTCAGCTGTGTATATTTTTTCCTCCCGGAGTATCGTTCCGGTATATATATTGTTCTGTGTTATGGTTCCCTGTGAAACTTCATAAACAGCAATTTGTTCTGTAGTAAAATACTGAAAAATATTATATACCAGGTAAATAAAAATAATCAGGAAAATAATAACCCCGATATTGAGCTGCGACATTCTGTGAAATTTAACGATTTTTTTGTTTTGTTTTGCCATAAAACCTTAAGTCCTGCTTTTTGATAAAATTTTTTGATGATGCTTTTACACTTTGGTTATACATTTTACCATTTTCCTAAAATAAACTCAAGACTCCCATGTATTTCCAACATGTTTTTTATGAAAAAGGCAATACTATATCCATGTAAAAGGAGGTAATGCATATGAATACCAAAGGTTTGGATTATACGTTATTGGCGCTTGTAATTATAGGCGCTGTAAATTGGGGCTTAATTGGATTGTTTCGCTTTGATCTGGTGTCCTTCTTATTTGGTGATATGAGCTGGATTACCCGGATTGTATATGGAATTGTAGGAATTGGCGGTTTGTATCTGTGCAGTGTATTTGGAAGAATCCGTTCCATGAACGAATCCTGAACTGTGCGGTGATTTTCCCTGGAAAAAGCTCTCATGGTAAATAAGGGGTTATCGACTCTCTTACGATAACCCCTTTGTCTTCTGTAACCTTATAAAGATACAATGACTTTACCATTGGTACATTCCGGCAAATCATTTTCGTTTATGGAAATGCTCAGTACAAAATTAACATGAAACTTTGTACTGATTTCCTCTAATTTTGTAATTGCATGGGTGAGTTCTTCCTCTTTTATCATTGCAATAGTAAGGAAACTATCTAAATACATTTCTTCTAAATCGTGGTCCTGCGAAATAATACCGCATAAAAATCCTAAAAATTCATCACAATTGGAAACCAAGTACTCTGAAACATTAATCAGACGGACTTTATTACTAAGTTCATACATATGCTTCTGGCTTTTATCCAAGTAAACGATATTGCCGGTAGCTGATTTTACCGATTCATTTACTTTATCCAGCAGATGCTTTGTCTTACCTTTTCCTTTTTCCCCAGCTATAATTTGTATCATGACAATCTCCTCCTAGTCTCAACCGCATTTGTGCAAAACAGATAAGTCACATCAGGTATAATAATGATTATTTATCTAATTTACAGACAACAGTTTCTTTTCGTAAAATAATTATAGTATATATTTACAGAAAATTCAACTGCTATTTTGAAATTTTTCCCAACAATTCTGTCATTTCCAGATACAGATTTTCACGACTGTCTGATTTATAGACAATTGAGATATAGGGAATCGTACCGCCTTTTTGACTGAACAGCACCAGACAGTAGCCGGCAGCATTGGTAGTACCCGTTTTTCCGCCGATCACCTGAACGCCTTGCGGAACGGTTTCCTCACCGTTCACATACTTATTGGTATTAATCCAGTCTTTGCTTATGGTTTCTCCGGAAGCAGCAGTTACGATCCCGGTATGACTCTGGCTGCTGATAATGGTAACAAACATTTCTTCCTGCAGAGCCGCCTGGAAAATCAAATACATATCATATACAGTTGTATAATGCGCTTCATCATGCAGTCCATGAGGATTCACAAAGTGAGAATTGGTAGCTCCCAGAGCAAGCGCTTCCTGGTTCATCAGTTTTGCAAATTCTTCCGTACTTCCGGAAACCAGATCGGCAATTACATTTGCGGCATCATTTCCGCTGCACAGCATCAGTCCATATAACAATTCTTCCAGAGTGACAGTATCTCCTGCAGAAAGTCCGCAGACCGTAGAGCCTGCCTCCAGTTGAAGTTCAGCTTCTGTTACAGTGGCTTTGGCGGAAAGATCTCCGTGTTTTAAGGCTGTATATGCCGTCAGAATCTTAGTGGTGCTTGCCGGGTAAAGACGCAGGTGAACATTTTTTCCAAATTCCATGTTATGTTCCTGAAGATTAAACAGGCCGGCCGCTTCTGATAAAGACGCAGTAATATCTCCGCTTAACTTGTCCTGCGTGTCTGCGACGCAGAGTTCTTCTGCAAAAAAAGCTGTATCGCTATTACTGCTTACAGTGGTGTTCAGCCCATAAGCTCTGGGACTCTCATATACATCATAGGGGTTATCTATGGTTATTTCCTGTCCGCAGCCGGCGGCAGATACAGACAATACCAGAAATAGTACAGCGGTTCTTTTACACAGTATACCTTTACAATGAAAATTTTTTATCTTATCTATACATTTCACGCCACTCTAAATCTCCTCTGTCTAATGATTTGATCAGCAATTCCGCCGTGGCAAGATTCGTTGCCAATGGAATATTATACATATCGCATAAGTGTACCGTATTATTTACATCTGGCTCGTGAGACTTTGGTGTGACAGGGTCTCGCAGAAAAATTACCAGGTCAATCTGATTATGCTCAATCTGAGCGGCAAGCTGCTGGGAACCTCCCAGATGACCTGCCAGATATTTATGTATAGACAGGTTGGTAACTTCCTCAATCAGCCTTCCGGTGGTGCCTGTTGCATAGAGATCATTTTTGCAGAGAATTCCCCGATAGGCAATACAAAAATTCTGCATTAGTTTTTTCTTGGAATCATGTGCAATCAATCCAATGTTCACGTTAAAAATCCCCCTTTCGATATTTCAGGGGCTGAAGCCCCACATTTAAAACCAGTCCTATGCCGATAAAAAGACTTACCAGGGATGTAAGTCCATAACTCACAAAGGGAAGCGGCAAACCTGTATTTGGCATCATTCCTGTTACCACGCAGATATTAACAAAGGTCTGAAAGCCAATCCAGGCGGCAACGCCGCCGCAAATCAGGCGGCCGGACAAGTCTTTTGCCTTTCTTCCTGCCAGAATACACTCAATGACAATAATAAGCAGCAGCAATAAAATGGCAGCGCTGCCTACAAACCCCAACTCTTCTCCAGCTACTGCAAAAATAAAATCTGTCTGAGGTTCTGGAATAAAATTTCCATTTTTTACAGAAAAAACGGTATCATTGTTCAGCCCTTTTCCCCACAGCAGCCCTGACCCGATCGCCATGATGGAGTTCTGCTGCTGGTAAGCATCGGTTGCATATTTTTCCGGCTGCAGCCATGCCATAATACGCCGCCACTGGTAATTATCCAGAATCGTCTGGCCAGGCTGCAGAATCAGATAGATAAACAATGATCCTGCCGGAATCAGAACGGCAAGCACGCCTCCTATTATTTTATAACTTAATCCACTTAAAAACAAGAGTGCAATAAAAATGACTGCAACGACAATACTCGTCGATAAATCAGGCTGCTGTTCAATCATAATCCAGGGAATAAAAATCAGGATTCCTGATAATATGATAAAGGTAAACTTATTTACGTTTTCGTAATATTTTCCAAAAAACCAGGAAAAAAACAGGATCAGCAGTACCTTGGCTAATTCAGAAGGCTGAAAGCGGAAGCCTCCCACTTCGATCCAGCGTACTGCTCCGCCGGCGTCGTCTCCGAATACATGAAATGTAATCAAAGAGAGAAGCCCGATATTAAATAAATAAATCAGCCAGCTGAAGCGTAAGATAAAGGAATAATCAATCAGAGAAACAATTATCATCACAATCAGGCCTAAAACCAGTCCAAGCACCTGCTTACTCTGCACGGAACGCTGGGCGCTGCCGATCACGCTGATCCCAAGCATGGTCAGCGCTGTCACAAAAATAACCAAACGAAAATTGTAATTTCTAATCTGATATTGTTTCAACATAACAAAATTCCTTACCTTCCATTTCTTATGTTACCGCGAATCTGAAGAGTGTTTCATATCTTTGATGGGAATATTCGCGTAAAGCGCGGGAACATTCCCATTATTTCCTTCAGATTCTGTCTGGGTAATCTGTATATCCAATCCTTCTGCATCAATCTCCATGTATTTGGAGATTACCTGGATAATGTCATTTTTAATCTTCTCCATTACTTCCGGAGAACAATTGGCGCGGTCGGAAACCAATAATAATTTTAACCGGTCTCTGGCGATTTCACCGGAATTTTTTCTTTTAAATAAATCCATTAAACCCATATCGGTTTCCTCCTAATTTTTTTTAAACAGATCTTTTAATTTGTTCCATACGCTGGATTTCACCTCCAAATCCAAAAAGGGAACCTTCTCTCCTAAAAGTCTGTGGCAGATATTGGCATATGCCTGTCCGGCAAGACAATCGCTGCCCACAAGCGGTTCGCCCTGATTTGTGGAGATTACAATCTGTTCGTCGTCCGGTACTGCGCCGATCAGTTCAATAGCAAGAATATCTGTAACGTCGTTGATATTCATCATGTCTCCGCGCTTTACCATATCCATACGAAGGCGGTTGACAATCAGTTCAACATTTTTCACATCATTTGCTCCCAGAAGCCCAATAATGCGGTCTGCATCACGAATTGCAGATACCTCCGGCGTGGTAACAACCAGGGCGCGGTCTGCTCCTGCAATCGCATTTTTAAAGCCCTGTTCAATACCTGCCGGACAGTCCAGCAAAATATAGTCAAAGTCTTCCCTCAATTCGTCAATGAGCTTTACCATCTGTTCCGGTGACACGGCAGTTTTGTCCCTTGTCTGCGCAGAAGGGAGCAAAGACAGGTTGGGATAACGCTTGTCCTTAATCAGCGCCTGCTTCATCCGGCAGTTGCCTTCAACCACGTCCACCAGATTATATACAATCCGGTTTTCCAGCCCCATAACTACATCCAGGTTGCGGAGTCCGATATCCGTATCAATCAATACCACTTTTTTGTCTAACTGTGCCAGACCTGTACCTACGTTTGCGGTGGTAGTGGTCTTTCCTACGCCGCCTTTTCCTGATGTTATAACGATTACTTCACTCATCTACTATATCCTCCTGATATTTATATATTGTTCAATAGTCCCTTTGTAATGGGTTCAATATAAATATTTCCATCCTTTACAATTGCGACCTGTGGCTCGACATGGGTCTGCTGTTTCCGTTTCCATTTTTTTCCGCTCTGGGCTTTGTCGGCGCTTCGCCCAATCACATCTCCGATTTTTACCTGGATAGGATCCATTACCAGAGCCGCAACAAAAGCCTGTTCATTGCCGTTTGCCCCCGCATAGGCATTTCCTTTCAGGGCCCCCAAAACTACGATATTTCCTTTGGAAATAACTTTTGCGCCAGGATTGATATCCCCAAGAATAATGATACTGCTCTCGCAGTCTAAAACCTGGCCGGAACGCAGGGTTCCTTTATAAAATTCCCCTGTCTTTCCTGCCTGCTCTTCCTCAAAATGTTCAATTTTCTGCCTGATCAATTCCTCCTTCAACGCATCATTATCTAAAATGCAAATGATATTTATATTGGTATGATCGGTGATGGTTTCTACAATCCGAAACTCTTCCTCCTGGGTTAATTCTCTGCCCTCAAAGGAAATCGCCATTTTTGCATTTTTAAAAAAACCTTCCGCCTCCTTAAATCTGTCCGTAACACATTCCAATAACTTTTCAAAATCCATACTGGCATCAAGAATCAGGTTGATTCCATACTTGTTGCTTTTTAAGACCACTGGTTTTGACACTTTCATCCCTCCCAAGCATTAATCAGTAAATCCATTGGTATTGCTTTCAATCTCTTCCGCCTGTCCATCCAGCAGAGATTTTTCATCCGCAAGGTTAAAATAATATTTTAATATCGTACTGGACACTTCTGCTGCATTGGCGGAGGTATAACCATAAGCGATACGGGTAGTAATGGTAATCTCCGGGTTTTCGTAAGGCGCATATCCGATAAACAAAGCATGGTTCGCCCTGTTTTCCATCTGCTGGGCGGTACCTGTTTTACCGGCTACCGCGACTGGAAAATTTTTAAAGGATTTGTTATGCTCCACAACCATCCGCATTCCGTTTTGAATAGCGTCCCAGGATGGCTCAGACACTTCTGTAATATTGCGGATAATTTCCGGTTTAAATTCTTTGATCAGTTCTCCGTCGGAGGTGGTTTCTTTATCAAGAAGCGTCAGTTTGTATACATCTCCCCGGCTTGCCACCGCAGTAAGATATCTTGCAAGCTGTGTGGTGGTATAGTTGTGATTTCCTTGTCCAATGGCAGAGGTAATCGGATATTCATTTGAAATCTGAGGTTCGTTTTCCGGTATTTCAATGCCTGTTTTCTCGTCAAGCCCAAACAGCGCGGCATATTTTTGTAATGCTGCAATACCTTTGTTCTCATTATAGACACCGCCTTCCGAACTTAAGCGGAAGCCCATTTCATAGAAAAAGTAGTTGCATGAATCCCGGATTGCCTCTGAGATATTAATCCGTCCGTGCGTACTTCCAGGATAGATCCAGCATTTGGGCGGAGGAGTAATATTGGTATATTCTCCCTCATCCTTAATCTGCTCGCCAATACTTACCACTCCTTCAGCCAGCGCCGCCGCCGCCGTGATTGGTTTAAAGGTAGATCCGGGAGCGGTCTGCTGCTGGGTTGCATTGTTATACTGCGGCACAGATAAATCCTGCTGCAGACTCTGAAAATATTCAGAATCCACCGTATTTGCAAGCCTGTTGGTATCGTATCCGGGATAAGTCACACATGCAATGAGATTTCCTGTTTTAACATCCGTGATTACACAGCTTGCAGTACAGGGATCCAGGGCGAGCTGCGCCGGGGTTATTTTTAAATTTTTGATTTTATCGCGAAGAAAATCAAAGGCGCTGAGATTACCGTTAGCAAGGTCCGTCCGGTCGCCGTTTTCTTCTGTCAAAATTCCCTGTTCAAACAGCACCTGACAAATTTGTGAACCTGAAACCAGTTCTTCCTTAATCATATACTGGTAAATTTTTTTTCTGAATTCCTGATCGGTCTGTAATTCTTCCAGAATATAGGAAATCAGGGCGTCATATATCTCTGTGGAATCTGAATATTTGGATTCGGTATCAAATCCTGTTATATCAATCCAGTCCATGGCTATCGCGCGGCGAAGGTATTCGGAAAGGCTTGCCGTATCATTTTTCCAGGAAAGGTATACCTCATCCTCGGTGTCTACTTTATCTGAAAGGAATATTTCATTCTCTCCAAGCATAGAAAGAATATAGCTCATATAGATTTGTTCTTCTTTTTCGAGATCTCCGTAAGCTGTCGGAGTCGGTGAAAAAAACTGCTGGCGCAGTTCTTCGATCACAGAATTCTGCTTACTTTGGAACGCACTGTAGATCTGCTGCTCCACTGCCTGGGCGTCTTCCTTTTCAAAATGATTGATATCAATGACATTATTATTAATCAAGGCAAAATATACGTCGTCAATAGGGATTTTGATATCGGATGCAGTTCCTGAACTGGTATCATATTCCTTGATATTTTCAATAGTCGCATAAATAATGCCTGCCAGTTCCTGCTCCAGCATACGGTATACCGCTTCCTGAAGTTCCGCGTCAATGGACAGGTAAATATCATTTCCAGAGGAAGCGTCTACCCGATCAATGATCTCTGTAATTCGTCCCACACTGTCTACGTAAAAAGTTTCTTTTCCCTTAGACCCCTGAAGCGACTGGTCCATGACCTGCTCAATTCCGGATTTCCCGACTACGTCATTCAGGGTATACTCGTCATTTTTCGCTGAGAGCGTATCGTATTCTTCCTGGGAAATCTTTCCCGTATAACCTATAATATGGGAAAAATACTGGCTGTCCACATATTTGCGTACGGTATCTTCCGTGATATCAATTCCCTGAAGAATATCAGAATTTTCTTTGATCACAGCTACCGTTTCCTCACTGACATTTTGTGCAATCGTAGTCAACACATATTTCTGGTAACTGTTCTGGGAAATGGCATAACGCAAAACGGTAATCTTATAGGCTTCTTCCCTGGAATAAAAAGTTTGTTCCTTTTCATCCAGATCTTCATATTCTCTGCCTTCCACATAAATTCCGAATTTGTTTTGCAGATAGTCGATCACCTGCTGCGGGGTTGCTTCCGCTTCGTGATAGCCCAGCTTTTTATTATATTTTAATTTATCAATGCTGGTATAACCATAGATATCGGCAAGGAATCGTTTTAACGCTTTATCTTTTGCAGTAAATATGAAATCTCCTTTTTCATCGATCTGAACATCGAAATTGTTGGCGATGGAATCTCCCTTTTCTTCAATCATGTGAATTACGGTATTCAGTTCTTCATTCAGCAGCGCATTTTTCTGCCGGGTGCTCTCATAGGTACCATTGTCTTCAATGGTTACAGAATTGGACAACTCATTATAGGCAAGCAATTTGCCGTTTCGATCAAAAATACTTCCCCGGGTGCCGGAGGTAATCCGTTCTTTCTGTATCAGAAGCGTATAATTTTTCAAATACTCTTCTCCATTGATGATCTGCAGCACAAAAATACGCTGAATCAATACGCCAAACAGAAGAAGCATGACCATGCTGAGCGCAAATAACCGCGAGGTCAGTATTTTTTTTCCATACTCTCTTATCAATTCAAACAAATTTACTTGCACTCCTTTTTTCAATATATTCCAGTTTCTGGTTAATTCTCAGTATTATGAAATACAGCACAATGGTGATCAGGATCGTATATACCAGCTCCGGAAGCATAATATGCAGAAAATAGTAGCCAAAGCGAAACCTTCCTCTCAGAAAAAAAAGAAAAAGATATACCAGCATATTATACGATAAATCACTGGCGGAAATAAGGATCAGGGGAAGTTTAATGTCGTCAGGAAAAAATCTTTTGCGGAAAAATCCATTGACATAGCCGATATAAGCATATACCAGCGCATAAAATCCAATCACACTGCCAAAAAACAAATCCAGCAGCAGACCGCTGAAAAAACCGATCCACATACCTTCCTTCCGCCCTCTCATAAATCCAAAAGCCGAAGTTGCCACAATCAGCAGATTTGGGGATATTGAGGCAAAGGAAAGCGCCTGAAACAGCGTACACTGCAGTATAAAACATATGGTAATAATCAGAAATACCGTAAATTTACGTCTCATTTTGCCAGCTCCTTATTTCTTCCCTTTGGAATCCTGGTTGTGAACCGTTTTCTTATCCAGCACCACAAGAACTTCCTGCAAATGCTGGAAATCCACTGCTGGCGTAATCGTTCCTGAATAAGTCAGATTATTGGAATCGCGTTCTATGGCGCTGATATATCCAACAAGGATCCCTTCTAAATATTTATCACTGATGTGAGAGGTAACAATCTGTTCTCCTGTTTTGACTGCATCATCTTCACACTTTAAACCTGTGAACTGAATGACCTGGTTTTCGTTCATGGACGCCAGGTTTCCATTGACAATACAGCGGTCTGCCGTGGACAACGCCATACCGCTGACGTTGCTGGCGTCGTCGATGATTGAACGGATTTTGGCGTAATTCGGACCGGTATCAATGACGATACCAACCAGTCCGCTGCCTGCAATTACGTTCATATCTTTTTCAATGCCGTCGTTTTCTCCCTTGTCAATCAGGAATGTACTGAACCAGTTGCCGCCGTCGTTCGCAATTACCCTGGCCGCAACCTTGTCGTAGCTGGGATATTTCTGGTCAAGATCCATCAGCTCCCGCAGGTTGTCCAGTTCATACTGTTCAAGCTTTATGGTATTCAGTTCCTGGGTCAGTTCATCTACCTTTGCCTGCAGATCTTTATTTTTCTGCATCACGTCCTTGAGAGACGCCAGTTCACCTGTCTGGTTCACAATCCAGGTTCCCACCTGATTAATTCCCTTCTGCATAGGGACAAAGATATACCCGGCAGCAGAATTTAACGGCCCTCCGGATAAATTCAGTGTAAAGCTGATAAACATGACAACTACACAGAATATGGTCAGGACCAGAAGCGTATATTTGGTTGGTATAGAATGTTTTGTTTTCCGTTTCATAAATGATTACAACCTTTATTTATATATTCTGGTTTTCATACTGAAAGCGAGCTTTCTGTATTTCTCATCCGATACAATCTTATTCAATCCCCGCACTGCGCTCTCTTCGGGAAGTTCACAGGTATTGACGCGGATATTGGTGATCTGGGTGAACAGCTCGTCTAACTTTTGTATCTTAGAAGATCCTCCTGTAATATAAATTCCGGAATGGATTATATCTCTTGCCAGTTCCGGCGGAGTTTTCTCCAAAATCATCTTAATGGAATTACAGATGGAATTCAAATGATCTTTCACTGCTTCATAAACTACGGAAGAAGCAATCTCCATTTCAATAGGAAGACCGCTGACGACGTCCCGGCCTACAATGATTTCCGTCTGTTCTTCTTCTGTTGGCAAAGCGCAGCCTAAGGTTTCTTTTAAATACATCGCTGTTTTTTGTCCGATTACCAGACCAAATGTCCGTTTCAGATGGCTGATAATGGATTCATCAATGCGCTTTCCGCCAAAATGCAAAAGATCGCTCAGCACCAGTCCGCCCAGGGAGATTACAGAGATTTCTGTAGTATCCGCACCGATATTCACAATCATAAAACCTGTGGGAGAATTGACATCCAACTGAAGACCCACGGCGTCGGCAATGGGCTTTTCACAAAGCAGTACATTTTTAGGTTTAAAACGGCTTTTATAAAACAGGTCGAAAAATGCCTTTTTCTCCACTTCTGTGATATCTGTAGGCACGGCGACAATAAATTCTGCGCCCTTCATATTTCTTTTTACATGCTTCTCCAGCACTTCACCGATCATAGCCTGCATATTGTTGTAATCTGCGATTACGCCGTTGACGACCGGAAAAGATACCTTGATATTATCCGGCGCTTTCTCATACATCGCATAGGCGTCATTGCCGACAGCATACAGCTGATTCTTGTTGATAACGGCAATTGTATTTTTCTCATTGATTACCTTTCCAGTTGCCTTGCAAAAAACTTTCAGATTGCAGGTTCCCAAATCAATTCCATAGACATTTGCTGACATAACTTATGTTCCTTTCCTCTGACCCAACAGGCCGTTTTCTCTAAAGCTTACGTATCGGTTATCACCGATAATAATATGATCAGCCAGTGCGATTCCAAGAATACTCCCACTCTCCGACACCCTGGATGTCACATGGATGTCCGCCTCGCTGGGGGAGGGATCGCCGCTGGGATGATTGTGAAGCAGTACGATATGCACTGCCCGGTATTCCAGAGCTTTTAAAAAAATCTCTCTGGGCGATACCAGGGCATGATTCACTGTGCCAACAGAAATGACCGTATCTCCCAGCAAATTGCTTTTCGCATCGAACATTGCCAGAAGCAGTTTCTCTCTGGGTTCATGCCGGAGGCTTTCCATATAATAAAAAGCCACTGTTTCCGGATCGTTGAGACGCACTTCTTTGATTCTGCTGGCCTGGGCAATGCGCACGGCAAGCTCTGCAATACATTTTAGCTGCGCTGCCTTTACCTGACCGATTCCGGAAATATTCAACATTTCATCCGCAGTCAGATGAATCAGGTTTAATAATCCCTTATCCTTTTGCGCCAGAAATGTCTGTGCCAGATGCAGCGCCGACAGATCTTTTGTGCCTGTCCGCAAAATAACCGCAAGAAGTTCCGCATCCGACAGGCTTTGCGCTCCGTAGCGGGTACACTTTTCACGAGGCTGCTCGGATACTGCCATTTCCTTCATAGTTATGTGTGTATTCATATTTTCCCATTATTCTCTCTGATCAAGGAAAAAGTTTTACATTTTATTCTAGCACAAAAGGGGTTTGATATACAACTAATATATTATTAAAAATATTAAGATTTCGCTAAAAATTTTCACAATTGCACAATTCCTGCCTCATAAAGCTTCTGCAGGGACATTAAAATGCCCAGTTTTGCATGATACCAGGTCAGCCCTCCCTGAAAATATACGGCGTAGGGCGGGCGCAATGGTCCGTCGGCGCTCAATTCAATGGAAGATCCCTGTACGAAGGCTCCGGCCGCCATAATTACTTTGTCGTCGTATCCGGGCATAGCCCATGGCTCCGGGGTTACATGGCTGTCTACAGGCGCGGCCGCCTGAATCCCTTTACAGAACGCAATTAAGGCTTCCGGGGATTTCAGCGTTACCGCCTGAATGATGTCGTGGCGGCTTTCCCTGCTGTCCGGAACCACTGGAAATCCCAGGCTTTCATAAATATTTGCCGCATAAATTGCGCCTTTGAGCGCGCCCGCCGTTACCGTAGGAGCCAGAAACAATCCCTGGTAAAAGGACTGAATGACGCCCAGGGAGGCGCCAACTTCTTTCCCCAGTCCCGGAGATGTCAGGCGGTACGCCGCATTGTCGATACACTCCTGCGTTCCTGCGATATAGCCGCCAATGGGAGCAAGACCGCCGCCGGGATTTTTAATCAGAGAACCCACAATCATATCGGCTCCAACCTCTAAGGGTTCCTGCTTTTCCACAAATTCGCCGTAACAGTTATCCACCATGCAGATTACGTCCGGTTTTATTTTTTTGAGAAAAGAAATCAATTCCCCAATCCGGGCAACCGACAGGGTGGGTCTGGTCTGGTAGCCTTTGGAACGCTGAATGGTCACAAGTCTGGTTTTATCATTTACGGCGTTTTTAATGGCTTCCCAGTCAAAGTCCCCGTCTTCGGTCAAATCCACCTGGCGGTAAGTAATGCCGTATTCTGCAAGGGAACCTGTGGACGGCCGGATTCCGATCACCTCTTCCAGCGTATCGTAGGGTTTTCCTGCCGGGGATAACAGCTCGTCCCCCGGACGAAGGTTCGACATAAGCGCCAGGGCCAGGGCATGGGTTCCGCAGGTAATCTGGGGCCGGACCAGAGCGGCTTCCCCTTTAAAACAGGCGGCATATACTTCTTCCAGCGTATCTCTGCCAAGATCATTGTACCCATACCCGCTGCTTCCCATGAAACATTCAGCGCTGACTTTGTGTGCCTGTAATGCTTTGATCACTTTAAGCTGGTTGTATTCCGCAGTTTCGTCAATCCCGGCAAACCGTTCCTTTAGCTTCTGTTCAAACTGCTGTCCATATTGAAATACTTGTTCCGTAATTCCAAGTTCCTGATAGAGTTCTCTCATAGTATAATTCCTTTCTGTATCAATGATTCCTGCATATAAGCCAAAATCTTGTGATTGTCATAATTAAAATCCGGTTTATTGATCCAGGTTACATCCCGTTCCCGCCGGAACCAGGTAAGCTGCCGTTTGGCAAAATGCCGGGTATCCCGTTTGATTTTATATTCTGCTTCTTCCAGCGTGCAGTTTCCTTCCAGATATTCCAGTATTTCTTTGTAACCAAGCCCCTGCATGGAAACCATATGCCTGCCGCATCCAAGCTCTTGCAGTTTTTGTACCTCTTCCACCAGCCCTTCGTCAAGCATCTGCGTCACACGTTGATTAATTCTCTGATAAAGCAGTTCCCGTTCATCGTTGAGAACAAAATATACAAAGTTATAAGGCGATTCCTTCTGCCGTTCCGTGTCGTTATGTTCCGAAATTTTCTGCCCGGAAAGATGATGAAATTCCAGTGCGCGGATCACACGTTTGACGTTGTTTTCATGGATATTGGCGGCAGCCTGTGGATCGGCCTGCGCCAGCATTTCATGCAGAACACGCGCCCCCCGCTCTTTGGCGGTCTGTTCCAGAACAGCGCGGTAGGCAGTGTCCCCCCGTTCTTTGGTGAAGTCAATATTGTATAAAACAGCCTGGATATAGAAGCCAGTCCCTCCCACAATCAGGGGGATTCTCCCCTGGGCATAGATTTCTTCCATATATTTTTTTGCATATTCCTGAAATTTCACTACATGAAATTCTTCTGCCGGCTCTAACAGATCAATTAAATAATGAGGAATCCCCTGCATTTCAGAATCCTTGATTTTGGCTGAACCGATATCCATATGGCGGTAAACCTGCATGGAGTCTGCCGAAATCACAGAAGCCTCTGTCATTTTTGCCAATTGAATGGATAGTTCCGTCTTTCCAACCGCAGTAGGACCGGTCAGTATCATTAATGGTTTTTTCATGATAACACCCGCTTAAATTTCTTTTCCAGTTCATATTTCGACATGGATATAATCGTAGGCCGTCCATGGGGACAGTGATAAGGATTGTCTAAAGTAAGAAGTTCTTGAAGCAGCGCTTCGATCTCTGGCCGGGAAAGCTTCTGATTACCCTTTACCGCTGCTTTACAGGACATAGAGGCAATTTTTTCCATAATCATTTCCGGCGTTTCTCTGCCATGAAATTCAGAGAGGCTGTCCAGAATTTCCATCATCAGATCTTTTCCATCCAATCCGAACAGATTTGCCGGAACTGCGGTTACGGAATATTCTTTTCCGCCGAAATGCTCCAGTTCAAATCCCAGTTTTTGAAAATAATCCATATACTTTTTAAGAAGAACTTCCTCCTTCATGCTAAGGGTCAGCAAAACAGGCGGAAAAATGGTCTGGGAGGTGAAATCTCTGTTATTCAAAGATTTTATGGTGTGCTCATACAATACTTTTTCATGCGCCGCGTGCTGGTCTATGATATAGAGCTTTTCATCAAATTCCACCAGCCAGTACGTTTCAAATAACTGCCCGATGATCCGCTGGTCTTTCTGAGAGGAAATATCCAGAAGTCTCTGTGTATGTTCCGGAAGATGTTCCTGCTGCGTTCCCGGATGTTCCAAAGGTTTCTGCGGCAGGCTGGACGCTTCCGCCAACTGCTGCATCTTAGAATTCTGCTGTAAGGTTTGGGAAACAGTTTTTTGTTTCGCCTCAGAAATTTGTCCATCAAAAGTTAAAGAATCTTTTAACATATCTGCTGAATCCGCGTATTCAGCATCTTCTGCTGCAAGCTCTGGCTGCTTTTCAAATTTTGGCTCATAGGGAGTGTCTTTTCGAATGGCCTGTTTTACTGCTTCCAGACGCTTGGTCTCAAAAGGCTCCGGCGTCTGTCGGCTAACGTTTAGCTGTTCCTGTTTTTGCTGCCGCTGCCTTTTTCGCAGTTCCTGCTCTTTTTCAAAGCCGGACTCATAAACCAGCTCGCTTTGATTAATTGTTTGTTTAATCAGTGCGGTAAGCGCCTCATAAAGAGCTTCCCCATTGCTGAATCGCAGTTCCATTTTGGTCGGATGGACATTGACGTCTAAAAGACTGCCATTAATGGAAATGTGAAGAACGGTAAAAGGGTATTTGTGCTGCATCACAAACGAGCGGTAGCCTTCTTCAATACTTTTGGCGATCAGGACGCTTTTGATATACCTTCCATTAATAAAGTAGTTTTCATAATTGCGGTTTCCTCTCGAGATCAGAGGTTTGCCGATAAAGCCGCTGATGGAAAACAGATCGTTTTCTGCCTGGATTTCCAGCAGGTTTCCGGCGATATCCCTCCCATGGAGATGATAAATAATTTCTTTTAAATTAGAATTACCGGAAGTATGGATTTTTAATTGATTGTTGACAATGAATTTGAAAGAAATTTCCGGATGAGACAGAGCCAGACGCTCCATCAGGTCATTGATATACCCTGCCTCTGTCTGCGGAGTCTTCAAAAATTTCCGTCTGGCAGGGGTATTGTAAAAAAGATTACGCACGAGAAATGTAGTACCCTCCGGCGCCCCGATTTCTTCTATGGATTTTTCGGCGCCGCCTTCGATCAGATACCGTGCGCCGCTGATTCCCTGCGCCGTTTTGGTAATCAGTTCCACCTGGGAAACGGCTGCGATGCTGGACAATGCTTCTCCGCGAAATCCCAGGGAAGAGACGGTAAACAAGTCCTCCACACTGCGGATTTTGCTGGTAGAATGGCGCAAAAAAGCGAGGGGAACCTGTTTTTCTTCAATGCCGCATCCATTGTCTGTGATACGGATCAAAGACGTTCCGCCTTCTTTGATTTCTACTGTGATGGCGCTCGCTTTTGCGTCAATGGAATTCTCCACGAGTTCTTTGACCACGGAAGCCGGACGTTCAATCACTTCCCCTGCCGCTATTTTATCAATGGTTTGCTGGTCTAAAATTTCTATGTTTGGCATATCTGCTCCTTCGTCTTTCTGGATGATATAGGAATCATTACTCCGGCACTGAACATGCAGAGAATATTTTATAAAACATTTATTTCCTAATCATATCATTTTAAAAGTATAAGTTCAAGCATTCAAAATTTTTCTGCTTTTGCACCTTCCTCATCTATCAATAAAAAAGTACTGCCGTTTCCAAAATTCGTTATTCAAAAAATATGTGAACATCCGCTATCATATTTTGATTGGTAGTTTACATAAGATAATTATGTAAACTACCAGCGGTTTTTTATTTTATTCTGCAATTCGTACAGTTTATTCAGGGCGTCAATGGGGGTGAGATTTCCCAAATCTATTTCCCGTACTTCCTGGATAATATCGTCGTCCTTTACCGTATCAAAAAGGGACATCTGCGTTAAATCCACTTCATCTTTTTTCTGTGTTTTTTTGCGCGGACTGCTGCTCTCGGCAGTAATCTTCCCGGCAAGCTCCGCGATATCATGGGCAGAAAGCTCGTCTGCAATAACCCTGGCGCGGGCAATGACGCTTTCCGGTACCCCGGCAAGCTTTGCTACCTGGATGCCGTAACTCTTATCTGCACCGCCGGGAACGATCTTTCGCAGAAAGACAATATCTTCTCCTTTCTCCTTTACAGCAATGCAGTAATTGTTTACGTTGTCCAGTTTTCCTTCCAGTTCTGTCAGTTCGTGGTAATGAGTAGCAAATAAGGTCTTAGCGCCCAGCAGTTTGGGGTTGCTGATATGCTCTACCACGGCCCAGGCAATACTCAGACCGTCAAAGGTACTGGTTCCCCTGCCGATTTCATCCAGCACCAGCAGACTGTTGCTGGTGGCATTTCTCAGGATATTTGCAACCTCCGTCATTTCCACCATAAACGTACTCTGCCCGCTTGCCAGATCGTCAGAAGCTCCCACTCTGGTAAAGATACGGTCTACAATTCCGATTTTGGCGCTTTCTGCGGGAACAAAGCTTCCAATCTGCGCCATCAGCACAATCAATGCCGTTTGGCGCATATATGTGGATTTTCCCGCCATATTCGGACCAGTGATAATGGAAATCCGTTGTTTATGGTTGTCCAGATACGTATCGTTGGCAATAAACATGTCGTTGTTGATCATCTGCTCCACCACCGGATGGCGTCCGTTTTTGATATCAATCACGCCGTTTTCATTGATGGACGGACGGCAGTAATTGTTCCGTTCCGCCACCAGGGCAAGGGAGGAAAATACATCGATGCCCGCCACGGCCTTTGCCGTTTTCTGGATCCGCAGCACTTCTCCCGCAATTTTATCCCGAATCTCCCGGAATCGTTCATATTCCAGCGCCGTCAGCTTGTCCTCCGCACCCAGGATAATGTCTTCCAGCTCTTTTAGTTCGGTAGTGATGTAACGCTCCGCATTGGCAAGGGTTTGCTTACGGGTATAATGATCCGGAACCATATTTTTATAGGAATTTGTTACTTCCAGATAATAGCCGAACACTTTGTTATACTTGATTCTGAGATTTTTGATGCCGGTTTTTTCCCGTTCTTTTGCTTCTAATTCCACCAGCCACGTCTTGCCTTCTGTCTTTGCATGGCGCAGCTTGTCAATTTCCTCATCATACCCTTCTTTTAAAATCCCGCCTTCCCGGATGGAAACAGGCGGTTCTTCGGCAATTGCAGAATCAATCAGTGTAAAGATGTCTTCCAGCGTATCTAAATCTGACTGAAGATCCTTAAGTAAGGGGGCGCTGCATTCATCCAGAAGCTTTTTGATAAAAGGAAGCATGGCCAGTGAACTCTTAAAAGCAATCAGGTCTCTGGGATTTGCAGTTTGATATGTAACACGGCTGATTAAACGCTCCAGGTCATAGATTGGATTTAAGTATTCACGGATTTCTTCCCGCGTAATGGCGTGTTCTCTTAGCGCGTCAACAGCGTCCAGACGGCGTTTGATTTCCTTTTTTTCGATCAGAGGCTGTTCTGTAAAACTGCGGAGCATTCTGGCTCCCATTGCCGTTTTGGTTTTATCCAGCACCCATAACAGAGAACCGCGCTTTTGTTTCTCACGCAGCGTTTCCACTAGTTCCAGGTTCCGGCGTGTGGAACTGTCAATAATCATATATTTTCCAGTGCTGTATAATTGCAATGAGGTCATATTGGCAAGATTATTTTTCTGGGTTTCGTAAAGATATTTCAGCAATGCTCCTGCCGCAATGGCGCCGGAGTCATAATCTTTCAGTCCCAGTCCCTGAATATCTGACATTTTAAAATGGGAAAGCAGAGTATTTTTTGCCGTTTCATCACTGAAATACCAGGCGTCCAGGGCATAAACAGCGATTCCCAGCCGGTGTTTTAAGTCTTCAAAGTCCAGTCCGGTCATGTAAAAAGATTCGTTGCAGATGATTTCCGAGGGAGAAAATTTATGGATTTCATCCAGAAGTTTGCGCTCACTCTCCAGCTCGGTCACATAGTAATCTCCGGTGGTGACGTCTGCGACAGATACCCCGAAGCGGTCTTCCAGGCACACAATGCACATAATATAATTATTCTTGGTTTCGTCCAGCGCCTGGGTGTCCAAATTGGTACCGGGAGTTGCCACCCGTATTACCTCCCGTTTTACCAGCCCTTTTGCCATTTTGGGATCTTCCACCTGTTCGCAGATTGCCACTTTATAGCCTTTGGAAACCAGTTTATTCAGATAGCTCTCTACTGCATGGTAGGGGACGCCGCACATTGGCGCGCGTTCTTCCAAACCGCAGTTTTTTCCTGTAAGCGTAATCTCCAGTTCCTTAGATGCTGTCAAAGCATCGTCAAAAAACATTTCATAAAAATCGCCCAGCCGGTAAAATAAGATACAATCCGGGTATTCCTGTTTGGTTTCCATGTACTTTTGCATCATTGGAGTCATTTCTGCCACGATGTATATCCTCCTGTTTCTTATGTTCTTATTGAATCGCTTTTGTATAAATGGCTGTTTGCCTGAATGTGATCAGATTTTTACAGTCCTGCCGTCTTTCGGCGCATGAAACGCTTTTGCAATCGCCTCCGCTGTTTTCATCCCGTCCATAGCCGCAGACATAATGCCTCCGGCATATCCGGCTCCTTCTCCGCAGGGATACACGCCTTTGAAACTGCTTTCAAAAAATTCATTGCGGGTAATGCGTACCGGAGAGGAAGTCCGACTCTCCACGCCGGACAAAATGGCGTCCCTGCGGTCAAATCCTGGCAGACGCTGTCCAAACTGATGCATCCCCCGGCAGAATGAGTCATGAATTTCCGTGGAAAAAAGCTCATGCAGAGCGCCAAACGTATGCTGTCCTTTGATTTCTGACGAAAAGCCGCCATAGGACGCAGACATTTTTTTCTGTTCAAAATCTCCAAACAACTGCTGGGGAACCATGCCCGCTCCCAGCTCATACGCCTTCGCTTCCAGGCTTCGCTGGAATTCCACGCCCGCCAGCGGTCCCGGTTTTGCAAAGTCCTGCGGCGTTACGGTAACAATGATGGCGCTGTTGGCATTTTTGCCGTCTCTTGCATGGTAACTCATCCCGTTCACTGCAAGTCTTTCCGCTTCCGAAGAGGCATTGACTACATAGCCGCCGGGACACATACAGAACGAATATACGCCTCTGTTGTTTTCCAGGTTTGCCGCCAGCTTGTAGGAAGCCGCCGGGAGTATTGCCGCTGCTTCTGTCCCATACTGGATTTCACTGATCATCGCCTGTGGATGCTCGACTCTGAGGCCGACCGCAAACGCTTTTGCCTCCATGTGAAATCCTTTTTGGTGCAGCATTTCAAAGGTATCTCTGGCGCTGTGCCCTATGGCGAGCACGGCAATTTCTGCTTCTCTTCTGGTAAGGGTTTTGCTATCTAGGTCTTCACATACCAATGCCGAGAGTCTGTTCTGGGAAAACTCCAGATCGGTTACACAGGTATTAAAATGATAAACGCCGCCCCAGGCTTCAATCTGATGCCGTATGTTTTCGATGACTTCTTTTAGCTTGTCCGTCCCTATGTGAGGCTTGCTCTCATAAGCAATGGGCGCAGGCGCGCCGTGACGTATAAAAATTTCTAATACTTTCTGGTTCCTGCCTTTGACATCCTTTACAAGTGTGTTCAGCTTTCCATCGGAAAAAGTTCCCGCTCCGCCTTCTCCAAATTGTACATTGGATTTTGGGCTGAGCACGTTTTCTTTCCAAAATCGTTCCACTTCCCGGGTGCGTTCTTTGATGGACGTTCCGCGCTCGATGATTACCGGGCAAAATCCGTGTTCCGCGAGCAGATACGCGCAGAACATTCCGGCCGGCCCGCTTCCAATAACGACAGGGGGATGTCTGAGAATACTTCCTTCTGTGCAGGATGGAAACTGGTAAAGAACATCCTTTGCTGATGAGATGCGGCTGTTTTTTGTACGGCGGAGCACTTTTGTTTCCTGTTTCAGCGCAACATCCAGAGTATAGACATAGGAAACCTGCTGTTTTTTCCTGGCGTCTATGGATTGTCTGCGGATTGTGTAATCTGTAAGATCTTCCGCTTTCACGCCCAGTGTTTTTACCAGTTTTTGTACGAGCTGTTCTCTGGTGTGGGTAATTGGCAGCTTTAGCTGCTGTATTCTGATCATGGCTTCCTCCTTTGCGTTCCAACAGCCGCTTTTGCCGCTGCGGTTCCGGCAACTGCGCCGCTGGACCACGCCCATTGCAGATTGTAGCCGCCGCAGAACCCGTCAATATCCACTACTTCTCCGGCAAAATAAAGCCCCGGGACAAGGAGGGATTCCATGGTGGCAGGATTCAGTTCCCTGGTTTCCACTCCTCCGGCAGTGACCTGTGCATGGTCAAAACCTTTCGTTCCGATGATCTCAATCCTCAGGGCCCGGACAACATTTGCCAGCGCTGCTAATTCTTTCTGCGTGCAATTCTTCGCCGGTTGATCCGGGGAAATACGAGCTTCTTTCAATAACACGCCGATTAATTTAAAAGGGAACAGTCCAATCAGGGCCTGGACGGCATTCTTTCCTGCTCCATATGTAAGAAAACGCTGCGTAAGCAGAGCGTTTGTCTCTTCTGCGTTAAGTTTCGGCAGAAAATTGAGGTCCGCAAATACCCCTTTTCCTTCAAGCAGTCCATATGATGCACAACGGCTGACCTGGAATGCCGGGATTCCGGAGATTCCAAATTCTGTCAGCTGCAGTTCGCCTTCCTCTTGCGCTGCCGTCTTGTTTTCTATGTAAAGCCGGATTGTTCCTTCTATACGAATCCCGGCAATTTCTTTCAAAAATGATTGTTTTCCCTGCATTTGCACAAGAGCAGGTACAAGAGCTGTCAGTTTATGCCCAAATCCAATAACATATTGCATCCCGCTCCCGTCGCTTCCGGTTTTTTTGGCGGCTTTTCCGCCAGTGGCTATGATACAGCAGGCGCTTATGAAGATTCCTTGTTTTGTATGAAAGGAAAAACCCTCTGTTTCCCTGCGTATTTCCCTGATACCTATATTGTATGCAATCCGTATCTGCAGACGTTTACATTCCATCAGCAGGACTTCTGCCATTGCTGCCGCCTGTTCGCTGGCAGGGTAATAATAGCCGTCCCGTTTATTTTTAGGATAAACGCCAAGTTCAGAGAAAAACTGCAATGTTTCCGACAGACCGAATTGTTCAAATACCGGCAATACAAAGGCAGGGTTCTTGCCGTTGTAGTAAGCAATGCCCTGCTTTTCATTGGTGAAATTGCATTTTCCATTTCCAGTAGCCAGTAGTTTTTTTGCGGCTCTGTCCATATGTTCTAAAATTAAAACCCTGGCGCCTTTTCTGGCAGCCTGGATTGCCGCTGTGAGTCCGGAAGCTCCGGCTCCCACAACAATAACATCAAATTTTCTGTTCATTTTGCAAGCCCCTCCTAAGGCCCCTGATCGTTACGATCCCCGGCAGAAGGCCTCAGGTCAGATTATATCATTCTCTGGTGAAAGATTCAAGCATTCTAACTGGAGTAGTTTTCCAGAAAACTGTAAAGCTGCTCTTCACTGGCAATCACTTTTCCTTCTGTAATTTCTGCCTGAAGATCCTGGGGAAGACTGGCGAGCAAAATATCTGTGGACGCGTACAGCGTTTTTTTGTCAGCGTGATAGACGGCGACATACCCTTCTTCTGCAAACAGGATATACGCGTAAGGCTCTGCAACAGAACCTGTCGGGAGGTTCTGTTCCTCTTCCTGAGTCTCCTGCTGTGATAAAAGGATATCATTTTTTTCCTGAAGCAGGGCAATACGCTGTTCATAAGCATTCCAGTTCTTTCTGGTTCCCATCAAAAATCCCATACAAAGGCTGCATATGGCTGTTATAAAAACTCCAAATAATAATAAGCGGATACTACACGTTTTTCTCATAACAAACTCCTTTTTATGGTAGTATCTGCTATTTTTGTTATTTTATACAAAAAGAATCCCGCAAAGCGGGATTCTTTGCTGCGGTGCAAATCTGCAAGATGCAGAAATCAGTCCAGAAACTCAACTTTTCCGCTGCCGATATAATAGAATGCTCCGCATACTTTTACCTTGTTGTCTTCCTGAATGTTCAGACTGTCCTTAATCACAGATACGCTTCTCTCTACGTTTAAGCAGCTTGCGCGCAGCTCGTCTTTTTCCTCTCCAATTGCCTTGCGGATCTCATCTGTGATGAATTTAACATAGCCGTCCGGATCGCTGTTTAATGCCGCTCCCACAGCTCCGCAATGCTCATGTCCCAATACAACGACAAGATTGGTTCCCAGATGATCCACTGCGTATTCCACGCTTCCCAACTGATGCTTATCCATTACATTTCCTGCTACACGGATGACAAACAGTTCCCCAATTCCTGCTGAAAAAATACTTTCCGGGATTACCCTGGAATCTGAACAGGTTATTACAACGGCATAGGGACTCTGACCGTTTTCACAGGTAAATTTACGAATTTTTGAAGATATGTCTCCCGGATTTGTCTCAGCCGTAAGATAGAGCTGATTTCCTTCTTTTAATTTCTGCAGTGCCTCTGCGGCAGATAAATTTTCCTTTTGCATAGTTTCCTCCATTTCTATGTATCAAACTTTTGTGCAGCATAAATTCTGCCATAAAAATATTATAATGAAAGAATCATAAAAAATCAATCGGTATTTAAACATGCAGGTGGATTGTCAACACTTTTTTAGACGACTTTTTTAATGTTGTTTTCCCTGTATTGTACTGATGTCTGAAATGTTTCATTTCCGTATTCATATATTTATGACGCTTTAAGGGTGACAGTCTCATCATCTGATACCTTGACGTGGAAGAGCTGTTTTACCCAGTTTTCAATAGTACAGGTTGTTCAGCTTTTCCTGTCTAAACTTATATACTAATACCAGACAGCCATTTTATAAACACGGCCGCCAGACAAATGAACAGGCCAGCCAGCAGAATCCCTGCCACGGCAACCACTGCCCACTTTAACTCCATATACTTTCCTCTTTCCCGTCTCTTTCGTTTTTATTCCCCGCTACCCGCAGCAATAGTTTTACAAACGGGAATTGTCAAGAATAATATGCCCAGTCAATTCCAGGATAAAGTTCCCCTGTTCGGATAAAATATTCAACTGCTTTTACACCTGCATCCATATCTGTAATGGCTTGACATTTTGGAATGGGAGACTGACCATCGTAGTCGATCGGGGTATATACATTTTCATCTCCCAAATCTACTTCTTCAATCCGCTCCACTGTATTGGCATACTCAGGATTATAAGTAAAATAGGTTTCTGTATTTTCGCTGTCATAACACAGGGACAGCCATTCTCCATCCGACACTACTTCCAAGCATATGTCACATAATTCTCCATCAGGGTCTAAGCACAAGCTGACCTCAATACCTTTTGGCACATCATTTAATATTTTGCCAATCAAGTCCGGCGTAATTTCATCCTCATTGTACTGTTCGCCATAGGAAGCACATTCAATATTCTTCACAACAGTTGTATTGTGATTAAACGATGGAATAATGTTTGTTTTTGGGATAATTTTAAATTCCATTCACCTTCACGCTCCATTTCTAAATCTGAGTTTGCTGTTACGGGTTAATCGTTTTCTGGGGTTTCGCATGTTTCCAAATATTCCGACAACAGAGTCGAAGGCGGATTTAATCGCAATGCCCGGTCATATTCGGCGCCATCGCCGTCAGGCGGAGCCTGTTCTACATTGATGACCACACATTCCCTCTCTTTCCCAGTCCCAAACAAACCGGAAGCATCGAGTCTTTTCATGACCGCCTCCATAAGATCAATCCGCTCTTCCCACTCGGTCTCATATAGTTCATCATCGGATAATTTACTTGCCCTTTGATCCAGTAATGCACCCACTTCACCAAAAAATTCATCATATCCATAAACAGCATAGGGAGAGTCTGCGCTATCCCATTTCCACCAGCTCTTGTCCTCATCAGTTATCTGCTGTTCCTCTATGGATTTTTCCAAGGCTTCGTAAGACCATGCTGAAATATAGGGGTGCATCCCCTCGTCAAATACAAATACATAAAAATAAAAATGTTCTTTGGTTATTTCTTTCAAAGACAGGAACGCCGCTCTGGCAGCGGTTATAAGAGCTTTCATTAATTCCTCATTATCTTTTTCAGTACACATATCCATCTTGACCTTTCTTTTTTAATCCCGATTTTACGCCTTCAAAAACTGGCTTTTATTTATAGTAATATGCCGCTATTTCATTAAATTCCAAACCGTTTTTTCTGCATAAAAGCGCGAAATCGCCTTCACCGTTCCAAGAATGAAACAGCCTGTGCAGTTTGATATAATATCGAAATTCTTGTTGTAATTCAACATCTATATCATGCTTTTTCAGTATCTCTTCACCAAGATCTTCTGCCTCGTCAAGCTCCGAAACATTTTCAAGGCAGGAATATTGTGGAAAATGATGTGCGCCAAAGGAAAGCAAATAAATCAATCTCAACATCAGAATCCTGGCTGTTTTGAAATCATCTTTATTCTTCTGATAAATCGAAACCGTTTCATCTAAATCTCCAAACAGCTCACAATGCCATCGTGCCTGTGGTAAAGCTCCTTGATTCACAAAAGGAAAAAGTTCCTGCCCTAAACGGATAGAAACCTCATACGGCAAAGAATAATCCTGGAATAATTCTACATGATTATCGCAAATTTCGGTGCAGACTATTGAAATAAATTCTTTATGAACATCCTCTGATAATGTATCATAATACTTCATAATTTCACGGATAACTGCATTCGCCCTCTTCTTTAAGCCCTGTTCCCAAAATTTACAATAGTCATTTAAGCCTTTTTGCAATTTTTCAGGCAATTGTGGATAATCAAAATTCTTCATGAAAACACCCCATCCAAATACCAATCTGCTTATCACTCTAAATCAAAATTTTCCTCTGTATTTATAAAAATCGACATTTCTTGATTATGTCAAGCAATGTATCATTCTATCTTAATACCAACATTGTCTAATAAATTTATCACTTCTGGAAATGAAAACCTTGCACCTGCTAATTTGTTCGTTTCTATATCTATTTGACACTCTCTGGCTTCTCTAACATCCGCTTTACAAAAAGTCCATCTGCTTCGACATGATATCACCGCTAAGCCCACGCCATAGAAAAAAGCGTCATGCGAAAGCCTTACTGAAAAAGCCGCATCCCTGCACAGATGAACCATAACCATTTTAACATCTTCTTTGCCTGTACGCCACCTTTATTTTTTCCGGGATGTTTGTTTCAACTGCGGAAATTCCAGTTTCAACTGATGCTGGAATCCCTTAACCTCCTTCCCGTCTTTCGCATAGGAATACTCTTTCACGCCCTCCGTGATCAGGTATGCGTTATAGCTGCCTTTCTTCCCTTTCAAGCCTTTTACAAGAGTCTTTTTCCCTTCCAACATACTATGCCTTTTCAACCGCATCCCCCAAATTTATAACCCTCAACACATACTTATTCACTATTTTTGTTTTATTCTTTTATCTGAAGATATTACAAATCATCTGACTTACATCTGATGCGAAAACAACCAATGTAAAATATCTTCATATTGTTTCCTGTTCGCTGCTACATCTAAAATTAAATCTGATAATTCTTTCTGCGTATATTCCATCTCATAACCATTTAATTCCAAAAAGACTAACATGACACCCTATTCTTTAATTACCATCTATCATTGCATGATTTTTAACTAATCCATAGCAAAGTCTTGCTGCCTTTGCCTGTATACCTGGATATAATTCTTCTTCACCATAGGATTGAAATGGGCTTTCTAATGCAGATTCAAGCAGACCTAAATCCATAATTCCATCACTTCCTCCAGTAGTCTCAATTATCTGAGTATGAAGTAATAGAATCTGTTCTTTTGTCAGCTTTATCATTTTGCAAGCACCTCATTAGATTCCTTATTCTTCTCAATCAATCGTTTTGATATACTCAGCGCATCTTCTTTTGATGCAACAGCATCCTCATCTGCTTTGCTAAAATCTATGACAAGATATCTTGGTACATTATTTTTTAGAATAATGGCTGTTCCATGTTCGTCCACTAATCTTGCTACTTTTGAAAAATTCTGATTTGCTTCTGTAATAGAAACCATTATATTTGTATTTATTGTCATCTTCCATATCTCCTCGTATAATACTTATATTATATCCAATTTATAGGATGAATTCAGCCTATTTCAACCCTCAAATACTTTTTTACATAGCTTTCTATAAATATAATAACCTCCTGTTTGGATTTAATTTGACTTATCTATCGTTTATTTTCTCATTCAGATTCCTCTCTGTATTCAAAGATAAACCACTTTTCATTCATATAAATCTCTATTGTATCGTCCGCTCCATACTGATAACCAAATCCACTTCCAAAATTAGACTGATTATTTTCTGTTGGTATTTCAGTTCCATCGACAGTTGACGTTATTTCTCCATCCATATTTCCACAACGCCCGCTGATCGTGCTTTCTCTCCCTGTATCATAATATAATTTATCATTTACTCTTACCATAGGGATTCTGTCATACATTGCATCCGCTTTTTCCTGTTTGGGCAATTGCTCTTCATCCAAATCCAGTCCCAGCATATTTCGTATATTGCTTATATATTCCGGATCTTTCACCATATCATCCGTGATCATATAACTGGAAATAGGATTCTGCCATGGAATCACAAAAATATCTCTGTCTTCTATGTCAAAGGCAGACAGAATCAATGCCATTTCCTCTGGTGAGGCACCTTTTAATGCCATCATCTCTTCCAAAGTTTTCTCACGGTTGGTTCCTTGCATCAGCCCAAAACGATAGTCATTCTCTGCCATTTGCCAAACATAAACCTCCAGTCCCTTAAAGGTTCCAACCTCAAAGTATTCTGGGTATTTTTCACGCAATTTCGCTATTTCAGGAGAATTCCACTCATATTCTGATTCAAGACCATCGGGAATATGAGTGGCATTTACTTCTTTAAACAAGATTGCACCGCCATCTGCCATAAGGTGATTCGCAATCCACTCGTCTGTTGGATAATCTTTATATTCACATATCCTGTCATCAGTTTCTCCATTCAGATAGCCAATTTGTGTTCCGCAATCACTTTTAGATATCGTGCAAAAAGGCACGTATGTCCGATCTTCCCATATAATGGCCATATGCTCATCACCTTCAGTAGTGCTCATATCAATTAAATTTTTGTTTTTTCCACGGTTTCTCGCGGTTTAGCCGCTCTTTTTTCTTCTGTTTTGGGGGAAGGCCGTCCAGTTCCTTTTCAATCTCAAACAGCTTATTCAGCCGCAGGACCGCTTCCGCAGGTTTTGAAGCCTCCGGGCCATGGATGTCTTTTGGCAGCGCGTCCACAAAAGCACGGCGCAGATGGGTGCAGCACAGGCATCTTATGACATCCTTTACCCCATTGTATCCGGTATAAGCATCCGTATGGATGTATCCGGTATATCCTTTTAAAAACGCTTCCGGATATTTTCCGCCCCGCCCCGGCTGATATTCAAAATACCGAACCGGCCGTTTACAGTCCCTGATGCTGCAGTATACCCACATATAAGAATCCGAAGTGTTCTTCCT
>CAJTDX010000032.1 GCA_910575155.1 Lachnospiraceae bacterium
CTGGGAAGCTCCTGTAGTTGCCGTATAAGTTTTCCAGTTAGGTTCAAAAAAACCATTAAAGTTTGTATAGGGGTAGTCTGCGCTTTTTTGGCCACTCAGAAGTTAATGTTTCACAGTAAAGAACAAACAATTATCGCACTGCGGCGGAAAAGAAATATGCCGCTAAAGCGACCCGCCGCAGGCGGCGAATCCTGCTTGCAGGATTCTTTGTTCTGCAAAAAGCCTTCCGACAATGTCTGTATACGAAAAATACTGCGGAGAAAAAATGCTGTTATTTATTGCTTCTTCTCCAGATCATCATTTTTTCTGCTTCTTTGATCAGCTCGTCCCGGAAATCAGGATGCGCTACGGAAATGATAGCCTCGCATTTCTGCCATGCAGATAAGCCTTTCAGATTTACCTTGCCGTATTCCGTCACCAGATAGTGGATATTGGCGCGCGTATCTGTGACAACAGATCCGGGATGCAGCGTAGGCAGGATTCGGGATTTTAATTCGCCGTCTTTGGTTTTGAAAGTGGAAGAACAGCAGATAAAGCTCTTGCCGCCGTTGGAAAGATAAGCGCCAAGCACGAAATCAAGCTGTCCGCCTGCTCCGCTGATATGTTTGATTCCGGAGCTTTCAGAGCTGACCTGGCCAAACAGGTCGATGTCTACCGCGTTGTTGATGGACATAAAATTATCCAGTGCGGAAATGGAGCGGATATCGTTGGTGTAGCTTACCGGAGCGCTCATCAGCTCCGGGTTTTCATCCAGATAGTCATACATTTTCTTAGTTCCGGCGCCAAAAGCATAAGCCTGGCGGAAACGGTCGATGTTCTTTTTGGAACCGTTGATTTTTCCTGCTTTTGCAATGTCGACAAAGGCGTCTACGTACATTTCTGTGTGTACGCCCAAATCTTTGAGGTCAGATTCGGCAATGAGAGATCCCACAGCGTTGGGCATACCGCCGATTCCAAGCTGAAGGCAGGCGCCGTTGGGAATTTCTTCTACAATCAGTTTCGCAACCGCTTTATCTACGTCCGTGGCAGCGCCGCCTCCGCCCAGTTCGCCGATGGGAGCATTGTCGCCTTCTACGATAAAATCTACCTGAGAAATGTGTACGCCGTTTTCAAAACCGCCTAAACATCTGGGCATGTTCTCATTTACTTCTACGATAATTTTTTCAGATGTCTCACAGACTGCGGCAAGATGGGAAGCATTGGGGCCAAAATTGAAAAATCCGTGCTTGTCCATTGGAGATACCTGGAACATTGCCACCTGGTTTTTGGTGTCAGATTCACGATAATAGCGGGGCAGCTCAGAGTAGCGGATCGGAGCGTAATATGCGCAGCCGCGGCCGATCAGCTTACGCTCTATACCGGACATATGCCAGGAATTCCAGGTGAAATGTTCTCCGGCGTCCTCACGTTCAAAGACAGCGAGCGGCTTTAAGAGGATTCCGCCCCTTAAATTTACATTCTTTAATTCGTCGGTACGTTTTGCCAGCGCCTTGTCCAATACATCTGCCGTGCCGTTGCACCAGCCGTAATCCACCCAGTCTCCGGATTTGATAATCTTGACAGCTTCGTCAGCAGAAACAAGTTTCTGCTGGTATTCCTGTGTATAATCCATGTTAAAACCTCCCTGAAATGAAAATTAAGATTGTTAAATCTGTAACATATGCTCATCTTATCATTTTTCGGATTGAGGGTCAATAAGCGCGGATATATAATTAGGGAAAAATATTATTCCGGCAGTGAAATATCATGAATTGACGGCAAAAAATAAATTTTACAGTAGAAGAATAAAAAGATTTGTACTATAATAAAAAGGTATTTTAAACAGATATGGAGGAGAGACACATGAGATATGAAGTATTAGGCGATACCATGCCGGCCGTAGAAGTCGTTTTTGACACAGCCGGAGAGAGTATGTATACGCAGTCCGGCGGAATGGCATGGATGAGCGAAGGGATTGCCATGGATTCTAATATGAAAGGCGGTCTGGGAAAAAGTATCGGAAGAATGTTTTCCGGGGAATCATTGTTTATGGCGACTTATAAGGCGGAAAAGCCAGGAGCCATGATTGCGTTTGCCTCTACGGTTGCGGGTGAAGTGCTTCCTATAGACGTGGGAGCCACCGGGGGAATGATCTGTCAGAAAGGAGCTTTTTTATGCGCTCAGGAGAGTGTGACATTGAGCGTTGCCCTGACGAAGAAACTGTCGTCAGGTTTGTTTGGGGGAGAAGGCTTTATCTTACAGGATATTTCCGGTACGGGCATGGTTTTTCTGGAGATTGATGGAAACAAAGTGGAAAAGAATCTTGCGCCCGGAGAAGTGCTCAAGGTTGACACGGGAAATGTGGTTGCTTTTGAAAAATCAGTAAAATACGAGGTTGAAACAGTGAAGGGGCTGAAAAATATATTTTTCGGCGGAGAAGGTTTGTTCCTGACAAAACTTACCGGACCGGGAAGGGTTATTCTGCAGACTCAGAACTTTAATGAATTTGCAGGAAGAATCATTAAAATGGTTCCAAGCAGATAAATTTAAAAAAATGAAAAAAGGTATTGACAAACGCCTTATATCTGTGTAAAATGATATCGTTGTTGAAACACAGCGAGCCCAGTTAGCTCAGTTGGTAGAGCAGAGGACTGAAAATCCTCGTGTCTCTGGTTCGATTCCGGAACTGGGCATCACACTATAAGGTGTTTGTGCGGGTGTAGTTCAATGGTAGAACACCAGCCTTCCAAGCTGGATACGTGGGTTCGATTCCCATCACCCGCTTTATGCGATAGTGGCGTAGTTGGTAACGCGCGACCTTGCCAAGGTCGAGACCGCGGGTTCGAGCCCCGTCTATCGCTCTTGCAGTTAAGAGCCGTAAGCTTAAGGATTTCTCAGAGAAATCAGGAGCTTGCGGCTCTTTTTTTCTCTTATAGGAAAGACCTTGTCACGCTAATGCGTGAAAGTATCTTTCCTATAAGAGAAAAATAATATGGGCACTCGCACAAGAGATAAAATATTGCTTCGCAATTGTGCTCGGCGCAGCAAAGCGTCCAGGCCCTCATGAGTGAGGGGGAGGGGAGCTGAAGTGGGCCTGCCCGTTTTGTTTTTTATAATATGAGTCCATACGGTATTTACAGATAATTCGTTCGGAATGTAAATATCAGGTTTGTATTTCGGAAAAATGTTTTATTTTTTATAAAAATATGTTAAAATAAAGAACAGTAGTGAAAACATATCGTATTCGATTTGTCTGCATCGTAAAGGAGACAGTCAGTGAAAATATTAAAAATACACCTGATAGAAATAGCCGCAGCGTTATTATTTATTGCATTGGCGCTGGTATTTAGCCACAGCGGCAAAGAAACGTCGGATCTGGTGGAACGTATATACTACAATTGTGACTGGACAGTAGTCGCCGGGGAGAAATCTCAGCAATATGAAACGCTTCCCGCATCGCTGGAAATGTCTGGGACCGGGCAGGAAGTGATTTTTCGCAAACGGCTGCCGGAAAAGCTTGATTCTGTCAATTCTATTGGTTTTTATACTTCGCATCAATTGGTGGAAGTGTTTGTGGACGGAGAAAAAGTCTATGAGAAGAATGTACCAGAGATTGCAAAAAGCAAAACGCCGGGAAACTGCTGGAATTTTGTACAGCTTTGGAACGAATATTCAGGGAAGCTTCTGGAAGTACATATTAAGAACTGCTATGACTGGGAGAAGGTGAAAGTACCGGTATTTGTCTGCGGCCTGCAGTCTGAGATTGTCATGGACATTATAAAGAACAAATTTGTGTCTCTGACAGTCAGCTATATCGTGTTTGCAATGGGACTGATGCTGGTGGCGGGATGGTTTATGGTTGGAAATAAAATGCGTTTGCACAAAGGGATTCCATGGCTGGGATTATTTGCAATACATTTTGCAGTCTGGTCTGCGTTTGAGACTCAGATTCCAATGATCATGTTTGGAAGGGAGCTTTTGTGCAATCAGATTACGATTATCAGTTTGAAACTGATGCCGCTTCCAATCATTTACTTTATGAAGGCGATTTATTCCAGGGATGAAAGCCGGCTGCTGGGGATTCTGTCCGCAGTCAGCGAGCTGGATGTGGCGCTCGGCCTCCTGGGGCAGTTTTTTGGCTGGTTTGATTTGCGCCAGACCCTGCCTTTTACGCATATAATAGGAATATCTGTCGCCGCGGGCGCAGTAGCGATGGGAGCGCAGTATCTGGTTCGAAAGGGAAGACATGGGGTCAAATCCAGAGGAGATCTCTGGAAAAATGCAGTCTGCATTGGAATGGTCGGGATTTGCATTATATTGGACGCTCTTAATTATTATTATCGGTTTCATGACGATGTGGCATATTTCTCCAGAATTGGCTGTCTGATCTATGTGGTGGCGCTTGCGGGGAAGTTTCTGAGCGGATCGATTAAGCTGATTCAGGTGGGAAAAGACGCGGAAGCCATTTTGGAGGAAGCGGAACTGGATGGGCTGACGCTTTTGAAGAACCGCAGAAGTTTTGAGAATGAACTGCATCAGATTAATAAGGGAGAGTTTAAAAAGTACGGCGTGGTGATGTTTGACCTGAATAATCTGAAAATGATGAACGATATGTACGGACATGGTATGGGGGACTGTTATATTATTACCGGAAGCGAGATTATCCGGGATGTTTTTGGAGAGCTGGGAGAAATTTATCGGATTGGCGGAGACGAATTTTGTTTAATCTCCGACTGCATTACGGAAGAAATTTATGAACAGAAACAAACACAGATGTGCGACTGGCTGGCAAATCTGCAGGGAACCCAGGTAAAAGATTTTATGCAGATTGCTTCCGGTTTTGCAAAATACAGCCGTGGTACGGATATGAATCTCCAGGACACCGTAGGGCGTGCGGATGAACGAATGTATCAGTGCAAACGGAGTCAGAAAGAAGCAAAAAACAGCAGTGGCAAAGTATAAACAGGAGGTAGCTGAAGATGCGTTATATGCCTATGGCGAAAGTAGAAACGGGGATGACCCTGGGGCAGGATATTTATAATGGAGAAGGACGTCTGATTTTGGGAAAACATCTGATCCTGAATCATGACAATCTTCAGGATCTGTTAAAGCTGGGATTTCCGGGAATTTATATTGACGATGAATTTACAGAAGATTTGATGGTAACTCAGGTAATACGCCCGGAAGTAAAACGGGAGGCTTTGAAGATGGTTCATGATCTGTTCCTGGACAATAAGAATCTTCCAATGGAACAGAAGAATCTTCAGGAAGTCGTAATGAACGTGATGGAAGAAGTATTGAATAACGGCGATGTTATGTGCAACATGCTGGATATAAAAACGTATGACGATTATGTATATTTTCATTCTGTAAATGTGGCGGTATTGTCTACCATGATTGGCGCGGCCTGCAATATGAATAAAGAAGAACTTGATATATTAACCACATCGGCGCTGCTTCATGATGTGGGAAAACGGTTTGTGGAAGAGGATGTGCTCAACGTCCGCCGCGCGTTAACGGAGGTGGAACGTATCATGATCGTCCAGCATCCAAAGCTGGGATACGATTTTTTGAAGGAGAATTTTGATTTTCTTCCGGAAGTGTATGACAGCGTGCTGGAACATCATGAGTGGTATAATGGCTGCGGTTATCCGATGCGCAGGTCTGGTTCAGAAATTCCCATTTACGCCAGAATTATCAAGCTTGCGGATGTATACGATGCGCTGACCTCCAAACTGCCGTATCATGAACCGGTTTCACCTTCCGAGGCCGTGGAGTACATGATGGCGAATGCGGGGGCGGAGTTTGACCCGGAGCTTGTGGATATATTCATGCGCAAAATTGCAGTTTATCCCGTGGGCTGTGAGGTGAGTCTGTCGGACGGAAGAACGGCGGTGGTAATGGAGAATTATAAGGAATTTATTTTAAGACCCAGGGTAAAGATCATACCTACCGGAGAGATGATTGACCTGAAATCAGACGACGAGGCCAGGAATCTGACGATTCTGGAGCTGAATGTATAGGCAGGATGTGAAAACGTGGCAGGACAGAAGGAACGGATAGATGCGCTGCTGGCGGAGAGTTTTAAGGAACTTGCCTGCAGACAGCCTATAGAAAAGATTACCATTAAGGCGGTGACTGACAGAGCAGGGGTGATACGTCCCACTTTTTACAATCATTTTCAGGATAAATATGAACTGCTGGAATGGATTATACGCACCCAGATCCTGGAGCCTACCCGTCCTCTGATCCATGCGGGAATGGTGGATGAGGCGCTGATGCTGATTTTTACCTCTGTAAAAGCAGACGGAGAATTTTACGGCAGGGCGGTGAAGCTGGAGGGACAGAACTCTTTTGAAGAAATCTGCAAAAGCTGTATCGAGGACATACTGCTGGAAGTGATTGCCCAAAAGAGCCAGACAGGCAAAGGCGGCCAGTTCTGGCTGACGCCCGAATATATTGCAAAATATTACGCCCAGTCCATGAGTTTTGTGGTGGTGAACTGGATCAAGAGCGGTATGACAGTAGAACCCAGGGAAATTACAGATATTTATAACTATATGATTACGCGTTCCATGACAGAAGTCATAGAGGAGCTGTAGCAGGACAGACGGCTGCGGTTACATATTTGTGAAAATGTATTTTGAGCATGACAGAGAATGGAAAATGTATATCTGACAAATACATGAAAAAGAGATTGAATATTCACTTATTCAGTCTTTTTTTTTATACTCATGTATGAAAATAATCAAAATAAGGAGCGCGAGAGAATGATTAAATTTGGAAAGAAAGTTGTAAAATTGCGCGTCCCAATCCTGATAATCAGCGTGCTGCTTTTGATTCCGTCAGTATTGGGAATTGTAAACACCAGAATCAATTATGACATTTTATCTTATCTTCCCGGCGATATTGAGACCATGGAAGGACAGGATATTCTGATGGAGGAATTTAACACAGGCGCTTTTTCCATCTGCGTGGTGGAAGGCATGGAGAACAAAGATGTGTCGAAGCTGAGAGAACAGATGGAAGAGGTTCCTCATGTTAAGACCGTGATCTGGTACGATTCCGTGGCAGATTTGTCAGTTCCCATGGAAATACTTCCGGAAGACGTCAGAGGGAAATTTGTAAAAGGCGAAGATACCATGATCGCAGTGATGTATGATTCTTCCATGTCGTCGGATGAAACCATGGAGGCGGTCAAGAAGATCCGCAGCCTGGCAGGACAGCAATGCTTCGTCAGCGGAATGTCGGCAGTGGTCACAGATATCAAGGATATCTGCAATCAGGAAATGACAGCGTATGTGGCGATTGCCGGGGCGCTCTCCTGTGTGATTCTTGCACTGACCATGGATTCTTTTCTGGCTCCGGTATTTTTCCTTATAAGCATCGGCATGGCGATTCTCTATAATCTGGGAAGCAATGTGCTGTCTGGAGAAATCTGTTATATTACCCAGGCGCTGGCAGCCGTTTTACAGTTGGGAGTGACCATGGATTATTCCATTTTCCTGTGGCACAGTTATGAAGAAAATCAGGAACGCTTTCCGGGTGATAAAAAACGTGCCATGTCCCATGCCATTTCCAACACCCTGGGATCTGTGCTGAGCAGTTCCACAACTACGGTGGCAGGATTTGTGGCGTTGTGTTTTATGACCTTTACCCTGGGCATGGATCTAGGAATTGTAATGGCAAAGGGAGTTCTTCTCGGCGTAGTGAGCTGTGTGACCGTACTTCCATCCATGCTGCTGGTGTTTGATCGTCCTGTTTCAAAGACGAAACACCGCCCTATGATTCCGGATTTGGGACGGATTGCCCCCTTTGTAGTCAGACATTATAAGGCGTTTGCGGTACTGTTTTTGCTGGTGTTAGGCCCGGCGGTATATGGATATACGCACACAGGCGTTTATTATGACCTCGCAGGAACTTTGCCAAAAGACTTGCCGAGTATCCAGGCAAATGAGAAACTGAATGAAAATTTTCAGATGAACACCACGCATATTCTGCTGCTGGACAGTCAATTATCTCAGAAAGAAGCCGGGATGATGAAGAACGAAATGGAGGCGGTGGACGGCGTATCGTCGATCCTGGGAATAGAATCTCTGGTAGGGCCTGCGGTTCCTCTGGATATGATTCCGGAGGAAGTAAAGGAAAAGTTAATGACGGACAATTATCAGATGATGATGATCAGTTCAGAGTACAAGATTGCCTCTGACGAGGTCAATCGTCAGATTACGGAACTGAATGCCGTGCTCAAAAAATATGATTCACAGGGAATGCTGATTGGAGAGGCGCCCTGTACCAAGGATCTGATTAATATTACAGACAAGGATTTTAAAGTAGTAAGCGTGGTTTCCATTCTGGCAGTATTTGTGATTATCCTGCTTACATTTAAATCCATTTCCATTCCGATTATTCTGGTATCGGTGATAGAATTTGCAATTTTTATCAATATGGGTATTCCGGCATACACGGGCACGGTGCTCCCCTTTATTGCGTCTGTGGTAATCGGAACGATTCAGTTGGGAGCAACCGTGGATTATGCGATACTGATGACGACGCGTTACCGGAAAGAGCGCAGTAATGGAGCGGACAAAGCCGGGGCCATTACCATTGCCTTGAGCACGTCGGTCTCTTCTGTTGTGGGAAGCGCCCTGAGTTTCTTTGCCGCAACTGTAGGCGTGGCGTTTTATTCAAGAATAGATATGATTGGCGCATTATGTACCCTGATGTCGCGGGGAGCCATTATCAGTATGTTTGTGGCGGTTTTCATTCTTCCGGCGATGTTTATGGTATTTGACGGCCTCATCTGCGCAACCAGCAGGAATTTCGGGCCGCAGAAGCAGAAAAAAGTAAAGACGGAACAGATAAAGACAGTTTCATAAGATCAGGAGGTTATCACAATGAAAAATTTAGAATTAAAGAAAAAATTTCAGAATAAATATATGATCCGCATGGCGGCGGGAGCGCTTACCGTTGCAGTGTTAGGAAGCGGAACAGGAATGGCGTACACGGTTCATGCCGAGAAAAAAGGGAAAGAGGTAAAGGAATCTGAAAAAAGCAAGGCGGATAAAAAGGAAATCAAAGAGACGCTGGAAAAGGTTCTTTCTGTTTCCGGGGAAGAAGAGGAGGCTGGAAAAGAGGAAACGGTTTACGTAGTGGCAGAAGCGGACGGCACGGCAAAAGATATCATTGTCAGTGAATGGCTGAAAAATAAAGATAAATCCGCTTCACTGGAGGACGCTTCTGATTTAAAAGAGATTGAAAATGTAAAAGGCGAAGAGACATTTGCACAAAATGGGGATAAAATTACCTGGCAGGCAGACGGAAAAGATATTTATTATCAGGGAACCACAGACAAAGAACTGCCGATTACAGAGAAAGTTACTTATTTTCTGGATGGAAAGGAACTCTCTCCGGAGGAAATGGCGGGAAAAAGCGGGAAAGTTACCATTCGTTTCGACTATACCAACCATGAAAAAACCACGCAGATCACAGAGGGAGAAGCACATGAAGTATACGTACCCTTTACCGTATTGACGGGAATGATTTTGCCCGAAGACTATACCAATGTGGAAATTACCAATGGCAAGGTGATTTCTGACGGCAACAGAAAGGTCGCTGTGGGGCTGGCAATGCCAGGTCTGAAGGAAAGCCTTGAACTGGACGAAGAAGATCTGGAAGACGGCCTGAAAATTCCCGATTATGTGGAGTTAACAGCAGAGGTGGAGAATTTTTCTCTGGAAATGACCATGACAGTTGTCATGAATGATCTGCCGGGTGGCAGCGATCTGAGCGCAGCCTTTGATTTGACAGGGCTTGAGGAAGATCTGGAAACTCTGACAGATGCTTCCGGACAGTTGGCGGAGGGAAGCAAAGAGCTGTCGGAAGGGCTGGGAACGTTAAAAAACAGCATGAAAGAATTTGCCGCGGGCGTCAATACCTTAAACAGCGGCATACACAGTTATACCGATGGAGCGTCCCGGTTAAATGACGGGATCCGTACGCTTTCCGGATCTTCCGGTACGCTGGTAAATGGCGTAACTGCTTTAAACAGCAGCGCGGCCACATTGAATAACGGCGTGGCGCAGTTAGATCAGACGCTCAAAGCAGGGATGACGGATCAGGAGAAGGCAGGGCTGCTCAAACAGACAGACGCGGCGATTGACAGTTCATTCAAAAGCCAGGGGAAGGCGATTCAGCAGCAGGCGTCCTCTGCATTTTATAACAGCCTTGCAGGAAACCAGGCTGCAAAGGATCAGGTGTCTGCCGGACTGGGGGTTTATACACAGGGAGTTCTCGATTCTGTGTTAGAAACGGCATATTCCGGCGTTGCCAAAGATATCGCCAAAAAAGATAAGATGGCGGAATCAAAACCACAGGTTGTACAGGCGGTAACTCAGGCAGTCGTACAGCAGGTGACGCGGCAGGTAACTTCAGGCGTGACAGCCGCGGCGGTTCAGCAGCAGTCAGCCGCTCTGGCGGAACAAACTGGCGGCGTATTAAACGCTGAAGCGGTGGCTTCGGTTTGTACGGCAGTAAATCAGGCGGTCAACACGGAAGGATCGGAGGCGCAGCAGCAGATTAATGCGCTGGTTGCCCAGCAGGATATCAACGGCATGGTGGCGGCGAATGTAAACAGCCAGATGGCGCAAATTGAACAGCAGATTGACGCAGCGCTGGCGTCCGGGGAAGGCCAGGCGCAGCTCAAAGCGACCGTGGATGTGCTGGTAAATCAGACGGTAAGCGCAGCTATGGCAAACGAAACATTGAAAGCCGGCATGAACAGTACGGCAGACCAGATTGTCTCCAAAATAGCAGACGGGGCGAAAGATTCCGTAGGAGCGGCAGTGGCGGATACGGCTAAAACAGCAGCCAAAACAGCCGCGGAGTCTGCAGCTCTTACTGCGGTGGATGGAACGAAAGCGCAGATTTCGGCGGCGATTAATGCGCAGGATGCAGAAAGCGGCTACAGTCTGGTATCTGGTATGCAGGCGTTAAGCCAGGGTACGCAGGCCATGAATGACAGTATGCCGGCGCTGACAAACGGCATTGACCAGCTTACCAATGGAGCAGCAGAACTGGTCTCCAATAATGGCGCGCTGACAGAGGGAGCTTCAAAGCTTTCCGGAGCCGCGTCTTTGGTAGAAGAAGGAGTGGAGAAACTGGACGACGGTTCCAGAGATCTGATGGAAGGTATGATACAGTTTGACGAAGAGGGAATCCAGAAACTGGCGGACGCTTATGACGGAGATGTGAAGGAGCTTTTGCATAAACTGGAGTCAGTGGCAAAGGCAGGAAAAGAATATCAGACATTCAGCAAAGTGGCGGACGGCACGAAGGGATCGGTAAAATTCATTTTCCGTACAGAGGCAGTCAAAGCAGACCAGCAGTAGAAGCAGGTTTCTGACTGTGAAACAATTTGTGTTCCTGTAAATTTCATATACTTGACAAATATCCGAAAACGGACTATATTAGAAACAGTCCGTTTTCGGATGTTTTTGTTTGTTAACATGAAAAATAATGACTGTATGGAGGATGTGTCGGCATGAGAGATGATAAAACTGTAAAACGGTTAACCCAATATAATGAGATTATGAAGGAAAATGACGATATTTACCGGGGATTTGCAAAAGAGATGGGATTGTCTGAATGTGCTTTCTGGATTTTATATATTCTGCGCACGGAGGATACGGCTCCTGTGCAGAGCGCAATATGCGCCTGGCTGTACGAGCCGAAGCAGACGGTTAATTCCGCATTAAAAAAGATGGAAGCGGAGGGGTATATTGACCTGGCGCCCGGAAGCGACCGCAGAAGTAAGGTGATTTTACTTACGGAACAAGGAATCCGTCTCTGCGAGAAGACGGTGGACAAGATGATTGAGATGGAGCTTGACGCTTTAGGCGGGATGACGGAGCAAGAGCAGGGAGCGATTATAAGGCTCTTTCGCAAGTATACGGATTTGCTAAAAACATTATATAGGAATAGAATGGATCACTGAGAAAAGACTGATTTTTAAGAAAGAAGGAGAAGAAAATGAATATACAATTATCGGAACATTTCACTTACAAAAAGCTGTTTCGTTTTTGCCTGCCTACGATCGCGATGATGTTGTGTACCTCCCTTTACAGTATTGTCGATGGATATTTTGTTTCCAATTACGTGGGAAAAACAGCATTTGCGGCAGTGAACCTGATCATGCCGGTGCTTATGATATTCGGATGCTTTGGGTTTATGATCGGTACGGGCGGGAGCGCGCTGGTTGGAAAGACTCTGGGAGAGGGAAAACGGGAAACGGCAAACCGCTATTTTACAATGATGATATATCTGACCTTGATTTTGGGAGTGGTTCTGTCCGTCATTGGCGTCGTATTTATGCGCCCGATTGCGTATATGCTGGGAGCGACAGAGGCGATGATGGAGGACTGCGTATTATACGGCAGGATTATGAATGGTCTGAATACGGCCTTTATGCTGCAGTTTTTGTTCCAGAGTTTTTTTGTCACGGCAGAAAAACCTCAGCTTGGCTTTCTGGCAACGGTGGCGGCAGGCGTTACCAACGTCATCCTCGACGCTTTGTTTATTGCAGTTTTTCACTGGGGCATTGCCGGAGCAGCCTGGGCGTCCGTGATTGGCCAGTGTATCGGCGGCGTGCTGCCGCTGATTTATTTCCTGTGTCCGAACAGCAGTCTGCTGCGTGTTCAAAAAACGGCCGTAGATCTGTCCGTTCTGCTGAAAGCGTGTTTCAATGGGGCGTCGGAGCTGATGACCAATATTTCCACGTCCCTGGTAGGCATCCTGTATAATTTTCAGTTAATCAGGTATGCGGGAGAAAATGGTGTGGCAGCTTACGGAGTGGTCATGTACACGCAGTTTGTATTTGCAGCCGCTTTTCTGGGCTATACCATTGGAACGGGTCCCATTGTCAGCTATCACTACGGCGCCGGGAATCACGGGGAGCTGAAAAACATGCTCAAAAAAAGTATGATGATCGTCTTTGGGGCGGGAGTGGTTATGCTGATTGCGGCGTATGTGCTGGCAGCGCCTCTTGCTGATATTTTTGTGGGATATGATAAAGAATTGTTTGAGATTACCAGAAATGCGCTTTCGATCTATGCATGTTCCTTCGTGGTGTACGGCGTCAACGTATTTGCGTCCTCCTTTTTTACAGCTCTGAACAATGGGGGCGTATCAGCGGCAATCTCCTTTTTGCGCACGCTGGTATTCCAGACCACTGCCGTACTGGGCCTGCCGTTTCTGCTGGGACTGGATGGAATCTGGTGGGCGGTTACAGCGGCGGAAATTCTGGCGCTTATGGTATCGGCGGCGTTTATCATTGCAAAGAGAAAGCAATATCATTATCTGTGATGCAAAAGGCGGGGGATTATGCGGCAATAAGACTTCTTTAAACGAAAGTAATTGACATATTTTTCTGACTGGAGTAGATTAAAAGGACAGAGCTACTCCCGGATATGGTCCAGTCCCTGGGCGATTATCGTTAGTACATGGGAATCCAGCAGGGAATAATAGATGGTTTTGCCTTCACGGCGGTTCTTTACCAGACGGTTCTGTTTGAGGATGCTGAGCTGATGGGAAATGGCGCTTTGGGACATCCCCAGTTCCTTTGCAATGTCAAAGACGCATTTTTCCTTATCTACCAGCGCATACAGAATCTGCAGCCGGGTAGGGGTTCCAAATATTTTAAATAATTCTGCCAATTGTTCAAATTCATTTTGATTCATAAAAAGACCTTCTTTTTCAGACTGAGAGTATTGTATTGTTTTTACATCCACGAATTAAAATGAACGGATTCTCATGTTCATGGAGTTTTTCGTAATTACAAAATACCATAGAAAGGGAAAACTGTCAAAAAGATAATGAGCTTATGAACATATTATTGATCGCTGTAAATGCCAAATACATTCATTCCAATCTTGCCGTCTACAGTTTAAAAGCGTATGCAGAAGAGTACCGGCAGCAGATCCGCATTGCAGAGTATACCATTAATCACCGTCTGGAATTTATTTTACAGGAAATCTATAAGCAGAAGCCGGATGTATTGTGTTTTTCCTGTTATATCTGGAATTTCCGGTATGTGAGGGAATTGATCGTGGAACTGAAAAAGCTGCTGCCAGACGTTCCTGTCTGGGCAGGGGGACCGGAGGTGTCTTATGAGCCGGAAATTTTTTTAAAGTGTTATCCTGCCGACGGGGTAATGGTGGGAGAAGGGGAAGCCACCTTCCGGGAATTGTGCCGGTTTTATATAGAAGAAAAAGAGAGAAGCAGCCTCACGCAGATTTCAGGTTTGGTTTTGCGGTCAGAAGAGGGAGAGCTGGTGCGGACAGCGGCAAGAGAACCTCTGGATCTGGACCGGATCCCGTTTGTGTATGAGGATTTGGAAACGTTTCAGAACCGCATCCTCTATTATGAGAGCAGCCGCGGCTGTCCGTTTTCCTGCAGTTATTGTCTTTCTTCCATAGAAAAATGTCTGCGTTTCCGCTCTCTGGATCTGGTAAAGCAGGAATTGCAGTTTTTCCTGGAACAGCGGGCGCCGCAGGTAAAGTTTGTGGACCGGACGTTCAACTGCAATCATCAACATGCCATGGAAATCTGGCGGTATTTAAAAGAGCATGATAACGGAGTGACAAATTTTCATTTTGAGATTGCGGCAGATTTGCTGACGGACGAAGAGATTGCTTTGATCGCGTCTATGAGGCCGGGACTCATTCAGCTTGAAATCGGGGTGCAGTCCACGCATATGCACACAATAGAAGAAATTCACCGCACGATGGATCTGGAGCGGCTGACAGAGGCGGTATGCCGTCTGAAAGAGGCGGGAACGGTACACCAGCATCTGGATTTGATTGCAGGTTTGCCCAAAGAGAATTTCTCCATGTTTGCAGAATCTTTCCGTCAGGTATATGCCATGAAGCCGGAACAGCTTCAACTGGGGTTTCTCAAGGTGCTGAAAGGTTCTTATATGTATGAATATCAGAACGAATATGGACTGCTGTACCAGGAACATCCTCCCTATGAGGTCATGGCGACAAACTGGCTGTCTTATGAAGAAATTCTGAAAATCAAACTGGCAGAAGAAATGCTGGAGGTCTATTATAACAGCGGGCAGTTTGAACTGACCATGAAAGTCCTGGAATTAACGGAGGAAAATCCCTTTTTTCTGTTTTTACATTTGGGAGAATACTATGAGGAGCATGGCTGGCTGGCAATGAGCCATTCCCGAATCCGCCGCTGTGAAATTCTGTTGGATTATGTGCGGGAAAAAGACGCCGCAAACCGCGGGCTGTACCAGGAAACGCTGACGTTTGACCTGTATTACCGGGAAAATATGAAGAGCCGGCCCGGATGGGCGCCGGATCTCTCGCAATTTAAGGAATTATCGAGAAAATATTGTAAAAAAGGAAAATTGACGCATCTGGAACCATTTTGGTACGATATGGAAATAATACAGAAGAATAAGACGCTGACCGGTTATCCGCAGAAGAAAAAAGAACCGTGTTTCTATCTCTTTTCTTATGAGCGGCGCAGCTGTCTGACAGGACAGGCAGGGGTACGGCTCGTCAGCGATGGAGGAACGCATGTTAAATGAATATGTGGCGGTGGATCTTGAAATGACGGGACTGCGCGCCCGCACAGACCGGATTCTGGAAATCGGAGCCGTGAAAGTAAAACAGGGAAACATTACGGATTCTTTTCAGAAGCTGGTGAATCCGCAGATGAAGCTGCCGGAAGAAATTGTAAGTCTCACCGGGATTACGGACCAGATGGCGGCGCAGGGATGTGAAACCGGCGATGCGGTGCGGGAATTTTTATCATTTTCCGGGGAACTTCCCCTGGCGGGGCACAATATTATATTTGATTACAGTTTTTTAAAACAATATGCGGTCAATCATGGGATCTTGCTGGAAAAAGAAGGAATTGATACTTTGAAGCTGGCGAGAAAATTTTTGCCGCAGGCGGAAAAAAAGACGCTGGATTATCTGTGCAGTTTTTTACAGATCAGAAGAAGTGAAACGCACCGCGCTATGGAAGACGCCAGAGCGGCGGCGGAATTGCTGGAATATTTAAAGAAGCAGTTTGGCGAAAAGGAGCCGCAGGCGTTTCTGCCGAAACGTCTGCAGTACAGGGCGAAAAAGCAGCAGCTTGCGACGAAACAGCAGAAAGAGCGTCTGCAGGAACTGGTGGAGTATTATAAAATCAGTCTGAACCGGGAACTGGAGAGCTTAAGCCGCAGCGAAGCCTCGCGGATTACGGACCAGATTTATTTCAGATATGGAAAAATCCCGCGATCCTGAGATTGCATTAATTCTGCGGATACTTGTCCAGCATGGCGAGAATGGGCTGCTTTGTCAGAGAATTTAATTCGGCGGCGGCGGTTTTCATCTCCTGTATTTTTGAAAAATCTCCCGACTCGGCATAGAGCTGGGCGAGCAGCTGCCAGGTTGCCCGTATATCGCTTTTGACAGAGACTGCGAATGCCAGCACGCAGACGGCCTCCTGCGTATAGGAAAGTTCCTGGAGACGCTGCCCCCAGGTGTTTAAAGTGCGCGCCAGAAGCGTGAAATTCTGGTCATACTGCATCAGTTCCGGAAGATTGGCGGCGCCGTACTGTAATTTCAGATCCGTGTTGCTGACGCCCGTAAGATTTAAGATTCTTTTTTCCTTCAGAGCAAGAACCTGGGTTTCGCACTGCTTAAGAAGGTCGTCCTGGAAGAGGGCGAAAGGAAGCGTGACGTTGGAAAAATCCACATAATCCAGATGGGAAATATCCTGCCTGCGGGTAAGATTGGCAGTATGTTCGCGGTTCCAGAACGCGTTTTGCGCCGCCTGGTCCTGGTGGTTTGCTTTCATGCGTTTGTAAGAAACAACCGCCATAAAAATAATGGTCCATCCAATGAGAAGAAAAAAAGCCATATGATTGAAATCCTTTCTGAAATAAGGTAGTATGTATAGGGAATGGAGGTGAACGCTATGCTGAATTTTAACAATCCCAAAACCAAAAAGACATTTGCGGCAGTTATTGCCATAATTCTGGTGGTGTCTATGGTGGCCGCCGTATTTCTCTCAGCATTTGTATAAAGAAATAACTGGAAGAATCGGGGAATATATGGATTTCCAGAGCATAGAATGCATCTTTACCTGTTCATAATATACAGAAAGAGTCATGGTATGTCAACGAAATTCGTGGTTTGTGTATCTTGAAAAATAATAAGTTTGTGTTAGAATTAGGTAAGTAAAGTATAAACGAAGCAGAATAGTAGGAGATGGACGACTATGAAAAGTTGGAAAAAATATCTGTCAATTGCCGGGGCAGTGTTCGTTTTGGCGTTGGCAGCAATTGTTACAGTCCCGGTAAACGCGGAGACAGATGAGACGTCTACCATTCCGCAGCGGGTGTATTTCGGAGAAGTTTCAGTGGGAGGAATGACTCAGGAAGAGGCGAAGGCGGCGGTAGAAGAATATATAAGCGGCAAGCTCAGCCAGACAATCACGCTTCAGGCAGGTAAAAATACCGTGCAGGTGCCGGCTTCACAGTTTGGGATTTCCTGGGGAAATCCGGAGATTGCAGAGGAAGCGGCCGGCCTTGGCAAAAGCGGGAACCTGATTACCCGTTATAAGGCGATGAAAGATCTGGAAAATGAGGATAAGGTGTACGAGCTTTCCTACGAGGCAGATGAAGCAATGATCAGCCAGGTGCTGGAGAGCAATGCGCAGACCCTGAATACAGAAGCAAAGGACGGCGGACTTACCAGAGAAAACGGCAATTTTACCGTTGTTCCGGGCAGTCAGGGCGTCAGCATCAACATAGAGAATTCAAAGGAAATCCTGGAAAAATATTTTTCCAGTGAATGGAAAGGCGCATCCTCCGGGACTGTCGAGCTTGCGGCGGATGTGGTAGAGCCCAGAGGAAGCGAAGAGGAGCTTGGGAAGGTGAAAGATCTGCTGGGAGGTTTTCATACTTCTTACAGTTCATCGGGCGCCGGACGTTCTAAAAACGTGGAAAACGGAGCTTCTTTGATTAATGGCTCTGTGGTATATCCTGGCGATACATTTTCCGTATACGAGGCGGTAAGCCCCTTTGATGCGGAGCATGGCTATGAGCTTGCAGGTTCTTATGAGAATGGAACAACCGTAGAGACTTACGGCGGCGGGATCTGTCAGGTATCCACCACGTTATACAATGCGGTGATCCGGGCGGAGCTTGAGATTGCGGAGCGTTTCAACCATTCTATGATTGTAAGTTATGTGGATCCTTCCGCCGACGCGGCGATTGCAGGAACTTACAAGGATTTGAAATTTGTCAATAATACAGACGCGCCAATTTATATCGAAGGATATACGGAAGGAAGACAGCTTTATTTCAATGTTTTCGGTGAAGAAACCAGGCCGGCGAACCGCGAGGTAAGTTTTGTAAGCGAGACATTGTCCACGACAGAACCAGGAACTCAGTACCAGGCTTCTTCCGGTCACGCGATTGGTTATATGAGCCAGAAACAGTCTTCTCATACAGGCTATACCGCACAGCTCTGGAAAGTGGTGACGGTTGACGGCGTTGAGAAGAGCCGTGAGATTTTTAATAACAGTACTTATAAAGCTTCCCCGCGTATCGTAGTGGTAGGAACAGCTTCTGCAAATCCGGAAGCGGTGAACGCCATGAATGCGGCGATCGGCACTCAGAATGAAGGAGCGATCAGCGCGGCGGTGGCTCAGTGGAACGACGCGGCTTTGGCAGCGGCAGCCCAGCAGGCGGCGGAAGCGGCGGCAGCTCAGCAGGCAGCGGAAGAAGCAGCCAGACAGCAGCAACAGCAGCTCGAGCAGCAGCAAAAGGAAGATCAGGGCGGTGAGAAGCCCAAAAATGATAAGCCGGAAGACGATAAACCGGACAAAAACGATGAAGAAGGTGAGGAAGAAGAGGGCGATGATGAGTAGTATAGGCGGCGGGAGAACAAAAGCTGCCGGATAATCATACGTCTGCAAGGCTGTTTCAGTATTGAAACAGCCTTAACTTACATTATAAGAACATTCCATATCTTGCAGAGTGTTTTTATTCTTTTATTCTGTTGAATAAAAAAATAACATGCATAGGAAATTCCTTCGGATTCCCTATAAATAAAATAAAAAACAATGATCGCACTGCGGCGGAAAAGAAATATGCCGCTGAAGCGACCCGCCGCAGGCGGAGAATCCCTCAGAGCAGGATTCTTTGTTCTAATGCAAGCTAAGGGAGAGACAGAGAATGAAAGTAGGAAAAATACCGGAAAATGTATTAAAGCGTTCTGTATTTAAGCAGATCCATACGAAGCGGGAAGAAGTAATTCTGGGAGCAGGCGTAGGCGAGGACTGTGCGGCTGTCAGGCTGAAAGAAGATGAAATGTTTGTGATATCCACAGACCCGGTTACCGGGACGGCGACGGATATCGGTCATCTTGCTGTCCACATTACCATAAATGACCTTGCCTCTGCGGGCGCGCAGCCTGTGGGGGTTATGCTGACAATTTTGCTTCCGGAACATACCCAGGAAGCGGAATTAAAGAAAATGATGGGACAGATTGAACAGGCGTGCGCCGCGGCGAAGGTTCAGATTATGGGAGGTCATACTGAAGTGACAAAGGCTGTCTGCCAGCCCGTGGTCAATGTCTGCGGCGTGGGAAAAGTGAAGGCGGGACAGCTCGTTTCCACAGCCGGAGCCAGGCCGGGCGACGATATTCTTGCGAGCAAATGGATTGGTCTGGAAGGAACCTCCATTATTGCCAAGGAAAAGGCGCAGGAGCTTTCAGAACGTTACTCTGTGAATCTGATTAAAAAGGCGCAGGAGTTCGACCAGTATCTGTCGGTACTGCCAGAGGCCGCCGTGGCCGTGAAGTCCGGCGTTACGGCGATGCACGATGTGACGGAGGGAGGGATTTTCGGCGCCCTCTGGGAACTGGCAGAAAGCTCTGGCGTTGGACTTGAGATAGATTTGAAAAAGATACCGGTAAAACAGGAGACAATTGAAGTCTGTGAATTTTTTGGCATTAATCCATATGAGCTGATTTCCAGCGGATGTATGCTGATGGCGTCGCAGGATGGTACTGCCCTGCTGCGGGAATTGGAGAAGGCGGGAATCCATGCCGTTCTGATTGGAAAAGCCACGGCTGGAAACGACAGGGTGTTGCGAAATGAGGAAGAGCGGCGTTTTCTGGAGCCTCCTAAGACAGACGAATTGTATCGGGTTTTGTAAATTTATGGGAGGACGGATATAATGGAAATGAGAGAGAAGATTTTAACATTTATAGAAAAAAACAGCAGGGCGGATTTGAAACAGCTTGCCATTATGCTGGGCATGGAAGAGACGGCTGTGGCAAATGAGCTGGCGGCTATGGAGGAGGAACACATTATTTGCGGCTACCATACCCTGATTGACTGGGAGAAAACCAGCATGGAAAAGGTGAACGCACTGATTGAGGTGCGGGTAACCCCTCAGCGCGGCAGAGGTTTTGACAGCGTGGCGGAGCGCGTCTATAATTACCCGGAGGTCAATGCAGTGTATCTGATATCCGGAGGGTACGACCTTTTGGTAACGCTGGAAGGAAAGACACTGAGAGAGGTGGCGCAGTTTGTATCAGATAAATTGTCCACTCTGGATTCTGTTCTGAGCACCAAGACCAACTTTATCCTCAAAAAATATAAAGATCATGGAACGGTGATTGCGAAACCCAAAGAGGATGAAAGGATGCTGGTGAGCTTATGAGGAATCCATTATCAGAACGCATTACAGAGATTCCATTCTCAGGAATCCGAAAATTTTTTGATATCGCGGCAGAAATGGAGGATGTAATTTCACTGGGGGTGGGAGAGCCGGATTTTGACACGCCCTGGCATATCCGTGACGAGGGCATTTATTCTCTGGAAAAGGGCAGGACGGCGTATACCTCCAATGCGGGCTTAAAAGAGTTGAAAATAGAGATTGCCAGGTATCTGGAGCGCAGATTTCAGGTATCCTATGATTATGACACGGAGATGATGATTACGGTTGGAGGAAGCGAGGCTATTGATCTGGCGATGCGCGCCATGCTCGATCCCGGAGATGAAGTACTGATTCCCCAGCCCAGTTATGTGTCCTATGTTCCCTGCGCCGCTTTTGCAAATGGAACGCCGGTGGTTATTAATCTGAAAGAGGAAAATGAGTTTCGTCTGACAGCGCAGGAGTTTACAGACGCCATAACGCCGAAAACCAAACTTTTAGTACTGCCGTTTCCCAATAATCCCACCGGAGCGATTATGGACAGGAAGGATCTGGAGGCTGTGGCAAAAATTGTGGAAGAGCATGATTTGTATGTAATCAGTGATGAAATCTATGCGGAACTGACTTACCAGCAGGATCATGTGACGATTGCTTCTCTGCCGGGAATGCGGGAGCGGACCGTGCTGATCAATGGATTTTCCAAGGCGTACGCTATGACGGGATGGCGGCTGGGTTACGCGTGCGCTCCCAGGGTGATTTTGGAGCAAATGTTAAAAATCCACCAGTATGCCATAATGTGCGCTCCCACCACCAGCCAGTATGCGGCTGTGGAGGCAGTGCGCAATGGGGACGAGGATGTGGCGGGTATGAGAGAAGAATACAATGGCAGGCGGCGTTATCTCATACATCGCTTCCAGGAAATGGGACTGACCTGTTTTGAACCTTTCGGGGCATTTTACGCGTTTCCCTGTATCAAAGAATTTGGGATGAGTTCCGATGAATTTGCTACCCGTATGCTGCAGGAAGAGAAAGTGGTAGTGGTTCCCGGAACCGCTTTTGGAGAATGCGGAGAGGGATTTTTGCGTATTTCCTACGCGTATTCTCTGGAGAAATTAGAAGAGGCGCTAAAGAGAATGGAACGGTTTATCACGAAGCTGCGTCAGCAGAAGTAAAAACCGTTTCCATGTGCAATCAGAGGAGAACATTTATGGCAGAATTAAACATTGTGCTTTACGAGCCGGAAATTCCGGCCAATACCGGGAATATCGGACGTACCTGCGCAGCCACCGGGGCAAGGCTTCACCTCATAGAGCCGCTGGGATTTCAGTTGAGCGAGAAAGCGATTAAACGTGCCGGCATGGATTACTGGCGGGAACTGGATGTTACCAGATATCTGAACTGGCAGGATTTTCTTGCCAAAAATCCCGGCGCGAAAATTTATATGGCTACGACTAAGGCGCGAAAGGCGTACACAGAAGTCAGTTATGAACCAGACTGTTATATCATGTTCGGCAAGGAGAGCGCCGGGATTCCCGAAAAGATTTTGAAGGAACATCCTGACGAGTGCGTCCGTATTCCAATGATTGGCGAAACGCGTTCTCTGAATCTGTCTAATTCTGTGGCGATTGTATTGTATGAAGCTTTAAGGCAGAATCAATTCAGCCATATGAAGCTGGAAGGGCAGCTGCATCACCAAAGCTGGGATGAGGTACAGGCATGAATTTTATAGAGGCAAGAAAATTAGTACACGAATATATCCGCCGTGATGAAGAGGGCAATGTGGAAAGTATTCTCACGGCGCTCAATGAGGTGGACCTGGATGTAAAACAGGGAGAATTTGTGGCAGTCTTAGGACATAACGGCTCCGGAAAGTCTACGCTTGCCAAGCATCTGAACGTATTGCTGACGGCAAGCGGCGGCACGTTATGGGTCGACGGCAAAGATACAAAAGACGCAGATAATCTTTGGGCGATCCGCCAGAATGCAGGAATGGTATTTCAGAATCCGGACAATCAGATTATCGCCAGCGTAGTGGAAGAGGACGTGGCATTCGGGCCGGAAAATATCGGTGTTCCCACATCGGAAATCTGGAAACGTGTGGAGCGGAGTTTAAAATCTGTGGGGATGATAAAATACAGGGAACATTCGCCCAACAAGCTTAGCGGCGGACAGAAGCAGAGAGTAGCCATTGCCGGAGTGATGGCTATGGAGCCGAAATGCATTGTACTGGACGAGCCTACGGCGATGCTCGATCCCAATGGAAGGCGCGAAGTACTGGAAGCCGTGGAGCAGCTCAATAAGGAGAAGGGAATCACGGTGATTCTGATTACTCATTATATGGAAGAGGTAGTCCACGCCGACCGGGTGTATGTGATGGATCACGGGAACGTGGTAATGCAGGGCAGTCCCAGAACGATCTTTTCCCAGGTGGATACGTTAAAGTCCTATCGTCTGGATGTTCCGCAGATTACGCTTTTAGCTTATGAGTTAAAAAAAGCGGGGCTGGATATTCCGGACGGAATTTTAACCAGGCAGGAGCTGGTGGAGGCATTATGTCGATTATATTAGATAAGGTCAATTACGTTTACAGTCAGAATACAGCATATGAAATCCAGGCGCTGAAAAATATTAATCTCAAAATAGAAGATGGTGAGTTTATTGGCGTCATTGGACATACCGGTTCAGGAAAATCAACTTTAATCCAGCATTTAAACGGATTGATGCGCGCGACGTCCGGCGGCATTTATTACAATGGGCAGGATATTTATGAAGAAGACTATGATCGTAAAAAGCTGCGCGGAAAAGTAGGGCTGGTGTTTCAGTATCCCGAACATCAGTTGTTCGAAACTACTATTTTTGCAGATGTGTCTTTTGGACCAAAAAATCAGGGATTTTCCAAAAAAGAAGCGGAGCTGAAAGCCTTTACCGCGCTGCGCAGCGTGGGATTAGCCGAGGATTACTGGTACCGTTCGCCTTTTGAGCTTAGCGGCGGACAGAAGCGCCGGGTGGCAATCGCCGGAGTTCTTGCCATGGAGCCGGAGGTACTGATACTGGACGAGCCTACGGCAGGGCTGGATCCCAAAGGGCGGGATGAGATTTTAGACCAGGTGGCAAAGCTGCATGAAGAACGTCGTATGACGATTGTTCTGGTGTCTCACAGTATGGAAGATGTAGCGAAATATGTTAAGCGGCTGATTGTGATGAATCAGGGAAGCGTGATGCTGGACGGAACGCCGGGGGAGGTATTTGCGCATTATCAGGAATTGGAAGCGGTAGGGCTTGCCGCGCCGCAGGTCGCTTATCTGATGCATGATCTTAGAAAACACGGAATTTTGGCGCAAGGCACAGCTACAACCTTAGAGGAGGCAAAAGAAGCAATTTTGCAGGCATTTAAGAAATAAAGTAGGAGACGGTATGTTAAGAGATATTACAATCGGACAATATTATCCCGCAGATTCTGTGATTCACAGACTGGACCCCAGAACTAAGCTTATGGCAGCGATGCTCTATATTCTGTCTCTTTTTATATTCCGCGGATGGGCAGGATTTGCGGCGGTAACGCTGGCGCTGGTTTTGGTGATTGCGCTGTCGAAAGTTCCGTTCGCATATATGGTGAGGGGCTTAAAGCCGATCGCTGTGATTTTGGTAATCACCATACTGTTTAACCTGTTTCTCACGCCGGGAGTGCCGCTGGTGGAATTCTGGAAATTAAGCATTTCATGGCAGGGACTGAAAAATGCAGGTTTTATGACAGTTCGCCTGATCTATCTGATTCTGGGAAGTTCCGTACTGACCCTGACGACTACCCCGAATCAGCTTACGGACGGTATGGAACAATCATTGAAGCCTCTCAACAGGCTGCATATTCCGGTACATGAGATTTCCATGATGATGTCGATTGCATTGCGCTTCATTCCTATTTTAATTGAAGAGACGGATAAGATTATGAAAGCCCAGCTTGCCAGGGGAGCGGATTTCGAGAGCGGAAACCTGATAAAAAAAGCCAAATCTATGGTGCCGCTGCTGGTGCCGCTGTTTATTTCCGCATTCCGCCGCGCCAACGACCTTGCCATGGCAATGGAGGCGCGCTGTTATCATGGCGGTGAAGGAAGGACGAAAATGAAACCGTTGAGGTATAAAAAAGCAGACGGCGCGGCGTATCTGCTGTCAGCGGCATATTTAGCCGGAGTGATTGCGCTGAGGATAATATTGTAAGACAGAAAGGCATGGACGGCATGGGAAATGAAGTGAGACGGATCAAACTGGTGGTGGCTTACGACGGGACCAATTATTGCGGCTGGCAGGTACAGCAGAGCGGCATTACCATAGAGGAGATACTGAATAAGGCCCTGACTGAGCTGCTGGGGGAAGAAATTAAAGTGACTGGCGCCAGCCGCACAGATTCCGGCGTACACTCGCTGGGAAATGTGGCGGTCTTTGACACGGCGGCACGGATTCCCCCAGAAAAAATCTGCTATGCGCTCAATCAGCGTCTGCCAAAGGATATTGTGGCGCAGGATTCATCTGAGGCGCCTCAAGATTTCCATCCCAGAAGATGCTACAGTGAGAAAACGTATGAGTATCGGATTTTAAATCGGAAAATTCCTCTGCCAACACGGCGGTATGATACCTTTTTTTACTATCGGAAACTGGATGTGGAACGAATGCAGCGGGCGGCGTCTTACCTGGTGGGACGTCATGATTTTAAGAGTTTTTGCTCTGTGAAGACCGCGGTGGAAGATACGGTCCGGGAAGTTCTTTCCTGCACAGTGGAAAAATCTGCAGATGATGTAGTGGCGATACGGATCACAGGAACGGGATTTCTGTATAATATGGTGCGAATTATTGCAGGCACTCTGATTCAGGTGGGAATCGGGGAGACAGAGCCGGAGACAATACCAAAAATTCTTGAGAAAAAAGACCGAAATGCGGCAGGTCCGACAGCTCCTGCGCATGGATTAACCATGTTGGGAATAAAATATGGAAAAAATACTTGATATTATACCAGAGTATCAAGTATAATTTTATCATTCAGTCACACGAAAATAAAATGATGCCTGAAAGAGGTGAAAGGAGATTTAGGTATGTTTTTGCGTAAAATTGACAGAATGAAGATACGTGAGAAATTGAAATTTGGTTATAGTCTCGTGGTCGGTCTGATGATCGTGATTGCAGTGGTGTCCCTGGTGGGGCTGTTTTTTGTACAGGGGAAAATGAACGCCTACATTAACGGGGCCCAGGCTGCAGATACAGCCGTGAAACAATGCAGGATTAATATGAATGCGGCTGCCAGAAATATCCGGGAGATGGCGTTGAATACGGATCAGAGTTCTTTTGAAGATTACCGGAATAAGGTGGAAGAATATGCGCAGGTCATGGGAGAAGCCATAGAAGATCTGAAGAAGGCGGACGTTGTCAGCGAGGAAGTGACGCTTCGCTATGAGACTGCAGTTGAAGAATGGCTGAAAATGGGGTATACCATTATAAATACGGTGATAGATGGAGAACAGGCAGAAGCAGTAAGATTTATTATAGAAGATTGTGCTCCGGCTTTGCAGGAGGCCGCGGCAATATCCGAAGAAATTGACGACGAGACGGATCGGGCGAAAAAAGAAGCGGTTAATATGACGACAAGCGCCGTTCTTTTCGTAACAGTGGCAGTAGTTTTGCTCCTGGTTCTTGCGATTCTTCTGGCGGCAAAAACCGGAACAAAAATTGTCAAAAGTATTGTGGATCCTTTAAGAGAGATTGAAGATGCGGCAACCGAATTATCACAGGGTAATTTACATACAGAAGTTAGCTGTCAGAGTGAAGATGAGATTGGCACACTGGCGGAAGCTCTCCGCAGCTCTTTTTATCATTTGAGTTCTTATGTGGAAGATATTGACCGCGCTATGAAAGAGTTCTCTCAGGGAAATTTTGATGTGAAAGCGAATGTAGATTATCGGGGCGATTTCTGCAATATTGAAAATTCATTTATGGAATTTGAGAAAAATATGGCGGATATGGTCAAGAATGTGCAGACAGTGGCAGATCAGGTAACAAGAGCTTCTGAGCAGATTTCAGCCAGCTCTACGGAACTGGCCGAGGGAGCTTCCGAGCAGGCAGGCGTTACCGAGGAACTTTCTGCTTCTGTGGAAAGCGTGTCGCAGCAGATCGATTCTAACGCCAAAGAAGCGTTGGATATCAGCTATGAAGTGCAGCAGGTAGGCGAGGAAATTGATTACAGTAATAAGAAGATGCAGGAAATGGTGGCGTCTATGGAACGAATCAGCGACTCTTCGGATCAGATTGGTAAGATTATAGCGACCATCAATGAAATTGCAGATCAGACGAATCTTCTGGCATTAAACGCGTCGATTGAGGCGGCCCGGGCCGGAGATGCGGGAAGAGGATTTGCGGTCGTTGCAGATCAGGTGTCTCTTCTGGCTGCCCAGAGCGCGCAGGCGGCGAAGGAATCCACGTCGTTGATTGAGGAATCTGTCTGCGCAGTAAAGAGCGGAATGGTGATTGCACACGATACGGCGGAGCAGCTTGAGAATGTTGTAAAGGGCGCCCGCGATATCATTGATAAAGTCAATCTTATTGCGGAAGCTTCCAAGGAACAGGCGACTGCCGTGGATCAGATTAACAGCGGTGTGGATCAGATTAACCATGTGGTACAGAATAATTCGGCCACCTCACAGGAATGTGCCGCGGCCAGCCAGGAAATGACCGCCCAGGCAGAAAATCTGACGGGTATGATCCGGGAATTCAAGGTCGGAAAGTTTTAGAACTGCCAGCTTCAGACCGTTAAAAAATGAAAAATAAGTGTTGACAGACCGGATTTGTTGTAATAGAATGTAAAAGTATGGCAAGTTAGAAATGCGAGCCTTACTCCGGCGAAGCGTTTTTGCTTTGAAGTACAAGGAAAAATGTAAATGGTGTGAAACAGATAGAACGGATGGAATCTATAACACAAATGATTGGTTTTAGTTGGATTTCTATGGAAATCAGGGGACGGCATCCGGATATCAGAGTAACATTGTAAAATTCAAGGAGGTAACATTCAATGAAAACTTTTATGGCCAGCCCGGCGACAATTGAAAGAAAATGGTATGTGGTTGATGCTGAAGGAAAGACATTAGGTCGTTTGGCATCTGAGATTGCGAAGGTGTTAAGAGGAAAAAACAAACCGATTTTTACTCCTCATATGGATACCGGTGATTATGTAATCGTTGTCAATGCGGACAAGGTAAAAGTAACCGGTAAGAAATTAGATCAGAAGATTTATTACCATCACTCCGAATATGTAGGTGGAATGAAAGAGACTACCTTAAAAGAGATGTTAGCAAACAAACCGGAAAGAGTAGTTGAGCTTGCTGTTAAGGGAATGCTTCCAAAGGGACCTTTGGGAAGACAGATGTATAAGAAATTGTTTGTATATGCAGGACCGGATCACAAACATGAAGCTCAGAAACCAGAAGTTTTAACATTTTAATCAGGAGGTAAAATAAGATGGAAAGTGCAAGATATTACGGAACAGGAAGAAGAAAAAAATCTATCGCCAGGGTATATCTCATGCCTGGAACAGGTAAGGTTACGATTAATAAAAGAGATATTGATGATTATTTAGGAATGGAAACACTGAAAGTGATTGTTCGTCAGCCGTTAGTAGCGACTGAGACAGCAGACAAGTTTGATGTTCTGGTGAATGTCCGCGGAGGCGGATATACAGGTCAGGCAGGCGCAATCCGTCACGGTATTGCAAGAGCGCTGCTGCAGGCAGACGCTGACTACAGACCAGTGCTGAAAGCTGCAGGTTTCCTGACGCGTGATCCGAGAATGAAGGAGAGAAAGAAATACGGACTCAAGGCAGCTCGCCGCGCTCCGCAGTTCTCCAAGAGATAATTACAGTAAAATTAAAGAGATTAGTAAAACCCTTGAAAGTCCAGTGTTTTCAAGGGTTTTCTTTATGTCTGTGTTTTCTGAAATTGTGGTAAAAAGTGCCGAAAATTGTTTTCGTCCAGTGCATCATTATTTAATAAATCTTCGGTTATTGATTTTGCTATGTCAGTTCTATTCATCAGCAACACCGTCTTTCTCGACAGACAATAAGCCTATGATAAAGCTATATATGCTTTCGATAGTATCAGGGCTTTCAATATCGTATATCATTCTTGCGATATTACAACGGTATTCCCCGGCTTGCTTTTTTTCTGCGGTCTGTTCCAACTCTGTGTCTTTTGCTTTTTTGTCCTCACGCTCTGCCCGGATTTCAAGCACTGGCTTTGTTATTCTGTTTGGCATAAGATAAAAGCAATCTTCTGGCAATAAATAGGACATCATGCAATAGAAATATTCTGCTTTGTACCCAAAAGGCAGATAATAGACAAGTTCCAAAAGTTTACGATGCATATCGTCCTTTACACGCTTATCAATCTTTGCTTTCTGTTCGGCTTCTGCTTGCTTATATCCAGCCATAAAGCCATAATTGAAAAGGTCATAAATCAAATCAATAATACTTTCTCTATCAGCTTGTCTGAAAAGTTCTTTGTAATTGCCTATTTGTGCAGCGTTAAAATCAAAATCATCATGCCGAGGATGCTTTGCTTCCCACTTTGTAAATGCTTGCTTTGCTTCAGCGGCGGTCATGTTCTTAATCTTCTTCATCGTAAAATCTTCCTTTCTTTTGATCGGGAAGTATGCTACAATGAATATACTCCCTTTAATTTGCGTAGTGGCTTATTACTGGGTAGCGGCTCTATGGTATTTGCGGTACTGTAGAGCCTTTTTAATTGCTACAATCAATTTGCATCAACTCCTTTCCTCAAATTTTGTTTATGGCATCTAAAAGGGCTTGTATCTCAAAATGAGTATATACCTGTTGCGTTACCTCCTGTCCTTTGTGACCTACAATTTTTTTAACCATTCTATCATCAACTCTGGCTTCAGCAAGTAATGAAATACAAGTGTGCCTTGTATCAAGTGGGCGGTGGCTCATTCCTAACTGTTCTATTAACGGTTTCCAATAGCTGTCATAGTAATTTCTGTATTCAAAATGCTTGCCCTCTGGCGTACTTAAAAGGTATTCGCAATCATTCAGATTGTACCAGTATTCAAAGAATGGTAGCACTTTATCAGAAATTGGCACTTTTCGTATTCCTGCTTCTGTTTTGGCAGCAGTCACATCAAACCAACGCTCTTTTATATTAACGTGTTCTTTCTTTAAATCCAGTAATTCAGATATTCTGCAGCCGGAATATATCAGCATTAAAACCACGTTAAAGTAACCGTTCGCATCTTTCCATTTCCAAACTTTTTCTATCTCCGCTTTGCTGAATGGCTCTCTGTTGTATGCGTTGGGTTTTCCTGCTTTCTTTATGTCTATATATTGTGTTTTGTTCATGTCGGGCGGTATTATGTCATGGATAACCGCATATTTGAACATCAAGCCTACAAGAACCTTGTATTTGCGTAGGGTAGGCGTATTCTTGCCGGAGGTATCGGCAATATACTGTAAATCATCCAGTTTCACATCTACCATGCGTTTATTTGCGATAGGCTCACATAATAAATAAGCTGCCCGGTAGCCTTTTGCATTGCTTTCTGATACGGTGGGGAAGTGTTCTTCACTCCAACGCTCAAAAACTTCTTGAAATGTGACCTTAGAAGCATCTACATCATATGGAGATTTATTATAATCTGCCAGTGCTTGCAGGGCTTCTTTTTTGCTCTCATAATAGCCTATGGTTTTGCGTTTCTGCTTCCATTTGCCTGTTTCTATGTCTATCTGCCATCGTTCTGTTACAATCGCCCTGTATGGCTTTCTGCGGTTGCCAGACAGCTTGTAGACGGAGCCAAAGCCATTAGGTAGTTTCATTCGTCTGCCCTCCCTTTGTTGGCTTGTATTTGGTTTTTAATTCTTCGAGAAACTTTATATACCCCGTTATATCTCCTTTTTCTCTATATAAATCTTGTTTGCTTAGTGCTTCGTTTTCAAAGGGTTCATTATATTTTGAGGAATATTCAAAATAATCTTTTCCAGCGTTTTCAAATCGCTTTGCTCTTTGCTGCATAGTTTTATATGCTTTTCGGTATGCCTTTCTGAAATCATCAGATTTTAAGTCGCTATGAATATTCTTGCAGTTAGAGCAGAATTTTTTGTTATTTCCGTTTCTTTCAATAAAATAACCATTGCAGTATGAGCATTTATGAAATATAACGTTATTTTTTCTGGCATAAATAGCATCTAATACTTGTAAAGAGTAATTTTCAAATTCTGAATAGCATAATTGAATAGTTCCAGTATGGTCTTCCCAAAATGTTACTTTTGCAAATGCATCTGGCATATAGTGTTCTTCGGAAAGTATTTTTAAAGGATTTACGCAAACCCATAATACGAAATATTCTCGAAAATTAAATTTGTCAAAAGTATTATCATGATATAACGATACAAGTACGCCGTTGACAATACATCTTGTGACTAAATCAGAATAACCTAACTCTCGGAACGCATTATAACATTCTTTTACAAATTCTATATTAGGCTGATGATATTTTTTTGAATAAATTTCAAACATTTCTATTATTTTTTTTGCATCTTTGATTGAATTTGAAAATTCAATTACTATATCTCCAAAACAAAACAACTCTTCCATTGGATAGGAATTATCGTAAAAGATACTTTCATCATCCAGATAATTTATATAGCCAGTATCAGTGACTACTAAGTGGATTTCTTCAACATATTCGCCATCTTTGCCTCTTTGGTAAGGAATATTCCAATGGTCGTATACATCTTTTATAGTTTTAGCATCGTCCATTATATTATGTTGACACTTCCTTTCTAAAAAAAATACTGATAACAAAGTGCAAATATACAAATCGAAAACAGGTTGTTAATATTGATGATGTAGACATTATAATATTGAAATAAGGAAGTGTCAACGTTTTTAAAATATATTATGGAGGTAAATAAGATGCGTAACAAGGAAATAAGAGAATACATCAAATCAAGAAAAGTTCCTATGTGGAGAATTGCAGAGTGTTTGGGAATTGCTGATAGTTCATTCAGCCGTATGCTTCGATATGAAATTTCAGAAGAAAAGAAATCTCAAATTAGAGCGATTGCAGATGAACTGGCAGCAGGGCAGTAAGGCGGTGATGATATGAGTGAACCTATTTTTGAATGTGCAAATATCCCTGTTGCAGTCGCTTCTAAAGCCTTAAAAGTAGATTGTCAGACGGTAAGGCTATTGCTTCAAAGTGGTGCGGTAAACTGGGGAATTGCATACCACAGGACACCAAAGAGCCGACAGTATTCTTATCTGATTTACCCTAAGAAGTTTTATGAGGAAACGGGCTTCCTTTACAAAGGGGGTACATCAGAGTGAATATTTTGAAAAGATACCGATTGAGAAAGCAACAAAAGGCGTTAATGCAAAAGCGTGAGATATATGAGCGTTTGCAGACAGAACACAGTGATGATGAATATTTTTACAGATGCACACAGAAAGAAATGGATGTCCTTGACGAGCAAGCCGAGCATATCCGGGGAATTTTAGAAGGGCGGTGGAAGAAATGACAAGTACAGAAATTTTACGGTTTTTGTAACGGTATATTAGAAAGCAGGTGCATTATGGCTTATTGGAATTTATATAAAGATGTGTGGAATTTCCACAAGAAATATTCAAAGGTGCAGACAGATGATGCGTACTGGGAAGCAGTAGTTGATGAAAGCGGACAGATAGCAAAAAAGTATGATAACCACAAATTTGCGATTGCGTTATTATTGGCGGTCATTGATGAACTGGAACGGATTTATAAGGAGATGATGAAAAATGCAGACACAGCAGTATAAGGATTATATGCGTAGTGATGAATGGGAAGCCAAGTAACAGGAGCGAATAGCCATAGATGGCGGTTGCGTGATGTGCGGCAGACCGATAAGCAGGATTAGGAGCGTACAGGTGCATCATATCACTTATGCCAGATTAGGCAATGAGAATGTGCTGACAAGGGAGGAAGTGAAAGACAGAATATCTGCATATTTTCAGAGTTGCTTGACATTATCAGAGGACGAGGACACGCAAGAATTTAATTATGTGTGGAAACGGAATCCGACAAAAAGCGGTTTAGCGTTGGCATTGGGTGTATCTCCTCAGACGGTAGTTGATTATGTGAAAGGCTCTGACCGCAGGGGAAATATTTACAAGAGAGAGGGAGAAAACAAAGGCAGACAAAAAATTGCTACAGCGGATTTTGACCTTATCAGAAAAGCCTATATTCTCATTGAAGATTTTTACGAACAAAAATTAGGCGATAATCGCAATAATGCCGGAACTATCTTTTGGCTGAACAACAAAGAAAATACACGTTGGAGCAATGAGCAGGAATTTAAGTTTGGAACAGTCGAACAGCCAGAAAAAAGGGTTTTGTCTGCTGATGAATTACCAAATCTATTCTTGAAGGACAAAGATAATATACCAAGTCTGCCGGAACTATTGGAGCAAAAAGAAAGGGAAAAGCTACCGCAATTAGATATAAAGTCAGATGATGGGGAGGGAGAAAATGAGTTTTAAAGCATATGTTGAAGAAATCTTGCAAAATGAGGTTTTAAGCGTAGTTAGGCAGCAGGGATATGTTCTTGAAACTGAAATTTGCACTATGGTATGTGAAAAATACAATCTCCACTTATACATAGTGCGCGCAACGCTTAGAAGAATCTATCCCGAAATGGCGTTACAGAAAAGGCGTATGTCGGACGATTTGAAGCGGTTTTACGGATTGGAAGTGAAAGGCTATCCGATTGTATATCTGCCGGATAAGTGATTTTGAGGAAACAATAAAAATTATCATAAAGAAAGAATGAGGTAAAAACTATGACTTATGCAGAATGGAAAGCGATTAAAAGAGTAGAAAGCGAGGACAACCGAAAGATTATTCGGGATTTTGAAATGAGCAATCCCGGACTTGCTGCACTTTTTGAGCAAAAAGAGCAGGAAGAAAGAGCGAAAATGCACCAGATTATGACCGAGCCGGATAGAATGGAACGCTGGAAGAAAATGGCGGCATTTCCAACAGATGAAGATTGGCTAAAGCGTAGACAGAGAGAAGTAATGTAGAGGGGGAAATATTATGGACATAAAATCAGTTAAGATCACATTATTACAGATAGTTGAAGCGGCAGGAGAAAGCGGCGTTACTGATGAACAAGTGGCAAAACAAATTACTGCAAAGTATAGAGTGAGCCATTTTGAAGCGATGAACGCATTACAGGAAATTAACAAGAATTTAGGGGTGGAAATAGTTCTTGAATATAGCAAAGGCATTTTCACATACAGAAAGCCCAAACAGCCCACGCAAAAGAAAGAGCCAGAAGAATCAACAACGGTAAGGCTTGCTAAGAAGTTAGGTAAGCGGAACATGGGCGAGAAAGGAAGAATGGAGATTATGAAGCATTATACAAGATAGAAAGTAGGTATAATATGGATAAGGACACACTTATAAACAATCTGCTTGCGAATTACGGCAAATACGGCGTTACCAGAGCAGAATTAGAGCCGATTATAGATGATGGCATACAGAATTATGATTTGTCATTAGAAGCTATATACAGCGGTTTGAGAATGAGCCTTGCATCTGCATTTAATGAGCATGAGTATTTTTCTTTAGATGATGTGATGGCGATAACCGGGGAGAGTCGGGAAGAACTTTTACAGCGGATAGAGCAATGCAGGCAGGAGTTGATAGAAGCCGGAGAAAACCCGGACGAGTATTTTAAGCCTGTAGAGCCACAGAGGGCAGCAGTCTATTACTTTCCTAACGGTTTGCATTAACGGAATTTATTCTTGAATTTATCTAGGAGATATGCTATATTATGATTAAACAGAGGGAAATCCAGAGAAGCGGCTACCCCTCACAATAACATTAGCGTGTTATAAAGTAACAGCCGTCAACTATTGCGAGTAGTTGGCGGCTATTTTCTTTTGTCCTTAAAAATCTGATAAAGCAGACTGATAAGGGCAACAATGAACGTACAGAACAAAAAGAAATCCTGATATGTAATCATTGTATCGCCCTCCTTTCTTTCGTCTGGAGGGCTTTTATACCCTCCGAAGAATAAGAGGGGTAATGCCGCCTTTGGCTCTCTGGTTTCCCATGTCACAAAGTATATCATAAGTCCGTCTATTCATCAATCATATTTTGATATTTAGTATCAAAAGTAATATATATAGAAATAGTATCAAAAGTTATTGACAACAACAATAATAAGAGGTACAATAACAGTATCAAAACAGACGAACGGTAGAAGTGATACTGAAAGAGAGGGCATTGCTTATGTGTATGTATGGATATTGCCGAATAAGTACAAAGCAGCAGAGCATTGACAGACAGATTAGAAATATTAAGGGTAGTTATGATAAGGCTGTAATAATACAGGAAGTATATACAGGAACAAAGCAGGACAGACCAGAATGGAATAAGCTGTATAAGAAAGCCAAAGCAGGAGATACCATTATCTTTGATAGTGTATCACGAATGAGCAGGAACGCAGACGAGGGCTTTTGTCTGTATGAAGAATTATATAATAAGGGTATAGAACTTGTATTTCTGAAAGAGCCGCATATCAACACAAGCACATATAAGAAAGCATTAGAAAGCAATATATCAATGACCGGAACAAATGTTGACTTTATCTTAGAGGGCGTGAATAAGTACCTTATGTCGCTTGCAAAGGAACAGATAAGGCTTGCTTTTGAGCAGTCGGAGAAAGAAGTACAGGACTTGCACCAGAGAACGAAAGAGGGAATTGAAACAGCAAGATTGAACGGTAAACAGATCGGGCAGAAGCAGGGGGCAAAGCTGACAACAAAGAAATCTATTGAAGCAAAGAAGCAGATACTGAAGCATAGCAAGGATTTTAATGGTGCATTGTCAGATGCGGATTGCATGAAGCTGATAGGGCTTGCAAGAAATACATTCTATAAATATAAGAGAGAATTGAAAGCAGAATAAGGATTGTTTAGGCAGGGTCCATAATGGACTGCTGCCTTTTATTGTTAGGCCAAGGGCCTGTTTACCAATATGGAGTTTTTCGTGTTCCGAAAAATGGAATATTGGTAAACAAATAAACCACCTGCTCTGCGGGTGGTTGGAGTTGCTTCAGCTTACAGTAAAAACCTCCAATGTTATAA
>CAJTDX010000033.1 GCA_910575155.1 Lachnospiraceae bacterium
AGATGTGTGTCTCACAAGGTCCTCATTTTACTCATTTATTCTGTTTTTTGTTGCCCTGTCAGGCTAAATTATAATCTGCCAGCAGGATATGGAGCTTCTGCTGTGACATAGTATTTTTTAGGCATCATCCCCTTCCTGATATAGATGGAATCCTCTAATCTTTTTGGATTTTATGCAGCAGCTCTTGGAAATTCTGTGCATTTTCTTCAAACTGGGGCAGGAATCCCTCCCCAGTGTCATAATGCAGGTAAAGAACTACAAAGGCTGCTGTCCATACCAATTCCATTACTTGGGGCCTGAATTTCTTTTCCATCTTCCTGAAAATTATGCTTGTCTCCATGATAACCTTCTGCCATTTGATAAAAAATTCATCCTCAATGGGAATCCCACAATGCCCCAGCCACTCCCTCACAGTATGGGATTCTGCATTGTCACCACATCCAGGGCTGCTGAAAATATATTGGACATCTTCCACAGAAATATCCTTGATGTTCCCTCCTGCATCCCCAACCTGCAAGAATCTCCCTATGGGGAACAGGGCACATACAGATGGCTTGGATTTATGGACCATGCATTTCCTATCTTTCAGCAGGGGGCATCTTTTCACATGCCCCTTGGGTTTGACCCTCACAATGGGGACCCTTGAGTCTTCCCCTGCATAAACCTCACAATACTTTTTTACCAACTTTTCTGGGGGCATGCCCAGTTCCCTGGACATATTGTAGACATCCCTGGGGTTCAACAAAATGTCTTCCCTATAGGTGCAGCATTTTCCACAGCATGTACAATGGAATTTGAATGTCCCATCAATGCCAATCTCCCTTCCCCCAAGGCTGGAAATGATGTTTTTTAATGTTTCATCCATCTTCTTCTCCTCCTTTCCTCCTCCATTGTACCTTCCTTTTCCCTCTTTTAATTTCTTGCAAAAATGCACTTTCTCTGCCCATCCTGCTTCTGCTCCCTTCAGCTTAATAAAACCTTGTCTGTGATGTTCTGGCATGACAAAAGGGTGATCCCATCTGGTTCTAACCTTAGGTCAATAACCCAGAATTCAGTATTTTCCTGCAAATCTGCCCCAAAGAGCCTGCTCAGTTCCCTGCACAGGAAACCCTTCATCTTGTCATTCAGCCCATGCTGGAACACTGTCAGGAGAATAAACCTCTTATTTCCATTCTCCATCCTTGAAACCATATCCCTATACCTTACAGCCTTCCCATCAGTCAGCATCAGGGACTTTACCTGCAACCAGCCATCCCCTGCTGCATTCAGGATGGCATCTGGCACATTGAGTTCAATATAGGCATCCCCTAATATGAAATCTGGCCCTTCTTCCCTGCTTTCTATTTTCCTGCTGGCTATACATCCACCAGCCAGTTCTTCCATGTGGTGGTTGGCAAGGAAAAATCCAACTGCCTGCTCAAAAACTATGGGCTGCAAACAAATCCAGCCCTTATTTTCTGTCACTATGCTATCCAGGGAGAAAGCCATCACTGAATATCCCCCACCATCTGGGCTTTTCCCCTCTGAAACAAGGCATGGTGTCCCACACTCACTGACATTCCCCCTGACAGTTTCAGGGCAGTAAATTTCCAGTTCCTCCCCATCCAGAACCAAAACTGTTGACTTGTTTTCTTTGGTTAATAAGACAGCCTCCTTCCATTCTTCCTCAAAATAATACTTCTCCACAGATTCCTCCTTCCCCTGCTTTGCTTTCCTGTTCCTTTTTCAGCATAGCACAGGGGGATTTCTGTAAAATTTAGAGAAAATTCCATAGAAAGCCAGCCCTTGCCCTTTAAAAAAACACAAAAAAACAGGACACACCCCTGTGAATCCTGTTTTTCTCTTTCCCTTATATTTTGTACCTATAAAAATGCAGCAGGCTTTTGCCCCTTATCCCTGTCCTCCCTCTATCCCAATGTCCCCTTAACTGTCTGTGTCTGGCTGGAAGCCTGCCAACTTTTTATCACCCACATACAGGCTCCAGGTCTTTTTTCTCCACTGCAACCTCCATCAAGCCACTTTCTATTGAGAGCATCCTTATAATCTGGTCTGCATAAGGGAACAGGCTGTCATAGCACTTCAGCTGTTCCTCTTTTGGAAATTTGCCATTTTTAATGCCATCCACATGGAAAATCCCCTCCAAAACCAGTTTAAGGTGAAATTTACTGGAATCTTCCATCCCCAAATATTGTTCCAGCACTGCCACTGCCATGTCTTCTCCTGGTTCAAAACTGACAGAAAATTCCATATGGTCTGACAGACTGACCTCCCCAGACTCTTCCAGTTCATTCAGCAGCTCCAGCCTGCTGATCTTGTAGCCTAACAGTTCTACTTTTCCCATCTTCCTCCTCCTTTTCCCAGTCTAATCCTTGTATTTCATTGCTTTTCCCAGTCTAATCCTTGCATTTCATCACTGCCCTGCAAGCATACCATAAGAAAGTGCCTTATAAACCCTGCAAAAACCAGCCCTGCCCTTTAAAAATCCACAAAAAAAGCAGGACAGCATATCTCTGTGAACCCTGCTTTTCTGACACTTCTATTAAGAACCCTTACAATATAGACAATGGAACCTGCCAAAAATTATGTTGCCATCTGCAACTCTTCCTTCTGGATTTCCAATACAGCCTCTCTGGACAACCCTGAATACCTGATAATCTTCTCCAATGGCTCATTCCCATGTATCATTTCCCTTGCCATCTCTTTCTTAGCCTCATACTTTTCACTTTCCACATATGACCTCATCACTTCTTCCTGATCATACAGCTCCATCAACATGCTCAGCACCTCCTGCTCTTTTCTTTCCAGATACTCCTTCAATACATCCCTGTCCTTACATATCCTGATGGTCTCTTTGATTGCCTTCCTTGTCCTGCCATAAGCCTTCACCTGCTCATTGCACACTTTTGTGAATACTACATACTGGTTTATTATATCCCCCTCTTTGCCATCATAGATCATTTTCACTTTTAAATCCAGGCAGACCTGCTCCCCACCAAAAAATTCCCCTGCAAATGAAATCTCTTCTGGCCTTGTCTTCCTGTCCCCAGTATAGATGACATAAACCTCTGGCTTTGGCATCTTTAATTTTTTACTGTTATATATGTTCTGCCTGGTTTCATTGAAATATTCCCTGTATGTCTGCACAAGGTACATCAATGCCCTGAATATGATATTGGGTGTCCATGTGGACTGGCTTTCTATCAGAATCAATAAAGTTGAGCCTACCCTGAAGCCTATATCATTATAGATGTCATTTACAAGGACATTGCTGACTGTGACATCTTGCAGGTCATCTTCTGTAACACCCCTGTCCTCTGGGTGCAAAGCCTGGTACAGCTGCACCAAATACTTTTTTTCTTTGAATAATGAAGTAAAGACACTATCTTTCAAGGTGTGCTTTACTATCCCATCATCATTCTTCTCCTCTTTCTCTCCCAACTCTTCACCTCCTGTATAACTTTGTTCCTCATTACAATATTAACATGAATTGTTTTTATTTTCAATTTCAAAATCTGCCTGCTGCATGGATAAGGCAATGTACTGCTTTCCCAAGATGAATATATAAATTTTACATGGACTGTGGGGCTAAGGAATTGGAGGGATGGGGAAGGAAGCCTTGCTTATAATTTCTCCCCCATCCCCCTCATTTTCCCAGTGGCTTTTTCAAAGGCTACTTATTGTTGTTATAGAGAGCAATGCATTCATCAACCACATTTTCCACAATCCTTACCTGCTGTGGGGTCAGCTTATCCAGCTTTTCAGACAGCAGGAGCTTGTCCTTGTCAATAATATCCCCTGTCAGGAGGTAGTCTGTGCTTACCCCTAATGCAGCAGCCACTTTCATCAGGTTCTCTGGCCTCATCCCCCTCTTTCCTGATTCAGCATATGACACAAACTGAGTGGTTAATTCACTCAGTTCAGCCAGAGCCTCCTGGGTCAGCCCCAGTTTCTTCCTCCTCTCCATGATCCTTTGTCCCATTTCTTTGAGGTACAGTTCCACATTCATCTTTCCTTCCACCTTTCTTCTTATTGTGAAATTCTATCAACATTACACTTGTTTTGTAATGTTGGTCTGTTGACAAATTTCAACTATATGCTATCATTTATGGATACAGCCATTCCCACTGCCCAATGCATTTTTGCCAGAAAAGCCAAAGGCATGGATGGTATATGCTTGGCATATCAAATGAAAAGGAGGCTGATTTTTTATGTCAGGCAAAGTAACCCAATTTATGAAAACACAGAAGTACAGGTTTGATTTTGGTGCAGATGGCAAGCTGTACACCACCATCTTCCATGGGAAAATCCCACAGCCAGAATTAAGGGGCATGGTTTCCTCCCTGCAAAACTGCCTGTATGGAAAAACCCCAGATGTGATATTCTCATACCTGAAGCTGCACCACCTGGAATTTTCAAACTTTCACAGCACTGAATCCACATTGGGGAAGGAGAAAGCCATGGGGTGGGCAGCCTATCTCCTACACTCTGACACTTATGGAAAAGTGGAGGAAATCCTTGGGGATGCTGACATTTATTATTCTGTCATGGACTGCCAGGAAAGCTCCCCTGAAGGATACTGTGAAGGCTGTTACTATGCATTAAGCAGGCTGCCACTTGGGGATGGGGAGTTCCAGCATAATTTTATTGGGCAGGCTTATCTCTGCCATAGGGAAACCTGTGAGGAATGTGGATATTTTGCCATCAGGAAAGCTATTGGGAATGTCCTTTACACCATTGACAGCTCAGAGGGCAAGCCTGTCCTCCCAACTTTTGGATGTGTGGACATGGCTGCCCTGTTAGCAGAAATTGAGACTATCAATTCCAAAGAGGATGCCATCAAAACAGCCATTAAATAGCACTGGCATCAGGCAGTCCCAAACATGAGATATTGAACATAAGATCATTGATACAGGCTCTGGTGGGCATCACCCATCAGGGCTTTTTCAACCCAAAAATAATATGCCTGTAACCTGCCCCATCACTGCTGCACAGCAGTTTCCTAAGTGGGGGAACATGCATTTTCCATCCTTCCATACAAGGAAGGAAAGGGAAGAAAAAGCAAAGAAAAAGAAGGGGTTTTCCTTCCCCTTCCCATCATTTTTCCATATCCCTGTTTTTATCAGTTATTTCCCAATATCCTCCCCCTCTCACAGCTCCACACCTTTAACCATATCCAGGGAAACCAACATCCCCACAGTATCTTTTACCCCTGCCAAATAAGACAGGTCTGAGTATCTATGGTTTGTAGCCCTGACATCTGAAACATAATTGTTTATAATTTTTACCTGCCCCACTGTCAGCCCAAGCCCCAGGAACTCCTCTTCTGCCTTATCCTCCTCCCTGCTGCATTTCTGATATATTTCATCATCCCAAATAAGGGCATCCCTGCTTCTGTCAATAAAGTTTCCCAAGCCTTTTTTCAATAAGTCATCTATCAGTCTGTCCAAGCCTTCCTCCCCCTTTTCTCCATCTTTTCAAATATTTTTCTGCCCCTGCATGCAATATCACAGCCAGCCAATCCTTGTGAATGGGAAGGCTATCAGCCTTGCCTTTGCCTTGAGGTTTGCAGCAGGCACATATTTTTGTTTCCAGAACCTGCTGTCATTTGAATTGTTCCTGTTGTCCCCAAGGAAAAAATAATGCCCTTCTGGAACTTTGTAAACCCCATCCCCCCTCCTGTTCTGGGGGCCATTGGTGAAAGAATTATCCAGTTCAACACCATCAGCATATACTTTGCCATTTTTTACCACAATTGTCTCCCCTGGAAGCCCAACCACCCTTTTGATATAGAGCATCTGTGGATGGTCTGGTGGTGTAAACACCAGGACATCATACCTTTCAATATCCCCTTCCCCTATCCCATATCTGGAACAGATGACATGGTTCCCAGGCTCAATGGTCCCTGCCATGCTTTCTGTTGGGACAACAGTCAGCATGAACACACACTTAAATAAAATAACTACAATAACCAAAACTGCCACATAAATGATAAATCCTCTCCTCTTCAAAATAACTGCCTCCTCTCCCTTTCTTTTTCCATATCTTACCACTGGCCATCCTTGGAAGGCTTTTGCAGAAACCATCCACTCATTTGGAGGCCCTCCTGTTTCCCTCCAAAATAACTGCCTCCCCTCCCTTCTTTTTCCATATCTTACCACTAGCCATCCCTGGAAGATTTTTGCAGAGACCATTAAACCATTTGGGTGTTCCTTCTATATAATATAGGGAGGTTCCCCATGGGGCAGTTAAAATTTCCATATCCCCTCCCTACCATATTTAATAATGTAAATGTAAAAAAACCATTGGAGGACAGAAAGAAAGGAAGTATAAGAATGGGAAAAGGGAATGGAAGGTGTGCATGCTGCACTACAGAAAATATTGGATTAGATTTGTCAAGCTGCTGGATGGATGGGGAAACTGGCACTGGGCATGGATGCAGGAGGCCACCCATCAAAACAGTTGCAGTCATAAAACCCATTGACATAGAAATTAGGAACAGGATTGGTGGTTTCTTCAGGGGGTACAATATCATTTCATATGGATTCACAGATGCATCCCTGAACATTGATGTGGTATTCTTACTGAATGGCTATGCCTGCCTTTGCAGGGATGGCATTGCCACAGCCAAGCCAGGGAATACCACAGTCTCCCTGGTTTCAGGGAAGAAACCCAAAGGGCTGATGCAGCAGTTGGGTGACTCTGAGATTGCTGTTGAGAAAGAGGGGCAGGGAATTTACCACTTCCAATACATGCTTGATTTCCAGGTTGTTGTCCTGGAAGAGCTGCCAAGGCAGGAAAAAGCATGGCTGGAGGGGCTGATGGCCCAGTAAAAAATGACACAGAAGAAAATGGAATCTGCCATGGGCAGGTTCCATTTTTGCATTCAGGGAAAAGCCATGGATACCAGCAGACAACCTTTGTGAAAAAGAAAGCATCATGCCCCACCCCTGGCCCATAATGGAATTACCATACATTTTCAGTGCCATCCAATGCCAATCCATGGAAAAAGCCCTGACAGAATCCCTGCCAAGGCTTTTCCTATAAAATGTGCCCTTTTTATAAGCACAGTTGAATCCCTATTGCTTTTTTCACCAGCCCAACATAGACAGTATGCTGGATGCTCCCCATCTTCCTCTCAAGCCTGTCCTTATTGATTGAAGTGATCTGCTCTGCCAGTACTATGCTTGGCTTTTTCAGCCCACATTCCTTAATTAAAACATGGGTTGGAAGCTCTGCCTTGCACATCTTACTTGTAATAGGGATAACAGTAATTACTGGTGAATGCTGGTTGGCTTTATTATTAGAAATAACCAGCACAGGCCTTCCACCTGTCTGCATGCTGCTTCCAGCCTCCCCTTCAAGGTCTGCCCAAAAAATATCTCCATATCTGCACATTCTATGTATGTCCTCCTCTTCTGAAAAATTGTTTTCATATACAAAATGGTCTTTTCCAAAAAAGAAATTTCACAAAAAACAGCCACAGCAATCTTCAAGGACTGCCATGGCTGATTTATAATACTATAGAAGGTTTTGTTGGAACTGAATACTTTATGTCATTAGAGGAAATATAAATACTGGACTCAATAGTTGTCATACATTAACTATAAGAATTATTTTCCTTTCTTCCCACTCCTCTCTCTTTTCCCAGAACCTACATTCCAGGGTATCCCCATTTACTGCTGCCTCTGTCTTCCCTCCTCTTCTTTATTTTGTACACACTAAATATGGATGTTTTCCCTAATTAAATTTTAAGCCCTATGGTTTCCCTCCCTTTCTTTATCTTGTACATGTTAAATATGGATGCTTTCCCCAATTAAATTTCAAACCCCATGCCTTCCCTCCCTTTCTTCATTTTCATTACACAATAAATATGGGTTATCTGAAAAAATATATTTCAAAGCTATCTTCCAGCAAGGGGTCATCCATTTCTGCTAAATCCCCACTCCCCATCCCAATGCTATACTCTTTGTAAAAGCATACTTTTACAAATAACTGAAATGCCATGGGAAAAGTGTTTGTAAAATACCATGTGCAGGGTTTGCAAATGTTTGTAAACACAGGGAAGATTTAGAAACAGGAAGGGAGGAAAAGATTGGGAAAAACAGTAGGATATGCAAGGGTAAGCTCCAGGGAGCAGAACCTGGACAGGCAGCTTATAGCCTTAAGAAAATATGTGCCAGAAGACATGATAGTGGCTGACAAAGCAAGTGGCAAGGATTTCAACAGGGCTGGATACCAGTCATTGAAAGTTGGGATTGGGAAATTAGCCAGAGGGGACACCTTATACATTAAGTCTTTGGACAGGTTCTCCAGAAACAAGGATGAGGCAAAGAAGGAGCTACAGTACTTTTCAGGGATTGGGGTCAGGGTAAAAATCCTTGACATCCCTTCCACTATGGCTGAGGTTGCAGCAGGGCAGGAATGGGTCCTGGATATGATAAACAACATTTTAATAGAGGTGCTGGCTTCAATAGCAGAAAATGAGAGGGCAACCATCCTTGCAAGGCAGGCTGAGGGGATTGCTGCTATGCCAGTGGATGGGGAATCTGGGAAGAAAATCAGTAAGAAAACTGGCAGGTGCATTGGAAGGCCACCCATCCAGTTCCCAGAGTATTTTGAGTTTTACTATAGGAAATGGAAGGACAAGGAGATCACTGCAACCTCTGCCATGAAGTCCCTGGGGCTGAAGACCAATTCATTTTATAAGCTGGCCCACAGGTATGAAGCTGAGCATGGCATTGCCCCATGAAGCCCTGCCCATAATACAAGGCACTGCCTTTTAAGCAGTGCCTTACCATCCCTTATATAAAATCAATGCTCAGGCCCATGCCCAGCCCATCAGCCAGCCTTTGGATGGTTGCCAGGGATGGGTTGGATATCCCCCTCTCAAACCTGCTGATGTCAGCCTGGTTTATCCCAGTCAGGTCAGCCAACTGCTGCTGGGTAATCCCAGCCTGGAGCCTTGCCTGATACAAAGAAATTCCAAAACCATTACACATGCCTGTACCATACTGGTTCCCCAAAGCCCTGTCTGGGAGAGCCTTACCCCTGACTTCTTTCTGGAGCAGATCCAGTAAGTCATAGGCAATCCTTACCTCAGCCCTCCTATTCTCCCTCTCTTCAAATAATTTTCTTATTTTCCCTTCATCTTCCTGGGATATTTCCTGGTTTTCCAGCATTTCCTCCAGCATCTGGCAAACCCTAATGCCTTTCTCTTCCATAAGCAAACCCCTTCCTTATTTTGAATTCCTACTATAAATATGGGATTTTGCATTGCTGGAAGGAAATGTGGAACACCAACACTATGTACCTGCTCCCCAGAAGTGCTATGCACCCCTGGGAAACATCCCATTCTTTTCCAGCCATCACCTCCTCCCTAAATTTCTTCCAACCCAAACATCAAATTTTCTTTGTATTTGTACAATTCATCCAGCTCCTCCATTTCCCTTTCTGCATAGGGGTGGACCCCATCCAGTGTGATGGCCCCATCCTTCAGTAACTGGATGAGGGAATCTATCTTGCCTTTCTGGTAAGAAATCTTAAGCTCTATCTCCCTCTCCTCCTCCTCTGGGTCATACTCATCCTGCATATCCCTAAAAGGGCAGGGCCTCATCCTCTCTGGGGCAGCGCCCACAGGCCCTGATGCATTTACACATCCTTCCAAGCATTTGATTAATATTATCTTTTTCATCCTGTACCTCCTGTTCCTCCTGTGCTTCCTGGCATTGGCAATTAATGACTACAAACTCAAATGGCTGCTGAAATGGCTGCTGTTCTTCTTTCCATCCATTCTCCTCCCTTCTCTTCATTGCCCTGGATATGATCTCATCCACCTTTTTCTTTTCCTGTGCTGTTAAATAGTTCTCTAAATTTCTTTCCAAATTGCATTCCTCCTTCTTATGTTGAACCTGTTTTTATTTACAGGTATATGATAGCAGATTGAAACTGTGGGATATTTTTGCAGAGATCAATAAGGGACTGGATGCAGCAGGCTAATCTGGAAACTGAATTTACTTATATATATGCATCACATTTAGCTGATGGCAGAAACACACAATGCTTTACACTTTACATCATCTTTAGCTGATGCCTGGGTTAAGAATAACCCCTGAAATTCTGCATCACATTTAGCTGATGATAAAATTCCATATGGCAACCATTTTTTACATCACCTTTACTTGGAAAGGAAACTCCACAGGGCAGGCATTTTATGTATCACCTTTACATGATGGTAAAAAATTAGAGTTTTTTATTCCTTCATGCATCACCTTTACATGACAATAAAATCATGGCAAACACTTGTTTTATGCACCACCTTTACATGACAAAAAGCCTCAAGATAATTGCCTGCTTATACACCACATTTACTTGGAACCAGAGTGGTTTCCTGCCTGTGCATCATATTTAACTGATGCTTAGTATACAGTGGAATTTTCCATGCCCCATTGGGCTGGACACAATCCCCAGGCATATCCACAAAGCATGGCTTCCCTTCTGTCTGGTTCCCACATTGGCTGGAAACCTTGCAGCAGGCTTATGCCTGGCCTGCCCACTGGCACATGGAGGCCTGCATTTCTGATATTCCTTTAAAATATCAGTGGTTTTCAATGGGGGCAATGATTCTTCCTGTTTCTTCCCATTGCAGCCAGCCCTGATTAATAAAGCCCTCTGTTTTTTCTTCCCTATAAAGTTCCTGATGGCCTTCCATGCCAGGAAAGCTTTCCTGGCCCAGACATTATTTTTATTCCTTATGTGGGTTTTCTGAATTGTGTATAACTTATTACACAATTTTCTTTTTGGTGGGCCTCCCAGCCAGGGAACCCTGGCTGTAGTCCACACATATGCACCATCCCCCTGTGCTGCCTTTGCATGCCTATCCTTCTGGATGCCCACCATCCCCCACTCCAGGCCCCTCCTCTGGAGCCTTCCCAGGGTTCTTCCCTTCCCATTTCTTCCTCCTCTCCTCCCTCTGCTCACTCCTTGCCTTGACTACCCTGGAGTCAAATTCACAATAGTCATGCCTCCACCCTTCTGATTTCCATGTCACTTTGTCATCAAGGACATAAACATTGGATGGCCCACTCTTGTATATGGTGACCAGGCTGTTCTCCTCCAATAACCTGATTGCCCTCCCAACTGACCTGCCAGACACCCCAAACTCCTCCTCGAACACCTTGTATGGGCAGGTGAGCTTGTTATATTTGTCTGACTTCCTTGCCATGTACATGAATATTGCAGCAGCCAGCCCATTCTTTGCTGCAACCTTCTCAAAGTCCTTTGTCCTGTTGTAATTCCACTGCCCCCAGTTCCTATATGTGCTGTTTTTCTTTTTCTGTAAAACTTCCTTCATCCCCTCCATTGCTGCCTGGCCGCTTAAGTACCTCATCCATTCCTGTAGTTTTTGTTTTGGCTCCTTGCCAGACTCCATCAGGTTCTTTAAAACCTGCCTGTCCTCCTGGGCCCTCTTATCCCTCTTTCCTTGGAGGTCTTTTCCCAGCCCTGTCTCCATGGCTTCCTTCCAGCACTCATCCTCTGTCATCCCCAGCTTGTCGATTTCCTCAAATATATTCTGTATTTTCCTGCCTTTTGCCTTCCCTTCATCCATGAACTTGGACATGGCCTCCTGGAACATCATCCCCTTTGTCTCTTTCACTATGTCCCTTGTCCCTGCTGCCCCTTCCATACCCTTCTTATCATCCTTGCCCATATCCTCAACCCTTCCTTTCCAAATTTACAACTAACTGCCAATTCTTTCCAGACATGCATGGCTGGCTTATCTGCTGCCTTGCCTGCCCTGTCTGTACCATAGTCACTGAAATTGGAAAAAGGAGCCTTTTATTGCCATGGCTGTGGGAAATCCCTGGAAACATAGAAAAAAAATATGCCATAAAACCAGAAAACCAGCCTGCCCAGCCCTTATTTTTCCAATAAAAGGACAGCCAAAAAACACATGATAGATGGCCCATTTGGTTGTCCTGTTAAATTATTAGAAGTAAATAATGCTAGGCTAAGGATGGTGATATGTCTGGTCATCAGCATATCCCTTAGATAGTGCATTATTGAATTGCCCTGCCTCTGCAAGGTTTCCCTATTATGGCATATTTTTCCAGGGAAGTCAATACATTTTTTGAAACCAGCTTACAATATACAGAATTTTTCTGCCTGTCTGGTTGGCAGACATATCTGGCTAACCTATAAGCCATATATGTCCACTATCAAAACCCCTGGAACCCTTGTAAATTGGGCATTTGAGCCTTCCCACACTGGAAATGTCTCTATATCTAATTAATGAGTAGCCAATGTGTAGCTTTTTCCCCTCCATTTCCTTTTCTTTTTCCATAAAAGGATAAAAGGAAGCTGGGGGGAATAAGATAAAAAACTTCCCTGCCTTAGGATGTGTGGGGGAGCTTTGCTCCCCATATCACAAAGTAAAAGGCCTTTCAGGTTGTGGGGGGTATAGGGTTCTGGATAACATATAGGCCCCCTCAAGCCAGGGAATTGGATGTTTCACAGGCTATGGGTTAATCCCACCCTGGGCTCTCTTGGCTGTTCCAAGCTGTGTGTAGCCTGCAAAGTAAAAAACCTTTCTGGCTGTGGAAGGCTGGATGTCCCTGGCTCACCTGTCAGCTTTCTCATGCTGGGGATGTGTCACAGGCTATAGGCTGTGGCAACCCCACACTGCATTGGCTGTTCCATGTTGTGTGTAGCCTGCAAAGTAAAAAACCTTTCTGGCTGTGGGGGCTGTAGGATCCTAAATAACATATAGGTTTCCCCATGCCATGGGGCATTGAAATGCCCTATATTATGGATGGAATTTACATAACCTGTCTGGTTTGCAGACATATATGGCTAACCTATAAGCCATATATGTCCACTGTCAAAACCCCTGGAACCCTTGTAAATTGGGCATTTGAGCCTGCCCACACTGGAAATGTCTCTATATCTAATTAATAAGTAGCCAATGTATAGCTTTTTCCCCTCCATTTCCTTTTCTTTTTCCATAAAAGGATAAAAGGAAGCTGGGGGAATAAGATAAAAAACTTCCATGGGTTGGCAAAGCATTCAGCCTTTCCCATGCCAAGGGGGCATCTTCCAGGGCTGGATGCTGTGCCAGCCCATGGACTTCCCTGCCTTAGGATGTGTGGAGGGGAGCAAAGCTCCCCATTACTGCAAAGTAAAAAACCTTTCTGGCTGTGGAAGGCTGGATGTCCCTGGCTCACCTGTCAGCTTTCTCATGCTGGGGATGTGTCACAGGCTATAGGCTGTGGCAACCCCACACTGCATTGGCTGTTCCAAACTGTGTGTAGCCTGCAAAGCAAAAAACCTTTCTGGCTGTGGAAGGCTGGATGTCCTTGGCTCACCTGTCAGCTTTCTCATGCTGGGGATGTGTCACAGGCTATAGGTAGTTTCAATCATGGACTGCCCTGGCTGTTCCAGGCTATGGACATGACCTTGCTGCAAGACAAAAACCTCCAAGGCTGTGGGGACACCAATGCCCTGCTGGGGATGTGTCACACAGGCTATAAGCTGTGGCAACCACACACTGCATTGGCTGTTCCATGTTGTGTTCAGCCTGCAAAGTAAAAAACCTTTTGGGTTGTGGAAAACTGAATGTCCTTGGCTCACCTGTCAGCTTTCTCATGCTGGGGATGTGTTACACAGGCTATAGGTAGTTTCAATCATGGACTGCCCTGCCTGTTCCAAGCTATGGGCATGACCTTGCTGCAAGACAAAAACCTCCAAGGCTGTGGGGACACCAATGCCCTGCTTTATGCCATAAAGCCAACCTGACACCCTTGCCATGGTTAATACAGGCTGCCACCCATAGTATGTGCAGCACCCTAAAACATGGCAGGCAGGTGCATGCCTTGGGCATCATATCCTGGATGCCTGCTGCCCAGGGCATGGGAGCAAAACATATGTTATTGGTGTTATTTGTGTTACAGGGCATCCAAAGCTGTAGGTTTGTCCCTACATGCTGCTGGCATGCCTGGGCATGCTGGACTTGTATCCATGCACAAAACATGTGTATACTGATATCCTGGGCAGGCAGATAAACTTAGTGTTATTGGTGTTATTGCTGTTATTCCAGAAATTACACCAAATACAGTTATTGTGGATTCCCCATTAATAAGGATGTGCCTGGACATGCATGTTGCACAGGCTGTACATTGCTTATAGGTAAAACACAGCACACCTATGCAGTCTTAACTGTTCCAGTCTGTGAGGGGGAGCAGGCTCCCCAACTGCAAAGTAAAAACCTTTCCAGTCTGTGCAAGCCTGTAGGTTTTTGGTGATAGAAAATCCATGTGCATCCCTACACACATTGGCATAGGGGGAAAGTTTATGTTATTGGTGTTATTGATGTTATGCCATCCCCAACATAGACAGCATTTGATAACCTTCAACATGTTGAAACACCCAAACCAGGCATTCCCTGTTTGGGTTTAGGTTGTGGCTTCCCAGGGAACATTCTGGCTTCTGCAAGTTGTGAGGAACTCCAAAGTAAAAAACTTTGTCAGGCTGTGTAGGTTTGAAAATTTCTGGTGCATGGAGGTTTGGGGCTGTATAGCCATAACAGTATAACAGGAATAACAGTACATTTATCTCTTGTGGTTTGTCCAATATATAACAGGAGTAAACTTCTGGTGCATAATGCCCTATGTCTGTATGGATTTAGGCTGTGGCATGGCCTGTAACTTTCTGGCTTCTGCAAGTTGTGGGGAACCCCAAAGTAAAAAACTTTGTCAGGCTGTGTAGGTTTGTAAGTTCCTGGTGCATGGGGGTGTATAGCCATAACAGCATAACAGTAGTAACAGTACATTTATCCCTTGTAGGTGATCCCAGTAAATTTGCCATACAGCAGCCTGCCAGCCCCTGGTGAATCCTGCCCATTGAGGTTGTGGCATCCCCTGGAATCTTCTGGCCGCTCCAGGCTGTGTGGGACTCCAAAGTAAAAAACTTTGTCAGGCTGTGTAAGTTTGAAGGTTCCTGGTGGATGGGGCTTTTTGTAGACACAGCCATAACAGTATAACAGGAATAACAGGAATAACAGTACATTTATCCCTTGTGGTTTGTCTAATGTATAACAGGAGTAACCCTCTGGTGCATAATGCCTATGTCTGTATGGATTTAGGTTGTGGCATCCCCTGGAACTTTCTGGCTGCTCCAGGTTGTGTAGGGAACCCCAAAGTAAAAAACTTGTCCAGCCTGTGCAGGTTTGGAGGTTCTTGGTGTATAGGGAATTTTGGGTGGCACATTCATAACAGGAGTAACAGTGCTTTTGGTTATTGGGAATTACCCAGCAGATTTGCCATGCAGCATGCCACCTGCAAGTAACCACAACAGCACCTCCATCCATTGGGATTAATCCAAGGCCCAGCATTATGCTGTCTGGATGCACATAGCAGGCATGCCCTGCCTGGATGCATAAAAAAACTGCCTGGACTGATATCCTGGCAGTTTTTGAAACTGTTACTTCTATATAAGGCTGTCATTCATGATGTTGTGGTTCCTTTCCCCACATAAATTCAGTGGTTCCATGCCATATCCATAAAATTCTGCAAAATGTTCAACCTTCCCTATCAATAATGGAACCAACTCACCATGCCCATGCTCATGGAAGGCTTTGTCAATCTTCAGGGACTTGCCTGACCTCTTTATGGAAACCCCTGCCACAAGTGGGACCTCCTCCAAAATATTGGGTCCCAAATACAAACATCCACCTATGTATTCATGTATCTGGAGGATTCCCTGTTCCTCCAGCCTGTCATAGACAAACATGCTGTCCCCTGCATTTATTGGTGACTCCCTCTTTCTCATTTCAGCTAATTCACTGCTTGTAATAAAATTACTGTCTCCCATCTACATAATTCTCCCTTCTTAGGTTCATACTCAACAACAACTACTACCATGCATTTCCCACATCAGGGCTGCATTCCCACCACTCTCTGGGAGGATGCCCCCAGCCACTTCTGAGCCAGAGGGAAAACCATCCCCCAGTTTCAAGTGCAGGGCTATTTCACCTTTTCCCATGGTAGGGATCATCCATGATTTTGTGGCAGGTTTCCAAGTCCCCAATGTCATAATGCCCATGGTTCAAAGTCTGGAGCTTTTCATTCCAGCAAGTCCATACAGCATATTCCCCAGAGTCCTTCCTGGCTGCCACCATGAAAAGGTGTGCATCTTCCACATGCCCTGATTTCCTCCTTGCCTCCACCACCTCATAAGATGGCAGATGCTCCTTAAAATACTTCTCAATATTAATGGCAGCTTCACTAAATCCCATGTTCCACCTCCTCCCATACAGCCACTGCTGCCTCTGTCTTGGCATATGGTTATTATATCAACACTATTTTCCCTTGGTTTTTAGAGAAAATAGCTCCCCCTCCCTTTCCCAGTGCCCTCAGGGGCATGGCTGGATGGGGGTTCTTTCATAATTCCATGATACCATCTTTATCCCCACAGGCTTTTTTGCAGAAAACAGCCACCCCACACTGAACCTTGCCTGGGAAGTGGCACTTGGAATGCCCATCACCCAGGCTGCTTCCCTTCCAGGACTAAGGCTGTGATCTCTTCCCCCATGCCCCTGCCTGCATGTCCCTTGAGGTATGGCAGGGCCTTCCCTGCCCTCTCCCTCTTCACCCCTGAAACCCTCCTCAGGTCACTCCAGTACACCTTGCCTTCCTTCTCCACCTTCAGTTTCCCATATGCCCATGCCAGCCTCCTTGCCCAGTTTTCCTCATAGCTTTCTTCATATTTTTCCAGGGCTCCCCTGCACTTTGGCATGTTCCCCAGCCTGTGTGGGGAAATCCCCACAGCCCTGCATAACAGCCTCTCTGTCACCCTCCCTGGCCTGCCCATGCCATTTAGCTTCCCTTGATATATTCCTTTGGCTGTCTGCTGAAATATGGGAAGCATTTCTTCATCATATTGGTTCCAATCCTCAGGGATGTCTCCCTTTGGGCATCTGGCATCCTGGCTCTTCTGTATCTGCTCCTTTGATAACCTTGGATGCAGCAGTCCATGGGCTGGGATTCCCAGAAAGAATGCTATTTGTGTCACTATGGAGAAATCAGTCCTTTGCCCTGATAGGGTTCTTTGAATCTGATATATACTGGCTATATCCTTGATATGGATTTCTTTGAAATACCCCTGCATGCCATCTGCAAGTAATTGTGTATTCCTGACCTTCCCAGTGGATTTCAGGTACTTTGTACCCTCCATCCCTGCATACAGGATGGCACTGGCTGGCACACTCCCCTCAAAATCTACAGGCTCCTGGAAAATTTCTTCCATATAAGATGCAAACTCCCATTCCAGTGGGATTACATCATTCCTTGCCTGCCTTTCTTCCAGAGCCATTTCAGCAGGCTCCAGAATAAATGACTGGCTGCTCTTTGCTGGCACACCTGAATTTTCAAGCCTGCACTTATGCTTTGTACACACAGGCATATTCCTGATTTGGTGGGTTCTATGCCAATATGCCTCACCATAAATTTCCCTGTCTTCCACTATGCACAAAGGGCAGTATTTTAAATACTGATCTCCTTCATCCCTTGGCAGGATGGAAAACAAATGGTGGGCATCACAGAAATCATTTGTAAGCCTGTGCAGGGCATTTTTCTTGTTTTCTGGCCCTATGAACCTTGCATACTGTGGGAACATGGTATGCTCCAGGACCAGCTCCTCCATTGGATATATTTGCCTGATTTCCTGTTCCATTTCTGGGTTCAGATGCCCAACAAATTCTTTACTTGGGTTGCAGTGCCTGTTAAATAAAAGTTCCCCCAAGAATGCCTTGCTTGTTGGATAGCCTGAGTGGACAAAACACCTGCAAAACCAACTGTACACCAGCTCATCTGGGTAGATTTCTGGCATGAACCCAATCACACTGCCACCTCTTCTATTAAAATCCCCTTGCCAGCCAGCAGCCCCACTGCATCCATCCCTTTGGCATCTGGACTACCCAGGATATCTGAAACCAGAACCCTTGCATCTGGTTCTTTTGGGGTTATTTCCTTTGGTTTTACAATCCTGCCTTTCTTTGCAGCAGGGGCTGCCTGCTTCCCCTTCTTCACATCCATCTTCACAAAATCCTGCACATTTTTAAGCCTCTCCTCATATGCCAGCAGGATTGTTTCCCTGTCCAGCTTCTCCTTCCCAGTCAGAATTGCTATCTGCTGGGCTTCCATGATGATAGACACCACAAGGGCAAGTATGCCTCCACTGCATTCATAGAGTAGCTCCACCAATCCAGGTGTGATTCTGGATGGTTTGGACACATACTGGTAAGAAAACAAGGTTCCACAGAATTCCATGAAATACTCATTGCAGGGCAGGGCATGGTATGTCAAGCCAACACTTCTCCTTGCAAGCTGCATTTCATTGCTGAAGAACAGCTCTGTCTCTGGCAGCCCTACCATGCAGATGGCAACCCCACTGGAATTAATAAGCTGTGTCATGGCAGACACTAAGTTTACCCCACCTTTGTTCCTGCATATGTTCTGGCATTCATCAATCACAACCAGCAGTATATTGTTAAGTGCCACCTGGGAAACTGTCCCTATTAAGCTGTCAATGGATGCCCTGTTCTTGACAGCCATCTGCTGGTAACTGGTTCCTATAGCTATATCTACTTGGGATAATATGGCAAGCAGCAGCCCTTTCACTGAGCAGTCATGGGGACATTGGACATTCACACAAGGGATAATCTTTGCATATGGCTCTTTGGTGATGATGATTTCCTCCCCACCTGCAAGTGCTATACTCTTTGCCAGTGCAGTGGATTTCCCTATTCCACTTGGCCCTATAATAGAGAAGCTGTCTGAACCTCCAAGCACAGAATGGTAGCTTAGCCCCTGCAACCTCCTGTGGTTCTGGTTCCCCTGCACCACTGCATCCCTGGTCTGCTTTTTCTTCAAGGAATGCAGCATTGACAGGTAAATCTTGCTGTATATCTCATAGCTCATTTGTGATGGCAGATAAATGTCTGCCACATCATTTAATGCCACAAGCCTTGCCCCAGCATCAGCCTTACATATTTCTGGGTCATAGGCTGGCAGGGACAGCATTGCATCTTCCAGCTCCTTCCCCATCATCATTTTTGGCATCTTGCCAATGAAATCTTCCATCCACTACACCTCCTCCATGAAATCCCTGTGCCTGGCCTTCACTTCCCTTTTCCTTGTCTTCCTCACATTTTTCAAATTGATATCCTCACTTTCCTCTTTAGCATTCACAATCTTCTCTATATGGGATGCCAAATCTACCCTGCCTTGCAGGTTCTGGTGGATTGCTTTGTCCACTATGGATTTCTGGGCATCCTGCATCTGTTTTACCTCTGCAAATCCCTTCCCAGAGAACCTTGACTCAATGAGCTGGAATTTAATGAAATCCCCATGTTCAATGAGGTAAATTACATCAGAAGACTCTGGGTTATATGCTGCCACTGCATCCCTGCCTGTCAAATAGTCCTCTGTGAAATCCTTTTCCTTGGAATCATATCTCAGCCCCATTACAAGTAATCCTCTTCTTGTAAATCTCCCTTTAATTCTTGGCAGCAGTGTCAATATCAGCTCCCTTGGTGTAACATCAATCAGGTTGCATCCCTGCTGTTTCCTACCCCATTCAAAAATACTGTTTGGGTATGGCTGCACCTGTGCCTCCAGCATTGTTTCTGTATATGGGTAGTCCTCCAGAATCCTCTGTGAATTATGATAAAGGATAGAATGAATGATGACTTTCTCATAATCCTCTATGGTGAGTTTGGCTCCCTTTCTGTAATCAGGGGCAAGCCTCTTCCCTGCATCCCTGTCCACATACCCATGATCCATCAGGTAGGGCTTTGCTGTCCTCTGGAGTAATTGGAAGCTCCTTTCCACTATGGATTTCAGTTCTGGCCTTAGGGCTGGCAAATTAATCAATGTCACCCCCAGCTCTGTAATCTGTGAAAAAGTCTCTGACTTATACTCACTGCCCATGTCAGACACAATGACTGATGGCATCTGGCTTGAGTCCCACTGCTCCCTTTTGATGAAAATCCCAAACCTCCTGCACCACTCCACCTTGTCTGCAATGACATTGAGCATTAAATCCCTCAGTGAGTATGTCCCCCCTTCCCATGTGAGTGAGTATCCCATGACAAACCCATTGGAAAAAGAATCTGTGAGGATTGTCAGCACAGGCCTCCCAACCAGGTTCCCTGCACCATCCACCAGATAGATGTCACAGATGGTCGCATCCACCATCCCTGTTCCTACATTTGGGGAAAATTCCTGTACACCATCACCCAATAAAGGCCTGTGATTTCTTTGATAGTCCTTGATCCCATTCCTTGAAATCAATGCATTCTGCATGGTTTTATACTTGCTGTAAAAATACCTGAACTGGTTGTATGTTGGGTATTCAGGAGTCAGCTTCCCCTCCCCATCACAATATTTTTCTTTGAGCATGTAGGTGTATGCAGTCTTCAGGCTGTTCTTATGCCTTGTAAAATAGAACTTGTTCAAAGCCCACCTGAAATTCTTTTCATCCTCTGTCAGCCCCCTTTCTGGGACAGCCCTCCCTTTTGGCACAAGGGCTGATATGCTCTGGTACACCAGGTACTGGCACAGGTATTTCCTCACTGTCTGCACTGAAATCCCATGCATCCCTGCAACTTTCCTTATAACAGTTGCCCTCATCTTGTCATCATCCAGAAATGGCAATATCCCAGCAACAACAGTGAACCTTTGATGTGCCATGCTTTTTTCCCTTGGTTTTAAATCCCTTTCCTCTTCCCTCCCTGTTTCTTTCCCCAGTTCCCCTTCAGGGCATACCTCATACTCTGAAATTTCATCCAACCCATACCACTTTGGCATAGTTTTCTTAATACAATCTATAAGCAGAACATTCTCTTCTTCCACTGCCAAAATCCTGTATATAATCCCATCCCACTTTATCAGTTGGTTTTTCTCCACACCAGTCCTCCCAGATTAATACACTTTATACATCCACTTATTACAGAACACACACCTACAATGATGATTTTCCTTTGAATCAAACATGTCCCCACAATTTCTGCACACATACCTTTGTGGGACTGGCTTCTCTCTATGAAAAATAGATTCATCATCTTTCCCTTCCAAAAAGGAGTACCCATAAGTCTCATTCATCATCTGGGCATACTTCCTCCACTTCTCCCCATGACTCAGACATCTAGGGCAGGTATGGAACACCCCCTGAATTATCACTTCTTTCAGCTCCTTTAAAGGGCAGGTGTCTTGCAGCAAATCTTCCCTGATAATAATTGAGAAATTATAACAGCCATAATCATTGTATAACCCAAGAAACCCTTCTATATTCCCTTCTTTAATTTCAAAAACTTTCCCATTCTGAACTGGGATGCCTGCTTTCCTCATTTCCCCTATGCATTCTAAAAAAACTCTCTTTAAATCATACATTGTCATCATCCTTCTTCTCCACAACAATCCCCCAGTCCAAAACTCCCCTCTTGCCCCAATATTCCCTGGATGCATCCAGCAGCTTGGCAGTCAAGGGCTTAGCCAGATGCTTCCTAAACACACACTCCCTTACCATCAGCTCCCCATCCACCTTTGTGGCAACAAAATCTGAGCAGTATTCCCCCAGTTCCAGCCCCTCCAGCAGAACCTGGCATCTGAACCCTTTCACATCAGGATTCTCCTGCAACTTATCTGCATATCTGGATTCTACATCATTAAAAGTCTTTACTACCCCATCTGAACATTTGCTCATTGTCCTCTTCTCACACCTGCTGCCCTTATAATTTTTCTTCTTCATTCCCATCATCCTTTCTTCAGGCACTTGCCCTATGGGGATTCTATCATAAAAAAATTTCCAGCTTCCCTGCAAAAAACTAATGGGGGTTCTTCTTTGGGACAGGGGAAAGGGAGGGCTAAGGAATAAAAAAAGAAAGGGAAGATATATTTAATGCTCTCAGTTGACAGCATTCAACAAAATGGTATACTTATGGTTGGGAAAGAAAGATTCCTATAAAGAATGGAAGAAAGAAGAAGAAAGCCATGGATAAATTCCAGAAAAAGTGTTGCATATTTTTGTTATTCTATGCCATGTTCTGTGCTGTCATTTCATTCCTTTTCCATACAGTATGGATGTTAAACTACATCCCCTCTGAAAGCATGGAAAACACCCTCAGGGAAGGTGATTTTGTCATTGCATCCAGACTAGAGACTGGGGAGGAAGACATAAAAAGGTATGACATATTTATTTTTGTCCCACCAGACAATCCAGAGGAAATTTACATTAAAAGGGTCATTGGCCTGCCTGGGGAAACCATTGAGGTGTTTGATGGTGAAGTTTATGCTGATGATGTAAAATTAGACAACTCCTTCATAAAGGAGCCACAGGATGGGGATGGGGATGGCAGCTACATTGTACCTTCAGGGCACTACTTTTTCCTTGGGGACAACAGGAACAATTCAAATGACAGCAGGTACTGGGTGGATGAATATGTCCCCCTTGATAACATAGTGGCTAAGGCAACACACATTATTTTCCCCTTTCAGCACAGGAGAAAAATATGACCTCTTGTGGATGTTGTTCACATCTGTCACTATCTGGGTATCTCCTTTTTTCAGCATTTCATTCATTTCATCTGTTTCAACCAGCACACTGTGCAAGAGCCTTAAAGCAGTTGCTTCAGGAATGACTGGCTCTACCTCATCACCCTTGACAGCTATGGTATGGGCAAGCAGCATCACATCCTCACCAGAAATGTCCTGCCTTGCCTCCTCATTCTGCATAAGCTCCATTGCCTTCTTCTGCACCTTTGTATAGGAGCAGATGGATGGGCCATACATTAAGTCAGCTACAGTATAGTTATAACCCTCATCTATAGTGCCAATGACACCATTGTAATAAAGGATGGATGCAGCAACCATCAGGTCTGAATCAAGGTTCTGCTGGCTGGCAACTGTCTTTGCAACCTCCATCAGCTTCACTGTAGCCTCCAGGATGCCACTCTGCCTGGAGAATCAGCAATGTGCCCATTGGTTTTTGGGTTCAGTGCAACTGTGTCAATGACAGGGATGATAACCCTCTGCTCCTTGTCCCAGAAGTCCCTGTGGGCTGCCACAAGCCTTGTGCCTGCCCCTGTTTTCTCATAGATTTCTTCATATGCCACTATGATTTTGCCTGCAAGCTTTGAGGCATCAAACTTATACTCCATCACCCACTGGCCTGATCCTGTGGAGTCTGGGATGGCATCCATTTCTGCCTCCACCCTTACATCCTTTGAGTCTGTAAGCACACTGCCAGTCTCCATGTCAATGAGCTGCCCCCTGATGACATAGGAAAGCCTTGGGTCAAAGCCCTTGTAGGTGATGGTGTCAGTGAGCAATGCATCTTCCTTTGCATCCAGCACTTTTGTCTTTGTGCCTGCATCCAGCAGGGAAGTCTCAAGTGTTGGGTTTATGTAGACTGTCTGGTTCAAGTCCCCAATGTCAGTGTGCTTTGCCACAAGGATTTCATGGTCTGCACCATCATAACTGGTGACAAGGTACAGCTCCTCAAATACCACAAACACCCCATTGTTCTGCTTGTTTACATCAAAAGACAGCCTGACTGAGCCAGAAGATGACTCTGGCTGGAACACAAGCTCATTCTTAGATGCCCCTCCTGCAAGGATGTCTGTGCCTGCATGGATGGTGCTGTTTTTGTCCACCACTTTCCCTTTCAGCTTGTAGGTAAGCCCAGGGATGAGGTTGTCATAGGAAAATGTGTCAATAATCCTTGCCCTGTCTGGGCTTGCAGTTGCAAATATATCCTCCACCATGGCCCTTGTCCATACTTTTGGGATATAGTCAGTCTGATCCTCATCCAGTATGTCCTCATGGTCTGCCACAAGGAAGGAGCTTTCCCCATTGAGCAGGTACAGCCTTTCAAACACTACCAGTGTCCTTCCTGCAAAGGACTCTGCATTGAGGTCAAAAATTACCCCTCCCTGCTTTGTGGGCTTGATTGTCCCATCCACAGCATCTATGGTGACTGGGGTTGTAATCACCTGCTCTGTGCCAGAGTCATCCACAACAATCTTACCAGTGGACTTGTCCCTCAGCTCAGACACCAGCCTGTACTTGTATTTTGGGTTCAGCTTCTTATAGTTCACAGTGTCATGGATTTTCAGTCCCTTTTCAGCATTTGAGATGTGGTTCCTGGTTTTTTCATCCAGTGCAAGGGTGTCTATGTATGGAAGGTATGCCCTCTGGTTTTCATCCTCAAAATCCTCATGGTCTGCAATCAGCACCCACTGGCCTGAGCCATTGCTGTTCTTTTCAATGTAAACATACTCATAGACCACAATGGTTTTCCCTGCAAGGGTGTTTTTAATTGTGCCATCTGGGTTTTTCACCAGCGCTGCAAAGCTGATTGGGATGTCCCATGTGCCAGATTCAGATGCTGCTGTGAATACCTGCTCTGGGACTTCCACAGTTTCCCCATGGACATCCACCAGCTCCTTCTTAGTCTCCACATCAATCACTTTTGTCTTTACCTTATAGTCTGCACCCACCATCATTCTGGAGTAGGAGATAGTGTCAGTGAGGCTGACAGTTTCCCCTGCATAGGAAACATCCAGGCCAGTCTCATTGTCTTTCAGCTTTGTGGTGATTTTTGGGATCAGGAAGGACTCTGACTCATCCCCAAGGTCCTTGTAGTCTGCCACAAGCTCACTGCCAAGGGAAATCTCCACATAGGACACATACTTCCTGTCCCCACACCCTGTGGCATCAAACTCAAAGGAAATGTCCCATGTGCCTTCCCCAGTTTCACTTGCAATCTGTTTCTGTGTAGCCTGCATGTTGAAAATTTCATTGTTGTTTGCATCCAGGGCAGGAGCCTGGGTTTTCACATCCATCAGCCATGCTTTGACAGTATATTCCCTCCCTGGCTCATAGTTCTTATAGTAAATGGTGTCATTCAGCACCTGGAACCTTGTGCCATGCCCTTCCTGCAAGGTGTCATCCTTATACATGCCTGCATAGATGATGCCTTCCCCATTCAAGCCTTTCCTCTCATTCTGTGTGCTGATGATGTCTGTCCTCTGGTCAGGGAAAGTCAGCATCTCAAGCTTGTCATCCATGCTTGTTGCCACACCAAGCCCACCATTCAGCACATTCCCTTCTGCATCTGCACCCCAGATAACCCTGCCTGAACCATCAGCCCTTTCTGTTACTTTGTGGTAGTTAATGAACACTATTGTATGCCCCTTCAAGGCTGTGCCATCCACAATTGCACCCACCTCAAACCTCACAGTGTCCCCAGCATTGATGCCCTTATTTGCAGTACTGAATTCTGTCTTATATTGCTCACTGGTTGTATCAGGGTCTGAGTATTCACTTTTGTTTTTCCAATTCACCCTAAGGAATTTTTTGTCATTCAAATCATAAATCTTTGTGGTTATTGTGTAGGTTGCATCCACCTTTGGCAGTGTCTTTACCTTTATTTTGTCCAGGATGGAAACTGCCCTGGATTGGGAGTCAGCATACTGCTGGTTGGTGTCAAGACATATGGCGCTTGTGGAAATCTCAGGGTATTCTGGGTTGTCATCAATAATGATGGCAGCACCTTTCTCATTCTTTGGTATCCAGTCATTGTCTGTATTGATGATAGGTTCATTCATTATTTTCCCATCCACACTGTACTGGTGGATAATCTTGCCTTCACTGTTCACCATTTCAGCAATATACAGTGCCAGGCCTTCTGAGAGCTTGGTGGTTGGTGCTTTCCCAGAGCCATACCCTTCCATTGTGCCAGAAAGGGAGAAACCAACAGGTGGCTCCACTTCCCTGACAACATAAGTCCCTGCCTGCCCAAAGTACCTGGTGTACTCTGCCTTGTCAGAGGTCAGGAAGTCATTCTGGAAGAGCCTGTTCCCATCCCCATCCTCTTCATAAAGGAAGTTCCCAGACTCATCCACCTTAGGGTAGCAATCAATCCCATACTTTGCATTGATATCAGTCCTGCCTGCTGCCTCCCTGTATGGGGCTGAGCCAAGGCCTGCATCATTTGCCAATCCTGTCCTGAAGGTGAATGTTGCAGTGAGGCTCCCTTTTTTGGTAGCCTCCAATGCACTGCCAAATTTCTGATCTTTATAAAAGGCAACCTCAAACCTTGCATTGGAGAGATCTGCATTGTCATAGGTATTGCCACCTGCATTCCTTTTATATAAGTAGAGGTAGAGTGGCCCACTGCCTTTGATTGAAGCACTCTGGTCTTTGTCATTTATGTCAGCATGGTCTGCAATCAATACCCAGTTCCCTGAGCCATTGCTGTTTTTCTCAATATAGAGGTACTGGTACACCACAATGGTTTTCCCTGCAAGGGTGTTGGTTACAATGTTATTTCCATCAGTCCTCACACCTGCTATGGAGAAATGCACCTTATGCTCCCCATTTGAAGAACTTGGGGTGAATGTTTTGTCAGCATCCCTTACAGAAGCCTTGCTGCCCCTGGCATCCACCAGCTCCTTGCCTGTCCCCAAGTCCATTACCACAGTTTCCACCTTGTAGTTGGCATGTGGGATTAAGTTCTTATAAGTGATGGTGTCCTCAAAGCTGATGGTTGGGCCATTTTCAGCAATGTTAGTGTTTGTTTCCTCACACCTGAGCTTTGTGGTGATTTTTGGGACCAGGAATGTTTCCTTCTTATCATTGATTTCTTTATGGTCCACAATCAAATGGTCATTTTCATACACTTCCACATATGCCACATATTTCTTCCCCTTGCTGTCTGTGGCATCAAAATTGAATGGGACATCCCATGTGCCACTGCCAGATGCACTTGCTGTCCTTTTTTCTTCCCTTATGCCACCAACCATATTCCCAGTTTCAGCATCCACAAGCCAGTATTTAACAATATATGGCCTCTTTTTCTCAAGGTTGGTGTAAGTGATAGTGTCCTTAAGCGCCTGGTCTTTGCCTGCATAAATGATGGACTCCCCAGTGCCTGCCTTCCTGTTGGCATCTGTACCAATAATGCTTGTGGAAATCCCATCAATGATGTAGATTTGCTCCATTTTATCATCCTTGCTGGAGGCTTTGCCAAGGCCATCATTTTCCCCTTTGCCCCAAATGGCAGAGCCTGAGCCATCAGCCCCCTGCTTTACAAGCAGGTAGTTCACAAATACCAGCGTATGCCCTTTTAAGTCAGAAATGTCCACTGTAGCCCCCACTTTGAACTGCACCTGTGAGCCAGCATTCACATGCCCGTCAGCCCCTGTGCTGAACTCTGTCTTGAACTCTTTCCCAGTTTTATTCCCCTCTGAATAATTACTTTTTTTCTTCCAGCTTACTGAAAGAGGAATATCAGTCCTGTCGTCTTCTGTACCAAGATCATACAGCTTTGTGGTTACAAAGTATTTTGCAGAAATTTTTTCCAGTGTGTCAATGGTAACAGTGTCCTGCACACTGATAGTCCTATAGGCAGAGCCTGCATACTGTTGGTTAGTGTCCAGGCAGACAGCTTCTGACTTCATATCAGGGCTGTCTGGGTTATCAACTGTGATGATGGAAACTCCAGTATCAAGAATCTCAGGATCATCAGGGTCAGGCTCATTGTAAGCACTGATGATGTTTGTGTTTGTTTCTTTCCCATTGATATAGTATTTATGGTAAATTTCTCCATCACCATTTTTTGTTTCCTCAATCTTCAAGGCCAGCCCATTTGTCAGGATATCTGTGCTTGGCATGTCCTTGTTGTCTGTGCTTTTGCCATAACCTTCCATTTTTCCTGTTAACAGATAACCAACAGGAGGCTTAATCTCTTTGATGATGTAGGTCCCTGGCTTCCCCCAATATTTTGAGTATGCCTCATGCCCTGAAACAAGGAAGTCATTAATGATGTTACCATCATCATCTTCTATGAAGTTTCCATCATTGTCCTGTTTGGGAGAAAAATCAATCCCATAATCATAATTGTTGTCATCTGCCATATCCTTAAAAATCTTTGTTCCTGGGCCATTTCTCTTTGCTGACTTGGTTGAAAAAGTGAATGATGCAATCAGATTCCCATTTTTATATGCACTTTCTGGGCTATTAAAGCCTTTATCATAGTACTGAACTTCAAACTGTGCATCCCTCAGGGTTGCACTTTCAATTTTTTCCCCATCAGCGCCTTTTTTATAAAGGTAAAAATAGAATGGGTCAGATAATGGATTCTTCCCAAATTTATATTTCACTTTGAGAACTCCTGAACCCATCTGTGTAGTTTGAGTCATGTGCTGGGTGTACAATCCAAAAATCAAAAATCCATCAGTACTCTGAGTATTATCTTCATGGTATTCTTCCAGGAGTCTGATGGCTATTTTTCCTGCAAATTCATTGTTGCCGCCTCCATGTTCGCCAATCGCTGGGGTTTTAATGTGGGCACAGTGCATCTGCAATTCCCCAAGCGCCCCAAACTGCTTGATTAGCTCATTAATTGTCATTGACTCATCATCAGTCATTGGAATCCCGTCTGCTGAAGTGCGTGTAAAATCACCAAGGTTAACAAAAAATGGGCAGGTTGAGCTGCTTCCAGCACCTTCCTCTGGTATGTATGCAAAATTAGTTGCAGCGCCGCCATTTACATAATTCATGATGTTTGTGGCAACAGAATCAGCATTTGTGCCAGTGCCTGTGTAAAGCATAGTGATATTGCTCCCAGCTAAAGCAGCAGAGCCTTTAGCATAATACTTCATTGAGGTAGTGCCATACATAACATTCCTCAGGGATGGCATTCCATCTAAATCCACTGGCTCAGAGAGGTAGATGGGTGGCTGGTCAGATGGGAGATAGGGGTGGCTCTCTGGAAGCTGGCTGCCAGACATATTGCCCAGATCAATGCCTGCTGCATCTGATTTTTCCATGAAGTCCAGCAGTTCATCAGAGAGTGATTCCCTTCCCTCAGTCACTTCCACTGAAGTTACAGCAGAGGGGGAAACTTCCATGGATAATTTTCCAGTTTCAGGATCATATGTATATGCATCCTTGGATGTGGGTAGGCCATTCACCAATACATTCAGGTTCTCAGGATCCATCCCCTTATCAACAGTGACATCTGTTTTTAAGGAAAAGATTTTCTGTTCAGAAGAAGAAAGTTCTATCTCTTCCTTTTTTTCATCTACTGAAACCATATGCACTTCTGAAGCCATGGACTCATCACTGTTTTTGCTGACTTTGTTAAAAACCTGCATGAACTGCACTTGAAGGTTCATGAAAATGTCTTTGTCTGGCTCTTCCTGGCTTTTGTAAAGCGCTTTTGGAATGTATAGCAATCCAGTTGCTTTATCATAAATACACCCCTCCACAGATTCCCCATTTAAGTTGTTCAGTGCAACAGCAAAATCCTGCACAATGTAAGCTGTGTCTTTAATCATGGTATTTGCGCATGCCACAAAGTAATCACTGTCTTTGTTCATGTCATATACAATCACCCAGGCATCAAGCTGTGAAATGAATTTTTTTACATTCTTTTCAAAATTTTTATCTCCTGATTCAATGCTGCTTATTACACTGTCTATGGTGTCATTTTCTGCCACATATTGCCCATCAAAGAGGGTATTTTTCACAAGTAGTACATTTGCCATTTTAATGTCATCACTGTCAACAGAAATGTATTTTTCATTCAAGTTACTCTTAATATAACTTTCAGTGATTACATCAGTTATGACTTCCTCTACTTCTTCTTTGGAAATGTCCATATCTTCTACAATGTCATGATACTCAATGCCATCATCAGAAGATTTAGATTTTTCATCATCCTTGATGTTTATGGTAGCAGTAGAAGAAAAAGTGACTTCTACAGAAACATTTTTCTCAGGCATGGAAAAGGAAAAGGCATTATCCACTGTGTCTGCCTGTGACAATGTTTTGCCTGTTTCAGAGTCTTTTAAAGAGAGTGATTCTACATAATACCCATCATCAGGAATGCACTCAATCTCTACATCATCCCCTGCCTTAAATGCCCAGAGAGATCCATCATTTTCAATCTGTTCCATTTCTCCATCATCATTGATGTGCATCATCTGATAACCATCCTGGGATGCAGATGAATTGTTCATGCTGTCCTCAGAAAACTGAATCAGCCCATTCTCTGTATCAGTTAACGTCACAGTGTAACTTCCATCAGGGTTGCTTTCAGCAGCATGTGAAATGTTCACAATTCCAGCAGGTATGCACATCAGGGATGCTAACAGTGCAGAGGTAGCCTTTTTCAAGAATTTCATCATCAATTTAATCTCCTTTCATATTTTTTTAGTCTTTTGAAATTGGTATTTCCCATTGAATATGTAACTTTTTCTTTGAAGGGAGGGGATGGAAGAGGAAATAATCAAAAAAACAGTCCCCTTGCTGGAGCAGGGAACTGTTTTTCTGAGTTATTTAGTTTTTTATCTCCAGTTGATAGTGTAGCCAGCATGAACCTCATTGTGTATTTTTCTTGCACTCCTGTAATGCTCAGCATGGACATTACCATTGGGAACCCTGATCTGACAGGTGTTACATACAATATATGTTTCATTTATTTTTCCAATGGTGTTAACATTAATGGATTTTAACTTTCCATAGACAACTTTTCCATTTTTATCCTTTCTATAAGCTCTCACCTTGATTTTATATCTTGTGTTTGGCATTAAGCCTTTAAGGGTGTAAGCTGTCTTTTTGGTAGTTTTTTCATAGACAATGGGTGTTTTGTGGGAAGCACCTGGAGTATATTTTATCCTCTGATAAATGAGTATTTGATATCCAGATACCCCCTTCACTTTGTTAAACTTGATTTTCACAGAGCTTTTGCCAACCTTTACTTTCTTCAAGCTCTTCACCTGCCCTGGCTTTTTTACTTTGGCAGATTTAACAGCTTTGGCATCCTGGGAAACCTTGGCACTGCCAAAAAGGTTTGACTGTCTGTTCACCACACCCTCAGGCTCTGCCTTGGGCAGTGTGCAGAATTCAACAGCAAGTGCAGAAGTCAGCAGCAATGCCAATACCAGTGTAATCACAATGGATGTCAGGGTTGAATGTTTCATCTTCTTCATTTTTTTCAACATATTATTGTCCTCCTTTAATGGAACCAGTTTTACTGGTTACTCCTTCATAAATTATTCATTTTTTATCTATATTTTAAACTTTTTGTTGAAAAATATCAACAAAAAGAGAAATTAAAAGAATTTTGGAAAGAAGGAGAACAAGTTGAGTCCTCCTTCTTTTTCTTTTTCCTTTTCATATTCTTTTTTAATATGGGGAAGAGAAGGAAAGAAATTTTGAAGGAAGGGAGAGGAAGATAGCTGCTGCATGGTGGGAATAGAAGGAGGGGGACAAAAAAAGCCTGCATACCTGTTTGTATGCAAGCTTTCTCAATTTCAGCTTATCCTTGTACCCTGGCAATCTTCTTTAGGCTTGTATTGCTAACAAGGGCTTGGGATCAGGCAAATTTTTACCTTCTTCCCTTCCCTGTTCTTCCAGCAGAAGAATTCTCCTTTGCCTTTCCTCATGGGACATATTTTTTATTTCATCAGGAATCTCAACATTATCATCAATAATAAGGATTTTCCCATCCCTATGGAACCCAAGTGATTCAATCATTTTCTTCTCCATCATTTCACCTCCTGAAAATCAATCTTGTAACTTCTTTTAAGTTCATTTAAAGCTCTAATTTGAGCCTCTTTTTCATCATTCCCATATTCACTGAATTCTTGTATATACATTCTGTATAATTCATCTGGAGTTTTTTGTTTGGATATATAACTATAGACTGTTCCATCATGACAAATTACAAGGCATACTGCATAATTATGTTTGAAACATGAATTAAAATCTGCAATGCTTGGTGGCATACTGTTTGGGTGGGTATGCATGGCAATCAAATTTTCCTTTCCATTGATTGCCCTATAAATGGAATGGGTGTATACAATGCCTTTTTCAATCTTTTCATCCAAGGCACTTGCCACAATCTCTCCTGTATCCCCATCAATCCAATACATATCCTCATACAATGTGCCACTCCTGTGTTTCAGCATTTCCTTTGCCTTAGAATATAGGATTTTGTTTATTTTGTCATGTTTTGTGATTTTGTCAAATTTTCTCCTGAATAACCCACTGTCAATATATGCATTATTAATGGCAGTGCTTTTGTTCCTTCCATATCTTTGGTATTCTAATGACATTGTTTCTCCTTTCTTATATTTTATACTCATTTCATCCCTCTGTCAATTACAGCTTTTATCTATGGTAAAAGGAGGCTTTAACTCCTGTTTTTTTTAGGAAAGTTCTATCTTTCCAGAATATGGAGGGGGATATGTCATGAAATTTAAAGAATGTGGGCAGTGGGAAATAGGAACACTCAGGCTGTATTTTCTTATCAGAAGAAAGGAAACATTCTTACTTCCTTGTTTTTTCTTTGTTAAAGAATCAGGAAAGAGAATAAAAAAAAGATGGGAATCTGTCTTCTTCCTCCCTAATTCTATTCCCTTTTCTGATTCTGGAAGAAAGTGAAGAAGATGGAGAGTCAGAAGTTTTTAAACAATAAAAAAAGAGCATCTTTATCCATACCCTTGTCAACTGTAACCTCAGTCTGCATAGAGAAAATTTTCTGTTCAGAAGAGGACAACTCAATTTGTTCTTCCTTTTCATCCACAGAAACCATATGAACTTCAGAAGTCATGGGCTCCTCACTGTTCCTGCTTACTTTGTTGAAAACCTGCATGAACTGAATCTGGATATCCATGAATTTTGCCATACCACCCTCAGCCTCATAGAGCTTTTTGGGTATATAAAGCAAGCCTGTTTCCTCTTCATAGATACAGCCATCCACAAGCTCACCATAGTCATTGTTCCTTGCAACATCATAATCCTGAACAGTATAAGCCAGATCCTTCATCATGTTATTGGAATAAGCCACATAATACTTGCTGTCTTCATCCAAGTCATATACCATAGCATAAGAAACAAGCTGTGACATGAATTTCTGCATGCTTGCATCCAATTCATCCTCACTGCTGTCTGTATCCTCAATTGTTCCCATGACACTTTTTATAGTGTCATTTTCTTCAACAAAAGCACCATCAAAGATGGAATGCTTGACTAAGAGCATGTTGACAAGGGAGGTTTTGCCACCAAGCTTAATATATTTCTCATTTACATTACTCTTAATATAGCTCTCTGTAATGACATCAACCACTACCTCCTCTACTTCCTCTTTGCTGATATCCATATCCTCTATGATGTCATGGTATTCAATCTCATCAGAGGATTTAGATTTTTTCTCATCCTTGATATTGATAGTTGCAGTGGATGAAAAAACTGCCTCCACAGATATATTTTTCTCTGGCATGGAAAAGGAAAAAACATTATCCACTGTGTCTGCCTGTGAAAGTGTTTTTCCAGTTTCAGAGTCCTTTAATGCCAGTGTTTCCACATAATACCCATCATCAGGAATGCACTCAATCTCAACATTGTCACCAGAATTGAATGCCCACAATGATCCATCATTATCAATCTCTTCCATCTCTCCATCATCACCTATTTGCATCATCTGATAACCATCCTGAGATGCAGATGAATTGTTCATGCTGTCCTCAGAAAACTGGATCAGCCCATTCTCTGTGTCTGCAAGTGTGACTGTGTAACTGCCATCAGGGTTGCTTTCAGCAGCATGTGAAATGTTCACAATCCCTGCTGGGATGCACATCAGAGATGCAAGCAATGCAGAAGTAGCTTTCTTAATGAATTTAAACATTATATTTAATCTCCTTTCTCATTTTTTATTTTAGAAGTTTCATTGATCCATACAAATATGAAATTTTTTGGTGAGGAGGTGTGTAAGATAATTAAAAAAAACAGTCTTGGACTTGTCATCCAAGGACTGTTTTTTTTTCAAGAGTACTGTATAAATATAAAGGTGAGCATCTTTTATTTCACAGAATCTATTGACAGAAAAGGAAGGATATGGTAAGGTGTAAAAGAAGAAAGAAATGTTATTTTAGAAAACAGTGTAGAGTGTTTGTGTACTGCACCTGGTGTGGAGTGCCTGTATTTCAGGGTATCCTATGTTTTCTCCATCATCATTAATGTGCATCATTTGGGTGTAGAGTCCATGTATTTCAGGGTACACTTTGTTAAGGCAAAGAGAAACCCTTATAACTTTGAGGTTATAAGGGTTTTCTTTTTTTATCAACACTATTCTTTACCAGGAAAATCTTTAGAAATTATTCCTTTTCAGATTCCTGCTTATATCAGGCTCACATATGATATACTTTGCAGTCTGAGGGATGACATTCCTTACAAAATTCAGTGCATGCTTATCCATTGTTTCATCAAGGATATTCCTGTTTTTGGCAGAATGAGACAGTCCTGGTGGTTTTCCTCCAGCCTGTAATAAATCCACTGCCAAAAACCTTGCCATCCTGCCAAATCCAAAATTTTTGGCATTCCACAGATACCCCCACAAATGCCCTATTTATAGGCTTCCTGGCAATCTTACAGATGTAATCTGCCAAAAATCTCTTCCAAAATGCCAAAAACATTCCCCTATCTTGCCAAAAATTAAATTTTTGGCATCCTCCATATAATCGAACCCCTTTATTTCTGGGCATTTCAGCCATTTCAATCATTAGGCATCTGCCAAAAATCCTGCCAAAAATATCCCCATCCTGCCAAAAACTAAATTTTTGGCACTCCCTCCCTGTTTTTGGCACTTCCCAGATCACCTCTATCAACTGAAATCCCTTCCTCTCTCCTATCTTCTTTCCTCCAGATTTTCCCTCCCCAAAAACTGCCAAAAATCTTGCCAAAAATCCCTCTATTTTGCCAAAAACAAAATTTTTGGCATTTCCACAACAATTTTTAGTGCAAAACTACTAACATCCCAGTCCACTCTATCCATATTTTTATTAACATCCAACAAATTCCATCTGCCAAAAACACCATTTCCAAAAAATACTATGTCATGGCAGAAGCTCTATATCCTCATGGCAGATTTTATCCTATCCTCCCTCCTCTTCTTCTCCTCTCTTCTTCCTCCCTCTCTTTTTTCCAAAATAATATCATAAA
>CAJTDX010000034.1 GCA_910575155.1 Lachnospiraceae bacterium
ATTTTTTGACTGGTTTGTCAGGTGTTTTTGAGAAAAAAGTGGGTGATTTTTTGAGACAGAGGTCTGAAAGCCCCATGAAATAAGGGCTGAAGATTCCGAGAAGTTATTGAATTAAAAAGGAGGAAACAGCGATGGAGCTTTCACGGGAAATGGCAAAAACTGCCTGCCATGCTTTACAGGAGAAAAAAGCAGAAGAAGTAAGGGTAATTGAAATCAGCGAGATTTCCCCTTTGGCAGATTATTTTATTATAGCAACCGGAGGCAGTAGCAATCAGATTCAGGCCATGGTAGATGCAGTAGATGAAGAACTGGCAAAAAAAGGATATACGGCCAGACAAATAGAAGGAAACCGCAATTCTACCTGGATTCTTATGGATTACAAAGATATTATTGTTCATATTTTTTCAAAAGAAGACCGTCTGTTTTATGACCTGGAAAAAATCTGGACAGATGGGAAAAAAATAGCAGTAGAAGAATTATAAAAGTATAAAATATCAATTTTTAAGGCCCCAGGCAATAATTGCCTGGGGCTAATATTATATTGTTTCCTGGCGTCGTATCGTCTGTCGAAGAACTATGTACATGAAAAAAAACTTTTACTGTTTTTATACATGTGATAGAATTTAAACATTAAAAGTACATAGAAGAAGTAATGAAAGAAGGGGAGGGCTATGATCTTCTTCTGCGTTACCAAAGAAAGGGTGAAGAATTAATGTTTGCAAATCTTAAGGTACGTACAAGACTGATTATTTTGACGGCAGTCGCAGCAATCTCCATGTGTATTCTCGGATTTATCAATATGGCGGGGATGGAAAAGGCTTATCAGCAGTCAATTACCACCATGAAAGAAGTTCTTTATGATGATTATGACGCACAGATTCAGGGACAGGTAGAAAATGTTATGACTCTGCTGGAACGGATCTACGCGGAATATCAAGACGGGGCATATACAGAGGATGCGGCCCAAAAGCTGGCGGCAGATCTTGTGAGGGAACTTCGCTACGGTGAGAGCGGCTATTTTTGGATCGACACTTATGAGGGAGACAATGTAGTTCTTTTAGGGCAGGAGACGGAAGGCACAAACCGCCTGGAAGCGGAGGACAGCCATGGATATCAGATGATAAAGGATATCATCAAAAACGGCCGCCAGCAAAACGGTGGTTTCACAGAGTATTATTATCCCAAGGAAGACAGTACCGAACCTTATCCCAAACGCGCTTACAGCAAAGCCTTCGAACCCTGGCAATGGGTGGTAGGAACCGGAAATTACGTGGATGAACTGGAACTTCTGGCAGTGGACAACAGCGCGCCTGTCAAAAAAATTTTCCAGGCGATCCGCGTTATTTCCATGGGATCTATCGCAACGGCGATATTGATTTTGATAGTAATCGCGCTGTTTATTGTAAGCGATATTACAAAATCCTTAAGCGCGGCGGCTCAGCAGATGAACTGTATGGCAAAAGGTGATTATGCCAAAGATTTTATGAAGAAATTTACAGCGCGCAAGGACGATTTCGGCCATCTGTCCAGATGTATTGAAGATATGAAGTCTTCCATGGTAAAATTAATCAGCCAGGTACAAAAAGAATCCGAGACAATCAGTACTGCGGCAGGTTCCGTCAATGAATGTGTGGCAAAACTGAATGATGATATTGCCAGCGTATCTGCCGCTACACAGCAGTTGTCGGCAGGGATGCAGGAGACGTCAGCCACAACAACCATGGCGGATGAAGCGGCAGGAGAAATCCATACGGCGGTACTGCATATTACAAACCGTTCCCAGGATGGCGCCCGGGGAGCGGCTGAAATTAAAGGCAGAGCGGAACAGACGAATATAAGAATTAAAAGCGCGCAGGAAAAAGCGGCAGCATTGAAGAAGGAAATACAGCAGGATTTAGAGACAGCGCTGGAAAATGCAAAAGTGATAGACCAGATTTATGAATTGTCAAGCGTTATTATGAATGTGGTTTCCCAGACAAACCTTTTATCACTTAATGCCTCCATTGAAGCGGCCAGAGCTGGTGAAGCGGGCAAAGGCTTTGCAGTGGTCGCCGGAGAGATCGGGGATCTTGCGGAACAGTCCAGACAGACAGTCATGAAGATACAGGAAGTAACGCAGGAAGTGACGCAGGCGGTGGAAAATCTTTCTTCCAATGCAAGGAAACTGCTGGATTTTGTTGTCACAGACGTAACATCAGATTATGAAGGATTCTTAACGATTGGAGAGCAATATAATCAGGATGGCGCTTCTGTAGATGAATTGATGCGTGAGTTCAGCGCCATTGCGCAGGAATTGTTTAACAATATGGAAGGTATTAAGAATTCCATGAGTGATATTTCCAAAGCGGCAGAAGAAGGAGCGGAAGGAACCACAGAAATTGCACAGCGGGCGTCTGTCATTGCATGTGAATCGGCAGAAGTGTTAGAGCAGGTGATGAAAACCAAACAGAGCGCGGAGACGCTGCGCGCAGAAATCGGCAGATTTCATGTAAGCGATGAAGCATAAGCGTTTTCTTTAACGGCTCAGGTCATAACGTTCATACAGAACTCTCAGTTTTTATTTGCGAAAAACTGAGAGTTTTTGATCTTATAGAACGTACATGCTCTGATGATTCAGATAATTTTCTGCAAGTGCTGATTGTATTGGAAAGTGGAAAATGTTATATTATAAACGTAAATCAATGAAATAGCCAATGTGTCAGAGGATGAGGGCTGTTCTTTTGATTGCCCGCGCTTACATAGATGGAAAACGATAAATCGTATGGCTCATTTTAAGGAAAGTTACGGTGTATTCTGGCATATAGTATGGCGTTTGAATTAATAAGATTAAGGGAGAAATGAGATGAAGAAAATATTACTTGGATATTATGATTACACAGTAATACTTACTTATTGCGGAATGCTGTTTGCTTTTTACGGGATCCTGCAGGTAACAGACGAAAATTATTTGCCTGCGGTATGCTGCCTGATGGCTGCGGGAATCTGCGATATGTTCGACGGGACAGTAGCTGCAACCAAAAGCCGTACAGACAGAGAACGGAAATTTGGCGTTCAAATAGATTCCCTGAGCGATCTGATCAGTTTTGGCGTACTGCCGGGAATGTTTGTGTATATGATCTCCGGCAGAAATACATTCTCTGCTTCTGTGGCTTCTGTATTTATCCTTTGCGCCCTGATCCGTCTGGCGTATTTTAATGTTCTGGAAGAAGAGCGGCAGCAGCAGACGGACGAAAAAAGAAAAAGTTATTTAGGCGTACCGGTAACTACAATCGCTGTATTGCTGCCGGCGGTCTATCTTTTATATGATTTTCAACTGTTGAGAAATATTATTTGTTTTCCGGTACTTCTGCTATGCATGGGAACGGGCTGTCTCTTACCGGTTGAGATCAAAAAGCCGGGAGCATTGGGAAAAACAGGCATTCTTCTTCTGGGATTTGTTGAAGTGCTGGGACTGTTGTATTTTATGGAAGGGAACAGACTATGAGAGAATCATTATCACTGCGTTTTTTATATAAAACCGCGCCGGGAAGAATCGTTTTAAAAGCGCTGGTTTGTCCGTACATATCTGTAATTGCCGGAAGGTACCTTTCCTCTGGCATGTCAAAATGGCTGGTGCCGTATTACATACGAAAACATAAAATCAGTTTGAACGGCATACAGATTCCGCGAAACGGATTTTCCTCTTTTAATGAATTTTTTACCAGGAAGAACATGCAGGAGCTGCGTCTTACAGCGCATGAACATCTGATCAGTCCCTGCGATGGGTTTCTGACCTGTATAAATATAAAGAAAAATCTGATGTTCAGCGTAAAGCACAGCCAATTTTCTCTCGAAGATTTGCTGAAAGACAGACGGCTGGCATCAAAATTTTACAATGGAACCGCGCTTATATTCCGCCTGACGCCTGCAAACTATCACAGATATTGTCACGCGGCGGACGGCCGTGTGCTTCATTCCAGGAATATTCCAGGAAAACTGCACTGCGTGCGCCCGATTGCGTTAAGAGAACGTCCGGTATTTGTGCAAAACAGCCGGGAATACCAGATTGTCCGTACAGACCAATTTGGAGCAATGGTTCAGATGGAAGTAGGCGCTTTACTGGTCGGAAAAATTCATAATCACCTGCAAGAATCAGAAACCAGTCAGGTACGGGCTGGCAGTGAAAAAGGGTATTTTGAATTTGGAGGCTCTACCATTATTCTGTTGTTTACGAAAGACGCCGTATGTATGCGTAAGGACCTGTTTCAAAATAAAAACAGCGACGGGGAAGCAGCGGTTCAAATCGGGCAAGTATTAACGCAGCGCTTAACATAACGCAGAGTTTTCTGTACTGCGCCGCGTCAATAACGATACAGAATGCCGCCCTCTGTGCGTCAGCAGACGCCATTGCGGGGCAGGGATTAATGCATTTCTTTGCGGTAAATAAGCGCGGCAAAACCTGCTGTTATAAATTCAGTGACGCAGAAAGCGCACCAGATCCCGTTTGCACCCCAGAATCTGCTGAATATGTATGCTGCCGGTATAATGACAGCAACGTACCTTAAAAATGAGAGGAACAGGGACTGGACGCCTTTCCCCAATCCTTCCAGCGCTCCGCAGCAGGTGATGGAAACGGCAGATATTATAAATCCCAGACTGATAAAGTGCAGTGCAGATACTCCGATTTCTATGGTCTGTGCATTATTTGTAAATAATCCGATTAAATGTTCTGGTATGATCCAGGATACGATCATTCCCATCATCATAATTCCCATATTGATCGTCAGCGATGTTCTGTAAATTTTTTTCACGCGTTCATATTCCCCGGCTCCGAAATTATATCCCATCAAAGGTCTGATTCCCTGGATAATTCCATTTGCCGTCAGGTATATAAAAGTCTGAAGTTTATAATAGACCCCGAGCACAAGCACATATTTTTCAGAAAATTCTGCCAGCATTCTGTTTAATACAGAAATCAGTAGTGAGGGCAGCGCCAGATTCAGTGTGGCTGAGACGCCGATCGCATAAATCTTTTTAATGACTATCGTGTCAAAACACAGATGCTTTTTGCTTATTTTTACTGAATTAGGACGGCAAAAGTAAAAAAGCAGATATACCAGCAGCGTGAGACACTGTCCGATGCCTGTGGCGTAAGCCGCTCCTGCAATGCCCATGGCAGGAAGAACGCCAATTCCAAAAATCATGAGAGGGTCCAAAATAATATTGGCAACACAGCCGCAGATCATGCTGAACATGGAAATTTTCATTTTTCCCGTGGACTGAAATATTTTTTCAAAAGCCAATCCCAGATTGATGACAGGAGAAAATAAAAATGCCCGAAAAGCGTAGGTCAGCGCCAAATCGGTAATCTGCGGATCGGAAGAAAAATTCTTCAAAAACAAGGGCATTCCAATCATGCAGATTACCGCCAGCAGGATTCCATGTACCACACTCAGCAAAGTTCCGATAGTAGCGGCTTTATCTGCCTGATTCTGCTCCCTGGCCCCCAGATAGAATGCAATTACCGCGTTCAGTCCAACGCCAAAACCTATGGCAATGGCATTGATCAGATTCTGTACGGGATAAACAAGTGCAAGCGCAGTCATGGCGTCCTCACTTACTTTGGCTATAAAATAGCTGTCGATAATGTTATACAGTGCGTTTACCGCCATGGAAATTACCATGGGAAGCGACATGGCCAATACCAGCGGCAGGATTTTTTTCTCCTTCATAAAGGTTTGTTCCATAAAGAGTTCCTCCTTAACTTTATTGAGCGGATCCTGTGCATATTGACGACAAAAACGCCACATAATTACCAAAGGTAATTATGTGGCGAAAAAAGAATCCTCTTGAAAAATCCACTCCTGAACAGGTTTTATGCAATATTTATATCATACTTTTTTTATAAAATCAACATAATATTGCAAAAAGAACTTATGTGATTCTTAAATCGCTTATGTTATAATGTCGTATAACAAAGAGACGCTAAATTGGAGGTTAAAAATGGAACAATTATTTATAACAAACTTAACAATCAATAAAGTCCGGCATTTAAAAGATCTTACCATTCCCTTATCTGAAAAAAAGATGAAGGCTTTAATTCTGACAGGAAAAAATGGGAGTGGAAAAACAAGCGTGACAGACGCTCTGGCAAGTTATTTAGAACATGTATTTACCGATAAAAATTTTGAGTTTTGGAAAAAAAATCTTCATAACATAAAAAAAAAGAGAGAAGAAGCTGTTCAAAAAGGAGCGGACGAGACACAGCTTTTGCAATTGGATATGGATTTATCGAAATGTGAAATGAGGTTTCATGAGAGCAGAAACGGAATGGAACTGCAGTTTAACATAGAAACTGACAGTATTTTTTTGCAAAATGAAAAACACCATTATATATTAGCGTACTACAGAGCGGACAGAACATTTCAGGCAGCTTTGCCTCAACATGTAGAAAAGGTGCCGTTCAAAGACAGCTATGGCATAAAAGAATTTCCCAGGTATGAATTTGTAAAATATTTACTGGATTTAAAAATGACAGAAGCGTTGGCAAGGAACAATCGGAAAACAGAAAAAGCGGATGAAATTCAGGAGTGGTTTGAACGCCTTGAACAGCTTTTACAACAAATCTTTGACGATGAATCTGTTCAACTTGAATTTGATGAGGAAACCTTTAATTTCTATATATTGCAAAAGGGAAAAGAAATTTTTGATTTTAATACATTGTCCAGCGGCTATCAGGCTGTATTAGATATCGTATTAGATTTAATTATGCGTATGCAGAAACAAACGCAGCGCAAATTTGATTTTAAAGTTCCGGGCATTGTGCTGATTGATGAGATTGAGACACACCTTCATTTGCAACTGCAGAAGAATATAATGCCATTGCTGACAACCGTGTTTCCTAATATACAGTTTATCGTGACTTCTCATTCCCCGTTTATTTTGAATAGTTTAGAAAATGCAGTCATATATGACTTGGAACATAAGACTCTGGTTGAAAATGGTTTGCATAATGTGCCGTATGAGGGTATCGTAGAAGGATACTTCCGCGTGGACAAAATGTCTGATATTTTAAAAAGAAAATTTGAGAAATACGAAAGTCTTGTAAAAAAGAAATATCTGTCAGATGATGAAATAAGTGAAATTGCAAAATTGGAGCTGTATTTGGATGAAATTCCAGATTATCTTGCAATTGGAACTACAGCAGCATATCAGAAGCTGAAACTGGAATTTTTAAATCGGGAGGATATAGATGGTTAAAATAAAACGATCTTTTCCAGCGCCGGAATCATTAAAAGAAGAAGCCAAAAAAGCAAATGGGAAATATGATAAGCAAGACGTGATATTGCGGTTAAAAGAAGATTTTCATAACAAATGTTATATTTGTGAGATGACGGAACTGCAGGATCCAAATGTGGAACATTTATATCCACATAAAAATGGAAAGTATATGGAGAGAAAATTCGATTGGGAAAATCTTTTTTGGTCATGCGGGCATTGTAATCGTATTAAGAATAATAGTAAATATGATGAGGGAATTTTAGACTGCTGTAAGCAGGATCCAGAAGAATGCTTACGATTTGATCTTAACGATGACAGCGTCATAATAAAAGTAGCAGATAACAATGATTTGATACAAAAAAGGACGGCAGAACTTATAATAGAAGCCTTTACTCTGAATAATACAGGCATGAGAACTTATACCAGTGCGCAGCGTTGGAAATTGCTGCAAGAGGAAATGAATGTGTTATACAAACAACTTGAAAAAATACATAATAATCCGGATTCACGTATGGCGCTACGAACCATACGCAGTTTATTAAGACGAGAGTCGGCATTTGCAGCATTTAAAAGATCTTATGTACGTGAACATGCAGCAGAATATCCACAATTGCAGAAATATGTGAAGTTGGACACATCTGTTTCCAATATTTAATAAATAACAGCTCAGACGATCTTTCTGGTGGTCCGAGTTGTTATTTATTCTGCGTGAAAGCATCAGGATCTTATGATTCGCTGCACGGGAAAACACAATTTTTTTGTGGAACAACGGCATATTTTGTGGTAAAATGGTATTGTTTGTGCAGAAACTTAATCATGAAACGATAAATTGAAGGAGAAAACAGAATGATTTGGGCAAAAGAAGAAACAATGTCAAGGGATGAAATAGAAGCCCTCCAGCTAGAGCGGCTCAAAGAAACTGTGACGCGGGTTTATAAGAACGTAGCGCCGTATCGCAGAAAAATGGAGGAAGCCGGCGTAAAGCCGGATGATATCCGGACGCTGAAGGATCTTAGCATACTTCCTTTCGTCACCAAGCAGGATATGAGAGACAACTATCCCTTTGGGCTGTTTGCAGTGCCTAAGGATGACCTGGTGCGCATCCATGCATCCTCTGGAACGACAGGAAAGCCGACGGTGGTGGGGTATACGAAAAAGGATTTGGATGTCTGGACCGAGTGCGTATCAAGGATTGCGGCTATGGGTGGAGCCACCTCGAAAGATGTGGCGCAGATTTGTTTTGGCTATGGAATGTTTACAGGGGCGTTGGGACTTCATTTTGGCCTTGAGAACATGGGAGCGGCACTGGTTCCTTCTTCCACCGGAAATACAGAAAAACAGATTATGTATATGAAAGATTTCGGAACCACTCTTTTGGTTGCAACGCCTTCTTACGCATTGCGGATCGGTGAAGTTGCCAATCAGATGGGCATTGATCCCGCAAAAGATTTGAAAGTTAAGATTGGACTGGTGGGAAGCGAACTGCTTACAGAAGCAATGCGCACAGAAATGCATAAACTGTGGGGAGAAGACATGCTTGTCACCTCCAACTATGGCATGAGCGAGCTGATGGGACCCGGAGTGTCCGGCGAATGTGAACATCTCTGCGGCATGCATGTGAATGAGGATTTCTTTATTCCGGAAATTATTAATCCCAAAACCGGGGAAGTGCTTCCGCCGGGAGAAAAAGGAGAACTGGTAATTACCTGTATCTATAAAGAAGCATTGCCTCTGATCCGCTACCGCACCAAAGACGTTACCAGATTGATTTATGAACCGTGCAAATGCGGCAGAACCACCGTACGTATGGAAAATCTCGACGGCAGAACGGATGATATGTTAAAAATTCGCGGCGTCAATGTATTCCCCAGCCAGATTGAAGAAGTGCTTCTTGGCATTGATGAGATTGGGCCGCATTATGAGATTATTGTCACAAGAAAGAATCATTCTGATATCCTGGAAATCCGGGTAGAGCTTGCACAGGCAGTGGACGCCTACCGCAAACTGGAAGCCCTGGAGAAAAAGATCAAACAGAAACTGCGGGTTGTTCTGGGTCTGGACGCCAAAATCCGCCTGGAATCTCCCAATACCCTGCAGCGGTTTGAGGGCAAGGCACAGAGAGTGAAAGACTTGAGAAAGGAAGTGTAGTCAGTGGATAAAAAAATAATGTTGGGAAATGAGGCGATTGCCAGAGGCGCCTATGAGGCAGGAGTAAAGGTTTCAGCGGCATATCCTGGCACTCCCAGTACCGAAATCAGTGAAAATATTGTAAAGTATGACGAAATTTATGCAGAATGGTCCCCGAATGAGAAAGTAGCCACAGAAGTGGCAATCGGCGCTTCCATCAGCGGCGTGAGAGCCATGGCTTCTATGAAACATGTGGGAGTCAACGTGGCAAGCGACCCTTTGTATACGATTTCCTATGGCGGAGTCAACGGCGGACTGGTGCTGGTAGCCGCGGACGATCCGGGACTTTACAGTTCTCAGAACGAACAGGATACCAGATGCGTGGCAAGAGCGGCAATGGTGCCTGTCCTGGAGCCGTCCGACAGTCAGGAGGCAAAAGATTTCGTTAAATTTGCCTATGAAATCAGTGAAAAATACGATACCCCGGTGATTGTAAGGACTACTACCCGCCTGGCGCATTCTCAGGGCACGGTAACTTTGAAAGAGCGTGTGGAACCAAAAGACCAGCCTTACGAGAGAAATCCTGCGAAATTTGTGATGATGCCTGCCAACGCCATCGGACGCCATGTCTATGTAGAACAGAGAATGAAGGTAATGGCGGAAGACAGCGGCAGTTTTGCAATAAACCGCGCAGAATATCAGGATACCTCTATTGGGTTTATCACCAGCGGGATTCCGTATCAGTATGTAAAAGAAGCCTGCCCCAATGCATCTGTTTTAAAGCTTGGCATGGTACATCCGCTTCCCCGCAAGCTGATTGAAGAGTTTGCCTCTAAGGTGGAAAAGCTTTACATATTTGAAGAGTTGGAGCCTGTGATTGAGGAACAGGTAAAATCCTGGGGCATTGAAGCTGTGGGCAAAGAGATTTTTACCGTACAGGGAGAGTATTCTGCAAATATGCTCCGTGAAAAAGTATTAAATGAAAAAGTTCAGGTAAAAGACCCGGCAAAAGTTCCGGCCAGACCTCCGATTCTATGTCCGGGCTGCCCCCACAGAAGCGTATATTCTGTGTTAAATAAATTGAAAATCCATGCAGCAGGAGATATCGGATGCTATACGCTGGGAGCAGTGCCGCCATTGAATGTGATTGATACCACAGTTTGTATGGGCGCCAGTATTTCAACGCTTCATGGTATGGAAAAGGCAAAAGGCAAAGCATATATCAAGAACTGGGTGGCAGTGATCGGAGATTCCACCTTTTTGCACACTGGCGTAAATTCCCTGATGAATATGGTTTATAACCAGGGAACAGGAACCGTGATCATTCTCGATAATTCCACCACTGGAATGACTGGGCATCAGGACCACGCCGCTACTGGAAAGACCTTAAAAGGTGAAACGGTTCCGGCTATTAATATTTACGAGCTTTGCAGGGCTATGGGCATCAAGCATGTGACGGAAGTGGATGCATTCGATACCGAAAAACTGGAACGGATTGTCAGGGAAGAAACAGCCCGGGATGAAGTTTCTGTCATCATCACAAAAGCCCCCTGCGTTCTGTTGAAAGGAAATGTTTTTCCGTATAAATGCAGACCTGTTACGGAGCAGTGTAAAAAATGCGGCGCCTGCTTAAGGCCCGGCTGTCCGGCGCTGACAAAAAATGCAGACGGCACCATTGCCATTGACGATACCATGTGCAACGGCTGCGGGCTCTGTGAGCAGTTGTGTAAATTTAACGCCATAGAGCGGGCAGAAGCATAGGAGGGAGGCAGACACATGACAAAGAATATAATGATCGTAGGCGTTGGCGGACAGGGAACCCTTCTTACCAGCCGTATTCTGGGAGGAATTACCTTAGACGCCGGATATGACGTGAAATTGTCAGAAGTGCACGGAATGGCTCAGCGGGGCGGAAGCGTCGTTACTTTTGTGCGTTATGGAGAAAAAGTGGCGGAGCCAATCGTAGAAGAAGGCCAGGCAGATGTGCTGATTGCTTTTGAAAAACTGGAAGCGCTGCGCTATGCGCATTTTCTCAAAAAAGACGGCGTTCTGGTGGTAAATGAACAGCGGATTGAGCCGATTACCGTTGTGACAGGCGCGGCAAGCTATCCGGAACACATTGTGGAAGGGCTGGAACAGGAACACACCGTTTATAAAATTGACGCTATGGCAGAGGCCAAGAAATTGGGAAATTCCAAAGTTTTCAATATTATTGTTTTAGGCATGGCGGCAAAACACATGGATTTTTCCAAAGAAGCATGGCTTGAAATTATAGAAAAAACCGTTCCGCCTAAAACCGTGGATATAAACAAAAAAGCATTTTTAAAAGGATATGAGGGATAGCAGCAAACGGGAGGAACGAAAATGTTTATCAAACAATTGTCAGTATTTATTGAAAACAAAGAAGGACGTCTGCAGGATGTATTGGACGTTTTAAAACAGGAAAAAGTCAGCATTATTTCCCTGAGCCTGGCTGATACCAGCGAATACGGCCTGCTGCGGCTTATTACCTCAGACCCGCAGGCGGGGCAGAAGGCATTAAAGGAACAGGGATTTTCCGCCATGCTGACCGATGTGCTTGCGGTAAAGCTCGCCCACCAGGTAGGAAAACTTCAGGAAATTTTGAGCTATGTCTGTAAAGCAGGGCTGAATGTGGAATATATGTATGCCTTATCAAATAAGGATAACGAAGCCTCTATTATCTGTAAAATCTCCAATGGGGACCAGGCTGCAGAGCTTTTAAAGAGTAATGAGGTGGAATTGTACAGCCAGGATGATATCATGACGATATTCGCTTAAAGAGGTGCAGCATGATTATTGATTTTCACACCCATATTTTCCCGGATAAGATCGCGGCGGCAACGATTGAAAAGCTGGAACATATTGCCAACGTTAAGGCGTATACAGACGGCAGAGAATGCAGCCTGATTTCTTCCATGGAGCAGGCTGGCGTGGATTTGTCCGTAGTTCTTCCGGTAGTTACAAGACCGGAGCAATTTGATACGGTCAACAGCTTTGCAGCAAGGCTGAATGAGAAAGACCAGGAACAGCCAAGACGCCTTCTGTCTTTTGGCGGCATCCATCCCCATACGCCGGATTACAAAAGTAAGCTGCGCGTAATTAAAGATCTGGGACTTTCAGGTATTAAACTTCATCCGGATTACCAGAACACGTTTATAGATGATCTGAGTTATATGCGGATTTTGGATTATGCCTCTGAACTGGGGCTGATCAGTGTTATTCATGCCGGGGTTGACATCGGATTTCCGGATCATGTGCGGTGTACGCCAAAACGCATCCGCAGAGTCATAGATGAAGTAGCCCCGGAACGAATGGTGCTTGCCCATTACGGCAGCTTCGGTTTATGGGAGGAGGCCGAAGAACTTCTTGCCGGCGAACAGGTATATCTGGATACCGCATATACGTTTGGTTTTATTGAAGATGAGAGATTTCTGAGCATTCTCAGGAAACATGGTGCAGAAAAGATATTGTTTGCCACAGACAGCCCCTGGAGCGGACAACAGGAATCTCTGGATTATTTAAAGGGGCTTGCCATAGATCCGAAGGACAAAGCGCAGATCATGGGAAAAAATGCTCAAAATCTGTTAAAACTGTCTATGGCTTAAGGAGGAAAACGTGTTCATTAAAATTATATTTTTAATTGTATTTTTTGCAGTAATGATTGGCGTTGGTTTGTATTCCAGGAAACATGCCACCAACGTCAATGATTTTGTACTGGGAGGCAGAAGCGTGGGGCCGTGGCTGACGGCATTTGCTTATGGAACTTCTTATTTTTCAGCCGTGGTTTTTGTGGGATATGCGGGACAGTTTGGTTATAAATACGGTCTTGCCTCTACCTGGATCGGCATTGGAAATGCATTGATTGGATCGCTGCTTGCCTGGGTAATTCTGGGACGGCGTACCCGTATCATGAGCAACCATCTGACCGCGGCGACCATGCCGGATTATTTTGGAAAACGTTATAACAGCAAAGCGCTCCGCATAGCGGCTTCTGCGATCGCTTTTGTGTTTTTGATTCCCTATACGGCTTCTGTATATAATGGTTTGTCACGGCTCTTTGGAATGGCGTTTGATATTCCCTATGAGCTTTGCGTAATTGTCATGGCAGTGCTTACCTGTGCTTATGTGATTCTGGGCGGCTATATGGCAACTGCCATCAATGATTTCATCCAGGGAATTGTGATGCTGGCAGGAATTGTTGCTGTGATCGCGGCAGTTTTAAGCGGGCACGGCGGATTTATACAGGCAGTGCGCTCCCTGGCAGAACTGGAAAGTGATGTTGCAGTAACTATGGGACAGAAAGGCGCTTTTACCTCATTCTTTGGACCGGATCCTCTGAATCTTCTGGGAGTTATCATTTTAACGTCTCTTGGAACCTGGGGACTGCCTCAGATGATACATAAATTTTATGCCATCAAAGATGAAAAATCCATTCAGTCCGGAACGATCATTTCCACTCTTTTTGCAGTAATTGTTTCAGGAGGCTGTTATTTTCTGGGCGGATTTGGAAGATTGTTTGACTCGGCGGCGATTCACAAAGAAGATGGAAGCGTGATCTACGATGCCATTATTCCGGAAATGCTGTCTACCTTGCCGGATCTTTTGGTAGGCGTGGTGATTGTGCTGGTATTATCCGCTTCCATGTCCACGTTGTCTTCTTTGGTGCTGACTTCAAGCTCCACATTGACTCTGGATTTTCTCAAGGATAATTTTATCAAAAAAATGAGCGATAAAAAACAGCTTCTCTGTATGAGAATCCTGCTGGTATTTTTTATCGTATGTTCTGTAGCGCTCGCGCTGTTCCCGCCAAAATCCATGGCGCAGTTTATCGCGCAGCTTATGGGCATTTCCTGGGGCGCGCTTGCCGGAGCTTTTCTCGCTCCGTTCCTCTATGGTTTGTACTGGAAGGGCGTTACCCGCGCGGCAGTCTGGGCAAGCTTTGTCTGCGGCATCGGTCTTACAGTGTCCAATATGTTTTTATCCTATATTGCTTCCCCGATTAATGCCGGAGCCATTGCCATGATTCTGGGAATGGTTGTAGTACCTCTCGTCAGCCTGGTAACGCCTAAAATGGAGCGGCGGGAAGTGGAAGATATTTTCAGTTGTCTGGACGAACAGGTTGTAGTAGATAAGAAAATTGCATTGCCGAAAAGCAACGGCAGAAAATAGTTTATAAAACACTCTGGTGAGCGGTTCATCAGAGTGTTTTCTTGTAGAATCAAAACAGGTATGCGTACAAGAAGTATCATATTGCTATAATTGCTCTTGACACCATACCCTGCTATGGTATATAATACCGATAGTGAATAGTAATTGTGCGAAGGAGGAAGGACTATGATGCAGGAAGAAACAGAAAATTGCTGTCATAAAACGAAAGAACGCTCTGAAAAAGAATATAAAGATTTGATTCACCGGCTGAACCGGATTGAAGGACAGGTCCGGGGAATCAAAGGAATGGTTGAAAGAGATGTGTACTGTACAGATATTCTCGTTCAGGTAGCGGCCGTAAACGCCGCCTTAAACAGCTTTAACAGAGTTCTTTTATCAAACCATATTAAGAATTGTGTCACACAGGATCTTCTGGAAGGACGGGAAGATACCGTGGACGAACTGGTGGAAACTCTTCGGAAACTGATGAAATAGCAAAAAAGGAGTCGATACAGATGGAACAATATACAGTAACAGGCATGAGCTGCGCGGCATGCAGCGCCAGGGTGGAACAGGCGGTTTCAAAAGTTTCCGGCGTCACATCCTGCTCTGTCAGCCTGCTCACCAATTCTATGGGTGTGGAAGGAACGGCAGGAGCGGAATCGGTAATCCGCGCGGTGGAAGAGGCCGGCTATGGCGCTTCCAAAAAGGGGGCGGATGTATCGCGGGTTTCCAGAGCAACGGACGCGGAGTCTGCTTTGATAGACAGGGAAACGCCCTTGCTGAAACACAGATTGTGCTATTCTCTGGGATTTCTTCTGATACTGATGTATCTTTCTATGGGGCATATGATGTGGAACTGGCCTCTCCCGCGGATCCTTGCAGATAATCATATCGCAATGGGTCTGATACAGCTTCTTCTGACAATTATCATTATGATAATCAATCAGAAATTTTTTGTCAACGGATTTAAAAGTTTTCTTCATGGCGCCCCCAATATGGATACTCTGGTAGCTCTCGGTTCCGGAGCGGCATTTGTTTACAGCACCTATGCCCTGTTTGCCATGACAGACGCCCAGGTTCAGGGAAATCTGAGCGGGGTTATGGAATATATGCACGAATTTTACTTTGAGTCTGCTGCTATGATACTGACGTTGATTACGGTAGGCAAAATGCTGGAAGCCAAATCAAAGGGCAGGACTACGGATGCCTTGAAAGGTCTGATGAAACTGGCGCCTAAGACCGCCGTAATCCTAAGAGATGGACAGGAGACGGAGGTTTCTGTTGAGCTGGTAAAAAAAGGAGATATTTTTGTGGTACGCCCCGGTGAGAATATTCCGGTGGACGGCGTCGTCCTCGAAGGCGCAAGCGCCGTAAACGAGGCGGCTCTGACAGGGGAAAGCATCCCTGCGGATAAAGCGCCGGGAGATCTGGTATCAGCGGCAACCGTGAATCAGTCCGGTTTCTTAAAATGTCAGGCGTCCAGAGTAGGAGAAGATACCACCTTGTCTCAAATTATACAAATGGTAAGCGACGCGGCGGCGACCAAAGCCCCGATTGCTAAAGTCGCCGACAAAGTATCCGGTGTTTTTGTTCCGGCAGTCATTGCCGTTTCACTGGTAACTATGGCGGTCTGGCTTCTTGCAGGAGCAGGAATTGGTTTCGCTCTGGCAAGAGGAATTTCCGTATTAGTCATTAGCTGCCCCTGCGCCCTGGGACTTGCCACGCCGGTAGCAATTATGGTCGGCAACGGAATAGGCGCCAAAAACGGCATTTTGTTCAAAACGGCGGTATCTCTGGAAGAAACCGGAAAGATAGATATTGTGGCGCTGGATAAGACAGGGACGATTACCAGAGGGGAACCAAAGGTTACAGACGTCATACCGATGCAGGGTATTTCAGAGGAAACACTCATTTTTTATGCTTCTTCCCTGGAACAGAAAAGTGAACATCCACTGGCAAAAGCTGTGCTTGCGTATGCGAAAGAACAGAACATTACTCCGGGAGAAGTGGCAGAATTTACCGCGCTTCCCGGAAACGGATTGTCCGGGAACACAGATCAGGCATTATTGTGCGGAGGAAATGCTGAATTTATCCAGACACATGCCAAGATTCCGGACGAACTTAAAGATCAGGCGCAAGGTCTGGCAATGCAGGGAAAAACGCCTCTGTTTTTTTCCAGGGACGGCGCTCTGCTTGGAGTCGTAGCAGTCGCGGATGTAATAAAAGAAGACAGTCCGAGAGCAGTCCGCGAATTGAAAAAACTGGGCATTCATGTGGTAATGCTTACCGGGGACAATCAGCGCACCGCAGACGCTATCGGCAAGGAGGCGGGCGTTGACGAGGTAATCGCCGGAGTTCTTCCTGATGGAAAAGAATCGGTAATCCGTTCTTTACAGGAAAAAGGTAAAGTGGCAATGGTGGGAGACGGCATTAATGACGCCCCTGCGCTTACCAGAGCAGATATGGGCATAGCCATTGGAGCAGGAACAGATGTGGCAATCGACGCGGCGGACATTGTGCTGATGAAAAACCGTCTCAGTGATGTTCCGGCAGCAATCCGTTTAAGCCGCGCCACTTTGAAAAACATTCATGAAAATCTTTTTTGGGCATTCATATATAATATTATCGGCATTCCTTTGGCAGCCGGAATCTGGATCCCGGTGTTTGGCTGGCAGCTCAATCCTATGTTTGGCGCGGCAGCCATGAGTTTGTCAAGCTTTTGCGTCGTAACCAACGCATTGCGGCTGAATATGCAGAATATTTACAATGACAAAAAAGACCGGCCACAAAAAAAGAAACAGAAAATGAATGCGGAACATTCCGCTGTCAAGTGGTCAAATACAGAAATAAAGGAGGAAAACAGTATGAAGAAAACAATGAAAATCGAGGGTATGATGTGTACGCACTGTGAGGCAAGCGTAAAAAAATGCCTGGAAGCGCTTTCACAGGTGGAAAGCGCAATGGTCAGCCATGAAGAAGGCAGCGCCGTGGTAACGCTGAACGAGGAACTGTCAGACGATATTTTGAAAAAAGCAGTGGAAGATCAGGATTATAAAGTGTTATCCATCCAGTAACCAGATTTGTCCAAACCAGGACTGACAGATTATCGTTTGATCTGTCAGTCCTGGTCGTTTAAATTTTAATTGCGAAAAATAAGCAGGCAAATTAGTAAAAAATTTCTTTTATTATCTGATTTGATATGCTATAATATGGAACAGACAGAAAAATAAGCGAAAAATCCCAAAAAATAGTACATGTTTTTTTTATATTTTTAATGCTTTTTGAAAAAAATGTGATACAATAATAACAGTAATGTTCGAAAGACCCGGGAGGTCGTATACATGGAAGAGAAAACAAATGGATTACGAGATCAACAGATGAGACGCCGGCGGATCAACAAGATGAAAATGTATATTCTTACATTTGGAGTAATCTGGGTTCTTATATTAAGTATATCAATTGTCGTTTTGCTGGTGAAAGTGATTTTTCTTGAAAAGAGATTGAACAAAGTTTCGGAATCGGTTATCTCTGTAGAACAATTTGTAGAGAATCAGAATCAGAACAACGCAGGTTCTCCGGAAGAAAAAATCCCGGATACCGTACAGGACAGCACATCTGATTATGAAGAGGACGCACAGACAGCAGTTCCTGTAACAGAAGAAGGGGCAGAAGAAGGAGAACACCGGAAGGTGTACCTTACATTTGACGACGGACCAAGTGAGAATACGTCTAAAATTTTGGATATTTTAAAAGAACGGAATATTAAAGCCACATTTTTTGTGATAGGAAATGAAGAGGAAGAAGCGAAAGCTCTTTACCAGCGCATTGTAAACGAAGGTCATACCATTGGGATGCACTCTTTCACCCATAAATACGATGTGATCTACCAGTCTCTGGAATCTTATGTGGAAGACATGAGGCACCTGCAGTCTTATCTGGAAGAAATTACAGGAGTGACTACGAATCTGATCCGTTTTCCAGGGGGCAGCAGTAATCATGTGAGCAATGTGGACATGCGGGAACTGATCCGTTATTTAAATGAAGAGGGATTCACTTACTTTGACTGGAACGTGGCAAGCGGCGACGCCACCAGCCAGGTTTATACGCCGGACGAGCTGGTGCAGAACGTAATAAACGATGTCGTAAAATATGACACGTCCGTAGTGCTGATGCACGATTCCTCTCCAAAATCAACAACCGTAGAGGCGCTGGTTCCTATGATTGACCAGCTTGAACAGATGGGAGCGGAACTTTTACCCATTGATGAAAATACGCAGCCAGTACAGCATATAACAGCAGAAAATGTGGAATAATATTTTGCATGATATGCTTTTACATGAAAATAATTTATGGAGGTACATATATGAGCTTTTTTAAAGATTTCAAGGAAGACTTATCTCAGGCGGTAAACGAGCTGCTTCCAGGAGAAGAATTACAGCGCAGTACAGCGACTAAACAGCCGGATCTGGTTGTAAATACACTGGAAAAGGAAGTAGATGTAGAATCTGAGTTGAAAAAGCTGGAAGGGCTTTTTGAAAAGGTCGAAGAACCTGTTCAGTCAGTAAAGCCTGTGGTTTTGACGCCAGAGCAGCCTGAACAGCCTGAACTTCCGGAAATCAAGCTGGAAGATGCAATCCAGGAGAGCAAAAATGTAAAAAAAGTTGAACCAGAAGAAACCAATCAGAAGGAGGAAACAATTGTGAGTACAGAAAATGAAGTAAAGGTAGAGAAGGAAACCAGCTTATCCCAGGAGATATCTGATGAAGTAACTGTGATTACAGAGGGAACTTCTTTGAAGGGTGATATGGAATCTACTGGTTCATTTGAGATGAGAGGAAAAATTGAAGGAAATGTAACCTGTAACGGCAAGATGACAGTAACAGGAACCATTATTGGAAATGCAAAGTCTTCGGAGTTCTTTGCAGACGCAGCAAAGATTGAAGGAGAGATTTCTACTTCAGGCACGGTAAAAGTCGGTCTTGGTTCTGTGGTAATCGGCAATATTTCCGCTTCCAGCGCAGTGATTGCAGGAGCGATTAAGGGTGACATCGACGTACAGGGGCCTGTGGTAGTAGATACCTCAGCTGTTGTGATGGGCAACATCAAGTCCAGATCTGTTCAGATCAATAACGGCGCTGTAATTGAAGGCTTCTGTTCTCAGTGCTATGCAGAAGTTGATATGGACAGTCTGTTTGGAGAAGAGTAAGAAAGGCTGAATATGAAAAGAATATTATTAAAATTGAGTGGAGAAGCGCTGGCAGGAGAAAAACATACGGGTTTTGATGAAGCAACTGTCACAGTAGTTGCCAGACAGGTAAAGCAGCTCGCAGACGCAGGAACAGAGGTGGGAATCGTCATTGGCGGGGGCAATTTCTGGCGGGGAAGAACCAGTGAGACCATTGACCGTACCAAGGCGGATCAGATTGGAATGCTTGCTACGGTGATGAATTGTATATATGTCTCTGAGATTTTTCGTTCCGTTGGTATGATGACGCAGATTTTGACGCCTTTTGAATGCGGCGCCTTTACTAAACTGTTTTCCAAAGACCGCGCCAATAAATATTTTGCAAAAGGGATTGTATGTTTTTTTGCAGGCGGAACCGGACATCCTTATTTTTCCACGGATACGGCTACTGTTCTGCGCGCCGTTGAGATTGAAGCGGACGGTATTTTGCTGGCAAAAGCGATCGATGGGGTTTATGACAGTGATCCAAAGACAAATCCTGAAGCTGTAAAATATGAACAGGTATCCATCCAGGAGGTCATTGACAAGAAGCTTGCCGTGGTGGATTTGACAGCATCTATTATGTGTATGGAAAACCGTATGCCTATGTATGTATTTGGTTTAAATGAAAAAGACAGTATTGTAAAAGCAATAAGCGGAGAGTTTTCGGGGACAAAAGTAACCGTGTAATAGTGGGAGGGTTTCTTTATGGATGAGAGATTGCAGCAATATAATAATAAAATGCAGAAAACACATGATAATCTGTTGGGAGAATTTGGTTCAATCCGCGCAGGACGCGCCAATCCCCATGTACTGGACAGACTGAAAGTCGATTATTATGGTACGCCCACCGGGCTTCAGCAGGTGGCAAATGTTTCTGTTCCAGAGCCTCGTATGATTTTAATTCAGCCTTGGGAAGCAAGTATGGTGAGGGAAATTGAAAAGGCGATTATGACTTCCGATCTGGGAATTAACCCTACCAACGATGGAAAAGTCATCCGTCTGGTATTTCCGGAACTGACAGAAGAACGCAGAAAAGAGCTGGCGAAGGATGTTAAGAAAAAAGGCGAGCAGGCAAAGGTGGCCATTCGCAATATTCGCAGAGACGCCAATGACAATCTGAAGAAATTGGGTAAGTCCAGCGATATTTCGGAAGATGAAATCAAGCAGTTAGAAGATGAAGTGCAAAAATTAACAGATAAATTTATTGCTGTTGTGGACAAGGCAGTAGATGAAAAAACGAGAGAAATTCTTACAGTATAAGACATCATATATTTTACAGAAGCAGATAGCTATATTGTATTTGTAAGGGGCTGGCGTATGCCTGTCCCTTTTTCTTCTATCCTGTTATGATGAAAATCTTAGAAAAGATGCGGATTTATCCTCTTTCCAAAAAATTTATTCGCAGACACAGGTTCGCGTAAGGAGGTAAATATGGTAATTCCACAGCATGTAGCAATTATTTTAGATGGAAATGGCAGATGGGCCAAAAAGCATGGGATGCCAAGAAATTATGGACATACCCAGGGCGCCAAGAACGTAGAAACAATCTGCCGGGAAGCATGGAATCTGGGCATTAAATATCTGACGGTCTATGCATTTTCTACCGAGAACTGGAACCGTCCGGAGGATGAAGTCCGCGCATTAATGAAACTGCTTCGCAATTATATGAAAAATTGTATTAAAACGGCAGAAAAAAATCACATGCGCGTTCGTGTAATTGGCAATATTTCCCAGTTGGATTCGGACATTCAGGAGAGTATACATAAGCTGGAAGAATCTTCCAAAGGCCAGGACGGACTCAATTTCCAGATAGCAATTAATTATGGCAGCAGAGATGAAATGCTCAGGGGAATGAAAAGGATGCTGGAAGACTATAAAGATGAAAAATTTTTGCTGGAAGATCTGAATGAGACAAAATTTGAAAGTTATCTCGATACCAGAGACATTCCTGCACCGGATCTTTTAATACGAACCAGCGGCGAACTGCGGCTTTCCAATTATCTGCTGTGGCAGCTTGCCTACAGTGAACTTTATTTTACAGAAGTTCCATGGCCGGATTTCACAAAAAAGGAATTAGTAAAAGCTATTGAAGACTATAATAGAAGAGATCGGCGTTATGGCGGGATAAAGGAGGAATAAGGGTGTTCCGGACAAGATTGATAAGCGGTATCGTATTAATTGCAGCAGCGCTTGCACTGATTATAACAGGAGGAACTGTATTGCTGGCAGGACTTTTCGCAGTGTCGCTGATGGGACTGTATGAGTTGTACCGTGTATTTCACATAGAAAAATCTGTACTGGGCATGACCGGATATCTGACCGCGACCGTCTATTATATTAATCTGGGCATTCCCTTTATTCCAGACAAGGAAATGTTTATTTTGGGATTCCTGATTTTAATTATGGCGGTTTATGTCATGGAATTTCCCAAATACAGGGCGGATCAGATCTTTGCCGGGTTTACCGGAATATTTTATGTGGCCGTTATGCTGTCCTGCATCTATCAGACCAGGATCCTGCCAGGAGGCGCTTACATTGTCTGGCTGATTTTCCTGTGTTCCTGGGGAAGCGATACCTGCGCATATTGTGTCGGTGTATTAATCGGGAAGCATAAAATGGCTCCTAAGTTAAGTCCGAAGAAATCTGTGGAGGGAGCTGTCGGGGGGATACTGGGAGCGGCCCTGCTGACTCTGCTGTATGGATGGATCTTTCAAACGCAGATGAATCTTACGCTGCAATATATTTTTGCTTTTGCGGGCGTCAGCGCTGCCGGGGCTCTTGTTTCCATGATTGGGGATCTTGCGGCGTCTGCCATAAAGCGGAATTATGAAATTAAGGATTACGGAAATCTGATACCGGGTCATGGCGGTATTCTGGATCGGTTTGACAGTGTTATTTTTACCGCGCCTTTGATTTATTATCTGGCGCAGTCACTGATTAGATAGGAGAACGATATGAAAAAAATCGCATTATTGGGTTCTACCGGCTCTATCGGGACTCAGACTCTTGAAATTGTCCGAAGGCAGGAAGATCTTCAGGTGACAGCATTGGCGGCGGGAAGCAATGCTGCGCTCCTGGAACAGCAGATTCGGGAGTTTTTGCCTGAATTTGCCGTTTTATGGGATGAAAAAGCGGCTTCGGATCTACGCGTACGGGTACAGGATCTGAATGTAACGGTATTGTCTGGAATGGAAGGACTTTTAACCATTGCCGCGGCGCCGGGATCAGAAATACTGGTAACTGCCATTGTGGGTATGCTGGGGATTCGCCCTACCATCGCGGCAATTGAAGCAGGTAAGGCAATTGCGCTTGCCAACAAAGAAACACTGGTAACTGCGGGACATATTATTATGCCCCTTGCGAGAGCAAAAAATGTCCCCATTCTGCCCGTAGACAGTGAACACAGCGCGATTTTTCAGTCCTTGAACGGAGAAACGGAAAATAAGATCCATAAAATTTTTCTCACGGCGTCCGGCGGTCCGTTCCGTGGAAAAAAGAAAGAAGATTTACAGCACATCCAGGTGGAAGACGCGTTAAAGCATCCCAACTGGTCTATGGGAAAGAAAATTACCATTGATTCGGCAACCATGGTAAATAAGGGCCTGGAGGTTATGGAGGCAAAATGGCTTTTTGATGTAACATTAGGCCAGATCCAGGTGGTGGTGCATCCCCAGAGTGTCATACACTCTATGGTAGAATATGAGGACGGCGCCGTAATGGCGCAGCTTGGAACTCCCGATATGCGGCTCCCTATCCAATATGCCCTCTATTATCCTAAACGCCGCTGCCTGCCCGGAAAACGTCTGGATTTCTTTGAACTGGCAAACCTTACTTTTGAAAAACCGGATCTTGATACATTCCATGGTTTAAAACTTGCTTTTACGGCAATGGAGAAGGGAGGAAATCTTCCCACGGCATATAACGCGGCAAATGAAAAGGCCGTCTCCCTGTTTTTGCAAAAGAAGATTTCTTTTTTACAGATTCCGGAATTAATCCAGGCGTGTATGGAACGGTGTAAATTTACGAAACAACCTGATGTGGAAGAAATTCTTGAGACAGAAGCAGATGTGTATGCCTATATAGAAAGCAGGTGGTAAACTTGAATATTATAATCGCACTTATTATTTTCAGTATTATTATTTTATTTCATGAACTGGGACATTTTCTCTTTGCCAAAATAAATGGAATCAGAGTTAATGAGTTTTGCCTGGGTCTTGGCCCTACCCTGATCGGTTTTACCAAAGGAGAGACAAAGTATTCCCTGAAATTGCTTCCTTTCGGCGGGGCCTGTATCATGGAAGGGGAAGACGGAGAAAGCCAGGAAGAAGACTCCTTTAACAGTAAGTCTGTCTGGGCAAGAATGAGCGTGGTTGCGGCAGGGCCTATATTTAATTTTATTATGGCATGGGTGTTCGCATTGATCATCATGTTAAGCGTCGGATATGACAGACCTGCGCTCACCAGCGTAAGGGAAGGATTTCCGGCAGAAGAGGCAGGGCTTCAAAAAGGAGATGAAATCATCTCCATGAACGGTTCCCGCATCCATTTTTTCCGGGAAATCAGTCAGTATTCCATGTTTCATCCGGGGGAAGAAGTGGAAGTGGTATATGAACGGGAAGGAACACGTCATACAGTTTCTCTGAATCCCAAAATGGATGAAGAAACAGGACGGCCGATGCTGGGAATGAACGGAAGCCCTTATCGGGAAAGAGGAAGCTTTCTGCAATCTGTTTCACATAGTTTTTACGAGGTCAAATATCTGATCTGCACCACAGTGGAGAGCCTTCGTATGCTGATAACCGGAAAAGTGGCTCTGAACGATTTATCCGGTCCCGTGGGAATTGTAAAAGCCATGGGAGATACTTATGACACCAGCCAGTCTGCCGGTGGAACAGGTCTTGCGATCTTAAGTATGGTAAATTTTTCCATCTTTCTCTCGGCAAACCTGGGAATCATGAATCTGCTGCCAATTCCGGCGCTGGACGGCGGTCGTCTGCTGTTTCTGATTATTGAAGCAATCCGCAGAAAGAAAATCTCTCCTGAAAAAGAAGGGATGGTTCATTTTGTAGGACTGGTGGCGCTGATGGCATTGATGGTATTTGTGATGTTTAATGATATCCGCAATATCATATAGGAGAAATTTTCGATGGATCATACAATTGTAAGAAAAGATACAAAAGAAATACAGATTGGCAACCGGGTCATTGGCAATGGACATCCGATTCTGATTCAGTCCATGACAAATACGCAGACAGAAGACATAAAAGGCACGATTGAACAGATACAGCGTCTTACCGCGGCAGGCTGTGAGATTATTCGCTGCGCAGTACCGACTATGGAAGCCGCGCAGGCAATCGAAGAAATCAAAAAGGGCATTACGATTCCTCTGGTAGCAGATATTCATTTTGATTATCGCCTTGCGATTGCAGCTATGGAGCATGGGGCGGATAAAATCCGTATCAATCCCGGCAATATCGGATCGAAGGAACGCATCCGGGCTGTCATTGAAGCGGCAAAAGACCGCGGCATCCCGATACGTGTAGGAGTCAACAGCGGCTCCCTTGAACAGGATCTGATAGAAAAATATCATGGCGTCACGGCAGAAGGAATTGTGGAAAGCGCCCTGGACAAGGTGCGTATCATTGAAGAACTCGGATACGATAATCTTGTCATCAGTATTAAATCTTCCGATGTACTGATGTGCGTTAGGGCGCACGAACTGATTGCGAAACAGACCGTTTATCCGCTTCATGTGGGAATTACAGAATCCGGTACGATTACCAGTGGAAATATTAAGTCTGCTATAGGACTTGGCATGATTTTAAGCCAGGGAATCGGAGACACCATAAGGGTATCTCTGACCGGAGATCCCCTGGAAGAGATTAAATCGGCAAAGATTATCCTGCGTACCCTGGGACTTCGCAAGGGAGGGATTGAGGTCGTGTCCTGTCCAACCTGCGGCAGAACCCAGATTGATTTGATCAGCCTGGCAAATCAGGTGGAAGATCTGGTCAGCGATATTCCCCTGAATTTGAAAGTAGCGGTTATGGGCTGCGTTGTGAACGGTCCCGGAGAAGCGAAAGAGGCTGATATCGGCATTGCCGGCGGCATCGGCGAAGGCTTACTGATAAAACATGGAGAAATTTATAAAAAAGTAAAAGAAGAGGAGCTGTTACCCGCCCTCCGTTATGAACTACTGCATTGGAGTGAATAAGGATATGAGCAAGCTGTTTTTTGATGTATTCCCGGATCTGAAAGTTCCCTCAGAAATGGAACGGCTTTTGTCAGAAGTTGAGGTGACAAAAGTTTCTTCTAACCGTCAGCGTAATCATCTGCGGGTATATTTATTAAGTTCCAGACTGATTGAGAAAAATCATATTTTCCGACTGGAAAAAGATATCAAAAAGCAGCTTTTTCCCAATCATCCGCTTTCCATCAAAATCATTGAAAAGTTTCAGCTCTCCGGCCAGTTCAACCCTCAAAAGCTGATGCTGGTCTATAAAGACAGTGTGTTAGAAGAGTTCCGTACATACAGCGTTCTGGAATACAGCGTTCTGAAAACCGCGCGGATGGAATTTCCGGAAGACAGAAAACTCATGCTGATTCTTGAAGATTCCGTAGTAGCCAGAGAGAAATCGGAAGAGATGGTGCAGCTCCTGGAAAAAATAATCTGCGAGCGGTGCGGTCTTGACGCAGATATCCAGATCCAATATATAAAGCCAACAGAAAAGAAACATAAAAAGAACAGCGACCTGCTGATTCAAAACCAGGTTCATACCATTATTTCCCAGTCTTCCCTTGGAAACAGGGAAACAGAAGCATCATTGGCTGAAGCAGAAGAACCGCTTGTTTCTGGTGAATCCGGACAGGCTGCGCAGGCAGCTTCTCTCACGCCGGACGCCGTACTGTCTGCCGATGGCGCTAAGACAGACAAAGAGCCACAGAAACAGCCAGCCAATTCCGGCGGCAAAAGTTTTTCCGGAAACAGAGGACGCGGAAACTATTCAGGATCTGGATTTAGGCGTTCTGACAATCCGGATGTCATATACGGACGTGATTTCGAAGAAGAATCCGTTCCCATTGAGCAGATTGCCGGAGAAATGGGAGAAGTGGTAATCCGTGGAAAAGTACTAAATCTGGAAACCAGGGAAATCCGAAATGAAAAAACCATTATCATGTTTGCCATTACAGATTTTACAGATACGATCATGGTAAAGATGTTTTCCAAAAATGAATTTGTTCCCAGTATCACGGCCGAGGTGAAAAAGGGCGCGTTTTTAAAAATAAAAGGCGTCACTACCATTGACAGATTTGATGGAGAACTTACCATCGGCTCCATTGTGGGGATGAAAAAAATTCAGGATTTTACCAGCAGCAGAATGGATACCAGTCCCCAAAAACGGGTGGAACTGCACTGCCATACGAAAATGAGCGATATGGACGGCGTCTCTGAGGTGAAGGACATGATCAAGCGCGCTCAGGCATGGGGACACCCTGCGATTGCAGTGACAGACCATGGCGACGTGCAGGCGTTTCCCGATGCCAACCATGCAGTTTCTCCCGGAGATGACTTTAAAATCCTTTATGGTGTGGAAGCCTATCTGGTGGATGATCTGAAAAATATTATTGAAAACCCCAAAGGGCAAAGCCTGGATGATACGTATGTGGTTTTTGATCTGGAAACCACAGGGTTTTCACCGCTTAACAATAAAATTATAGAAATTGGCGCTGTGAAAGTAACAGCAGGGAAAATTACGGACCGTTTTTCCACCTTTGTCAATCCGGAAGTTCCGATTCCCTTTAAAATTGAAGAACTTACCGGAATCCGGGATGACATGGTACTCGATGCTCCCAGAATTGAAGAGATTTTGCCTGAATTTGCAGCATTTTGTCAGGGAGCCATTATGGTTGCGCACAATGCCGGATTTGATATGAGCTTTATCAGTAAAAATTGTGAGCGACAGAAAATTGCCTGTGAATATACTGTAATTGATACGGTAGCTCTTGCCAGGGTTTTAATGCCTCAGCTTAACCGTTTTAAATTGGATACCGTAGCCAAAGCGTTAAGGATTTCCCTGGAAAATCATCATCGCGCCGTGGACGACGCGGCCTGTACAGCAGAAATTTTCCTCAAATTTATGGAAATGCTAAAAAGCAGGGAGATTGATACTTTAGACCAGGTGAATCAGATGGGAAATGCTTCCATTGATAATATCAAAAAGCTGCCCAGCCATCACGCCATTATTCTTGCCACCAATGATACCGGGCGCATCAATCTGTACCGGCTGATCTCCAAGGCGCACCTGACATATTTTCACAGACAGCCCCGAATACCAAAAAGTGAGTTTATCAAGTATCGGGAAGGGCTGCTGATTGGTTCGGCATGTGAAGCAGGAGAATTGTATCAGGCAATTTTGCGCGGAAGTTCGGAGGAAGAAATTGCACGTCTGGTGCGCTTTTATGATTATCTGGAAATCCAGCCTCTTGGAAATAATGCTTTTATGTTAAAAGGGGACAGCCCCACAGTGGCGTCAGAGGAAGAATTAAAGGACATAAACCGCCGGATTGTCAAATTGGGAGAAGATTTTCATAAGCTGGTGGTGGCAACCTGCGACGTGCATTTTCTGGATCCTGAGGACGAAGTATACCGCCGGATTATTATGGCCGGGAAAGGCTTCAAAGATGCCGATGAGCAGCCGCCTCTGTTTTTGCGCACGACAGAGGAGATGTTAAAGGAATTTGACTATCTGGGCAGCGATAAGGCGGAAGAGGTAGTGATTACCAATACCAACAAGATTGCGGATATGTGTGAGAAAATTTCCCCGGTACGCCCGGACAAATGTCCTCCGGTTATTGAAAACTCAGACCAGATGCTGCGGGATATCTGTTATAACAAAGCGCATGAGATTTATGGAGAGAATCTGCCGGAAATTGTACGCGAACGGCTGGAACGCGAGCTTAATTCCATAATTTCCAATGGTTATGCGGTGATGTATATTATTGCGCAAAAACTGGTGTGGAAGTCCAATGAGGACGGCTATCTGGTAGGGTCGCGGGGTTCTGTGGGTTCTTCTTTTGTCGCGACGATGTCTGGTATTACAGAGGTAAATCCTCTGGCTCCCCATTATTACTGCAAGAGCTGCCATTACAGCGATTTTGATTCTCAGGAAGTCCGGGCCTATGCCGGACGCGCCGGCTGCGACATGCCGGATAAAAACTGCCCGGTATGCGGTGAGCCTCTGGTAAAAGAAGGTTTTGACATTCCATTTGAAACATTCCTGGGATTTAAGGGAAACAAGGAACCGGATATTGACCTGAATTTTTCCGGAGAATACCAGAGCAAGGCACATGCCTACTGCGAAGTAATCTTTGGCTATGGACAGACCTACCGTGCCGGTACGATCGGCACGCTGGCGGATAAGACTGCATTTGGATATATCAAGAATTATTACGAAGAACGGGGAATACGCAAACGTAATTGTGAAATTGACCGGATCGTCCAGGGATGCGTGGGCGTCCGCCGCACTACCGGCCAGCATCCAGGAGGCATCATCGTGCTTCCTCTGGGAGAGGAGATACACTCTTTTACCCCCATTCAGCATCCGGCCAATGATATGAATACCGATATTGTGACCACTCATTTTGATTATCACTCCATTGATCATAACCTGCTGAAGCTTGATATTCTGGGACACGACGATCCTACCATGATAAGAATGCTGGAAGACCTGACAGGAATTGACGCTCAAAAGATCCCGCTGGATGATCCGCATGTCATGTCCCTGTTTCAGAGCACCAAAGCGCTGGGGATTGAACCGGAGGATATTGGCGGCTGCCAGCTTGGTTCTCTGGGGATTCCGGAATTTGGTACAGATTTTGTCATTCAGATGCTGATTGATACCAATCCCCAGTCTTTTTCGGATCTTGTGCGTATTTCCGGTCTTTCTCATGGGACAGATGTGTGGCTGGGCAATGCCCAGACGCTGATTCAGGAAAAGAAAGCCACCATTTCCACAGCTATTTGTACCCGTGACGATATCATGACGTATTTAATCGGCATGGGGATAGAAAGCGAACTGAGTTTTACCATAATGGAGAGTGTCCGTAAAGGGAAAGGCTTAAAACCTGAGTGGGAGCAGGTTATGACAGAACATGACGTGCCGGACTGGTATATCTGGTCCTGCAAAAAAATCAAATACATGTTCCCCAAAGCCCACGCAGCGGCTTATGTAATGATGGCATGGCGCATCGCATATTGCAAAGTATTTCATCCGCTTGCCTACTATGCAGCGTTCTTCAGCATCCGTGCCACATCTTTTAGCTATGAACTGATGTGCCAGGGAAAAGAGAAACTGAATTATTTTCTTGCGGATTATGAACGCCGAAAAGATACTCTTACCAAAAAAGAGCAGGACACAATAAAAGATATGAAAATTGTACAGGAAATGTACGCCAGAGGTTTTGAATTTATGCCTATGGATATTTTCACGGCACAGGCTCACGCTTTTCAGATTATGGAGGGAAAACTTATGCCTTCCTTGGACAGTATTGAAGGTCTGGGAGATAAGGCGGCGGAGGCGGTGGTGGAAGCAGCAAAAGACGGCCCGTTTCTTTCTAAGGACGATTTCCGCCAGCGTACCAAAGTTTCAAAAACAGTGATAGATTTTATGAGTGATCTGGGCATTCTGGGAAATCTGCCGGAATCTAACCAGTTGTCGTTGTTTGATTTTCAGGGGTAATTCCCGAAGATCCATTAAGAGAACATGACGGCTCTGTTTCTTAAGACGGAGTTGTTAACATTTAAAAGGAGGAATACATTATGACGTATGAAGAATTTTTTCAGGAAGTAAGAGAAACCTTAATCAATGCAGATGTCAGCGATATTGAGGAACATCTGGCATACCAGTTTAACATTACCGGCGAAGAAGCTGGAAGTTTCTATCTGGAAGTAAAAGACGGCAGTCTTTATGTGGAACCTTATGAATATCATGACAGAGACGTTATCTTTACCTGCTCTGCAAAGACTTTACGCAAAATCGCCAAAGGAAAATTAGACCCTGTTGTGGCGGTGACATTACAAAAACTGAAAGTAGACGGAAATATTGACAAAGCGTTAAAGCTGAAAAAAATGATTAGTAAAAAAGATTAATAAGATCGTAAATTTAACCGCCGTTCTTTATATGATTCAGGAGAACGGCGGTTTTGTTGCGGCTATTCTTTGAACTTGATATAATTTTCTGACATTTCTTCGATTTGTGCCAATGCGTAAACTTCAATTCCCTGAGCAGCCAGCTTTGCATGTCCGGGCTGAAATGATTTCTCTATAAGAACGGCAAGTCCCGCAATGGTGGCATGAGACATGCGCAGCAGTCGAAGCGCAGCCGTGGCGGCTTCTCCGTTGGCAAGAAAATCATCTACAATCAGAACATGATCCTGGGCATTGATATATTTTTTGGAAAGCGTCAGTTCATAATTGGTTTCTTTGGTAAAGGATGTAACCACAGTCTGGTACAGATCCTGATTCAGAATTTTAGAAGGCTGTTTTTTCAGGATAATCAGGGGAACGCCTAAGGCTGAAGCCGTCATAAGCGCAGGAGCAATACCGGAGCTTTCAATGGTTGCAACCTTTGTGATATTCTGGTTTTTAAAATGAGTGGCAATATCTTCGCCAATTTTCTGCATGAGTTCTGGATCGATCTGGTGATTAATAAAACTGTCAACTTTTAAAATATGTTCATTTACTGCGATACCGTCCTGTTTGATTTTATCTTTTAATAATTCCATATTCCTTCACCTCTGAAAATGTAATTGTGTATATATTTTGGCAAGTACGATGCTGCGATATTCCACCGCCGGAGTAATATCTGAAATTAATGTTACCTGCTGGTTCTGTCGATGTTATTATTATAAATGAAATTGGCAAATATTACAACATAGAAGGAGCGTTAATTTATAATGAAAATATCCGTCCTGACAGTGGGAAAAATAAAAGAAAGCTTTTATAAACAGGCGATAGAAGAATTTCAAAAACGTCTGGGCCGTTACTGTAAATTAGAGATCATTGAAGTGGCAGATGAAAAAACGCCTGATTGTGCCAGTGCGGCTGAAGAAATGCAGATTAAGGAACGGGAGGGGCAGAGATTGCTGAAATATATCCGGGAAGACGCCTGGGTCTGCGCGCTTGCAATTAGCGGAAACATGATGGATTCTGAGGAATTGTCTGAAAAGATTGAAAAACTGGGAATTCAGGGGATCAGCCACATCCAGTTTGTGATTGGAGGCTCGCTTGGATTGTGTGATTCTGTTTTAAAACATGCTGATTTTAAATTGAGTTTTTCTAAAATGACTTTTCCGCATCAGTTGATGCGGGTAATTTTGCTGGAACAAATTTATCGAAGTTACCGGATTATGCGCAAAGAGCCATATCACAAGTAAGGGCGAAAGGATCACTGATTGAGAGAAATGTTTTTTCTTCTCATATTTCAGCTAAGTGAATTTTTATATTGCCATAACCATCTGAACTGACAGAAAGCTGGTTATTTTGAAAGAATAAAAACCATAAAAGCAAATTGCTGAATGATTGTAATTTAGCAGGGGACTGTGTATACAGACAAACAAGCTGGGAAGAATTAAGCATATCCAATGATTTCCTGTTTGGGAAGGTCATGCAGAACCCAGAACTCTGTAAAGAATTGATACAGAGAATATTGCCGGATTTAAAGATAGACCGCGTAGAATACCCAGAACTACAAAAAAGTATCAAACAGGATATGGACGCAAAAAGTGTCAGGTTGGATGTATATGTAAAAGATGGGAAGGAAGTTGTTTACGACATAGAAATGCAGGTAAGCGATACAAAAGAACTGCCAAAGAGAAGCAGATATTACCAGAGCATGATAGACTTGCAGCTTATTGATAAAGGACAGTATTATGATGAATTAAACAGAAGCTATGTTATCTTTATCTGTCCGTTTGATGCATTTGGAAAAGGCAGGCATATCTATACCTTTGAAAATATCTGTAACGAAGATGACAGCATTTCTATGGGAGATGAAACAGTAAAGATATTTCTGAACGCAAAAGGAATCATGGATGATGTCAGTAAAGAATTAAAGGCATTTCTTGATTACATAGCTGGTAAAAAACCAGCAGATTCCTATGTGGAGAAATTGGAAGAAGCGGTGAAAGAAGCAAAGAAAAACAGGGAATGGAGGCATGAATATATGACGTTGTTAATGCGTGACCAGGAGAATCAAAAAATTGGAGAAAAACATGGAGAAGATAAATTGGCTAAACTGATAATATTATTAAATGAAGATGGACGGTTATCTGATATTCTCAGAGTATCGCAGGATGAAGTATATCGTCAGGAACTTTATGAGGAATATCATATTATTTAAGTGAGAAAGTAACAGGCAGAGCATACCAAAATGTTCTGCCTTATTGCATTTCAAATTTATGCGAGATGATAACATTTCAAAAAGATTTATTTTTAAGCAATTTAAGCACTTAGGCATGTTATGGACAGCCGTACCATAAGTGAGGGCGAAAGGGAACAGAGGTTCAGGCAGAAGAAAGGGAATATGGAATGCATTATAACTTCTCGGAATCTCAATGAATGAGATTCCAACCGAAGATTGACAACTGAATATCGTGCAGGAAAAGAAATTTGAGAAAAATGGACATAAACATTGGACATAGCGGGTACTATGC
>CAJTDX010000035.1 GCA_910575155.1 Lachnospiraceae bacterium
ATATTTACAATTCCATTTTGTATGTGATAGACTATTATTATCCATATGGATACCTCCTTTGTTTTTAATGTGGCTGGCAAACCAACATTATTATAACATTGGAGGTTTTTACTGTAAGCTGAAGCAACTCCAACCACCCGCAGAGCAGGTGGTTTATTTGTTTACCAATATGGAGTTTTTCGGAACACGAAAAACTCCATATTGGTAAACAGGCCCTTGGCCTAACAAAAAGAAAACTCAATCTCTGCTTTCGCAAAAATTGAGTTTCTCATAAAATAATGCCGGCGACCGGAATCGAACCGGTACGATGTCGCCACCACAGGATTTTAAGTCCTGCGCGTCTGCCAGTTCCGCCACGCCGGCATCAATGGGACCTACAGGGCTCGAACCTGTGACCCTCTGCTTGTAAGGCAGATGCTCTCCCAGCTGAGCTAAGATCCCATTACTTATACAGTAAATACTGACTACAGCAGTCGCACTCACTGCAAACGACCCAGAAGGGACTCGAACCCTCGACCTCCGCCGTGACAGGGCGGCGCTCTAACCAACTGAGCCACTGGGCCATACATAATCATAGTTAATAAAATGGACCTTCGGGGACTCGAACCCAGGACCGACCGGTTATGAGCCGGTTGCTCTAACCAACTGAGCTAAAGGTCCAAGTTGAACTTATCAACGTAAGCCGATGATCGGACTCGAACCGATAACCTGCTGATTACAAATCAGCTGCTCTGCCAATTGAGCCACATCGGCATATTATTAACTATGTGAATGACTCCTACGGGAATCGAACCCGTGTTACCGCCGTGAAAGGGCGATGTCTTAACCGCTTGACCAAGGAGCCTGATACTTATAAACTTGTCTGTATTTCTTCTGTCTGACGCCACTGCATCAACAACGAATTTATATTATCATAAGTTCACCCATATTGCAAGCTCTTTTTTTAATTATTTTTATTTTTGTACTTTACTGCATCAGATAGTTAATTGAGAAATGCGCTTCTCCATTTTCATCAAGTTCCATTAAGGCGTATGAAGGTCTGTGTCCTTCCTGTCTGGGGTAAGAGACGCTTCCCGGATTCAAAACAACAACCCCTTTGCCGGAATCCAGCAGCGGTCTGTGCGTATGGCCAAACATAACGATATCCATACCGCGTCCCGCCGCCTCCTTGCGAATATCCTCTATGCCCATGGAAACATAATAATAATGGCCATGGGTAATTAATACATGGTACTTTCCAATGTTCAGTTCTTTCTCACGTTCCAAATCTGAGAAAAAATCATTATTTCCCCCCACAATCTCCAGGGGACAGTCCACCAGACCTGCAATATATTCTTCACATCCTTCTGAATCCCCAAGATGAATCATCATATCAATATGCCCCGCGTTCCTTATTATTTCTTCCAGGGCTTCGTGTTTCTTATGCGTATCGCTGACAATTAATACTCTCATAACTCTTCCTTTATCCCTCTTGTTCGTGTATCAATCTAATTTTTCTTTGACCGCGCGCAGCGCTTTTCCACGGTGGCTCAATTGATTCTTCATTTCTTCTGACATCTCCGCTGTGGAACAATTGTATTCATCCACATAAAAAATCGGATCATAACCAAAACCATTCTCCCCTGCAGGCTGAAAACCAATATATCCTTCAATTGTCCCCCGGGTGACGCAGGTCTCTCCATTGGCAAATACCGCGGCGATCGCGCACACAAACCTCGCTGTGCGCTGCTGTTTGGGAACGCCTTCTAACCGTTGTAAAATATTCTGGTTCTTCACTTCGTAAGACGTATCCTCTCCCAGATATCTTGCAGAATAAACCCCGGGCTCTTTGTTCAGATAATCCACCTCGAGCCCGGAATCGTCCGCGAGCACTGTCACATCTTCTCCTGAAACCTCTTCTGCAATTCTCTTTGCCTTAATCATGGCATTTTCTTCAAACGTCTTGCCATCCTCAACAATATCCACTGCAATCCCGGCCTCTTTCATAGAGATAATCTCCGCCTGAACATCTGACAGAATACTTCGTATTTCTCTCATCTTGCCTTCATTTCCTGTCGCAAATATAATCTTTCTCATTTATGTCTGTTCCTTTCCCTTTAGTATCCTTCTTCCAAAGCCCTGAGAATCGCATTATAAATTCCCTGAGCCGCTTTCTTTTGATATTCTGCGGAAGCCATCTTATTCAGTTCTTCCTGATTTGTCATAAATCCCACTTCAATCAAAGCTGCGGGAACTTCACAGTTGCGTATAATGTAAATGCTGTTGCCATACATCACGCCGTTACTCTTACTTCCCATGGCGGCCGTCGCCTCCTCCAGGCAGATTTGCGCCAGCCGTTTGCTGCTGAATCCTTCCTCGCTTTTTTGTTCATCATACAGGACTTCCGTACCATTATACTGGGACATCTCCCCCTCTACGGTGGAATTACTGTGAACGCTGATGAACAGATTCGCTTCCGCCTTGCCGCCCAACTGCGCCCGCTGCACAAAAGTAGGATTTACATCCTCAGTCCTGGTATAATAGACGCCGATGTTCCGGTCATTCTGATCCAGCAAGGCTTTAAGCTCCCGTACAATTGCAAGATTGATATCCTTTTCCATAATTCCCTGTTTAATAGCTCCCGGCGCGCCGCCCCCATGCCCAGCGTCTATGACGACCACTTTCTCATAGATTTCCTGCGGCTTTACAAAATCCAGATACAGATAGCCGTCTTCCACTTTACAGTCCGGCTCATAGACTGCGTCCATCGTCAGCTCAATCCTTCCATTTTCCATATACAAATCATTGATGTGGTTGCTCCGTCCCAGCAGGGGATGATTTACAAAATAATCTTTTTCCACATTGGGAATGCGAATGATCATGTTCTGCCTCACGTAATCATTCTCAATTTCCACCTCCTGCAAACTTATGCCTGCGGGCAGCTCTACCCGTAACTGATGCTGTAAACTGATATCCTCCTTCTGTTGTGCCTGTTTGGTATTATAGGCAAGCATCTGAAGGCCCGACATCTGTTTCCGTTTCAGCTCCCGACTGTGGATGCTGGAAAACCGGCCAAATACAACTGCGGACGCCATGAGCGCTGCCATGAGAATTAATGATGAAAATTTCAGTATTTTCCCTTCCATATGTTCCTACCGCCTCTTTGTGTGCATTTGTTACGCCTCTCACGTCCATGATACTTATTTTCGCGTATTACTGTACACCTTCAGGCACAGGTTGCAGTTCTGCGCTTCTTCCGTACTTTCCCAGACATATCCTCTGGAACTGATATAGCCTTTCCCGTCTTTCAAATCCACATCTTCTGTAAATTCATCCGCCTGGTACTCAATTGCGATCGGATGAACCGAACCAGGCGTTGTGATATGTAAGACCACTGCAAATTCTTCTTCTGGCTCCACCTGGATTTCCTGATCAAATTTAATGGTATAATAACCTGCATTCGCCAGGCTTCCCTTTGCCACCGAAACCCGCTCCTGTAAAGAGTCTGTATTTTTAAAATCCTTCACAACAAAAAGTTCATAAGACGTTTCCTTTCCCGTGGCGTAAAATCCTGCTGCCTGCAAAACCTCCCCGGACTGCGCCTGATAGACATTTGCTCCATATACACTGTCCTTATTATATCCAAGCTGCCCTACCCAGCCGCACAGATCTGACTGGTAAATATGATCATAATTGTCCGGTTTTTCCACTCCTGTATAAACCACATTATGGCTTCCAATGTTAACGTCATAATAACTGACATAGAAAACACCGTTGTCTCCAAATTCCTCTCCCCAGCTGTTCTGACAGAGAAATGCTCCGTTTCCTTCCACGTCCATATTAAAATTCTCTTTGGGATAATTATCATCCCATCCGATAATGAGAATCTCATGATTGGGCTTTTCCGTTCCGATATAGCAATACGAAAATGTCTCCTGATTATAATAAGGAGAGTACACCTGAGGACTGCTGAGCGCACTGTAAATCGAAGTCTGCACTCCCCCATATTTAAACACAGACTCCTTCACCTGCTCGAAATCTTTGCCCTCAATAAGCTGTATCTCCTGCACATGCCTGACTGCCGTCAGATTCTCCGGCGACTCGCCGTCCCCATATGGGTCATCCTTCTCTAACACCGGCCCCTGCCATGCCGTCAGGTACGCCATGCCCATCGTATATTCTCCCCCCTCTGCCTGCTGTATTTGAAAACTGTTCCTGAGGGACATATGATCTGGCGAAAATTCCTGCTCCTCTTCCGGCAAAAGGACTGATTCCATGGCGGACAGCGCTGCAAATGCCCAGCAGGTACCATAAGAACCCTGATTTTTCACTCTGGACGTCCGCTGTCTGTCACGCAGGTCATATTGAGGCGGCAGAATACTTGTCTCCTCTGCTTTGTCCACTGCAATTGCCTGATTCTTCTCAATATTCCACTCGTAATTAAATTTCAGTTTGTCTGCAACCGTTCCTAATGAAACGTAATATTCGCCCTCTTTGCCGGTCAGCGGAGATTGAATGTCTTCCTGTTCCCCATTTACTGTTACCTTTTTCTCATTTAGCTGAAATGTAATGACATCGGAACGTTTTTCCAGCACCAGCTTCTCCTTATCATAGAAATGCGCTCCGCAGTTAAAGCTCTCTTCCAGAGTGGAACACGGCACCATAATGTTAAGATTCTGATCCATATAAATACCGTCTTTCTTATTGGTCAGTTTCCTGTGATCCACCAGTACGGATAAATCCTTCTCATTGACCGTCCCGGCAATCAGCGGATTCCAGATTTCCTGTTCCAGCCTGGCTCCACGAAAGTGTTTTACTTCCTCGCTTTTCCCGCCTATATTGGTAAATTTCAGCGCCAACGCCAGGACAAGAACGGCCGACATAACAATATATTTTTTTGAATATCTCACAAAAACCCCTTTCTGTATCTCAGTTTCCAGAAAACTTAATTACTGGGATTAGAATGCCGTTTTGGCGGTTTGGGACCCAAAAACTGATAAAAATATGTTTTCAGCATACCATTGTAAATCTTGCGGTTTTTGTCCGCCTTTCTTCCTATATAACGTTCTGCATCCTCATAGCTGGTAATCAGATACGCCGACCAGCAATCCAGACGTTTTAACGCTTCGCCAATCTCTTTGTACAATCCCGGAAGCGCTTCCTTTTCCTCCAGACGTTCTCCATAGGGCGGATTGGTTATGACAAATCCGTACTTCTTCGGATGGCTCAGCTGATGCAGCGGACGCTGCTGAAAATGAATTAAGGTCTCCACGCCTGCACGTTTTGCATTTTCTCTCGCCGCTTTTACAATCTCCCCGTCAAGATCGTAGCCCTGAATGTCCACAGAAATATCGGTATTCACCAATTCGTCCGCCTCTTCCACCGCATCGTACCACAACTGCCGGGGAATCAGATTTGTCCAGTTTTCAGCCGTAAAACTACGATTCATACCCGGTGCAATATTTGCTGCGATCATTGCCGCTTCAATGGGAAAAGTTCCGCTGCCGCAGAAAGGGTCCACAAGAATACGATCCTGTTTCCAGGGTGTTAGAAGAATCAAAGCCGCTGCCAGGGTCTCTGTAATAGGCGCCTTGCTTGCCAGGGTGCGGTACCCTCTCTTATGTAGGGAATCTCCGGAGGTATCTATCGCCGCTGTCACTTCGTCCTTCATCAGAAAAAGACGCAGCGGAAACTCTGCTCCGTTCTCTGAAAACCATTCTTTATGATATTTTTGTTTCATCCGTTCTACCATCGCTTTTTTGGCGACAGATTGAATATCCGAAGGACTGAACAATTTACTTTTGATGGAAGACGCCTTTGCCACCCAGAACTTTCCATCCTCTGGAATATATGTTTCCCAGGGAATTCCTTTGATGCCCTGAAACAGTTCTTCGAACGTTTCCGCATGGAACTGTCCTGCTTTCAAAAGAATGCGTTCCGCTGTGCGCAGGAAGATATTCGCGCGGCAGACTGCCTCCGCGTCTCCTTCAAAGGTCACTCTTCCATCCTCCACCTTTGTAATTTCATATCCAAGATCGTATATTTCTTTTTTTAATACCGCTTCTAATCCAAAATGACAGGGAGCGATTAATTCATATGTTTCCATTCAGTTTCTCCATTACAAATTATGATAACTCTATATTATCTTTTCACTTCCTGGCTGTCAATATTTTTGTAAATTTTGAAATCTTCACTTACCAGCCGTTCTTATTTTTTCACCTTTTGGAGAACTGCCTGAATGCCACCCACCACTGTCACTGTCCGATAACCTTCCTTGCTCAATTCCCTGGCTGCCATCAGACTGCTGGAACCTCTGTCACAGTATAGAATATATAATTTGTCTTTGGGAAGATATTTCTGATACATTTCCAGATTCTCATAGGGAATATTTCTTGCTCCCTCCACATGAACTTCCTCAAACTCTTCCTTACTGCGCAGATCAATCACCCATGCATCCGGATCTTTGCGGTATTCGTTAAATTCCCGAACACTGATTGTCTGAAACTCCATAGAATCACCTCTTTAAAAATGCAGGAACAGATTACCGGAAATGTTTCCGACAATCTGTTCCTACATTATATTATGCAGTATTCTGTTTTCAGTACCTACTATCGGTCATAAGATTTGTGGCAGTTGGAGCCGCTTGCATTTGTGCTGTTCTGAGAATTTGCATTCTTGCTGCTGTTCTGAGCGTATGCATTCTTGCTGTTATTCTGAGAGCTTGCATTTGTGCTGTTCTGAGAATTTGCATTTGTGCTGTTTTGATAGGAATTTGTTCCCTTGTTTTTCATATCGCTGTTTTTTGCCATGATAGTTTCCCTCCTAAAATGTTTACTGCAATGTCTTTGTTACTGCTTTTTTATTATCTGAAAAAAACTTATTTTTTATTCATAAAATTTCAACAGTAATTTATTTACAGTTTCAAAAGTCCATGCGCTCCCACTCTTCATGGTTGATTTTCCTGTCCTTAAAATAATATGTCCGGTCGTGTTCACTGACTTCACGCATGACTCTGCAGGGATTTCCTGCCGCGACTACATTGGAAGGAATATCTTTGGTCACAACGCTCCCGGCTCCAATTACTACGCAATCGCCGATTGTTACGCCCGGCACAAAGATGGCTCCGGCTCCGATCCAGCAGTTCCTGCCAATATGAACGGGCATATTATACTGCAGTCCTTTTTCACGAAGTTCCGGTAAAATGGGATGTCCCGCTGTCGCAATGGTTACATTGGGGCCGATCATGGTATAATCGCCGATATAAATATGGGTATCATCCACACAGGTCAGATTGTAGTTGGCATATACCATCTTGCCAAAATGGCAGTGATGCCCGCCAAAGTTGGAATAAAAGGGAGCTTCTATATATACGCCCTCGCCGCAGTCGCCCAGCATTTTTTTCAGCAGTTCCGCTCTTTTACTTCCCTCCGACGGTTTTGTCAGATTATATTCACAAAGCAAATCCTGATAAACCATCTGTTCTTTCATAATCTCTTTATCTCCCGGAAAATAAAGTTCTCCTGTATGTATTCTTGCTTTCATATCACTCATTTCAAATCCTCCTGTATTATATAATGCGTCTGTTTCATGTTCTGTATCATGATAACATATTTGTATTTAAACTTCTTTCAATATATCTTATAATTCTATAACAATCTTCTTTATTTAAATATGTTCTGCATTTTTTCTTTCATTATTATTGCAATCAGGATATCAAAAAAATACTTTTTTGCCGCTTTCCTCTGAGATAAATTCAGCAGTGTCAGAAACAGCCGTCCAGGCTTTGACGCCGTCTTATACTCATGTCTTGACTTTCTATATACTGGATGCTATAATCAAAAAAGTTCAGATCGTTTCGTTTTTTGTATTAAAAATAAGCGGATATGGCGGAATTGGCAGACGCGATAGATTTAGGTTCTATTGTCAGCAGACGTGCAGGTTCAAGTCCTGTTATCCGCACCAGAACGTTCTTACTCCAACCCTTACCAAAAAAATTTAATAAGGGGCTGGGTATTGAGGATAGGAAGGGGCTGTCGCACTAAGTACTTAGTGCGACAGCCCTGCTGATTTCCAAAAACATTATATAATTCTACATATCATTGTCTGCATAAGAAAGTTTTCCCTCTGTAGCCTGGAAAAACTCGCTTTTTGCCATCTCAAAACACTGCATAATCTTGGGAGAAAATACGCCGCATTCATTATTCTTGATCATGCGGATTGCCTCGTCCACCGCATAAGGCGCTTTATACACACGCTTGCTTACCAGGGCGTCATAAACATCCACAATAGAAACAACCTGCGCCCAGATCGGAATTTCTTCGCCTTTCAGACGGTCGGGGTAGCCATTCCCATCGTAACGCTCATGATGGTGGCGGCAAATATCATAACAATAGCCGTAAAATTCGTTTTCCTCCTGCTTGAAGTTTTCCAGAAGCTGACAGCCATAAACGGTATGCTTTTTCATCTCTTTAAATTCTTCGTCTGTCAGTCTGCCGGGCTTTAAGAGAATGCTGTCCGGAATAGCAATCTTTCCAAGGTCATGAAGCGCTGATGCATTGACAATAAGATTTACGGATTCATCCGTAAGCTCATATTCTGGATATTCTGTCTTTACATATTTTAAGAGAAGCTTCGTCAGATATTTTACCCTCTGGATATGTTCGCCGGATTCCAGGCTGCGGAACTCCACTACAGAACTCAATGCATTCACCAGGAATTCATTGTTGCGTTCCAGCTTTTCCTTGCTCTCGCGAAGCTGCCTGGTACGCTTTTCCAGCTTCCTCTCGATATCCATTCTGTTTTGGAACAATTCAATGATATTCTGCGTACGGCGCATAACCACCTTAGAATCAAAAGGTTTGTAAATGATATCGGAAACCCCGTATTCATAGGCCTTAACTTCACTTTCCGCCGTTGCCTCTCCGGTAATCATAATCACCGGAATGGTACTCATATATCCTCTTTTGAACATAAATTCCAATACGTCAAGACCTGATCTGTTCGGCATTATCAAATCAAGGAAAATAAGCGACAACGTGTCTTTATGTTTCTCAAGCAGCTCTATCGTCTCAACGCCGTCTGCCGCTTCCAAAATCTCATACTGTTCTTCAAAAATAAAACTTAACATTGTACGGTTGATTTCTACATCGTCCGCTATCAAAATAACATGTTTCTCCATTGTTAACCTCCACTTACAAAACTTCTGTATGACAAATTCAGAATAACCGATGATTATTTTAACATACTACAATTTCCAAAGTCAACACCCCTGTAAGAGACAGGACTGTTAATTTACGCTACAATTTTAATTTTGCCAGCGCGTCGGCAAACGCATTATTTACCGGCTCTTTCGCTTCCTGCTTCATCTTGTTCATATAGCGGGAAACATCTTTCCTGGAAACCCCGCCTCCGCTTTCTTTTTTTCGTTTTTCAAAAGCAGACAGTTTCTCCCTGTAGCCGCAGACACAGGTAAATCTTCGGTTGTCGCCTTCCCCCACCAGTTCCATTTTCTTATGACACTGTGGACAGCGGGCATTGGTAATCCTGGATAAAGTTTTGCGATAGCCGCATTCCCGGTCCTGGCACACCAGCATCTTGCCATTTTTATGATTGACTTCCAACATCAGTTTACCGCATTCCGGGCATTTCTTTCCGGTAAGGTTATCATGGCGGTACGTCTTGGAGGACGACTGAATATCTTTGACAATATCCACGGTATAGGTACGGATTTCAGCCTCAAAATCCTTCTTTTTTGTTTTTCCGGCAGCAATATCTGAAAGTTCCTGTTCCCATTTTGCCGTCAGTTCCGGAGAGGTTAAGCCCTGCGGCGCCAGATTCAGCACCTGCCGTCCCTTTGATGTCAGATGAATATACTGATCTCGTTTTTCAATCATAAAGCTATTGAACAATTTCTCAATGATATCCGCCCTGGTGGCAACAGTTCCCAGACCCCCTGTCTCCCCTAAGGTTTTTTTCAATTTCTGGTCTGTACTCTCCATATATTTAACCGGGTTTTCCATGGCTGCCAGAAGGGTCGCTTCCGTAAAAGGCAGAGGCGCCCTGGTCTTTCCTTCGGTAAGTTTCCCCTCCATAAATAAAATTTTCTGCCCCTTCACAAAATCCGGAATACTTCCCGTTATGATTTCTCCCTTTGCCGCCCCGCCTGTCTCCGGGTCTTCGTCGTCAAAAGCTTCCCCGGTATTAATTCCGGCTTCTTTTTGCAGAAGTTTTATTTCCTGCCAGCCTGGCTGCTCTAAAATCCTGCCCTTTAGGGTAAACCGCTGTCCCTCGCAGACTGCCGTTACTTCCGTCTGCTGATATTGACAGGGAGGCAGCAGCACGGCAAGGAAACGGGAAACCACAAGCTCATAAATTTTCCGTTCCCCGTACTCTAAATCTTTTATATGAATTCCCTGCTCGGTAGGAATGATGGCATGGTGGTCTGATACCTTCTTATCATCCACAAAAGATTTATTTCCTTTCACAGACGATTTCAGCAATTTCCCGCAGACAGGCGCATAAATGCCGCTGCGGCACGCTCTGAGCCGTTCAGGGATAGTTTCCACAATATCCGCTGTCAGATAGCGGGAGTCCGTTCGGGGATAAGTTAGCGCCTTATGGCGTTCATACAGGCTTTGCATATAATCTAAGGTCTGTTTTGCAGAAAAACCAAACATCCTGTTTGCATCCTGCTGCAGTGAAGTCAGATCATAGAGCTGGGGCGCATATGATTTCTGCTGTTTCTTTTTCACCTCTGTGACCACAGCCGTACCGTTCAACACCTGGCTTTGTACTTTCTGAATTTCTTCTCTGGAAAGGGTACTGCTGCTGTTCTGGCCGGATTTCCAGATCCACAGAGCTTCCCTGCTCTTCATTTTCAGTCCGTAATATGACTGCGGCTGAAATTTTTTAATCTGTTCTTCCCGCCTGGCAATAATGGCAAGCGTCGGCGTCTGCACTCTGCCGCAGGAAAGCTGCGCATTATGTTTCACCGTCAGAGCTCTGGTCGCATTTAATCCTACCAGCCAGTCGGCTTCGGCGCGGGCAACTGCCGCTTCGTATAATTTCTGGTATTCTTTCGCCTCTCTGAGGCTGGAAAAACCCTGGCGGATCGCCTTATCGGTAACAGAAGAAATCCACAGACGTTTCATAGGCTTTTTCACACCGGATTTTTTGATAATCCATCTGGCCACCAGTTCTCCTTCTCTTCCCGCATCGGTGGCAATAATAATCTGTCCGATATCCTTGCGGTACATCTGCTTTTTCACAGTCTGATACTGATGCCCTGTTTTTTTTATCACCTGAATTTCCAGTTGTTCCGGCAGCATGGGAAGCGTTTCCATTTTCCATTCTTTCCACTGATCTCCATAACTCTCCGGATCTGCCAGTTCCACCAGATGCCCCAGCGCCCAGGTCACTACATATTCCCGACCCTCCAGATAACCGTTTCCTCCCTGTTTACATCCCAAAACTCTGGCAATATCCCTGCCCACGCTGGGCTTTTCTGCAATTACTAATGATTTCATGTATTTTCACACTTTCCTTTAAATTATCATATTTTTCGTGTTCCCCGGCAGCGGGGAAAATCGCTGCATCCATAAAATTCTCCGAATTTTCCGCTGCGCCTGACCATTTCGGCTCCGCACTTCGGGCACAATATTTGCGGCTGTGTCTTTTGTTTCTGCTCCAGAATTTTCCCCAGTTCCTCATAACATTTCTGATTCATAATACAGTCGTTCAAAGCGCGATGGGCGCCTTGCGTACTGATATGAAAATGAGCTGCCACATCTGACAGCTTATGATGGGACAGCTCCGGCAGATACCGCCTTGCCATATAAAGTGTATCTATGTAATCATTTTCTATCTGGACGCCCAAAACACGCATTGTTCCCTGATGAATGAAATTCAAATCAAAGGTGTGAATGTTATGTCCCACCAGAATGTCGCTCCCCACAAATTCCAGGAAATCCCCCAGAACTTCTTCCAGTTTCGGCGCTTCTTCTACCATGTCATCGGTAATATGGTTAACCCTGGAAGCTGCCGGCGGGATATGCATACCCGGATTCACCAATGTTGAAAATTTGTCTGCTGCTTTATGTCCCCGCACCCGGACAGCAGAGATCTCTATAATCTCGTCTGTATCCGGACGGACCCCTGTAGTTTCTAAGTCAAAGACCACATAGTCGCTGATATATTGATTCAATCGTTTTCCTTTGTTCCCTGCCACGGCGTTCGCCCTCATTTCTCCTTTGATTTCATCATTATAAATGGAATTTCATAGATTTGCAAGCTTCTGGCCGCAAAATTGCCATATACACCGTTTTTCTTTCGATTTCAATGACGCCTTTGATACAATTTTTAGCAGCCCCCTTTATGGATATATCGGAATTTTTATGATATAATCTCTTTAAGCAGATCACAGTTCGGAAAGCGGAGGATAACATGAAAGAAGAATGTTTACTATGCAGAGCACAGCTTGAATATCTGGAAACAGATGAAGTTATGGAGTGCGCCATATGCCATAAAAAAGAAAACAGCAAAACCAGATGCACAAGCGGACATTACATATGTAATGCATGTCATATGGATGGCATGGACGCTGTTATTGGGCTGTGTTTAAAAGAATCTTCAAAAAACCCATTTGAAATTATAATGAAAATGATGGATCTGTCTTTCTGCCATATGCATGGACCGGAACATCATGTCATGGTCGGTTCTGCTTTGCTGACTTCATATAAAAATGCCGGAGGCAGCATAGATCTGCATCAGGCGCTCATTGAAATGATGAACAGAGGGAAAAGCGTTCCCGGCGGAGCATGTGGTTTCTGGGGCGCCTGCGGCGCAGGTATAAGCGCCGGTATGTTTGTATCCATCATTTCAAAATCTACGCCGCTGACTGCGGAACCTTTCGGCCTTTCTAATTTAATGACGGCAAAAGCGCTTGAACAAATCGGAACAGTCGGCGGGCCGCGCTGCTGCAAAAGGGACTCCTATCTTTCCCTCCTTGCTGCTATTGATTTTGTGGCAGACCATTTCAAAGTTAAGATGGAAAAATCAGAAATAGTATGCAGACATGCAGCACAAAATAATCAATGCATTGGAAAACGCTGCCCATTCGCGAAGGCTGATCATTAAATATTCTTCATACGTTTCTCCATTACTTCATACACTAATTTTGCATTTCCATCCACTGATAATTCCTGGTGTCTGAGCGTTTTATATCCTCTGTGCTCATAGAAACAGGCTGCCGCAAGTGAAGCGTCCAGGTAAATGGTATCGTTATTAAGAGATATCTCTTTTTCAAGACATTGCATAATATAACTGCCATATCCTTTGTTCTGGAGATCAGAAACAACAAATAATCTTAAGATATGATTTTTATCGCAGCTTCCTGTTCCCACTAAGCAATCATCTGATAATAAAACTCTGACCAAACCATTTTCTATATCTGCGGCAATATTTTCCCTTGAATGATGTTCACAAAAAAATTGGACCACCGCCTGCGGATAATATACAGGATAGACCGTGTTAATCGTATTCTGTACCAGTTGATAAATCTCTTCAAGGTTTTCTTTTTTTGCTATTTCATATTTCACAAACAGACCTCCGTATTAGCCATTTTAAAAAGTTTCTTCAATTTATCATATCCATTTCTCCCGGATACTTTTGTTTTCTTAGATAAACGCAAAAATGAAATTATTCCATCCAGATCAAACAAAAACCAATCCTCTATAGAGTGCCTGGCCTTTATATGAATAACTTCTTGCACTCCATTCTTTTTTAAATCAGCTTCTACTTCATTCCATTCTATCGGAGGTTTGGGAGATAATTCAAAAACATCTGTATCTCTGCATAAAGCGACAAAAAATTCACATCCTTCTTCATATTTAGGTTTTATGTCTTTTATAAATTTACGTAAAGCAATGTTTTTAAATCCTCCCACACCTTTGATATTTTTATATTCAATGTTAATATCAAATCTTCCATTTGCCCGTTTTTTTCTGGCGTTTGATATTACATGTTTATAAAATTCAACCTCTGTATCTCCTTCCACAAACAATACCAGGCACTTACTCACATACATCACACTCCAGATAATCTTCCCAATTACTTTCTTCATCAGATAACATTGAAAACAGGTAATCTCCCATGCTCATTTTAAAATCAATGGCATCTTGTTGTAATAATCGCTGACCTGATTTCTTCAATGTATAAAACTTGGCAATTCCTGATTGCCTGCTTATTCCCACATGTATCCATGACGGATCTAAATAACTTACAATATAAGGAGAATGACTTGTTATTATGATCTTACAATCATCCAGTAACTGACTCATTATTTGAATATAAGCCTGAAACAGACTTGGATGTACAGAATTCTCTGGTTCCTCGATCGCAATCAATGAAACATTCCTCTCATTCGCCAGGATAATTCTCGCCAAAATCATAAATACTCGTTTTGCCCCATCTGACATCATTGCAAAATCTATTGGATGTTTCAAATTTTTATCTTTCACAAATAAAACCTGGATTGTATTTGCTATGATAAATGGAACATCATCTGGTAATTTATCATTGTCTCCGCCATTTAATCTGTATTGCTTTACTATAATATCCTCAATATTGGGAAATAAATCTTTATATACTTCTTTCAGCAGAGCATATTTATTGGGATTTTTCTCTTGTAATTGATAGATTACACGCGGGAGGCTTTCTACATCAACAGACAGATCTTCTAAACCTTTTCGAATAATCGGGTCCGGCTGATAAAAACTTTTTGCATCCAGATTATTTTCCATATAAAATCTCATACGGTTCATTTTTTTGATAAGATCAGCATAAAATATTTCATCATATGCACGCAGTTTATTTACAGCAAGTTCTGTTGACTCAGTATTTATTTTGGATGAACACCTGCCAGTTTCTGAACTTTTGTATAATGCCTCTTGACTATTTCTCTTAATTAATTGCGTATATTTCTGACCTTTCTCTTCCGGCCTGATTTTCAAATACTCAGACACAATCTGCGGTTCCACATTCTCATCGCACTTCCAGGCAAACTCGTAACCATACAGCACACGATATTCTATGCCATCCAATTCTGTTAAAATTTCCATTTCAAATTTATAATTTCTACCATACATTGAACTATTAATTGGTATTAAACTCGAATTGGCCATCATATCAGCCTTATCTTCCATCGCAGCTTTCATAAATGTCAATCCGAAATCAATTGCTGCAAGTACGTTCGATTTTCCAAAATTATTCAATGACACCAACGCTGTAATGTTATCAAAACCGATTTTTATATTTGAAAGATTCTTAAATCCATCAATAAAAACTGCCTGTATTTTCATGACAATGCACCCTTCATTTAATAATATTATATTTATATTATATCAATATTTTTTGAAAACGCAATTATTTTTTCGTTTTCTCTTTTATTTTATTTATAATAAAAGAATTATATTCAAACAACGCAATTATTTTTTCGTTTTTGTATTTATTTGTTTAAAAAATAAAGCCCCCGCGAATTTACTATTTTTTATTTTAAAATAACCTAAAATTTTGTTCCTCTTAAATTTCTGCTTTTGTCCCGTCTGGGTCATTGGAATTGTTAATATCTGTCCCGGTACAAAAGCCTTGCTTTTTCTGTATATTTTTGAACAAATTCGGTTTTCGCATTTGTATATCCATCTCTGTTATACTCATATTCTTTCCATAGCTTCAATTTCATTTTCTCATATTCGCCTGCAGTATGGGGATGCCCAATCAGATAATCTCTAAAATACAGTTCGTTGTTATCTCCAATATATCTTAAATGTAAATGAAACACCTTTTCGTCAAATCCATTTTCTGTATATCCTTTGTTAAAAGAAATGCGATTGATCTGTTGATCCATACAAATGTAGCCGCTATTTAAAATCAAATCTTTATAATTTAATAATTGAGACTGTTTTGGAACTTCCACAAGAATATCAATAATCGGTTTTGCCCAAATAAAACCGACCGCCGTACTCCCAATATGACTTATTCTTACAGCCTGCGGTATTGCTTGTTTCAAAAGTATTTCTTCCTCTGAATACCATTCTCTCCAGTTCGTCTGATTTTCTGTCAAAAAGACAGGAAACAACTGCCATAACTCTTTTAAACTCATTTCTGATAATTTCTTATTCATTGGATCCCTCACAAACTCCTGACGACCATAATTTTACAGACAATTCTCTTATCCCACAGAGCGTCAATCAATCCTCAAAACATTTTTCAAAACAAAATGTGGTAATCACAAAACTGCGGCATATATGCCAGTATATTATACGAAAGGATTTTAAGATGGACAAGTACATTTCATAGAACTAAGCAGTTACGCATCAACTTTTCCAGGAGTATGTTACGGATTTAACCTGTGTTCAAAAAAATTCCCTGAAAGTTAACAGCCGTTCAATTGTTGTAAACACGATCCGGTGTTATAATAAAAACATCAAAATCTTTTGTATTATTTTAACTGAGGAGATCATATTATGCCTATGAATCTGGTAATTCAGGAAAAGCGAAAAGAATTAGGATTGACGCAGGAGCAGGTAGCTGAATATCTCAATGTTTCAAGCCCTGCCGTCAGTAAGTGGGAAAAAGGCTCTACAAGCCCGGATCTCTCACTTCTGGCGCCGTTAGCCCGCCTGCTCAAAACAGATCTAAATACCCTGTTCTGTTTTGAGGAAGATTTATCACAACAGGAAATCGGGTATTTTTGCAGAGAAATTGCGGAAATTACTCAGAATAATGGAATTGCGTCCGGCTTTGAAATGGCAAAACAAAAAATCCATGAATATCCGCATAACGAAACATTACTGCACTGTCTTACCGTTCAGCTTGACGGCCTGCTGACCATATCCGGACTGTCTGAGGAAGAGCTGCGCCCCTATAACGCTACGATCAGCCAATGGTATCGCCGGCTTGCAGAGAGTGAAGACAGCAAAATCAGTAACAGCGCAAACTATATGCGGGTATGCAAATTGATCCATAACGGCGATTATGATAAAGCGCAGGAAATTTTGGATCTGATGCCAGATAAAGAGGACTTTATCAGCAGCATGGCAGATAAACGCATACTGCAAATTAACATCTTTCTGTGTCGGGGAGAAACAGAAGCAGCTATTAAGGAATTGCAGAATGCACTGCTTATGGCTCTTGACAAACTTCAAATGCTGCTCTGCAAAATAATTGATGCTGAATTAGCAGACGGTAACATACAGACTGCAAAAAATATCGCGGATAAAACAAGTCAACTGGCCGTACTTTTTGACTTATGGGAATATAATTCCTTCCTGGCGCCTTTACAGATAGCCGGCGCAGAAAAAAATGCCGGTGAATGTATTGGTCTTCTGCGAAAAATGTTTGCGGCAATGCGCACGCCATGGGACATGAGTAATTCTCCATTGTTCTACCGTATTGCCAGAACTTCTGACCCGAAACAAATGCTGCCGGCAATTCTGTCTGAATTAGAACACGACTCCGCATATGCTTTTCTTCAAAATCATAGGGAATTTAACGCTTTAATTTCTGAATACAAAGCGCTGCTGGAAAAATAAATGTTTGCGCGAATTTCAATTTAAAGACAGATCTGTGTGCTCAAAGCGCAAATCCGCTGTTTTTATGTATAGAAAAGAAGCAGCCAGAATATTTCCTGCCAAATAATATTTTTCAAACTTGCTGTGGAAATCTCTGCTGTTTTTCTTTATAATATAAACAAAAGGAGGTGCCCCCCATGTCGGATTATCAACGCCTGAACCACGAATTTTCCCCTGTTTATAACAAAGAATCCCGGATTCTGATTCTTGGAACGTTTCCTTCGGTAAAATCCAGGGAACAGAACTTTTATTATGGACATCCGCAAAACCGTTTTTGGAAAGTTCTCGCGCATCTGACAAAAGAACCGCTTCCCACAACCATAAATGAAAAACAGCAGCTTTTACTCTCCCACCGCATCGCCGTCTGGGATGTGATCCAAAGCTGTGAAATTATCGGTTCTTCCGACAGCAGCATCCGCGACGTAATTCCTGCAGATCTCAAAGGTTTACTGACTCAGACTTCCATCTCGGCAATCTTTGGCAATGGAGCAAAAGCCTGCCAGCTCTTTGAAAAATATACTGCGCCTGCGCTTTTAGATTTTCCAAAATTACAGGCAATAAAAAAACTGCCTTCCACCAGCCCCGCCAACGCGTCCTGGTCTTTGGAACGTCTGTGCAGGAACTGGCAGAAACAATTACAGCCTTATCTCCAAAGTTAAAACATCAAAAGGCCTGAACTTCCTTTATAGGTTAATCCAGACCTTTTGATTTCTAATTGCGGAGTTTTTCTGCCTGTACGCCTGTATTCCCAGCCTCTCATTCTCTGTCAGGCAATTCCATGGCAGCGCCATTCAATACCGCCTGCGTCAGCCGGTCTGACTGATAACTCAGCTTCAGGGAAAAAAACGGCGCGTCTTCCATCAGCAGACGGAAAAAAATCTTATCTCCCTCCCACAGATTCAGCGACATAATACGCTCTTTTTCCACCCATTCCAAAGTTCCCTCATCACATTCCGTCAGGGTTCCTTCAAAAGCGTCCGCCGTATACAGACACATGTACTCTACCGGCCATCCTTCCGCTATAAATGTGATAAGACCCCGAAAAGAAAAACTGGTCAATGTCAGACCAGTTTCCTCTTTCACCTCCCTGAGCAGACATTCTTCGGGGCTTTCCCCTTCTTCAAAATGCCCGCCGATTCCAATCCATTTATCTTTATTTACATCTTTTTGCTTTTTTACCCTGTGCAGCATCAGATACTGATCCTCTTGTTCAATATAGCACAGAGTGGTCAATGGTGATCTTCGCATAGTATTTACCGCCTTTATTGGTTCTGGATATAATCAGGATTCATAACTGCTTTCAGAGCGTCATAGGGCACCTCCACTTCAATCGTACCTGCCGCATAGGAAGTCACCATATCCGGATTGCAGATTACCACAAGCCCCTTATCGTTTAAGTAAAATACATTCTCGGTCAGAACATCCGCAAGATAGCTCTCATAATCTTCCAGCAGAGCATCCTTATAAGGATCTTTGGTGATCGTGTCCGTAATATGCTTCTCCACAATTTCTTCCGCCTCTGCCTTATCCGTAAAAATATCCGATAAATACAGCAGCGCGCCCGTTGTGGCGTCAAAACAGTAAGAAGTTGTCCAGGTATTTGGATGCGCGTTTCCCTGCCATTCGTAATTTTCCGCCATAATACTTAAAATGCGGGTGGAAGCATACACCGCTTTATAGCTGCAGCCATAACCGTAACCGCTCCAGTTATTGGCGGCCTCTTCTTCGGATAATTGCCTATAGGCGTTTCGGGCTTCTTCTGCGTCCTCCTGTATATAGGTCTCGTTCGCAGTATGCTGCTGTTCAAATACCATATTCATTTTCTCTGCCGCCGCTTTATTTTCCGGTATGGAAATGACCGGACAGTTTTCTGTGACGGCAAGCAGCAGCGCTCCGCTGTCCTCATCCTGAATATTCTGAGAATAATCGGTAAACGTCACCTCCGGCACATTGGAAAGCTCCTCTCCGGGTTCCTCTGGCGGCGCCTCTTCCTGTTTCTTTGGCGGCGCTTCCTGTTCCTTTTTTGTATTTGTCTTTTTCTTTTCGTCTGTCTTCTCCGACTCTTCGCTTTTCTGAGGCTTCTCACCGGATTCTGTACTGCCGGAATTATTTTTCACTGTATTGCCGGAGTTATTTTCTTTGGCTCCTTTGCCGCTGCAGGCCGCTGCCAGTAAACAAATGCCCAGGCCAAATATCACGATTTTCTTTCTCATACACAAAGTCCCCTTTACGTTTCTTTCATACGGTACATATGGTTCAGCGGTCCGGTTCCTCTGCCCAAATCCATGCCGTCTGCGATCGCTCCGGTGATATATTCCTTCGCCATCCTCGCGCTGTCCGTACAGTCCAGACCTCTGGCAAGACCGCAGGCAATCGCCGCAGACAGCGTACAGCCTGTTCCATGAGTATTGTTGTTGGAAATATGCGCTGCCTTTAACCAGACGATATCCTTACCGTCAAAAAGAAGATCGTCTGCGGCAAAACCGTCATGTCCGCCTTTTAAATAAACCATTCCTCTGTATTGTAACGCAAACTCCCTTACTGCCGCAACCCTTTCTTTTCTTGTTTTCACGGTTCTTTTTAACAAAAACTCTGCCTCCGGAAGATTGGGCGTATAAATTTCTGCCAGCGGAAGCAGCTTTTGGGCATAATAATCGAATGCCTCCGGCTCCATGAGACGCCTGCCGCTGGTCGATACCATCACAGTATCCATCACCACATGTTTTGCCTGGTATTTTACCAGGAAGTCGCGGATTACACGCATCTGTTCTTTCCCGGTAATCATTCCCACTTTGACCGCATCCGGTACGATATCTGTAAAAACGCATTGCAGTTGTTTTTCCAAAAACTCAGGGGATACCGGCAAAAGATCCGCTATCCCCATCGTGTTCTGTGCCGTCAATGCTGTGATCACGCTCTCGCCGTACAGCCCCAAAGCCGTAATTGTCTTTAAATCCGCCTGTATGCCGGCTCCGCCGCTGCAGTCGCTGCCAGCTATCGTAAGCACTGTCTTCACGTTTTTCCTCCTGTCGTCTGTTATGAATCTGCAAATTCTTCTAAGAGCCGCCGCACCTTTCTGACCTCATCCACGGGATTTTGCGCTTTTAAAATCCCGGAAGAAAGCGCAAGGCCGCTTGCTCCGCATAAGAGGGGTTTTCTGCCATTGTCAGCATTAATTCCCCCTACGGCCACATTGGGAATGGAAGTTTCCTGTAAAATCGCCCGGTATGTTTCTTCTGAAATCGGCACGGCATCCTGTTTGGTCTGTGTATAAAACCATGCGCCGCTGCCCAGGTAATCCGCGCCTTCTTCCACCGCCCGGCGCGCCTGTTTTACAGTCCGCGCCGTCGCCCCGATGATTTTTTCCGGACCAAGGCAAGATCTGGCGTCCTTTACCGGAATGTCGGACTGTCCTAAATGCACCCCGTCGGCGCCGCTGAGCAGCGCGATATCCACACGGTCATTGATAATCAGCTTTGCCGCTGTTCCTCTCGTCATTTCCCGCAGTTTTCTGGCGCGTTTTAAATATTCCGCTGAAGAAATCTGCTTCTCACGGAGCTGAATAAAATCAACCCCCGCATGTAATACCGCCGCTAAAGTCTCTTCTTTATAAGAAAAATCCGCAATCAAATACAGCCAGCGCATGTTCCGTCCTCCTTTGTATCGTTTCCCTGTTTATTGCAGCAGCCACCTTTCAAAATCCGGCTCTGAAAGACGGGATAATCCATCCAGCAGGGCGGTCTTCGCACTTCCATAGCCGCCGGCTGTTCCCGCCTGCTCCAGCGCAAACGCCATCCCCAAAGAAGCTGCCGACGCTGCCAGGATATATGTCTGCTGCTGATTCTGTCCGGCTGCCACACTGCTACAGGCGCCTGTCACTGCTCCCACAAGACATCCGCTTCCTGCGATATTGTACCGGGTTCTTTCCTGTACAATGCACGGTTTTAACAGCTCCCGCTGCTTGTCATCCCATAAAATACAGTCTGCCTTTCCTGTCACAAAATACACTCTGCCTTCGGGAATCTGTAAAGACAATTCCCGCATTTCTATGGCGTCGACCCCCTCTCTTGTACACTGGTTTCGCTGGATACTGTACAGTTCAGAGCGGTTGCCTTTTACAATTCCGTTCCAGGGCAGGGCAAGAAGTTTCTGTACCTCCTGCAGGCGAAAGCCGGAAGCCCCGCATCCCACCGGGTCCAATACCAGCGGCTTGCCAAATTCTGCCGCGCATCTTAATAACTGCCCGGCAGCCTCTGTTTTCTCCTGGTTCAATTGTCCCAGATTTACCACGCTGGCATCTGACTGCTCCGTAATTTCGCGTAGTTCCCGAACGTCCACTGCCATCAGGGGACGCGCTCCCAAAGCGGAAAGGCCGTCCGCGCACAGAGCCGCGGATACTGTATTCGGCAGCATATGTACCAGAGGTTTCCGTTCTCTTATATCCCGGAACACCTGTGCAATCTGCGCCGCTGTCTGTTCCCTTGCACCGTTCACAGCCGCTGCTCTCTTCCGGCGGCAGACGGATCTTCCAGCATACTTCTGAGATAATGAAACACGCCTGATTTATACAGGATACCAAGAAGTACAGCCGCCAATATGCAGCCTCCGGTGGAACTGATCAAAAAGGGCACGACATAGGTAAACAGCGCCGCCTCCTGATTTCCCATCAACAGCAGTGCGAACGGATAACACAACATGCCTCCCAGAATTCCTGTGCCCATCAATTCCCCGGCAAAAGCTGTCCACAATTTCTTAGAGCAGCGATACAAGACAGCGCCCAGAAAAGCGCCCGCCATACTTCCTGGAAATGCCAGAAGACTTCCGGTTCCTAAAAGATTACGAATCAGCGACGTGGAAAAGGCGAACCCCAGCGCATATCCCGGCCCTAAAAATACGCCGGAAAGCACATTGAGCAAATGCTGTATAGGAAAACATTTAGAAGCCCCCACCGGAATGTAACATGCAGACAGACACACACCCAGGGCAGTCATCATACCTGCCAACGCCAGTTTTTTTACATTGAATCTCATGAATTTCCTCCTTACTTTGCAAAACTCTGATTACTTATAAAATGTCAATATATGCTCCGGACAATGCTTTGTTCATGCTGCGCACCGCGCAGAATTTCCCGCACATGGAACAGGTATCGTCATGCTCCGGTTTTCTGTCATTACGAATCTTTCTGGCTGTTTGCGGATCTATGGCGCATTCCCACTGCGCCTCCCAGTCGAGACTTCGCCGCGCCTCTGCCATCTGATCGTCTATCTCCCGCGCTCCCCGCACGCCCTTGGCAAGATCCGCCGCATGCGCCGCGATCTTAGCGGCAATAATTCCCTGTTTTACGTCCTCCACATTGGGCAGCGCCAAATGTTCGGCAGGCGTCACATAACACAGAAATGCCGCCCCATTCTGAGCTGCTATGGCTCCGCCGATTGCCGAGGTAATGTGGTCATAGCCCGGCGCAATATCTGTCACTATCGGCCCCAGTACATAAAACGGCGCTCCCATACAAATGGTCTGCTGCAGTTTCATGTTCGCTGCAATCTGATCCATAGGCATATGCCCCGGTCCTTCCACCATTACCTGCACATCCCGCTCCCAGGCACGTCTGGTCAGCTCTCCCAGCCGTACAAGCTCTTCAATCTGGCATACGTCAGATCCGTCTGCAAGACATCCCGGACGGCAGGCGTCTCCCAGAGAAATGGTCACATCATATTCCCGGCAGATTTCCAGGATTTCATCATAATACTCATAGAATGGGTTTTCTTCTCCCGTCATGCTCATCCAGGCAAATACCAGCGAACCGCCCCGGGACACAATATTCATTTTCCGTTTGTGCTTTTTAATCTGCTCAATGGTCTTTCTGGTAATTCCGCAGTGGAGGGTAACAAAATCCACACCGTCTTCTGCGTGAAGGCGCACCACATCCATAAAGTCTCTGGCTGTCAAATCGGCAAGATCCCGCTGGTAATGAATCACAGAATCATATACCGGAACCGTTCCAATCATCGCCGGACACTCGGAAGTAAGTTTCCTGCGAAAGGGTATGGTATCTCCATGGGAAGACAGATCCATAATCGCGTGTACCCCCATATTTACAGCCTCCATGACTTTCTGCATTTCCGTGTCATAATTTTTACAGTCTCTGGACACGCCAAGATTGACATTAATCTTTGTTTTGAGCATGGAGCCTATCCCTTCCGGCTCAATACAGGCGTGCTTCCTGTTGGCGCAAATAACCGCCTTTCCTTCCGCCACCAGAGGCATAAGTTCCTCCACCGTCATCCGCTCCTTAACAGCCACTTTTTTTAGTTCCGCTGTTGCAATCCCTTTGCGGGCCGCTTCCATCTGCGTTGCATATTCTCTCATCATCTTCTCCTTTTTGCTCGGGACCCAGGCAGCTCATCCAGAACGCAGAAGCGTATATTATCTTCAAATTATAATTATAAAAACAACGAATCCTGCTCTGCAGGATTCTCCGCCTGCGGCGGGTCGCTTTAGCGGCATATTTCTTTTCCGCCGCAGTGCGATCATTGTTTTTTATTTTATAGGGAATCCGAAGGAATTTCCTAATAAAATAAAAAAAGACGCTGTTACGACAGCGTCTTCTTCTATAATCAATATCATCTATATCCGTTCCGCTCCCTACGACAGTATTAACTGACAGGTTCAAAGAGTCAGGTTTTAACCTTCTCAACTGCTATGCAGTCCCTCTGCGACCATTATATTTTTATACTTCTGATTTACATCATCAGATGTGCTTACTATCATAGCGTATTTTATACCGTTTGTCAATCATACAATGTGCAAAAATCCGGAAACTCTGTAATAAATACATATGCGCATTGAAAACTTTTCACCTTGTTTTCATTAATCTGCTCCCTCTCCCTTTAGAATCTTCTCAATTTCCACCAACAGCTTATCCTTCACCGCCGGTTTCAGAAAATATCCTGCCGGTTTCAGCTTCAGCACGGCTTCAATATTGGCCCTGTCGTTGACTGCTGTCAAAAACACAACCGGAATATCCTTCATATCATCATCCGCGCGTATCATTTCAAGGGTCATTCTTCCGTCACAGACCGGCATTTCATAATCCAGCAGAATCAGATCCGGCCGTTTTTTGCCAATGGACGTCATAGCCTGCGCGCCGGAGATGGCGATCGCAACGTCATAATGGTCTTCCAACATTACTTTCATGGTCCGAAGCGTGGTTCCATTATCGTCAACAACCAGAATCCGCTTCTTACCAAATGTACCTTTCCTCTCCTCTGCCGCTTCCTGTTCCACCTTTTGCTTATCTACGCCAAGTCTGCGGCAGACAGCGTCCATGATCACGGTATTCTCCACCGGACGAATCAGGTTTTCAAACTGCCCTTCTTCATAATATTTAAAAAATGTGCTGCTCTCTTCCTTCGTACCAATGGTCAAAACCGGAATCTGGGAATATTTATCACTAATCATAAAAAACATGGACGTGTCAATATCATAGGCGCCTATCAGACTGATTAAAATCAAATCAGGATTTACAATTTTTAACATCCCCTCCAAAACACCGGCATTTTCAGAACATAATTGTACATGAAAAAACTGCGACAGAAACGTATTCGTCTCTTTCATTACCGTATTCAGCTTTCCTATCAGTAAAATCTTTCTCATCTTTCATCCTCCAATCACTGATTGATCTCCTCCATCTGTCCAATCAGCAAATCCGCAATCCGGTCTGCTTCCTCAGAATCTAAATTTGTAACCGCTTCCATAAGTTTTTCAATATTCTGATTCATTTCCTCCGGATATTCATACGCACGCAATTGCCCCGTCAACTGGTCCGCCTGGTCAATGTCCAGCTCCTGCATACTGATACGCACCATTTCCACCAGCGCCTGTATCACAGAATAATCCGACACTTTTTCTTTTATTGCAGTCCCTATACCAAAAACACCCTGCAGTTTTTCCTGATAACTGCGCCATTCTTCCAAAAACGATGGTGTGATGGATATGATCGTTTCTATTTTACCACTTTTTGCCGCATATTCCAATATCTTTGCCACACCAGATAGCGGCATAATTCCCACAGTCGCCGCAAGACTCTTCATAGCATGTACCTGGATTCTGTACTGATCAAGTTTTTCCGGCTCTGTGATCTGCGCATAGGACTGTTCCAGATGATTTGCAGACGCATTAATCTGATCATAAAATTCTTTCACCGTATATTCTAACAATTCCCTGTCCGGCAGATGCATCCAGGCATACTGCCAGTCCAGTCCATCCACCTGAGGAAGCTCTTCCAGAAAATCATCTGAACTTTTCGCCTGCTGCAACGCTTCCTGCTGTTCACTGACAGCCATTTCCTGCAGCAATTCCTCCGGCAGCATCGTTTGTATCATATGCTCCAGTTTTTCCGGAACAATCGGTTTTGAGAGGAACTCGTCAAAGCCTTCTGACAAATATTTCTCTTTCGCCCCCGATACGGCATTTGCCGTCAATACAACAATGGGCGTATCCTGGCATGGAAAATCAGACAGTTCTTTGATATGGTGCAGCGTTTCCACCCCGTCCATCTCAGGCATCATATGATCCAGGAAAATCAGGTCATAATAATTGTTCTGCACCAGTTCCAGGCATTCCCTCCCCCCTTCTGCCTCTGTAACCTGAATCTGCGTATCTTTCAGAAGGTTGCGGAATACTTTGCGGTTTACCGCATTGTCATCCACCACCAGCACTTTTGCATCCGGCGCACAGAATCTGGTGCCATAAGTGTAATCTTCTGCCATCTGATGAACTCTGGCTTCAAAGTCTCCAATCGGCGTATGATCCACAATTTTCTGTTCCAGTTCAAAGTAAAATTTAGAGCCTTTTCCATAAACGCTCTCTGCTTTCAGTTTGCTGCCCAGCAGAGTGAGAAGCTGAATCGTAATACTCATGCCAAGCCCAGTTCCCTCAATATTGCGGTTTCTGTCCTCTTCAATCCGTTCAAACTCTGCAGACAGTTTGGGCAGATCTTCTTCTTTAATTCCAATCCCCGTGTCTTCCACTTCAAACCGGAGTACCGCGGTATCTCCCGCTTCCCTGCTCTGAATCCGCAGCCACACCTTCCCCTCATGGGTATATTTTACGGCATTGGTCAAAATATTGGTCAGTACCTGACGGATACGCACATCGTCTCCATAAAGCCGGGATGGTATTGTCCGCTCCGTCTCCACATGAAATTCAATATTTTTATCTTTTGCCCGCTGCGAAGTCATGTTGGCCAGATCATAAATGAGGCTGCTCACATCGTACTCTACGGGTATAATCTCCATTTTGCCGGAATCTATCTTCGAAAAATCCAGGATATCATTAATCAATGACAAAAGCGTCTGCCCGGCCATATAAATATCCATGGCATATTCCCTGATGACTGGTTCTTTTGATTCCCGCAGAATCATTTCGTCCATTCCCAGCACCGCATTAATCGGCGTACGGATCTCATGAGACATATTTGCCAGAAATCTTCCTTTCGCCTCATTGGCTGCCAGCGCTTCCTGTCTTGCCACATCTGCATCATGTTTCGCCTGAACAAGCTGGGTATTCTGCTGTTTGGCCACCTTAACCTGTTCCTTTAGCAGTTGAGCGTTTTCCTCTGCATTCACCCGGTATTCTTTGGACAGACGCAAGGTATGCATGATGGCCATGATGGTGCTGAACAGCGCCATACTGTACTGTCCGGCCGCATTGCCCCGGCTGTGATGAAAAAACCAATTTATAATCACATTGGCAATTCCTCCTGACAGCAAGACCACCACGCCAATCACCGGAAGCACGGTCTGGTAACTTTTATTTTTATAATCATAATGTATGAGGCTCACAATTGCCGTCACGCACACTGCGCCGACAGCAGCGGCAGATACATTCATCATATCTTCCAGAGTTCTGATCCCCATTAGCTGCAGAAAAATCTGCACGACTGCATTGGCGCATACACACCACAAAAGTACTGTAAAACGGCGTGGATATACCGTATGTAAATTGCGGTCAAAATACAGTGCAAGCAGTATAGGCATCAACAATACCAGATATTCCTGCATCTCATAGGCTTCCTGCACATTATAAAAAATACTCAGAGTGTCTGTACTGATAAAGCAGTATATTCCGGATGCAAATCCCGCCAGCCCCAAAAACAGTTCTCCACGGGCCGGCTGGCGCGTATACACCCTGATCAGCGCAAGCACAAACGTGATAATTGACATAAGCATAATCAGCAGGCAGCAGCCAATATCTGCAATATTATTGCCGACAACTCCGATAACCACCATATCCCGTGTCTCAACTTTGACCTCTGCAAGAGACGCCGCCGCATTCATCCGGGAAGAAGTCTGCACAATCCACAATTCCCCTTCGGAAAAAGATTTCGGAATATTTACAAAATTATCATTCTTTCCGGACATTCCCTCACCAGGCTCAAATTGATATACAAGTTCTTCCTTCAGAAATACATATACGTTTGTATCTACCGAAGAAAAATTTATGGTCAGCCCTTCATATTCTTCAAAAAGTATGTTTTTAAACACCACTACTTCATCTGTACCGCTCTCCCCTTCATAAGGCAGGGTAACGCTCTGGCCGTCTCCATGTTCCTCTGCAGTTCTTACCAGACTTTGCAGTTTATCATAATCCTGCAGTTCTGACTGTGCGATCTCCTGGTTATTCAGTGTAATTTTCGTCCAGCCTTCACTCATATAGTACTCAATCTGATCCGGCAGTAAAGACATTTCCTCTCCTTTTTGCTGATACTGAAACAATGCAATTATCATAAAAATAAGAATAAACAGAATTAAAATCCCTGCTAATTTTCGTAAATTTTTCATTTGTTCTCCATTCTCATTACATACATTATAAAACATCTTCCATTTGACAGAACTCTGGTTCAAAGATAAAAGAAAATGTGGTGTGATCCTGTCCGTTGCTTTCACACGCTATTGCGATATTATGGCGTTCAGCAATCTGTCTGGCAATGGGAAGCCCCAGGCCGCTGCCGCTTTTGTTCTGTTCAGAACGTCCTTTGTAAAACCGGTCAAACACATGAAGAATGTCTTCCGGCAGAATCCCTGCTCCGCAGTCAGTTACAGAAATCTGATACTTTTTTTGTCTTTGGCAGATTTTAACCGTCACCCTGCAGCCGGACGGTGAAAATTTTACTGCGTTGTCGAGTATGATCACAAACATCTGCCGCAGCCTTCCATAATCTCCCTGAAAAGAAATGCTTCCGATTTCATTTTCCAATTGAATCTCAACCTGTTTTTGCTGCGCAATCTGGCGCAGTGAGCGAATCGCCTCTTTTATAATATCCGTAAGATTTAATTCCGTCTTATAAATTTTAAAATCTGTATTCTGAAGCCTTGAAAGTTCCAGTAAATCATTGATCAGACGCTGAAGCTGCGTGGTGTCTGCACTCATCTGGCGAACATATTCCTGTATTTCATCCGGATCCGTTATCATTCCCTGTTCAAGAACCTCCAGAGAACCTTTGATCACTGTCACAGGCGTACGAAGCTCATGAGATATATTTGAAACAAAGTCCCGCCTCATTTTGTCCAGCCGTTCCCGTTCTTCTTCTACCTCTGACAACTGCGCAAATAATTGATCCATATTACCTGCTAGAAAACCGATTTCATCGTTTTGGTTCACTCCTGTCCGCGCAGAATAATCGCCTCTCATTACTTTTTCCGCCGCTGCTTTCATACTTTTTAACGGCTCTATAAAACGGCGAACCAATAACACAGAAAGAAAAAACGCAAGCAAAAGCGCTGTAAAAAAGCAAAGCGCAAGTATCAGCATTCCCTCACGCTGCGCGCTGTTGATCCCTGTAACCGGACTGTGCAGAAGAAGCGCCTGCGTGACGGTTCCTTCCGTATCATAAATGGGCGCTCCCACGGTAATGGAAGGCGCGTCAAGTACCGGGGTAAATTCCCTGTTTGACACCACATTTCCTTCAAATACCTGTTTGATTAAATCTTCTGCTCCCGGAGGCAGTTCCCCATAAGACAGGGAGGTATGCTTCCGGCACGTCTGGATTGTCCGGGCATTTTCATCCGCCAGCCACACCTCGCTCATTGCAATGTCGTCTAAAAACCGCAGATAAGCGCCGTAACCTCCCGACATGCCCCTTCCCCTGTTTTTTTGCCGGGAAAGCTGTGAAAGGGTTTCGGCAATGGAAACAGCTCTTGCTTTTAATTGCTTTTCATGCAGTCCGGCTGTGTGCCAGGTAAATAATGACCAGAACAATACGCCTGCAATCACAGAAAAAGACAACAACGCTGCCGAAAAATATCCCATCAGACGATAAGTCATCTTATATTTCATGATACACCTTCAAATTTATATCCCATTCCCCAAATGGTTTTTATCTGCCAGTTCGGATGAGGCGCCTGGTCCAGTTTCGCCCGTAATCTCTTGATATGGCTGTCCACCGTACGGTTATCCCCATAATAGTCATATCCCCATAAATTATTTAACAAATTATCCCTGGAAAATATTTTTTCGCGATTCTCAAGCAGCGTCCAAAGAATTTCCAGCTCTTTTTTCGTCAGCGCAATCTGCTGCTCCTCAATCGTAACCGCACCGTTATCCAGGCAAACGCAAAGATTGTCATAAGTCAGGATCTTCTGTTCTGACCCTTTGTAAGATCCATCTATTCTGCGCAGCACCGCGCGAACCCTTGCCATTACCTCGCTGCCGGAAAAGGGTTTGACAATATAATCATCCGCGCCGATATCCAGTCCCATAATCTTCTCAAAATCCTCTCCTCTGGCCGTTATCATGATAATCGGCACATTAGAACTTTTGCGTATTTCCCTGCACACCTCAAATCCATCTTTTTTCGGCATCATCACATCCAGCAGAATCACCGAATATTTATATAAACCAAACAATTCCATCACTTCATCCCCATTATAAGCAACGACAGGTTCATATCCCTCCTGCCTGGCAAATTCACTGAGAATCCTGGTAATCTGTACATTGTCGTCCGCAATCAAAATCTTATTCATTCCACCCTCCGTTTAGATCTCAGGAGTCACAAACAGTTCCTAACAGTTCCCTGTTTATTTTACCACAGATTTGACTATATAAAAACATAATTTTGCCATAGTTTCCCTGTATGATACAGGTAAATAAAGAACACAAGGAGGCATATGTCATGAAAAAATTCAAACGCAATTTACTTCTTTTATCTGCTGTTTCCATACTCACTGTTGGTTCCGCTGCCACAGCTTGGGCCGCCGACAATCCGACTCCTGCTGAAACAGTGGCTTCCCTCACCGGAACATCTGTATCAGAAGTAATACAGGAAGCAATTGATACCGGAAAAACTTATGGAACAATCGCTGCAGAAGCCGGCAAATTAGAAGAATTCAAAGAAGAACGGCTCAGCGTCAAAGAACAAATCCTGGATGAAAATGTAGAAAACGGTGCAATCTCACGGGAAGACGCCGACAACATCCTGGATGAGATCAAAGAACGCCAGGCAGTCTGCGACGGCACTGGCTACGGCGCTGGCAGAGGTTACGGCTGCGGTTACGGCCAAGGCGCCGGCAGAGGTTACGGTCAAGGCGCCGGCAGAGGCTGCGGTTATGGCAGAGGCGCCTGTATCTACTAGAAAAATCGTAAGCGTCAAATAAGATAGTTGATAGAAAAATAACCACCGGCCTCTTATACTAAAGGAGCAGTGGATTTCTCTACACTTTCTTATTTGATGCTTACGATTCAGAAGAAACATTTTGGGGAAAGAAAAAAGATATCGTATATGTAGTGTCAGAAAACGGAGCGTATAGGAAGGCTACAATTTGAGTTGTGGTAATTTAATTTACAAATAAATACGAATTAAATCAGAACCACCGGCTTAGCCGGTGGTTTGCTCACGCCCTATAAGGGCTCATTACCGGCTCTGGAGTCTAAAGACTCATCGAAAGGTTTGCCAGCCGCAACATCATTTTGTACTAAGTCCTAAAGGACGAGGCTGTAAAAAATCTTGTGTCTATGAAATTTAGACTTTCCTGATAAGAAATAGATATGTAAAATTTTTTGTCGGTTTTATGTTTTTGGGGCTGTCGAATTAGTTCTTCTATTTATAGTATAACCAAAGGAAAACGTCTTATACATTTTTTTCTATTTTTTTGTATGGCAAACAGGCATTGTATCTTATTGCCATTTCCGTGGGCTCTGCCCACACCCGGCCTCCGGAATAAGGTTGGGATTTTCTGGCAATATTATAAATGCCGATGGAATAAGGCTGGGATGGCGGGCGTTTTCATATGCTGCCATCCCCGTCTTTTTACAGGTATCCCGTAAGCCGTTCCCCATACAGGACGGTCAGCTGGTTCAGTACCTGGTCCCAGTTCCGGTATCTCTGCGTCCATTTCTTTGTTACATTCTGGCTTGCCAGGTACAGCATCTTTTCCAGGGACATGTCGCTCGGGAACACGCTTTTTGTCCTGGTCACTTTCCGGTACTGGCGGTTCAGCCCTTCTATGATGTTCGTGGTGTACATGATCCGGCGGATATCATCCGGGAACTGGAAGAAAGGACTGACGTCCTCCCAGTTGTTTTCCCAGTTGCTGATGGCAAATGGGTATTTCTTCCCCCATGTTTCCTTTACGGTTTCCAGTTCTGAAAGCGCTGCCGCCTCGTTCGGGGCATTATAGACCGCCTTGAAGTCGGAGGCAAATTTCTTCAGGTCTTTGTAACTG
>CAJTDX010000036.1 GCA_910575155.1 Lachnospiraceae bacterium
TTTTACTGTAAGCTGAAGCAACTCCAACCACCCGCAGAGCAGGTGGTTTATTTGTTTACCAATATTCCATTTTTCGGAACACGAAAAACTCCATATTGGTAAACAGGCCCTTGGCCTAACAAAAATAGGCCAATCCGCACAAGGCAGACTGGCCCATTTTGGCAAGTGCTTGTCTTGCCCTGAAAAATAAGTTATGAAGATTTCTCGCTTTGCTCTATCTGTAATTCACCCTTTTTCAGCCGGAACACCACATCCGCCTGTTTTGCCAGCTCACCTGAGTGGGTAACAACTATCACGCATTTCTTCATCTGATGGGCGCTTTCTTTCAAGATTTCCGTAATATCCCCAGCCGTATCCTCGTCCAGATTGCCGGTAGGCTCGTCCGCCAGAATCACCGGAGCTTCGCTTGCGAGCGCCCTTGCAATGGCTACCCGCTGCTGCTGGCCGCCGGAGAGTTTCAGCACGTTCCGTTTGGATTCCTCCCTCGTCAGCCCCAGCCGTTCCAGAAACGGGAGTGCCGGTTTCTTTGAAGTCAGCCGGACATTCTCCTGCGGGGTCATATAGTCAATCAGGTTGTAGCTCTGAAAGATAAAAGAAACATTCTTTTTCCGATGGCCTGCCAATCCGGCCTGTGCAATGTCTTTCCCTTCAAACAGGATATTCCCGCTTGTGGGGCTGTCCAGACCGCCCAGCAGGGATAGAAGGGTTGTCTTGCCGCACCCGGACGGGCCGAGAATAGCATACATTTTTCCCGCCTCCATCTGCGCATTGATCCCTCTCAGCACCTTCCTCTTTTTGTCATAAGAGTATGTTAGGTTTTGCAGTTCCAAAATTCCCATAGAGGCACCTCCTATTCACCTTCGGGCACAAATTCATAGTCAAAATCATAGTCCTTTACTTTATCCGGCACCTCGTAATCTATGATGGGCGAGCCGGATTGCTCCTGCGTTTCGTCTGATTTATTCTCCTTGGGGGTACACCCTGTGAACAGCAATCCCACAAAAAGGAGGACAGAAAACATTTTCCATACTTTTTTCATATCGTTACCGCCTTTCTCAGCTCATTTTCGATAGAATTTCCCGCGGTTTCAGCCGCATGACGGAAATTGAGGATATTCCAGCGGATACCGTTACAATCCCGATCCCCAGCAGGAATAGGAGGCCCATTTCCTCAAGCTGTACACGAACCTGTAATTCCGGGGTTTCGATTTCCGGCTCACCGGTATCTGTTCCGGCCTCCCCACGGGTTCCGGCAGATAAGCCGTCTTCCTGCTGCGCCTCCGTTACCGCCTGCCCGGATTGCAATACGTTTCCCATCTGGCCCGCAATGGCGCTGGCGGAGAAATAAGAGAGGGAAAATGCTAATATCGCAATCAACAAAACCTCGGCGATATACTGCCCTAAGATGGACAGCTTGCCGATCCCAACCGAGAGCAGGACGCCGGTTTCATGGATGCGGGTTCTGGCCCACATGGTTAGAATGAGCGAGAGGATGGCGATGCTTACAATCAGCGCGATCATCAAAATGGTGGATACCAGCTCCGATAACTGTTCCAAAGAGGACGCGGCGTTTTCATAGTCCTCGTTGTCAATCAGAAAAGAAAAGCCTTTCCAGTCCACGCCGCTGATTTCCTTTACTTTAGAAATGATTTCCTCCATGTTCTGCGGGTCGTCCACCGATACCGTCAGCTCGTTAAAGCCCTGTATTGCGGGGCCGTTTTCGTAAGCCACCAAAGTGGCAAGGTCGGTGATGATAAGGTTTTGTATTTTATCGTAGGTTGTCACCTGATCGTTGATGCCTTCGATTTCTTTTGGAGAGAACAGGCCCACAATCTCAATCTCCACGCCTTTGTCCGTCTGGATTTTGTCACCAATTTTCAGGCCGTTTTTCTCAGCCAAATCCTTGCTGATCAGCCCCTTGTTTTTGTCGTCCGGCAGGATATGCCGCCCCTGCGTCAGCGTAAGCTGCCCGGAAGTAAACCGGGTAAGTTCCTCGCTTTTCCATGTGCTTAAAATCTTTGAGGATGCGCGAAATTCTTCCTCAATGGGGATATTGCCGGTAAATAGTTCCAGAGAGGGGAACGCCGCCAGCCCCTCCACGGTGGCGCTGCACTCCTTGATCCCCTCAATTTCCCGGATTTGCTCTACCAGCTCCGGGCTGATCTGCTGGGTGGAATACATCAGGGTTCCGCCCTCCACGCTTTCCACCTTTAAATAGGGGTTGTTTTCCGTGTAGTCAAAGCCAATGAGAAAACTCCCGCCAAGGCTTTGCCGCAGCTCCTGCTGGGCGGCTTTCGAAGCGTTCCCCAGCGCCAGAGCGGTCAGTACAAAGGTTGCCATCACCAGCAAGATGACAAAAAGAAGGATACTCTTGCCCCTCTTGCGGACGATGTACAGCCACGCTCGATTCATAAAGTTCATAGAATGACCTCCGTTTCATATAGGATAAGTGTTGCAACGCTGACAGCATAGCACCCCAATATGGAAGCAGTATGAAACGGATAAAAAAGCAATCGCTTTATGGGAGATAAAGGATAAAGCACATTCCCGGTGGGTTTTTAGTTGCCTCAAATTGATAGGGCAGCCCAAGGGCCTTTGAAAGCGTATCTACAATATATAATCCCAGCCCATTCCCGCCATCTTTACAGTCACGGGCAAAGTCCGGACGGTAGAACGGCTCAAATACATGTGCCAGCTTATCCGGCGGGATGGGCGTACACTCGTTTTCTATTTTTATCTGCCGGGCGGTCAATAGAACGGTGATCTTGCATCCCGGCTTTGTGTAGGAAACCGCGTTGGAGAGCAGATTGGACAGGATTTTTTCAAGGCCTTTCTTTGACGTGTGGACAGGGCACTTTCCCTGTATGCTGAAAGAAAAGTCGAGTCCCTTTACCTTCGCAATCAACTGATAAGGCTCGCAGATCGCCGGAAGACGCTCCGACAGGTCAAAGGTTTCCGCGTCTTGTTTCTCCTGTGTAAAATCCAGCCGGGAGGTATCCAGAATTTCTTTAATCATAAAGGAGAGCTGTCCGGTAATCTCCTTACATTCCAACAGACAGCGATCCCGGTCTTTGTATTTTCCAATGCCTAAGATCATGTTTTCCAAAATCGCGTTCAGGGCCGTCACCGGCGTTTTCAGCTCATGGGAGGCGGCCCGCAGGAAATCAATTTTTGACCGTTCCGCCTCACGGACGTTTTGCTTTTCTTCTTCCAGATTTTCAATGGTGGAAAGCAGGCTGGCATACAGCTTATTTACGCGGGCGGCCAGCTCGCCAATCTCGTCCTTCGTATGCACCACGCAGATTGCAGCCTTATCCAGCTTTTCCATCTTTTCCGTTGTTTCCGCAATCTGCTTGATCGGCCTCGTCATGGCTCTGGAAAACAACAGGGAACACCCGGCGGATATGATGGCGCAGCAAAGCAGGGATACCGGCAGTGCTTTTCCGATAGCGGATTTTATCAAGATTCCGGTATTCACAGCACTCTCGATAATGGCCCCTTCCACGAAACGGTTGGTGCTTACGGTCATTTGCGGCGCAAGCACATAGAGAAAGACATGGGCCATCACAGTGACAAACAGCATCACCAGAAAGGTGTATAAGAAGATTTTAGTAAAGAGCTTTAAGTTTCTCATGGATGTTCCTCATACTTGTAGCCAACGCCTTTTACCGTTACAATCCGGTCAAGACTCAGCTTTTTCCGTAAATTTTTAATGTAGGTATCAATCGTTCGGTCGATGATGGGGGTATCATATCCCCACAGCTCGTCCAAGATCTGCGACCGTGTAAGCACCAGACCTTTATGCTCCACCAGCAGTTTCAACAGTTCAATCTCCTTTGGTGTCAGGTCAATGGAGCCGTCCGGCCCGGAAGCGGTGTAGCCGCCAAAATCCACCGTAATATCGCCCATCTGGATTTGGTTCAGTTCCGGGCTTTTCCCGCACCGCCGCAGCAGGGCCGTCACCCGTTTCCCCAGCAAAAGCATGGAAAAGGGCTTTGTGATATAATCATCCGCCTGTTCATCAAAGCTGGCCGCCTGAGTAGGTTCATCGTCAAGGGCGGTGAGCATTAAGACGGGGATGTTGCTTGTCCTTCGCAGTTCTTTTAATACTTCTAAGCCGGTTCGTTTCGGGAGCATAATATCCAGAACCACTAAATCAACCGATTTCTCCCTTGCAATCTGCAAGCCCTGTTCCCCATCAAAGGCAGACAAGGTGGTATGCCCTGCGGAGCTCATGTATTCGCAGATTGCCTCGTTGGTGGCGGTATCGTCTTCCACAATCAATAAAACAGCCATTTTTACACCTCCTCGCTCCATCATACCAAAGCAATATGGAAAGAGTATGAAATGCTTTGTGTCAGATTGACAGTGTACTGGACTTTTATGAAAAAGCAAGCCTTTCATAATGAGGCCAATCCACACAAGGCAGACTGGCCCATTTTAGCAGGTAGCTGGCCCGCCTTGCTTTAAGTGAAATATTCTCAATTTTGTTCTCATCTAAGAGTTTAGTGGAAATCTTATAGGTAATCTTTAATCGTATGCTGGGCAATAACCCTTTTCCCAATTAAAGTAATGGATTTTTGGGGGCACAGATTGATGCAACGATAACACATAGTACATTTTTCGCTTGAAATAGCTTTATGGTCGGATATAGAGATATTCCCCATGGGGCATACGCGAGCGCAATTTCCACATCCTATACAGCGCTCCACATTGATGTGCAGCGCATCCGTATAATTGCGGGTCTTTCCATAAAACCAAAGACGTTGCCCCAAAAGCCCAGCCACATGATAAAAAAAGTTTAACCCTTCCTGTGTAGGATGATTATGTTTTAATTGTTCAACGGCCATTAAAATTTTTTTACTTGTGGCAGCTACAATAGCCATATTTTCTTGCTCTGAGCGTTTCAGTGCTTTTACATCACAGATACAATCTGGCATTTTTAGATGGAGGCCACCGACAATTTTCGCCCCATATTTCCTTAAAAGTCTGGCAGCTAATCCAGCGCCATCACTGTAGCCGCTCAAAATTTTTGTCAAAGATTTTCAAAATAAATGTCAAAAACTTTCGGGAAATATTTCCCGATTTTACCCACAGAAAAAAGGGCAGTGAGTTTATCACTGTCCCTTTCCTGTCTTCCGGTTCCCATGTTCTTCGATTACCAAGTGCTTTCCTGTTTTTGGTACCTTGTCTGGAATATACTCTATCAGTTCTTCAACAGAGCAGTCTAACACCTCACATATCCGGTCTATATGCTCTACTTTCAAACTAACAACAATTTCATGGTACCATTCATTGATGGCATTTCGCCTTATTCCGGTAAGCTCTGACAATCTCTTCTGCGTCATACGCCGTTCCCCAAGAAGCTTTGATAGATGTATTCTTATCATAATAATGCCCCTTGGGAGCAATAATATCATAATTCGATTTTTAAGAGTGTCTTTTGAGCATTTATATTGTTTTTCGGGATTTTTGTATCATTTTTCGATATTAGTAGTTCTTGATTATCAGTTCCTTGTACCTAGGCTTCCTTTCTTTCATCACTAAATTATGCAACCGCTCTACTTCAATGATATGATAACCTCTGTACAGCTCTCTTATATACTCACAATCGTTATATGACAACACAAATTTACCCTTAATCACATCCAACGCCTCTTTTAGTCTCACATGGTCTTCCGGCATAAATCTGTCCGGATAATATTTCTCCGTTTCATAATATGGAGGGTCAAGATAAAATAACGCATCACTTTTGTCATAATTTTTGAGAATTTTTTGGAAGTCTAGGTTTTCAATAACAACCTTATTCAGCCGCTTGGAAACTTGAAGAAGATAGTCCTTTGCTTTGTCCATGTCCCGTGGACGTAATCCAAAAGACCGGACATCCGCACCAAAGCTCTCCTTAATCAAGATAAAAAATCTTGCTGCCCTTTGTATATCGGTCATCCCCCTTGTATCAATCTGTTCCCTTGCATCATAAAACTGTTCCCTTGATATTAGTATGTATTGCAGCTCATTTTGAACAGCATCAGGGTGATATTTAATGCACCGAAACAAATTTACAAGGTTTCCATTGACATCATTATACACTTCCATCTTGGCGTGACTATCAGAAGAAAATAGAACCCATCCGGCTCCTCCAAACACTTCAATGTAACGCCCATATGTTCCCGGTTCAGGGAACTGTTCTACAATCTTACCTCTAAGTGCCTTTTTACCACCAATCCAAGTCATAAAGCTATCCATAATTACATTCCTTCTTTCATAATAATTTGGGCATTATCTATGATAAGGAATAATCATGAATTACTCGTCAAACTGCCTGTTCTTCTGCCGGAATACCGTCTTCCTTACACTTAACAAGCTGCTCCTCAAGAACTCCAATTTCATCTCTCACAAGTTGTCTCTGTCCGTGGAGCTCCTGAAGGTCATAAGGCGGCTCCATTCCAAGGGTAGAATACTCTATGCACTTGGCAATCTTCCAGTCTCCAATCTCCGACTCCTGACAGGAAAGCCTGGTCTTCAGGTCTCTTATTTTCTGCTCTATTTCATTTCTGCTCATTTTTGTTTTGCTCATTGCTGTGTCCTCCTTCAATAAATGGATGGATGAAAAGCTCATCAAAGAGCTTGTCCATGTTTCTGATGATGGTATAGGAGTCATAGTGCTGCACACCACCCCTCCATGAGGCATAGGAGCATCTCACATCTGCAAAGGATACCTTCCCTTCATCCAAAAGCCTCCGGAGCTTTTTCAGCTTCCTCCGCTGCCTGACAACGGAGTCCTTGCTGATACGTTCAATCACCTTGCCTGTCTCTGTCAAACTGTATTTTATTTTAAGGAATGTGAAGCCATGGGACAGCTTGACTATCTGTGTCTTTTTTGGATTGATAAACAGCCCATACTCATCACATATCCCTCTGATGTCATTCAGGAGCCCCTTCAGGAACTCCTTGCTTTCATGGATGATATAAATATCATCCATATAACGTCCATAGTATTTCATGCCTCTCACAATCTTGCAGTAATTGTCTAGCCTTGTGGGATAGTATACTCCGGATATTTGAGATATTTGGCTACCAATACCAACGGACTTTTTCATGTACTTCTCGCCTGTCAGCTCTGCCTTATCAATTTTAGCGTGTTCCAGTGCGTTGTACAGGGTATTCATGCAGTCAGCGTATTCTTCCTCCGACATGTACGAAACATCCACCCGGAAGGTGTCTATGAGCTTCTCAATGAAGCCCATGGTCTCCTTATCGCCAATCTTTTTCCGCATCTCCTTTATCAGCCCATCATGTGGGATGTTGTCAAAGAATTTGCTGAAATCAATCAGTAGCACATACCCCTCATTGCTCTTATGCTTCCTGTAGAACTTGTGAAGGTGGGTGCTCATCCGTTTCCTTGCAAAGTGGATACCCTTTCCTTCCATGGATGCCCCATTGTCATATGTGAGGTATTTGGATAGCTCCGGGACAAGCACATTGTCACAAACCGACCTCTGCACTACCCTGTCAGAGATGTGCATGGACTTTATATGGCGGATATGCCCTCTTTCATTCAGGTCAAACTCATAAAAGTCCTTCTGCTCATAGCTTCCATCCTTCAGCTCCTTTTGTGTCTGATTGACATTCCTCAAAAGGTTGGCTTCATACCTCTGTACTGACTCCTTCCACGCTGTCCCCTTCTTTGACTTGTTAAAAGCATCAATCAGGGAATTGGCATCATATACAGACTCCATATTTTTCATAGAGTTTTCACCTCGTTCCTAGCACCAACTGACGTATCAGGGTGCATCAAGATGTTGCTCACCTTCCCTCTACACAAAAGATGAGCTTCTTTACCTTTCGGAAGGACAAGCTTTCCTTTCCTGTATCATATGTCGGCTCGTAGCCTACACTTAGCATATATACACGAAATCGGGCGGACTCCACCATCCCCGGCGGCGGCGTTATTGTTACTATTACCATTATTGTTACAATTAGCAAACGCCGCCGCAGACACCACAGCACTCAACGGGATGCTGTTTCACTTGATACAAAGCATGCCCCGGATAATTATACTTGCTTTTTCGGATTTTGGAAAGTCCCTTCTGCCTTTTTTGCCTCGGTCTCCTTAATCTTCTTCAGTATTTTGTTGTCACTCTTCCGCCATCCCTTCAGGAGGGCTATCTCCTTCTCAATCATGTCCACATACCTCATGTACTTCTGTGCATCCACCGGGATGATGGAAATGATGTACTGCATCTCCTGAAGGAGCTGCTCACAGTTGCCTATGGCATGGTTTTGGAAGTTCCTTCGGTCATAAAATTCACTTTCGCATACTGGATATATGGTGTTCGCCTGTGTGATGTTCATTACCATGTTGTGCATTATGTTCATCATGCTGCTCCGCATCTTGTCTATGAGCCATGCCGGGTATTCCTCAATAATTTTTGCAGTCATTTCATACTTTGCAATTATTTCCCGGAACTTTTTCTCATCCTCCGGTTCCATGCCCTGCACACCATACAATGCCTTGATACTCCGCACTTTGTCCTTGATGCCAAAGTCCCGGAGCAGTAACAGGGTTATCTCCTTCCGGAGCATTATGGCATTATGGTAAAATTCCATGCTCGACACGCTTCGCTTGTTTTTCAGTACGCTCAACCTTTTTCCTCCCTCCGGTCATCTGCCCCCATATAGGGGGCAGATTAAAGATTAGCCGATACAGAAATGCGGGCGGACTCCACCATCCCCGGCGGCGGCGCCATGGCTACTAAGACCGTCATTGCTACAATAAGCAAACGCCGCCGCAGACACCACAGCACTCAACCAATACCACATCCGGCTTCCGTTATGTCCAAGACCTGCTACCTTCAGGTCAGGGGCTAACCTGAACAGCGGAAACTGGATGTTTGCTTCGCCTGTATCATAGAATGAAGAGCTGAACACATTGGAACCATATACCTGTATCTCACTCATCAGTCTAAGCTTGGTGTCTTTCCACTCCCAATTATTTGCATAGCCAGTATACCCGGCTCCTGCATTGGAATTTCCTGTTTCGGATACACTTGTTGTCAGCAGACCCCTGTATGCTATTATATGATTATTCAGGACATTTTTCAATGCCGCCTCATAAATAGGGAGCACTGTTGTGTGCATCTTGGAGCCTGCATATCCGCCTGTAGTCACATTGCTATCATTCATCTTCGCCTTTGTCTTAAAACAGTCCCTTGGAACCACTATTGCATGATGCTTTGTCAATGCAGTATCCCCATTATTCCAGTACAGGTCAAAGCCTGCCAGTATCAGTCTGACCGTTTCCGCTCCTCCCAAGCTTGTAGTGATGCTTACATCAAAATAGTCACCCACATACAGGTCTTCAAAGGTTCCTGATGAAATGCGTTTGCAGATTTCATCTATTGAATACACATTGGTCAGGTTCTTTCCCCTGTAGATGGAGTTATGTGCTCCTGCATTGTCCACAAAGACATTCTTCATCTGTTCATGCAGGAACTTGTCATTGTTAAGGAGCTGCTGATGCCTCCGGTTCCACTCATCACAGTGTGCCGGGGTAGTCCGCTCCATTGCCTCCATCTCAAGGACAAGTTCCGGGTTAGCTGCTGCTGTTAAATTTGCCATTTTCCTCTGCCTCCTTAATAGTTATCTTCAATGGTGAATGTCACCTCTGTCTCATCCTTGCCTTTTGCAAGGAAATTTGAGAACGCCACCACATCACCGTCCTCATCAATCAGTGCCATCTCGCTGATGAAGGTGCCCACAAGCTCATTCTCTTCAAGCTTGATGGTGTACTCATAGGATGTGTCTGAAATCTTGGTTGATGAAGTATAGGGCTTTCTCACCACCTCATTCTTCAGTGCCACATTCTCCGCAAGCGGCACAATCACGGTGCCATCTGCATTGACACCGCCGGAACCAAGTGCAATGTGCGTTATCTTTGCAATGCTCCCGGTTGTATGGCTTGCTTCAGCCATCTTCTTTCTTCTGATTTTGGTTATTACGCTTTTTGTTGCCATTCTACAATACCTCCGTTTTCTGCCAAGCATCTATTGTCTTGGAACCATCAAGGCTCCATGTTCCATCAAGGAAGATGAGGTTGTGTTCTTCATGCCATATGACCCTGTACTCCCTTGTATATCCTACACCAAAGCGGTATTCCTGCTTGGTGGTGTATTCACTCCTCTGTGCCCCCATGAGCCGGGAGCCATTCAGCTTCCAAAGCCCGTTGAGCTTCAGATAGTCAAAATAATGGGTGACCATCCGGTACCGCTCCAATGCCTTCCTGATGCTGTGTGAGCCCTTGCAGGGCTGCATCCGGTACCGTTGCTTCAGGAGCAGACTCTCTTCATGCTGATGCCGGAAGGTTGTACCCCATCTCATGTCCCTTGGGGACAGCTCCGCATCCACTGTATGGCTTCCGTCTGTCATCCATGAGCCATCCATCTTCAGGTAGTCATAATAGTGCATCCTGAAGCTGTATGCCGCCTTCAGGATGGCACTCTCCGCCATACAGCAGGAATAAATGTATGCCATGGCTGCAAGCCTGGCTTCATGGAGCCCATAGCTGCTCTCATATCGGTACCCTATCCGGGTGCTGATGGGACACATCTGTGCATCCAGTACATGGCTCCCATCCAGTTCCCACATGCCATCTGTCTTCAGATAGTCATAATAGTAGAGGTACTTCTTATAAAGCACAGCAAGGAAGCTAGAGCTGTATATCTCCCGGATGCTCAAGTTGTATCTGAAGAAGTAGTTGTCCTTCGCTCCCACTTCTTTCCACTTCCTGACGGTCTTCCGCATGATGTCAAAGCTGATGGGATGCTCCTCATCCGCATCCATGGCAATGACTATGTAGAACTCCGCCCACCTGTTCTCAAGGGTGTCGGACTCCAATGTCCGGCTCCCGTCAAGGAGCCAGCTTCCGTCAAGCGTGAAGTGTACAAAGCCCGTCAGCTCATTTGCCCTCACAAGAACCGGGGAGGCATAGCCAAGGGTCTTCACCGCAAGCAGAACCCCTTCATTGGTGCCCCCAAGCTTGCAGAGCTCATCATACATGGCTATTCTTGAGCGGTAGTTCTCTGGATGCTCCCCCTCATACCGGGTCAGCCTCCTGTCCGCTCCATGTACCGGGAGCATCTCATGGCTGCATGTGGCAACCATGCCCTCATCCCTTGCCCGGAGGATGTTCTCTTTCGCTTCGTCAAACCTCCTGCCGAACACCTTGCAGAGGATGTACCACTTATTCAGGGCTTTCTTCAGCTTCTTCAGCGGAGTGGTGAGCAGATACCACATGTATTCAATGAAGTTCTCTATCATGGCGGCATCACTCCTTCCCCCTTGTGCCCTGTGCTACGTTCCTGACAGTCACATTGATGTCCCCTGCCATGATAACCTTATCCTGTCCAAGCAGCATGTCCTCTGATGGCTGCAAGATGTCCGTCTTCCTGTAGTTGTCAATCTTGGTACTAAGCACTTGGATGATGCTGTCCCTGTACAGGGTGTTCATCTCTCCCCGTGTCAGTGCCATCATCTCCTCAATGAGCTTTGCTGCCTGTGCATCCACGCCATCCGTTGCCGCATCTTCAGCAAGGTACACCACAAGCTCAAACGCCTGCCGCACAACCTCACTGGACTTCACAAGATAGTCCTCATAGTTGCCTTTCAATGGCTCAATGGCTTCCCCTACCCTCCGTATGAGTTCCGGTGATGCTTCTCCGGCTGCCCCTGTGACAATCACATCTACGGTGCCCTGCCCCCTTGGGTGCTGTGCATCTATCCGGGCATCCAGTACGCCGGGGACAGACTTGGCAGCGTTCCGGAGCTTCTCCTCTATGGTTCTTGTTGCCAGTTCCGCCCATGAGCTCATGCACCTGTCCCGGAGGTCTTCAAGGTCTTCCTCCTCGGCTCCCTCTTCAAAGAGCCAGTCCTCCTCATTCGTCACATAGTCCATACCGTCAAGGTGTATCATGGATATGCTTATCCTTCCCGGTGCTATGTTGTAATAGGTTCCGGGTGCCTCTGCCTCCACAAGCACCCTTCCTACAGGCTCCCCGGCATCAATGACCGTGTTCTCACAGCAGTAGAACTTCAGCTCCTTGCCCCCGGCATCCGGCTCCGTCTTGAAGCAATGTCCCTTCGTCACCTGAAGGGCATTGTTGTACTCATTCCTGTATATGGTCACATAGCCCTTTGCCGCCTTTGCCTCCTTCTGCTGCTTGGAATAGTCGGCTGCCTTAATCTTCAGCCAGTCACCTTCAGCATGTTTGATGAAGCAGCTATTGACTATGACACGGGCAAGCTCCTTCAGCTCTATGTATATGGTCACTAACATGCGGCAAAGGTGGTAGAAGACGCCGCCCTTTTTGAAGTTCGTTATGGGGAAGCCCTCGTCCTCAAGCTCTCCCTGCACCTTTTCCATCTCCTCATCCTCTTCCGGGATGGGGATAATCTTCTCCATGATGCTCTCATCTATCATTCCACAATCACCTCCACGCCATTGCTCTCAATGTCAATGCTGTACTCATTGTTGCTGTCATTCTTCCGGAAGGCTACCCTGACATGGTATAAGTGACCGTCAAAGTCTACTGTTGTCTGTATGCTCCCGGCATCAATATAGTCCCTCTTGGACAGCTTGGAGCGGATACGCTGCTGTATTTCCATCTGTGTGAAGTCATCATATTCCCCCTGCATGAAGTCAAGCAGGCTCCACCCATAGCTTCCATCCCCCTCCTCGTCCTCATAGAAGAGCTCGCCTTCTTCCGTCACCGCCTCATTCCTGATGTCTTGCAGCCAACACTCATCATCCGATACAAGGGATGTGTCCCCGTTCCCGTCTGACACAGGCTGACCATCCTCATCAAGCATGATGTCAATGTCATTCGCACCTGTTATCTGCATCAGAAGCACCTCCCTATGATATAGGGCTTGCACTCGCCATACATGAGGACTACCGCCACGGTCTCATCCTTCAGGACTGGTATGTCCGTTGCCACCTTCGGTACTTCCGGGAAGCGGCTGTCCGGCTGCCTGTTTTTGTCAAGTATTTTGAGCGTTGCCTCATACAGCTCCTCCCCTTTCCTTTTGACCGCTACCACCTTCGCATACAGGCAGGGAGGGTACTGCATGTGCGGATAATTCTCTTTTATCTGATTGCCAAGCTCCTGCTCCACAAACGTCTTCATCATGTCAGACATCCTTCTCACCTCCTGCAAAATAGATGTACATGTGTACCGCCCCGGTATCGTCACTCCTCACTATGGTCTTCTCCACTGTCACAATGCCGCTGTACTTGCTGTGCTGCACCTCAACCTCTTGGCTGTGGTGTATCCAAGGGATGGCTATTGTCTCCGCCTCCCAAAGGTCTCCATACTTATTCAGGGACAGGATGGTCTCCCCCTCCTCAAGGACATACATCTCCTCCTGTTCTTCCTTGGTTCCCCAATAGAACACCTTCTTTTGGAAGAAGAACGGGTTTTTGATGCCCCATGAGCTGTTGACCTCTGCTATGGTGTTGATGCCGCTCTTCCTGTCAATGACAAAGAGGGATTTCTTCCCATAGTTCCCATCAGACAGCACATAGTCCTCAATCCCTGCACAGGTCAGCACATACCGGATGACATCCTGTGGCTCACAGTCTACAAAGGATGCCTTGATGGTCACTCTGTCAAGCTTCATCATGTCATCTTTTATCATTATCTCTTTCCAGTAGTCCGTGTCACCGCATCTGACATACCCCTCAATCAGGCTGTCAAAGTCATCCTCATAGCCAAGCTCCACGCTTGCCTCATCCATATCCTTGAACTTCAGGACTCCCTGAAGCTGTGGGGACAGCTCCACCCGGCACCAGTCCATGTGTGACTCCTTGCTTGAGAAGCACTCGACCTCTATCCCTTCAGTCACCTCATAGTCCCCTACCGTCACCTTAAACTCCGGGGATATTAGCTTCTTGACTCCCAAGCCAGTCACCTCCCTACTTCACAATCCTTTTTGCTATCTTCTTAGCCTTGAGCGTGTTCCGGCTGTCCTTTGCCGGGCTCTTGCTCTTCAGCTTCTTGCTCTTTGTCTTCTTGCTGCTCTTTTTCTTTGTTTTCTTCTTGCTCTTTTTCTTCTTGACCTTTATCCCGGCTATATCAGGAGCCCACAGCTCCAAGGAGGCTATCCGTTTGCTCTCTGATATGACCTTCTTGGAGGTGAGGTTCTTGAAATATACGCTCGATATTCCACGGGCTGCACAGTCCTCATTTACGATAGGGAGCAGCTTGGGTTTATCCTGACCATATGCCTTGAAGAGCCTCTGCATCTCCGTGAGCTGCTCTAATGTCGTGGCTTTCTTGGTGTCCTCAAGCAGTATGTCTATCATCACCTTGGCATTTTCATAGCCTACAGGCTGTGACTTCTTAAATCTGCCCTTTTCATCCTGTGCCACATACACGCTCCCTGCCTCCTGCACTTCCACGCTCGTGACCTGACCTTTCAGGTATACGCCGCCAAGCTTCACCACTTTGTCCTGTACATACAGCATACCGTCTCACCTCCTATGTGGCTGCCGGGGAGGGGCTGTCCGTCCGGTTCTGTGCATCCTTCAGCTCATCTATCAGCTTGTAGAGCAGAGGCAAGTCCTTAATCTTGCTTATGTCTACAGTGAAGCTTATCTGATGGATGGTTGTGCCGCCTTCCCTGCCCCATCTCTCGGTTGTGTGTGTCTCCTTGGTTGTTGTGCTGCTTTCCTTTTCCTTGCGTACTGATGCAGCCTTTGATGTCAGGGCACTTGTGATGTTCGCCCCGGTCTGCTGTACGCTGTCACCGTTTTCTTCATTCTCGCCTTTGACCACTCCCCTGACAATCTCGGTCATCTGCTTCCACAGTTCTGACAATGGCAGCACCGCTTCAGCTCCGGCTTCTCCCCCTCCCAAAAGGCTTCCACCCATGGCTCCAAAGATGGTTGCCCCGTTCAGGATGCCGCCATCCCTGTACCACTGGATGGAGAACTTCGGTAGTGAACCCTTTCCTGCAATGCCAAAAGGTGCCTCTCCTCCGCTCACGCTGATGTGTGGCAGCTTTAAGTCCGGGAGCTTCCATGAGAAGTTGAAGACTCCTTTTATTCTCTCAATCGCACCGGATACTACCGACCTTGCCGCCTCAAGCTTTGAGGAAAAGGCTGACTGGATACCGTCCAAGACGGATGATACCGTGTCTTTCGCCGCCTGTATCTTGGATGCTATGGTGGAGCGTATGCTCTCAAGCCTTCCGCCTGTTAATGTGTTGATGGCGGAGTAGGCTGCACTGAAGGTACCCTGTACCCCCGTCATGGTTGCGGATACTATCCCTTTGATGCCTCCGCCACTCGCCTGATATGCCGCCTGCATGTTGGAGAGCTGTGTGCTTGCATAGTTCTTTGCCGCCGACATCCCGGTTGACACCGCATTTGCCACCCCGGACATCTTCTCACTGAACTTGTTCTTGATGTCCGTGAGCTTTCCGCCCGTCAGGTTGTCAATGAATGTGAAGCCTGCTGTGTAATATCCCTTCACCCCTTCTATTGCTGCCGCCGCTACGCCTTTGATGCCTCCGCCATGTTCCTCATAGGCTGCCTTCATGTTCCCAAGCTTTTCCTTCACGGTGTCGGATGCCGCCCCCAAGATATTCCCAAAGAAGCCCTTGACTGCCTCAAGCCCGTTTTTCACGGTGTCCTTCATCTTCGTTATGGTCTCGCTTGCATCAATGCCTATGGCGGAAAAGGCTCCGCCTATTGCATCAAGGAAGCCTGAAGCAAATCCACCTATAAAAGAGAGGATGGCGTTGAACCCGTTTTCTATGAAATTCTTGAAGTCACCGACAGCAGCGGAGGCAAAGTCCATAGCCCCCGAAAAATCGCCCTTGAACAAGGCAACTACAGCGTTCACCACGTTGGTGACAAAGGATACGAAACTCGAAAAGGCATCTATCAGCGGTGTCAGTGCGGACAAGGCTCCCTGTATGGCTCCGGCAAACGTGGAACCAAGCACCACTAGGACAACTGCCCCCACTTTTTCAAGTATCTGTATGATTGGCTGTACCGCCTGCCATAGCTCCTTGAGCTTGCCGCCTAGGTTTTGCAGGGCAGGCTGTATTGATGACCACGCCTGCATGACTGCTGACCTTACCTGTTCAAACAGCCCCTTCCAAAAATTCCGGAAGGCTTCCGACTTGTTCCATAGGACAACAAAGGCGGCTACAAGTGCCACTATCCCGACTATCACCCATGTGATAGGGGATGCAAGGAAGGCTGTGTTCATTCCCAATACAGCGGTCTTCACAAGCCCTATGGCGTTCTTTGCTGACAGGAAGAGCTTCCCCATGCTCCCGACCACGCCCATCACGCTTCCTGCTATCGCAAGGAATACGCCAAGCTTCAGGGCTATGTTCATTATGCTCTGCACTGTCTCCTGATTGTTGCTTATCCACTCGGAGCCCTTCTTTATCAGTCCGCTCACCTTGTCCATGGTGTTGTTGACTGCCGGAAGGAGCCCGTTGCCAAGTTCCTCTACGTTGTTATGTATCTGCTGTTTCAGCACTTGGAACTTCTGCTCCGGCGTGTTGTTGATGGCTTCCGCCATCTCCTCCGTCACGGAGATGCCGCTCTTCATGCTCCCCTGCAAGTCCTGTATCCCGGAGTCCAGTGTCTCCACATTGTTGTATAACAGGTCTATGAGGGCAACTGCCTCATCCGTTCCAAAGGCTTCCTTCAGCTCCCTCTTCTCTACCGCATCTATGGTATCCCCATATTTGCTCTTCAGCTCCGTCAGTATCTCCGGCATGGACAGGAGCTGGTTGTTGGTGTCAAGGAAGGTCAGCCCAAGCTTCTCCCCGGCACTGGATGCCTGATTGAGGAATGACTTGTACTTCGTTGCCGCTTCAGAGCCGGACATTGTGGTCTGAAGCTGTCCCATGATGGCAAGCTGCTCCTCAAGTGGGACATTGGCATTTGTGGCTGTGGCTCCAAGTGCTGATATGGCACTTGCCATCTCGGAGCCGGATGTCTTATAGTTCTTTACTGCTGTAGCTATCCCGGCGGAGAACATCTCACCGAACTCTAGGTCTGACATATCATCATAAAAGCCTTTATAGATACCGTACCCTGTAGCAAACAGTGAGCCCATCTCTTCCGTTGTCGATTTCGTGGCTTTTCCCGTCAGGGCTGCAAGTTTCGTGAACTCCGCCACGCCTTCATCCGTCAGGGATGCTATACCTGATTTTATGTCATAGGATGCCGTTATAAAGTCCGCTTTGCTTGTGCCTGCCCATGTGTCAGAAAAGCTCTTTGCGGCATCCTCTACCGCTTTGAGGTCTTTCACTCCAAGGGATGAGAGCTCCCCTAGTGCGTTCTGTGTGTCAAAGGTGGCTGTGACCGTCTTCATGCAGAGCCCGGTGATGCCTGCTCCTACCCCTGCCATTGCCGCCCCTGCCTTCTGCATGGTTCCAAAGGCTGAATTGAGCCTGCCTATAACGCCTGATACATTGTTGCCGACTCCGCCCATCTGACCGGACAGGTTATCTACCATGTTCAGGATGACAGACAATTTGTATACAGACTCCATACCCATGCAACCACCTCCCTGTTGCTTTTTTCCCAATTTGTGGTATACTTATCTTCAGAAGTTCATAGAGGTGTGCTCAAGTCCCACAGTTTCCGGCTGTGGGGCTTGTTTTATTCGTCTCCAAAATTGTCCGCTATCCCTTTTGCTACCCCTGCCTCAATGTCCTCAATCCTCATGTCCCTTGCACAGTCCGCTTGACCATACAGGGAAAAGAACTCATCAAAGGTCAGGTCTTCAAAGCTTTCCGGAAGCAGTTCCTTGGGAAGGTAGGTGTATATGACCATCTTCCCATAGCTCACAAAGCTGCTCTTGAACTGCTCCTTGGCATCCTCTACAGCTTTTTTACGGATGTAGTGTCCGCAAGCCCAAGCATACGGAGCAGCTTGTCCGCAAGGCTGATAGTGATTGCCGGGTATTCCTCCACGGTCTTCTTGAGCTCATCCTTCTGCTCCTCAATGATGTTGTCAAAGACAAAGCTCTTGGATGCTTTTGTCACGGAGTTGGAGATGGTCTTCACATATCGGTCATAGGATGCCGGCTTCGGTTTCCTGAACAGGTAGGAGAACTCCTCCTCCGTGTCATCATCCACCTGTACCGTTGTTGTCACCGTGTAGATTTTCTCATCCGTCCCGGAATACTTTTCCTTCAGGTTCTCCACATCTGCCGCCTTTGCCGCTTCATTCTCTTTTGCTGCTCTGATGAGCTCCTGTTCTCTTGCTTCGTTCATGTTCATACCTCCATTTTTGTCATTTATTCTGTTATCAGTTACGCTTCAAGACCGTTGATTTTGATGCCGCCCATTGCGATACCGTCAAGGTCTACCTTCATGGACTTGTCTCCCTGTGCCGCCTTGAAGCTACGCTTTGACAGCACAATCTTGGTCAGGACATCCGTACAGGTTGCCGCCCCTTCGTCTGCATAGTTCACTACAATCTTCGGGATGACGTATTTGTAGAAGTTCTTGTATCCCTTGGACTGGATGACCCTGCACATCTCATTGAAGTCTTCACGGAGCAGGGACAGCTTGACGGAGTTCTTCTGGTTTCCGGTACCGTATCCCCTGATTTTCCCGCCCTTGCCATAGATAGGCTCGCTCTCCTGCTCGTCATCATAGGAGATTTCCATGGGCTCCATGTTCTCCATGCCGGAAGCTGTGATTGTCACGCTTGACCAGTCATACACTTTTCCATTGATTAGCTGCTTATTTGCCATGTATCTCTACCTCCTTCCTAAGATGCTGCATAGGGGTTCTCTACTGCAAAGGTCAGGTTCATCTCCCTCACATGCCCCATAGGTACATAAGTTATCCGGATGTCAAGGCTCTCATCCACAAGGATGTTGAGGTTCTCCGTGTCGATTGCCACGGAGCCGGAGCTGATAATCTTGTCCCGGATGGCATCCTCCACAGGGGTGTTGAGCTGCTCCTGAATGTTGGTGATGCTCGTCTCAAGGTCTCCGGGGTCAACCTCCACCTGAAGCTCATTGAGAGCCTCCGCCCTGACCGCCCTCACAAGCCTGTTTGATACCCGGACATCTTCAGCATAGGCATAGTCGCTTCCCTCCGGTGACATCATGTTTGCAGAGGTCACATAGAAGTCCTCCTTGCCAATGTACTGCCGGATGGTCACGAACTTTGCCGCATCCAAGGTCTCAATATAGTCCTCAATCCCTTCAGGGAGGAGCTTCTGCACCTTGGCTTCAGAGATAGGGAAGCTCTTCACCTCCCCAATGCTCTGTGACTCCTTGGCTCTGCCATAGAGACCTGTCACAATGCCTGCATTGTTGATGTCCTGCACCCTTCCATCCATCCTCTGATACCGGGAGTTGCTGCACACGACCTGTATATACATGTTGTTGATGCCCTTCCGCTCCTCAAGCATGGCGTTCACATACTCCTCAAGGCTCTCATCCGCCCTTTTCCCCCTTGCCTCACAGACAAAATACAGGGGTCTCTTGTACTTCGTCAGGAAATCATTGGCAAGCGTACACAGGGAAGCCCACAGAGCCTTGGCGGATACCCCCACGATATGGACAAACTCAAACACAATGGGGCTGTTGATGAGGCTCTCCACCGCATTGATGACCGCCTCATTGCTCATAGCCGGGGAGGTTGTGGAGAACGTGAAGCGGTCTCCCTCCTTGAAGCTGTCACCGCCTTCCGCATCCGTGAACTTTACATTGAGCCCGGTGGCTTCCAGTTCCGCCTCCCTGGTGACAGGTATGGTCATCTCTTCCGTGAAAGTGTTGCCACCGTCCAGGGAATACCTGAAGCTTCCCTCATTGCACTCCCCGGCATCCATGACCTCAACCACAATGTCATAGGCATTGTTGGGGCTCCCTTTTACCTCAAAGCTGCCATACCCTTTCTTTTCCTCCTTGATTTCTCCAACCGTTCCGGCTGTCCCTGCCTTCACCGGGATGCAGTAGGTGGAGGATGCACCCCACTCCACCGCATCAATGCAGGCATCAGCAAGCGGAGTGTTCCCCACCTTCTCCTTGATTTTCTTGGCGTTCATTGTGCCGCTAATCAGGATGGGTGCCTTGCTTTCCACATTGGAAATGCCTATCTTGATATGTGTCCCGGTACCTGTCCGGCTGCTACGCCCAAGGTTGCCATCTTCGACTTTTACATTTACATCTCCGTACATTATCCTTTCGCCTCCTTGTCCTCCTTGCTCCCGTTGACCGGGGCTTTCCGGAAGGCTTCACAGGCTTCCTTGAACTCCTGCTCATCCACCTGTCTTCCACTCTTCCATCCGTTGGCTGCCTTCGTCCCTTCAAATACTGCATCCGGTACGCCAAGCTTCTGCTTGAGCTCCTCAATGCTTTTCAAGGATGCAGCCTGTCTCGTTTCTGCCATGCTTATTCCTCCTTATCCGACAGAGCCAATGTCCATTGGCTTGATGTTTCTATCCTCATAGATACCGCCTTCAAAAGTGATGTCGAACTGTACCGCCATTTTAGCCTTCAGGATACTGTCACCCTCTTCTACCCAGTCCGCCTCACCTACCACGATATTCACCCAGTTACCGTCCACATCTATCCCCTTTTTCAGGTTCCGGAGAAAGCTCTCAAGGATTTCCTCCACCTTCTCCTCTGATGTGTCAGCTATCACTACATGGAGTGATGTGCTCCTGTTCCACAGCTTGACCCTACGCTTCCGCTGCCCCTCTTGGTCTACAAAATTCTTTTTTGAGCCTGAGCGTGTGAATGTCTCACCGTTTCGCAATACTGCACCAACGTGGACTTCATTTCCCTGCTTCAGCTTTTTCATATTGGTGTAGACCTGACTCTTGATGCCGGAGCTCTTCAGCGTTTCGATTAAGTAGTTCCTCTCCTTTACCATGTCCTACTCCTCAAAAATTTCCTCCAAGGCATCCTTGATGTCCTGCTCGTCCTGCTCGCTGACACCCAAGAACGGTCTTGGTGGTATGCTTACTTTGACAGAGGCTGCCTTCTTCCACTGTCCGCCAATCTTGAATGTGAGGTATTTTTTGTTCTTTGCTCTTATTGTCCGCTCATCACCAAATTGGTGTGTGGCTGCCCTGATGTCATTGGTGCCTACTGCAAGTCCACTCTCACTCACTTCTGACCGGATGCTCGTCTTGAGCTGCGTGGTCTTGGTGAGCGTCTTGCCGCCTTCCTCCCTCGCCCGGATGGAGGTCTTCCACGGTTTCCCTTCCGGGGACTTCTCCTCCGTGAAGCGTTCCACGGTGGAAGTCCGGAGCCCTTCCGCTATGGAGTTCAGAACCCCACGGGTCTCAAGGTTTCCCAATCGGTTCAGGCGTTGGAGCAGTTCATCAGTGTCACCGGACAGCTCTGCCCTGATTGATGACATCCCATCACCATCCTCTCATACTGTCCCTTGAGAATACCCGACCTGAAGACTTCATTTTGAAGCCATTGGCTGCTTCGCCGCTTCCTGATTTCTCATCAATGCCTATGTCTATGATGCCCTTTGCGACATCAAGCAGGAACTTGATGGCTGCATTGTATCGGTTCAGGAAGGTCTTCTCCCGTTCACTCTCGTCTATGCCTGTCCTCGACACAAGGTTATATACGGATATGTCCTTTGCAAACTTGCTGATGACCTTGGGTGTCTTTCTGAAGGGAACGCTGTACCGCTTGGCAAGGTACCCGTCAATCTCGGCACAAGCATCTGATATGGCAGCATCACAGAGCGTTGCAATCTTCTCCGCCCGTTCCTGCTCATCTTCTATGTACTCATCTCCAATGATGACATTCTTCATGTCATCCTTTATCATTTCAAGAACCTCTTCCACGGTACAGTACATTCCCATCACCTACCCTTTATCCCTGTGCCTGCGGCTCTGCCTCCCCGGTGGAGCCATACGCCATCTGCCAAAAGCCATATCCTGCATTGCTTCTCCCGTCTGCCCCATACAGGAACTCATCCAACAGGAAGACGTTCTCATCCGTGTCCTTTGTCAGGGACACAAACTTGATTTTCTTCCGGAGCTGATAGATGAAAGGCTTCAGGAAGCGGTTGGTACACAGAAGGAACCAATACTCCGGGTGCTCTGCAAGGGCAGGCTCGACATGGAGCTTTGCTGTCCCCTTCAGCACGTTGGTGGTGCCTTCAATCTGGTCAGCTTCCAAGATGAGCTTGGCTTCCTCCTCCAATGCCGGGGACACAACCAAGAGGTCAGGCACAAGCTTCAAGCTCTTGCCCTTGTCTCCCTTGATGCTCATAATGGAGCTCCTTGCCTCCATGTAGGACTCCCTTGTCAGCTTCTTGTTGCTCCGGTTGCTGTAGGTCTTATCACCCACCTTGTGGGCAGTATGGAAGAATGAGAGCCCGTCATAGCACTTCTCCGTGAAGCCGCCCATCATTGCACCAAAGACAAGCTCATCCGGATGCAGGGCAGCAGCTTCCCCCATGTTGGAGAAGAGCGGCGTGTATACCCCGTACTTGTCATCCTCAATGTCATCCCTCGGTACGCCTATGGTCATCTCAAACTTTTTGTTCTTGATGAGGTAGTCATACGCTGCAAGAGCCTGTATCTCCCTCTCGCCAATCCATTCCCTCATGCCCGGCATCTGTCCAAGCCACTTGTAGTCCTGTTCCCCCGTGGTGCTCGGTACCACGGTTGCAACCTTCTGATAATTGGACTGTGTGGTGTCAAAGCTCTTGTTGAAAGCTGTGGAATACCCCACGGACAGCCCGTGTAAATTTGCCTGATTAACAATCATGTGTCATTTCCTCCTTCTTACTCTCCGGCTCCTGCCTGTGTCATGTCAACGGTCACTCCGTCATCCGCCACCTCCAAGATGATGCCTGCCACGCTTGAGCCATCCGCTGTGATGGTCACTGTCCGCTCATCCTTGACATAGCAGGGCTTCAGGATGTCGGTCTCCTTGATGGTTCCGTCATTGTCCCATACGAACACCCCACGCTTCACGCTGACCGACTGCTCACCGTCTTCCCCGTTCCGGTTGTCACAATACCTCTGCACACACCCGGCAACTTTAAGCCCAGCGGAAGCGGTTGCCGGGGCTGCATATCCATCCCCATTGATGGCTGCCATGGTTGCCTCCGTCAGCTCCGCTCCGCCCTTCACCGGGATGTTGAGCATCCGGTTCCCTGTCCTCTCGTTTCCTGTCCTGTCCATCTCTTAGTCCTCCTTTTTGCTGTACTTCTTTACATCTTCCATGGATACTCCCATATTCTTCAGGATGGCTACATCCACCTCATCAGAGCCGGAAGCTGCCGGGGCATCCTTCAGGTCAAGCTTCCCCGGCGGAACCACCACGGGAGCCTTGTCCACAAAGCCCTTGAAGCCTTCCATGTCCTTCAGTGCGTATGACCTCGCCCAATCGGACTGTGCCGCTGTGATTTTCCCTGCCTTCAGAGCCATCCCCACCGCCTCATCCGCATCCCTTTCCTGCATCCGCTGCTTGAGGGCAAGGAGCTCCGCCTGTGTGTCCGGTGTCCCTGCCCGGAGTGCCATGATGGAAGCCGCCACATCCTCGGTCTTGGCATCCGCCTTCAGCCCAAGCATGGAGAGGATGGTGCTGTTCGCCACCATGTCAGCCCCTTCCGGCTTCGGTTCCCCGTCCCCCGGCTTCCCGTCACCTTCTCCCGGCTTCTTGCCATCCATCTCCTTGAGCTTTTCCGCTGCCTTTGCAGCATCCTCTACCGCCTTCTTGATTTCCTCTTCCGTTGCGGTCTCCGGAAGCCCTAATGCCTTTGCAAGTTCTTTTAAGTCCATGATATTTCCTCCTTCTGATATGTCCTCTATGTCAAGGGAGTTCACCAATGCGAACATCCCATCAATAGCAGGCGTATTTGTCAGTGCAACAGAATGTATTGCTGTTGCCTTCTGGTCTCTTTTCCGCACCAGTACCACCGGGGAGAGGTACCTGTACTCCCTGTTCTTCAGGTACTCGGCTGCCTTTTCTGTCCACTCCACCTTGGCAATGATGGCATCCTCGCCTTTATACAGGTCTTTTATCCATCCGCCTGCCGGAGCCTGCACATCTGCCAGTGTTTGGTGCTCATAGTCAATCACAAGGTCAAGCTTCCTGTCCTTGAACTGTTTCCGGATGAGCTCAAAGCTCTCCTCATCCACGTTGAAGTCCCCTTTTTGGGAATGAACCCTCCCAAGGGGCAGTATCTTGATTTCTTTCGGTACACCGGAGAGCTCCACGCCCTGTCCGGCACATGCTATCAGCTTTGCCATGCCGACCCACCTCTTTCCTTTGCGTTTTAATAGCGTTATTACGCGTTATAACGCCCTTTTAGGTTTCATAGCGTAAATTTCCCCACCGGGACATCCTTCTCCCCTTAGAAAGCCTTTCAGCCCTTCCCTCCGCCTTCAGGCTGCCCCCTCTCCTTAAACAGCTTTTTAAGCTCCGGGGACATGCCCGTCATGTCCGGCTTCCATACGCTCTTTGCCGGGTTGTTGGAGAAGCCCTTGTCCGGGAACTTCGGGAGTATCTCCCCTGTGGAGTAGTCAACGTCAAACGGTGCATCCGTCTCAACATGCAATCCCATCCTTTCCACCTGTTTCTTGGTCAGGCTCACCACCATGCAGCGGCACCGGAACCCGTTGGGTGGGTACCATATGTCCCATATGGGGTCATCTGCCCGGTATACCCTGCCTTCCATGGCTGCATGTGACTCCCTCACGCTCCCGTCCCCGGCTGTCCGGTACCTCCAATATGGTCTCATCTTCATTGTGGTCTCATCCGTCATGCTCTTATAGTGTCCTGCATTGAGGGCGGTCTGCATGTTCGTCCGGAAGATGTTGTCACTCTTCCATGGATTGATGCCCTCATACCCATGCTCCTCAAGGAAGCGGTTCATGTCCTCCCGGAACTGCTCCTTGGTGGTTCCCTCCTCGGCTGCCTTCGTCAGGCAGTCAAGGAACTCCTGAAGGACTCCAAGGCTTGTATATCCTGACACGGTGAAAGCCTTTGCCCGGCTCTCGTCATCAAGCAGCCTGTACTCCTCACTTGTCAGTGCCTTCTTCCCCTTCAGGAATGCCACCGCCTCCTTGAAGACAAAATCCTTTGCCAGTCCATACAATACATCCATTAGTCCATTGACCTCCCTATCAGGTGTGACAGGTAGATGCCCTGCTGTATCAGGTCTTCAAGCTCCGGGCTCTCCATTTCCTGATACAGTTCCCGGAGCTTTTTCTCATCCTTCAGAACCTTTTGCAGCTCATCCATGTCCGCCGCTTTGTCAATCATTTTGAAAATGGGCTTTACCATCTCCCTGAAGATGCCCTCCGCCTGCTTGTTGGCTGCGGATACGATTGCATCAACCTGTCCCTGTTCTGTCTGCCCTTCCTGCTGCTTCAGCTTCAGCTCCTCCGCTTCCTCCATTGGCGGCGGCTGTGCTGACATCCCTGTCCGTGGCGGTTCCAGTACCTCCTCGCCATCCTCCGGCTTCGGTATGTTGAACTTCTTGTATATGTGGCTCTTCGGTATCTCAAGCCCCATGTCACAGGCAAGGGTCTTGTATATCTCAACCACTTCCTTCTGGTCTTCCACCTCATGGCAGTCAAAGCCAAAGAAGGGGATGTCCACATCTGTCCCAAAATTGAACTCCACAAGCGGTCTGATGATGTCCCGGCGGATAGTGACCGCCAAAGCTTTTGCATCCGCAACTGTCAGGTCATGCCTGACCTCATCATGGGTCTTTGACTGTGCATAGGAGCCCCCACCGCTGTCTGATGTCAGGGTCTGTCCAAGGATTGCCTTGCTTATCTGCTCATCACAGTACCGGGCAAGCTTCTCATATATCTCTACGCTCGTGGTCTTCTGTGACTCAATGAACTCTATCATTGTGGAGCTCGGCACAATCCCGGCTGCATCCGTCCCAAGGCTGATGATGGCTTCCATGAGCTGCTTCTTGTCATTATCTGAAGCAGAGGCATCATACTTCCCAAGGCGGAGCGGCATTCCGAACACTTCACAGAAGCTCACCCAATCCTTGATGTCATAGTTCTTGAACAGGTACATCCATGAGACCACCCTCATAATGCCTGCCCTGCTTGCATGTCCTGACTTCGCCTTGTATTTATGCACCACGAACTTATTCTCCGGGAGTTCCACGCCTGACGGGTACTCCCCGGTGCATATCTTCAGCTCATCCGTTGTGCTGTCCCACACAAGCTTTTTGGGATGCACATACTCAATGTCCTCAATGACATTCTTCCCATCCTCTACCGCCCATGCAAGCTCCATGATGCTGATGCCCTTTCCTATGGCATCCAACATGTCAATCAGCACCTCGTCAAAGTTCTCAATCCCCTTGAGCTGCTCATCCACAAAGTCGGCAACCTCTTTGTCCCTCTCATCCTGCGAGAATGGCTGCACCTCCCAATCAAGCCCTGTCACAGCAAGCTTCCTTGTCTGCATCTGTGAGAAGAGGTGGGTGTCCTTCTCTTCCATCTCCTCAAATAGCTCCATCTGTGCCCTGACATTTCCCTCATCCGCCTCCCGGAAGATACGGGCAAGCCTGCGTGGTGTCAGCCCGTTGGATGGGTAGTCAGAGAACTTGTCATTGACATCCCCCACCGCCACCCTTGCGGTCACGGGTCTCCTTATGCCTGTATCTGTCTCCGGATTGAAGGGTGTCCCCTTGTTCCGGTACCTCTTCTTTTTCTTCGCCATGCTGTGTCACACCTCCTAATAGGCACCCCTGCCCATCCGGAACCGTCTCCGGAGGACTGTCTTGTAATTTGCTTTTGATGCCACCGCCTTGATGCTCTGTGCAAGCTGCACCGCCATCTGAAGACCATCCGGTGCATCATCATTCTTCCCCATGGGGAACTCCTGAAGCTGCTTCAGGAGGGTCTTGTGCTCCCGGTTGAATTTCAGGTACTTGTTCTTGATGACGGGCTGCAAGGACTCTATGCGGAGCACCTTGTTGACCGTGGACTGTATCTCCTCTATCGGGATGTACTCCCCTTCCTCTGCTGACTTGGCAGCCATGACCTCCTTGAAGAAGTATTGGAACTGCACGACCTCCACGCCGAACTTGTAAAAGCCTTTCTTATAGTCCCTCTTCAGCCTCCGGTTCATCTCGAACACATCATCAATGATGACATCCGGCTTCCGCCTCTCCACGGAGGCATCCGCCACATACATGTACCCGGTCTTGGTGGACAGGGCAAGGTTGATGATGGAGCTTGTATCCGATTTCTTGTTTTTGCCAAGTGACGGGTCATTTGCTGCCACAAAGATGAACTCCGGGCTTGAGAAATCAATGAGCTCCGGCTCATAATAATCGAACCATTCAGGATTGAAGGTTGCACTCTCCGGGTCAATCGGGTCATTCTGAAGCTCGGAGTTGAATGATGCTGTACCCTCGGACACCTTAATCTCCATCAGGTCATAATAGGACAGCTTCTCCTCCCAAAGGACTTCCGCCCCAAGGAGCATCTCCTCCTCATTGGCTTCATAGAAGGCTCTTGCATCCTCCTCATGGTTCTCATTGAAGAGGTTGGTATAGATGCCTTCCCACTCCTCCCACAGCTTGGTATTGGCTGCATCCGATATGACCGCCCTGTACTTCCTTGTCTTGTACCTTGGGTTTTGGAGCACGTTGTTGAGCAGGGAGTCATAGTGGAGTATGGTGCCTATGTACATGATGTCTGTATAGGTGTCCCCTGCCTTGGAGACAGCCTTGTCAAACCAGTTCTTCAGCTTCCGCCTCTGCTCCGACGTGTTGACGTTCTCATCATTCTCAATGTCATCCAGTACAATGAGGTCAGGTCTCCAGTTCCGGTGTCTCCTTCCCCTGACTTTCTTCCCGGAGCCGATTGCCTCCGCCTTGATGTCCGTCTTGGTCAGTATCACCCCTGTCCTCCATGCTTTCTCCCCTTTCAGGGAGCCAAAGTCCATGATGATGTTGCCATTGTCCTCAAGCTCCGTCTTGATGTCATCAAGGAAGCCCTCTGCCTGCTCGGATGAGTCAGACAGGATGAGGATGTAGTGCTTATATGCATATAAGATGGCATGTAGGCTGTCCTTGAAAGTGAAATTGGTTGACTTCGCATGACCACGGGGGGCTGCCACAACCTGACGGGAGCCCTTCAGCCTTGAGATGACCTTCGCCTCCTTCAGGGGGTTCCTCCCCTTCATCACTCCCCGGCTCCATATCTCATCAAGCTCCTCATGGAAGTGCGGTGACTTCCGGATGAAGTAGTGGGGAAGGTACGCCCTCCCAAAGTAGGACATGTCAAAGGCAGCAAGTTCCTTTCTAAGCCCATGCTCCCCCATGAGCTCCTCCCCGGACAGGTACCTCTCATTCAGTTTTTTCCTCTCCTCCTGATGGTCAGAGCCACGGAGCACATATTCCTCAAAGAGCTTGGTCTGATACTCCTCATTGTTCCTGATGTCCGTGTCTTCCTCTTCCTCAAGCCGCCTCATCCAGTTGTCAATATCAATCATCTTCCATCATCCGCTCCTTTGCCTTTGCCAGTATCTCCTTGAGCATCTCCGCTGACTTCCCATCCTGCTTGATGACCTTGAGCATCTCGGACTCCATCTCACGGAAAGCAATGTCCGCCTTCCTCCTCATGTCCTGCTTCACCCTGTCCTTGTACACCTTTGTCCGGGACAGGGAGGCAATGAGCCTTCCTGCCTTGTCAAGCGGCATCTCATTGAACTCCTCCTCTGCGGTTGCCACCTTGTTCAGGAGCCCGTTCATGGTCAGGAGTATGGCAGCCTCCGTGTAGTCCGCCTCCGGGTTCTCCTTCACCACCTGTATCAGCCTGTCAGTCTGTGCCTGTGCCTCAAGGAGCCTCTGCATGGCGTTGTTCGTCCGGGTGGCATACCTCCCCACACTGGACTTTGATATGTCATAGCCCTCCCCTTTCAGGAATTGGCTAATGTATTCATAGGTATTGGATGTGTCAGCAAGCATCACATCCACTTTCATCCGCAAGTCTTCAGGGAGCTCGTCAATCTTTGAGGTTATCCTCTGCTTGGTTCTCTTATCGCCCATCAGACATCAACCCCATTGTCTTCAATCGTGCCTTCCGCAAGGTCTACGCCTTCCTTGGTGAGCTTGATGACCGCATCATTGGCATAGGCATTATAGGCTGTGACCTTTTCCTCGGTAAATTCGATATATCCGGCTCCCTGAAGATAATCAAGATACTTGCTGATGTCCGGGGATATGATGAGCCCGGCTGCTATCATGGCATTGGATAACTGCCTTGTGAGGGCTGTGTTGTTGTATCCCTTCACCAAGCACCGGATGATATACCCCCTGATTGCCTTATTCTGCTTGATTTCTGCTTTTTCTAAGTCATTCACTTTGTTCACCTCACTCTTTTCTGCTGCTCTGCATCAGGAGCTTGTCAATCTTGCTGTCAATGCTCCTCATCCTGTCCTCCACACCGTTCATGGAGCGGAAGAAGTCCTCCCGGAGCACAAACGTGGTAGCAAAATCACCCTTTATGTCATTAAGTTCCTGTTTGATGTTCGCTATGTCCTTGTCTGTCTCCTCTTCCAACCTGTCAATCCTCTTATTCACTTTGTCATCATTCTCTTTAATCTGCTTTTTTATCTCTTCTGTGCTGCTCTTGAGGCTGCCTATCCACCCCTTGATGAAGAAGGTTATCACCCCCAAGCCAAGGGTGATGACCCCTGCCATCACATCAGAGAAAGATATAACATAATCCATAGGCTCCTACTTCCTGATGAGCTTCTCTGCAAGCTCTGTGACCCTCTCCCATCCGTCCATGGACACCAACGCCACAATGAAAGCTGCTATGAATGATGCAAACACCATGAACCATGTGGTAGCCACCCCAAAATATGCCGCAAGCCCAAACAGGCAGACCGGGCAGAGGATAAGGGACAGGAGGATGACGGTCAGGGCTGTAGGCACCTTCCTGTCAAACCATGTCCACTTTTTGAGTGCCTCCGTGATGACCGACACGATAAATGCCATGACACCAATGAAGACGATAATCTGTGATACATCCGCTGTGAAATTCGTCATGCAAACCACTCCTTTTCTGTCAATTTTTTTGAGAATAACGCACAAAACAATAAGAGCATGTACTAAGTACATGCTCTTATCTTATACCCATTGTGAAAGACTCTTTAGGGGAAACATTTCCGGAAAATCACTCTCCGTTATCCATGTCAAAAAGGCTCATCTGCCCTATCATTGGCTCATCCTTCAGTATGTTCCCTATCTGCTTGGTGGTCAGGTTGTACTTCTCCGCAAGCTGCTTTGAGTTGTATCCGTTCCACTCCTTCTTGATACGCCTGTTCCTTGCCGGGGCTATGATGTTCTCTGTCTTCGGGAAGTAGAGCTCATCCCCCTTGGCGTACTCACTAAGCTCAATGAACTTCTCAATCCCTATGATTTCCACCACAGGGCGGTAGCTTTCTGATATGTCCTCCAACGTGGTCTCTTCAATGAGGGCTCTTGTGAGTTCATCCGCTGTCATTTCAGCCTCCTTCCCCACTATTATGAGGCTTTCTTTGTGTAGGAGAGGCTTATCCATCCGGCTCCGGACTTCAGCCTGCCCCATCCGTCCTTTTCCTCCACAATAGTGTATTTGTTCTTCTTTCCTGCCTTCTCCCGGATGGCTCCCACCACACTGTGCCCGGTTCCGGCTCCGGAGCGGATGTTCAGCACGTCACAGGTGGTAGTGATGAGGTATGGCGTGAAGACTGTGCCGCCTCCTGATGCCGCCACCTTCTTTGTGTAAGAGAGGCTTATCCATCCGGCTCCGGATTTCAGCCTGCCCCATCCATCCTTTTCCTCCACAATGGTGTACTTGTTCTTCTTTCCTGCCTTCTCCCGGATGGCTCCCACCACGCTGTGCCCGGTTCCGGCTCCGGAGCGGATGTTCAGCACGTCACAGGTGGTAGTGATGAGGTATGGCGTGAAGACTGACTGCTGCTTCCCCCCATCGTCCGGCTTCTTGTCGGAGCCCTGTCCGCCGCCTGATGCCTGACCGCTCCCGGCTCCCTTGATGGCATCCAGTATCTTCAGTATCTTTTCTCCATACCCGGCTCCGGCAGCCCATCCCTTGCCCTTCGGGTTCTCCTGTATTCCAAGGTATTCCACATATGGGGCACAGCCACGGGATACAAGGTCAAAGCGTGGGTCAATGCAGTCCTGCTTCAGCTTCGTGGTATTGGCGTATGCCTTGAGGTGCTGTATCTGTGCCCGGATGCCA
>CAJTDX010000037.1 GCA_910575155.1 Lachnospiraceae bacterium
CTGACAGCAGCCAGTTTTATGACTGCTTTATTGTGATGCTTCCATGATGGTTGAAAACATTTGTTGTCAAGGTTCAGTTCTTGGCTACGAGCTTTATTTTCGTAGCAAAGTACGTTACAGACAAATGGATTGTCTAAAAGAGTATGCGGAAACAAGAATTTATCGGCCAAATAATATTACTAAATAGAAGATATCGTAGTTTTTTGAGAAAAAAGGAATAACTATACTCGTACAATTGCTCTGCTTCAATATAAAATTTGACAGAAACAACATGAAAATTCAAACATTTTATAAAGCCTACAGAAATCTCCGCAGGCTTTATTTCGCTAAGTTGCTCACAGCTAAACTGTGTATTGTTAAAGTGCTATTATTTTGTTTTAGCCATTTTTTTGTTTTTCTGGCATCCGTATCAAGACTTCCGTCCCATCCCGGAACAAGAATACCAGTTTTTTGTCAGCATATATAGTTACGGATTCAACCGTGGAATTCCACAAATCAAGGTCAAATTCCTCAAGAATATCCTCGCATTCCCGCAGTTCATCCAGGCAGCGGCGGATTTGCTCTCTTCTACCCGATTGTGCCAGAATCTCTTTTTGGATAGCCTCGATTTTTTCCTCTGCCTTTTTACATTCTGCATCCAACTCGGAGAAACGGCGGTTGTATCCCTCCTGGTCTTGGATTTGACGGGTATTTTTCTCCATATAGCGGCGGAGATTATCCATCAGCCCATCATGTTTAGCTTGGATTTCCGCCATTTGTGCTTCCAGTTCCGTGGTATCCGCCAGCAATGGCAGCATTTCCTCAAACCGGACGATATATTGTTCTTTATCCCCCAGCATTTGATTGAACGCTTCCACAAATGCAGCTTCAATGGCAGGTTCATCCAGATTGGGAGTGGAACACACATCATCTGCTTCATATTTCTGGTTACAGCGCCAGATATATTTGCGGTATTTGCTGTTGCTGTGCCAGACCTTCCGCCCATAGTAGCCGCCACATTCCCCGCATATGATTTTGGCTGTAAATGGGCTGCTCCGGTGCAACTGTCGACGATCAGGCCGTCGCCGCTCAATTTCCTGCTGTACCAAATCAAAGGTTGCCGGATCTATAATTGCCGGATGGGAATCCTTGATATAGTATTGTGGCACTTCGCCGCGGTTCTTTTTACTTTTCTTGGTCAGGAAGTCAGCAGTGTAGGTTTTTTGGAGCAAGGCGTCGCCTTTGTATTTTTCGTTGGTAAGGATGCTCATAATAGTAGAGACGCTCCATTTTTCCTTGCCCCGTGGTGTTGGTATCCCCTGCTTGGTAAGATAATCGGCGATTGCGCGGATGGTCTTACCTTCTAAGAATAGCTGGTAGATTTTCCGGACAATTTTAGCTTCTTCCTCCACAATTTCTAAAATGCCATCATCACCTTTTTTGTAGCCAAGAAAGTATTTATACGCAAGGGAGAACCTGCCTTCTTCCATACTGCGGCGTTTTCCCCAGGTCACATTCTCAGAGATCGAACGGCTTTCCTCCTGTGCTAGGCTGCTCATAATCGTAATCATCACCTCGCCTTTGGCATCCAGCGTGTAGATGTTTTCTTTCTCAAAATATACTTCCACATTTTTCTCTTTCAGCTTGCGGACGGTAGTCAGTGTATCGACTGTATTGCGGGCAAAGCGGCTGATGGATTTAGTGAGGATCAGGTCAATCCTGCCATCAAGTGCATCCGCAACCATCCGGTTAAACCCTTCACGTTTTTTGGTATTCGTGCCGGAGATGCCTTCGTCCGTATATACATTGACAAACTCCCATTCTGGATTGCTTTGGATATGCCGGGTGTAAAACTCAACCTGTGCTTCATAACTGGATAGCTGTTCGTCGGAATCGGTGGACACCCTGGCGTAGGCCGCCACGCGCCGTTTTTGCCGTACCTCCGCATCGGCGGCATTTTGGCGCAGGCTGGCACGGCTTTCTATCTTCCGGACTTTCCGCGCAAATTCTGCCATTGCTTTTCCTCCTCTTTTTTCTGTTTTACCCTTTCCAATTCGCGCTCTCGCGCTTTCTGCCTCATTTCCGGCGTCCAGCTTTCCCGGCGGGACTTATGCTGCCAGGTTCTCTCTTCGATATGTCCGTCGTGGAATACATAAACCAGATGGTAATGCTTTGGTACTTGGATTTCTTTGATCCACTCCATGAGTGTTTTGCGGTCAAATTCTGTTACATCTAAAACTTCTGCGGTCTTAGCTATTAAAATATTTTCTGGTATCTGCTGTGCAGGGCAGGCGTTTTTGCCGCGGGTATTAAATGTGGAGCAGCACCATACTGGTTTCTCGCATTTCTTTCCGGCATTGGCTATTTTATGACGGAAATTTTTGCCGCATAGCCCACAGCGGATTAATCCGGTGAAAAGGGTCGTCTTGTGCGGGTTTCTGGTTATGCCGAACTTTTTCATCCGACGCTCCAGCTCCTGCTGCGTCTGTTCGAAAACCTCCCTACTTATGATGGGGTCGTGGCTGTTTTCCACAAAGTATTGCGGTAGCTCTCCGCGGTTTTTCACGTTCTTTTTGCTGATATGGTCTAAGCGGTAATATTTCTGCAAAAGAAGGTCTCCGGTATATTTTTCATTATGGAGGATGTTACTGATAGTGGTTTCGCTCCATAAGCCGCCTCGTCTGGCGGGGATGCCCGCATGGTTCAATTTCTTTATAATGGCGTTAAAGCCCATGCCGGAAAGGAAATCCGTGAATATCTGCCGGACGATTTCCGCTTCTTCTGGGACGATATGGAATGTCCCATCCTGAAAGCGGTAGCCCAGTGCGTCGCCGTTAGTAGCACGTCCTTGTTCAAATAGCTTACGGACACGCCATTTCTGGTTTTCCGAAACTGACCGGCTCTCTTCCTGCGCGAATGAAGCCAGGAGCGTCAGCATCAGCTCGCCGTCTGTGCTCAAAGTGTGGATATTTTCTTTCTCAAAATAAACATCAACTTCTAGGGATTTGAGTTCGCGCACCGCTGACAGCAGCGTTACCGTATTTCGAGCAAACCGGGTCAGGGATTTAGTGATTATCATGTCAATTTTTCCAGCCCGGCAGTCTGCTAGCATTTTCTGAAACTCGGGACGGTCATCTTTTGTGCCAGTCATCGCTTCATCCGCATAGATTCCAGCAAGTTCCCAGTCGCCCCTGCTACCGATATAGTTATTATAATAACTAATCTGGGTGGACAGAGAATGCAACATCGCATTTTTGCCATTGGATACACGGGCATAGGCTGCTACGCGTTTCCTTTGGACAGGCAATATCTTTTTTGCATCCAGTTTAATGACTTCTCTCATAGAATACCTCCGTTCGTAGGAATGGAGGAGCAGTACGCTCCCCCATCAATAATGTGCTACAGTTTTTTCACCCGGTCTTCGCCGTACACGATGCCAAGGCCGGAGCCTGAGTCCCAGTCCACGAATACCGTTGCGGTATCGTCGACAAAGCGGACTATGCCTCTGTCGCCGGGTTTTAGGCGGGAGTACGGGTCGTTCATTTGAACAAGCTCCACCCGTGTGCTTTTAGGATACATTTTCCGTACCCGTTCCACTGTTTCTCGGCTGGGGAATCCGTTATTTGCCATAAGCATCGTCTCATCCACCTTCCTTTTGCGGTTCGGTCTCCGCAGTATCCGCTTCCTCTAGCGGCATCGCAAGCTCTTGCCCGGTTGGTGTTGTTGCTTCGGCTGGATTTAGCGGGATTGCAATATCCGTATTCCGCTCCGGCTTATGTCCAGATTTCCAGCTGGCATTTCCGCTAAGGTTGCGCAGCAGGATTTTCCGGGCGGTTTTGTATTCGTCACCGATAAATCCTAGCCGGATTAAGAACAGGCGCATCGTAAACTTCTCATTTTCTATTGGTTTTTCTGTGGCTGTTACCCGTTTCTGCTCTTTTGCCATTTTGCAGATAGCAGTAACTAAGTGGCCGTAAGCGTCGGCTTCACCATCTATGCCATGGAGTGTAAACCATGGGAAGGTGATTTTACCATCTTTTTCTACAATCGGTAAAACGTCAGATCCAATGGCTTTTTCCAGCACAGTCTTTTTGCTGGCCACGATTTTCCTGATGTTTTCCTTTGCTTCTGGTGTAAACCCATTGTCAGGAACCTCAATCGTCAGGATGTCCGATGAGTCGGTGTCGGTCACTTCAGTGCTAGCTATATTTTCCGTTACAATAGCTTCATTCTCATCTGTATCGTAGGCGTTCTCCGTTGTGGGTTCATCATCATCCGTATCGCTAATGATTTCCGCCACAAAGCCACGTTCCTGCAAATCGCTGATAAGCACCGCCGCAAAGTCGGGATGGATATTGCTGGTGTATGACAATATGCCGTTCCGGTCTACGGTAAAATCCCCTACCGTATAGGCAAAACTTGGCGCGCCCTGGTAAACAGCAGGCTTGTCCAGTATCTGGCTGATTGCCTCTACTAAGGGTTTCCGGTCGCTACCGCTTAAGTTGTAATTGTATCGCATATTTTTGCTCCTTTCGTTTTATTACACACACATCTATCACTCTGTTCGCTTCACAAAGCAAGTCTTGTTTTTGTCCAAACAATATGAAGTGATATGTGTTATTCCACCGGAGCCTCGCCGGTAAAGAGATAATTAACATATTCTTTCCGGTGTTCTTCCAGATAAATTACTAACTCAAAATAATTTTCCCGGTTTGCAATCCACTGCACCATGTTCACATCCAGCATATTGGTTTCTCCGCTCCTGCGGATGGCTTCAATCTGGGTCTTAACAGTCTCGGTCATAGCCATCACCTCCTCCCTGATACTTTTTGGCGAGATATCCCTCCCATACCGAGTTCAGTACGCCTTGGCGCAGGATTTTGATGTCAAACCCAGCAGATTCATATCCCTGCCGGATGGTCTCAAAGTAACTGCGTGACGGGGTGTCGTAAGGGTGTTTTGCTGCGTTCATGATATAAATCATGGCAGACACCCGCTTGCCGTTTACAGAAATTCTCAACATTTCTTTACGGTAGAAATTAGGATAACCCTCATACAGATCGAGATTATACTCGTCGCTTGGCTGTAACCGCCAGACCAGCACCGGCACTTTGCCTCCTTCCTGTTTTTCTACAGTCGCTACTGCTGTGCCTTTACCCCGGAACATCAGCCGGAAGTTATGTAGATGGGTTTTACTGACAACTTCCGCAGTGGGGCAGCGTCTTGCCATCTGTTCAAGGTTGAGGTTGGAGCCGTAGGCGATATACAGGCGTTCGTTTTTCTTATTGCTCATTCTGACTTCCTCCGTTCTGTGTGTTTCTGGTATTGATATGGCTTCTGACATTTTCTCGTGAACCGTACCGCCAGGCGGCGTTACCATCTAAGTGCTGGTATAGGTGTTCCCGGCAACTTTTGAACTCGTCACCAATAAATCCGATGCGGTTCAGCCACACACGCATTGCAAACTTCTCATTTTCCTCCTGAACCTTCCGATAGCTGGCGCTTTTCTGCGTCAGCGCCTGATGGTTGAGCGCGAGCGCCAGCACGATATATGCCCGGATTTTCCCGGCATGGAGTGTGCTGTTGAAGCCTCTTAGCTCCACCGTATGGTTGCCATGAAAGAAACTATGCAGATTAAGAAAGTGATAACGGCTCTGGTGGTAATGACCGTTGCGGCTGCCTGAGTAATTCTCGTACCAGATTGATTCGATTTGTCTCAGTGTTTTTGGCTTCGATTGGTTCATCCGTTCCACGAGATATGCATCCATTTTCTTGCAGTAACGCATCCGCTCCGGCGCAATTTGTAATGCTTTGTAAAGCAGGTCGTTATGCGCGTAGATGATGTTGACAAAGTTACGAATGCTCCGTGGCGTATGGCTGGCTCCGTCGAGATGAATATGGATACCGCAGGACTTGTTCGCAAATCCCCCGGCTTTTCTCAGCCTCCTTGCCAGAGCCTGCACCATACCAATATCCTCCCGGTAGGATAGAATCGGGCTGACCAGCTCCACGCTGTAGTTGCTCCCTGCGGACACTGTCCTTCGTCCATCTTTTCTCTGGCAGTTAATACTGCCGTCGTACATCAGTTTCCAAGTGCGCCCATCGGGTGCGGTGATTTTCTGGGTATCGTAATAATCCCCGGTAATCGTAGCAGTGCCGCCGAGATAATGTGCGACAGTTTCTGCTGCTTTTTCCCGGCTGATTCCGGTAAACTCGATCTCCAGACCGAACTGTTTAGTAAACATTTACCCTCCTTTCTTGCGGCTTGTGAGGCGTAGGAGGGGCGGCTGTGATGCGCCCCAACTTGGCTGCGCATCATGCCGCAATGTTTACATCTTTACATCGTGTTTATGTTGCTCTTGTTTTCTTGAACCTCCTTCCTGCCCTGACGGCAGCTACTATGCTTTGGCAAACTGATAGCAGCCGCTGTCTTTTGGACATTATTTGTATAAATAGGGGAATGCAGAATCGGCGCTATGTCATCGCATCCCCCTTTCTGGTTTCTGTCATAATGGCAGATTCTAATTGGTTCAATATATAGTTGCTCATATAATCCTTTATTTTAGTAGTGTTATTGGTCATCCGGGTGCCTGGCGCAGCTAAGGTTGGCAGGGCTGCGCCAGGAAATAAGGCTTTTATTTCTTTTTTGGTTTGTCTTTGTGTGTCGTTTTTTCTCCAAGCAGATGCTGGAGCAGCTTTTCGTATTTTTCCGCAGGAATTTGTTTTCCGGATTCCTTTAGCTCATCAATCACTTCTGACAAAATCTTTATCAGGTCATCACGTTTAATGGTCATCTCCCAATCGGTGATATTGCCCTCATCATCCCGTTTAACCCAAAGCATAACTCCATCCTGATTATTTGCGTGCTTCATAAAGCTCCTTACCTTAAAACTTATAAATGATTACTTTAAAGAAATGGTTGCCATATCCTGGAAAGTCCGCCCCTTAGCTGTGCCAGACACCCGGATGCCGGCATTATGCCGTGTCCTCACCGTAACGGCTGAGTCTGCGGCATTCCCGGCTGCAGAACTTCTTCTTTTTATTCCCAAAACTGATAAACTCTTTCCCGCAGTAGTAACAGGTCAAACGGTAAGGATGCCTGCGGCGGCTTTTGTTCCACCATTCGGTGCGGCACTGGGTATTGCAGAAAGCCTTTTTCTTTACTCCAGGCTGTTGAGTGAGCGGTCTGCCACAGTTCTTACAAATATTGCTCTCAGAAGGTTCCGCCTCATCGATTTTTATATGCCTGCGCCGACAGAATGACTTTACAGTATTCGGAGAGAGTTCTGTGGCTGCGGCTATCTCAGCATAAGTAAGCCCCTGCAGCCGTAAATTGGTGACCATTTGTTTCTGTGTATTTGTAAGCATCTTATGCTGCCTCCTTTTCTGCCCCTGTCGCCGCCATAGTCGCCTTGTGCGCGGCTTTGAGGCAGAGACCGAGGGCGTGTACGACATTGACGGTTACGGCGTTTCCGGCTTGTTTGTAGGCTTGAGTATCGGAATCTACGGATAAGAACTTATCAATCTGTAGTTCAGAAAAACCTTGTAAACGGAAACATTCCCGCGGAGTGAGGCGGCGGATACGCAAATTGGGTGTGACCACGCCTTGCGAACTGCCTGTATCAAGTGTATGAGCGATGTTCTTGCCTACTCGCCCCCGGCGCGTATTTTGCTCTGCAAAACTCAGGTCTACAGAGTCTCCCGGATGAGCAGCCTTGCAGCCAGATTTGGTGGCTTCCTTAATCATCAACACGCCATGCCGGTCTTGTGATGTTAGCGTGAACATTGGCTCATTTTCTGTCTTGATGCGCCTGTCATTCTGCCGTACTTTTGCTCGTTCCGGGTTAAGAACGGCACGGGGGATTATTTTTTGTGCATTTTCCTCCGCATCTGTCTCCAGAACCGCATTCTGCGTATGTCGGCGGTTCAGACCGCGGTAGCCGCTGGCAGTCAAGGTGTAGGCAAAACGGATTTTACCGGTAATCCCGGTATTGCGGTTATATCCGACAGCATATAACCCCGTTTTACCGCCAATTCCGCCGGATTTGGCAAGTAGCGTTTTTCCGACCCCAGACGGATCATATACTCGTGAATCCTGCCGCCCGCCTATGAGGCACTTAAGAGTTTCCGGGTTTGCTCCTCGGAAAGGTAATATCTTTCCGGCACATCCGGGGTTAAGATATCCGACAATGTACACCCGGCGTCTGGACTGGGGAACGCCAAAATCTTTGCTGTTAAGCACCTGGAATTCGACACTGTACCCCAGGTCGCAAAGCGTATCGAGGATGGCCGCAAATGTCCGGCCTTGGTCATGCGACAGCAGCCCTGGGACGTTTTCAAGGAGAAGATACGGAGGCCGTCTTTCTCGAGCCAGTCTGGCAATCTCAAAGAAGAGAGTACCTCGGCTGTCGTCAAATCCTTTTCTCCTGCCAGCGACAGAAAATGCCTGGCAGGGGAATCCTCCACAGAGTAAATCGAACTCTGGCATGGTTTCTGGGTTGATTTTTCTTGCGTCTTCATAAAACACCTCGTTTTCTTTGATATTATGTGCCGCCCGGTATGCTTTTTCTGCGTATTTGTCAATCTCTGAGTGGCCGATGCAGGTAAACCCGCCGGCTCGCTCCAGCCCGGCGCGGAACCCGCCGATGCCGGAGAACATGTCAAAAAACCGGATATCCTTATGTATTGTCATGGGCATTCTTCCTTTCGTAAATTTGTTATTTTTAGGTGCGCCTGGGTGCTTGGCGCAGTTAAGCCGGCAGAGCAGGCTCTTTTGTGTGCGGCACCGTCTGTATGCTGTCGTTTTTGTTACACTCCTTCCTTATCCCCGGTTAGGATAAAATGCTTATAATCCGGCCAGTTTTTCCTGTCAGACAAGTAGTCTGCAAGCTCATGGCAACCCTCGCGGTCTGCGATGCGCATCACGGCATGACAGTCAAGCATATTCATTCCAGTGTTGTAGTTTACGCTGTAAATCTGCTCCTCTATGGCTAGTGTTATTTGGTTCTTTGCTGTGTCCATATAGGCTCCTTCGTTTATTGGTTGATAAAAATTACAGCTGACAGGGTTGCTTCCACATAAAGTTTGCTTCTACGGCTTAACTGTGCCAAGCGCCCAGTGGTTGCGCAGAATTTATCATCGCTGTTTAGCATAATGTGTTTTCATCCCCGCCATCCCGAACCAGTTGCTGTAATTCCTCTGAAGTTATCACCGCAAATAGTTTGGATTGCCGGATAAATGCGCTGCGGATGTGGGAGAGCAGATGTTCCTTGCGTTTTATGCTTGGTACGATCCAGACGGTTAAGGGGAACATATCGTGTTCTTTCTGCTCCAGTCCGCTGCGGTAGTATTTGTGGTACTTCTGACATTTTTCTATCACTTTGGCTGGCGACTCCGTATCAAGGTCAACCTCGAAGAAGTAGCGGTCTTCATATTCTTCTGATACCACCGCCGCATATAAATCCGGCTTCAAAGAAACGTGTTTGCCAAGCTCGCTGTAAGCCCGCCAGCATTCCGGCTCCGGCTGCAACGCTGCCAGACGGGTTTTACCGTTCCGACAGAGTTCCGTAAGCTGGATGGAAACTTCCGCCACCGCCAGTGTATGCGCTAAGTAATAAGGCGACGGTTCGAAAAAGCGTTTGCCAGGATACGCCTTGTGGTCATGTAACCTCAGCAACCGCTCCCCGGCATGGGTGATATGCCAGACGAGGGAAGCTGACCCCGCCCTCACCCCGCCAATTCTCCGAGAGAGGCTGTGGATCAACCCCAGTGCGTTTAGCTTTTTTAGGTTGCGGTTTGCTGCCCGGAGCGCAGCGGAAGCGTTGGCAGCATCGGTAAATAAGAGCCGCTGCACCTGCCCGCTCAGGAGGTAGCGGTGCCGCTGGATGGCGAGCAGGATGTCCTTGTCGCGCATGCTGAGCCTGGCATCAAGACTGATGAGCTGCTGTCTAGACAAACGCTGGTGTGGTTCTGTGACGCCGCCGGCAGAGGTGGTGTCCGTAGTAGGTACGGAGTAGGAATCGCATACCATATACCGGGAAAAGTCGGGCGTGGTGGGCGTTTCTGCTCGTGCTTTCTGCTCATCGTTCGTCGGTCGGTCCGTCATGGTCTTTTTCTCCTTCCAATTGCCGCATCCTCACACTCTGGCGGGACTTCATCGCCATCACCAAATAGTTTGAGGTAATCTTCTTCAACCTGTTCCTCTGGGATGCCGTAAGCGGCTTGGCTCATGGCTTTAAGCTCAGCTGCCTCCCTTAAGGCTGGTGGCGGCGGCAAAGTCTTACCCTGCACCCAGCCAGTGCTGCGGCCATTGGACTGAATGGATGCATAAATCTGGTAGCGGGGCAGTGCCATAAAATCGTCGGCGGAAAGTTCCGGCGCCATTGCCGCCATATCCTTTGCATCCCGGCTGTTCAAACCGAAGACGATTTTATTACGGGCGTTGGCATCTATGCCGGAGCGAATGTCAAGCGGCAGTTGGTCGCGATACTGGTGTGCCAGTGTCAATCCGATACCCAGACCTCTTGCCTGTGCCAAAGCATCAGATAAATCTGTAGGCAGGCTGAGGTAATCCTGGAGCTCGTCGATAAAGATAGAAACAATATGCCGTTTCTCTGCCGGGATGCCAGCCCGCGATAGTGCCAGCGTCCAAGTCAAACCGACAATCAGACTGCCGATGAGCCTACTGGTTCCCCCGCCAGTAATTCCTTTATTGAGAGGAACTAATACGATCCGGCGTTTATAAAATAAATCTGTCAGCGAGAATTTTGGCTTTGCCTGTCCCAGTATATTCCGAAGCCCCGGCCGTAAAGTCAGCTGCCGCAGCTTGTTCAACACTGGAGAGATCTGCACCCTCTTCTCCGTATCACGCAACGCCTCGAACTGATCCCAGAAAGGCTTCAATGCCATGCGGTCTTTTATGTTACTGGTAACTTTCCGGCGAAAGTTCTCATCGGTGAGGAGTGGTAGGAGCCATAAAAGCGTGGCATTTTCTGCTTCTACTAATGTAAGCAAAGATGCTGTCAGCACATCCTGTGTGTAGATACCCCAGCTGTCGCTAAATATCTCTTTGAGAACCGAGAGAATTGCATCGGCAATCAGTGACGGGTTTCCATAATCCTTAAACGCCAGCGGGTTAAACCCACAAGGGCAGGAATCTGACGGATCGATAATCACTACATCGCCAGTGCGTTCCTCTGGAATCCGCATAAGTATATCTGTCACCAAATCCGCCTTAGGATCAAGTACTAATACGCCCCTCCCGGCGGCAATATCCGCCAGAATCATGTGTAAAATTGCAGTACTTTTTCCGCTGCCCGTCGGGCCCAGACATATTGTATGCTCCAATGAATCTCGTGGAGAAATGCTTAGTTTTTTCGGATTTATAGTATCCATACTGATAGCAAAACTGCGGTCAGACTTTTTATTGGTCGGGTTTCTGTACCAGCTCGGCGGCAGGGTGAGCTTCGGATGCAGTCCCGGCGTTCCGGGCAGTTTTTCCTCCCCAGCCGGGAGCAGTAAGAAGTTAGCCAGTTCCTTGACCGACAGCATTAGGGGAAAATGCCAAGGTACATGCGCTGTTTTAAGGTCGGCAGGTTTGATATTTTCTGCTCGTATCCTTGCCCCGGCAGATTCCAAGACTCTGAATGCGCTCGTAATACTGTTCAGCCGGATGAATGCTCCATCACCAGCTATTCCGATGCGGATTGCTGCCTGGAACGTGTGCTGCTCCGCTTTTTCCCGGACATTTTTCCGGCTCTCTGCCGAAGCTTTCTGGACATCCCCCAGCAGAATCTGCAGCCATGTCGCATTCGGATCGGACAGATTGGCTGGCACCGGGGAAGGAGCGTAGCCCCTCCCCAGCACAATTTGTACCACGGCCTCCGTGTCACCTGTCTCTTCCGTGAGTGCCGCCAGCCCCGCCCGGATCACAGCTCCAGTGATATCAGTCTTGAGCGAGAGCGTCGGGTGGCTGATTTTAAGCTGTCGGGCAGTGGTAACTGGTGCGCGTTCGGCATTATCCATAGCGTGGAACTGGATATCGCCATGGGCTTTTATCACTTCTTCTGCGTTTTTGATATACCTCCCGGCTGCTCCGAGCAAGTAACTTACCTGCCCATTTTTGCTCCGTATTTCCCAGACCACTGCGCCCCGCGGCGATGTGGCGGCAAGATGCGCCAGCATTTCCCAGACAGCTTCAATTTTGTAAGGCCGGCTCCAGATGACTTTTTTCCAGTTAATATCCTCGATTTGGTGCTTACCCAAGATTACCCACTCCTTCCTACTGTATTTTTTATGCTTTCTCCTACCATTGTCCCAAATCTTTATCATGCTTGTGCCTCCAGATACGGAAACCGATTATGGCGATAGCGACGATGATTGCAATGGCGAGCAGCACTGGCCAGATTTCCAGAATCCATCCGACTGCGGTTTTGATGAGAAAAGCGGCAAGCGCCAGCATGAAGGCGGCTTCCAAAATCTGTGTGATTAGGTTTTTGGGATACATCCATCATCATGCCTCCTCTCCAAGCGCTTTGGCACTGTACTTCGGCACAGGATAACCGGGGATCACGATGTCGCTGTCGATTTCGTTACCCCATACATCCCAGCCGGGCTGCCGTCTGCGGGCGAAGAGTTCAAGATAAGGGCCCGAACTAACCCGCTCTACGATTTTGTGGAATTCCTCGGGCTTGTGCGAATGATCCTGGACGGTAAAAACACCGTAGTTTATCTGGTTTTTGCATAATACCGGTGCTTTGCCACGGGTTCCTAAGAGGACGTGTTCTGTGCAGTTTCTCAGGTAGTTCCCAAGCCCCATCCGGAATTTAATCCATGTAAACACGGAACGCGGCGTAAATCCCCATGATTCTAAGATATCAAATCCATACCTCATGGTATTATTGGTGACCCAGAGCCAGCAGTGACTGTTGTCTGTCACCAAATTCTTTATGGGCATGGCTTTAATCTTTTCCAACGACATCAGATCGTAGTGGTTAATAGCCCCGAACCGCCCCCGCTGGTCTATATCCCATGGCGGGTCGATTATCAGCGTGGCATAGCGTTTGCGCGCATTGTTTTTTGCACAGTTAATTTTTTCTTCCATATAATCTTCCTTTCTTTTGCTGGCTGCTTTGACGCCCATTGAACCGCAAAGCAGCCATGATCCCAAACATAAGAAGTAAATACTTTTGTAGCGATGCGACACTCTCTAACAGAGGTAAAATGTCAATTAAGGTGTAACAAAAAATGCTGTTGTAGAATTGTCAAGAATATGTTGACGGTAGCTCAATCTTCCTCATACCCATCCTCGCATTCCTCTGCCTGCGACCGGCAGGCCTCCCGAAGCATATCCTCCTGAGCTTTAAGTCTCGCCGCATCCAGTTCCAGTTGCTTACGCATCAACTTCTCAAAATCATCGCTTTCTTCCACCCGTTTCTTAAGGTTGCAGTAATCGAAAAACCATTCAGATATCGCTACGCATACAATACTGCCTAATACAATTACAATGATGATGTCAATGATTTCCATCATACCCAATCACCACCTTTCTATTGTCTTTGCGGCATTATCAGCATAAACTGCAAGGATTTTGTGGTAATACGGTTTTCCGAGCGGTGCAACCTTCGATAGTCGGTCAACCGACATCGCAAGGCTAGCGCTGTCATTGATGGCAGATTGAGCCAAGAGCGCTCGGCACCTGTTCTCGCTGGCCGTAAGCAGGGCATTTTCCTGCAGTAGCTTCAATGAGCGCGGGGCGAACATCATGCTGCGTTTGGCAGGGATGGTATCGACCACATCTCCGCTAAAGGCTTCAACAACTGATTCTACATTTGGACACTTCATATAGGTTCCTCCTTTGGATTGTTTTTTGATGGCAAATAGCATACCTGTATCAACTATGCATAAGTCTGTGTCAGATATAAAATTCCTCCATCTACTCTACATAGGACTATAGGGAAATTTTTGAGTAAGAAATGTGAGAAAAAATAAAATAATTTTGAGCATACAAAAAAGACGCCTCTGGAAAGCGTCTTTTTTAAGAAAGTATTTTATTTACGCTGGGTTGCCTTGTGGCGTTTGATGGTTTTGCAGATTGTGATAATAAAAATGGTGAAGCAAATAAGGATTACTGCAATATGAGCGGTTAATATAATTTTATATTTTTTGTCATTCTGTACCCAAACTTCTGCCGAATCTTGTATAGTTACATCCCCCACACCAGCCTGCGACCAATTTGTTAACACATTAAGACCTTGATCTAAGCTCTCGTCTACAACCTCAGCCGTAAAATAAATGTAAGCGTTTGCGTCTTTGCTATAGTTGCCAATCCGGATGCCGTTATCAACGAGAGAGTCTTGAACAATCTTCGCACCGTTTGGATGGTTAAAGTTCTTAATGACACTCGAACCAGCAACGTATTTCAAGTTCGACGGAAGAATGTCTTTAATGGCAACGCCAGTCTGGCTCTTATCGCTAGTGTTCGTATAAAGAATGCGAAACTCTACCTGGTCACCAATCTTAGCGTCCACTGTATCTGCCCAATCCTCTTTGTCACCACCAGCAAGGCGCACTTTTTGCTCTACGGTAAACTCATAGTCGAATACAACTTTTACTTTTATCGATACGTAATTATCATACTTATAGTAATCCGGTATATTATAGCCAGGTATGCGGCCATCAAGTTCATCATAGCCTATCAGAACCCCGCCACTCTTAGCTTTAACGATATCATCGCTAAGAGGAAGACCGCCAAGACCAATACCATTGTTCTCAAGCAAGGCTGAACCGTAAACATACTCAAGATGGAATGGAGTCTCACTATTGAAGTTAATTCCATCCCAATACTCACTAGGTGTAGCATTTGAGGAATCAATGAAACCATTAACTTGTATTTGTGAGGCCGAAGTACTCGGAATGCTAAAAGACACATGAGTGTCTCTAGCTACGGCATCCCAGCCGTTGGGATTATTCATACGGATGTATAGGCGTATGATATAATAATTTCCATCCTCAACCGTAATATCGTCATTGCTCCAGATAGTATCTTCAGTTACCCCTTCCCAACTTCCATCCTCTCGCTGGAAACACTCTCGTGCCGCAACAAAATTTTTCTCGCTACCACCGATAGATTTATTATCTGAAATTGAATTAAAAATAATCTGCCCTGGATAATTATCGCCATCTTTGTAATTTTCTCCGTCGGATTGCAGGGTAGCCCCAAGCGCTCCATTATCAATTTCTTCTGTTGTATAGCTTGGGCGTCCTCTACCGTTTTCACTGTTGTCGCCCCAAGCCAAAGCAGTTATCGGATATATAAATACACTAATAAACATTATTATATAACATATAGCCGATAGGAAAAAGAACTTAATGATTCTTCTCATATTCATTAACCCCTTTCAGATCAAAATTATCTTCACTGTTACTGACGGCTTCCGAATTTGTCTCATCAGACAAAGGTCTTGTTTCCATGGATTGGTCATCATCACTGATTGGTACTAAAATAATACCATCTTCAGCATTAATAATTTTCATTGGTTCATAGACATCAATATATGTACCATCGGGATAATTGATTCTGGCAGGAGGTTGAAAAGCGCTCCCATTTGCGGATTGTTCTTCTGCGCTCTTATCAAGTCTGTCATAAAAAATTATAAAGGCAAATATTGCAACTAAAACTATAGTTATTATAATTACGGCAAACTTTTTCCGTATATGCCTTTTAGAAAATCTCTTCCTACTGTCTTCGGCGCTTTTCCCCATGATTTCGCCATCTTTGCCACTGTTGCCGTGGCCAGTATTAATTTCCGCCCTTTTGTTTTTAGGGTCGCCGACTTCTTTGAGCAGATACTGTGGGGCGGGTAATGGCAGCTCTTTAGGAAAGCCGCCTGGAAACTTTCGAGATAGCTCTTTGTTAATCTCTTCAGCAAGCCCAAGGGGTATCTTTTGGTTTTCACCATCAAATATTTCTGCCATTAGTTTTTTTATCAATTTTTTATTAATGCTTTCTTCATAGTATTTTAAAGAACCGTTTGGATCATCCCAATTAGGGTCAATACGTTTATCGAATTGATAGGCAGCTTTTACATATTCCTGGCAACGCTCCCCAATTCTTTTACCTTTGTATCCTTCTAAAAGCCCATATACAGCAAGCAACATTTCTTGGTTCTCGACACCATAAACATACTTTCTTAATAATCTGATGAGATATACCTCGCAGAATGTATGATAGCCTTCTCCTCGAAAGGGGCTAAGGTTGTCCATACCTTCGAGCTCTTCAACAAGGTTTGCTATTGCATCCCTATTATTTTTCAGTTTGCGTATATCTTTCAAGCTGTCTTTGAGATTTGTCGCAGTTTCATCGGGATCATTGGCCACTGCAAACACCCCCTTAACTATGCATATTGTATCATATTACCGCACTGCTTGGAATACCGTGGAACTAGAAAAAACAGCCGCAGGTTTTTGCGGCTGTCATTTTATGGCTACAAACCAACATATTCGGTTACAACAAGATATTGGTTACCATCATGGAAGAAATTGTCATCTTTTTTGCCTGGCTCTTTAAGCTTGATTTCATTCTCATAACGGATATAGCCTAAATCTTCCTCTACCATCGTGAAAAGATGTTCTTCGCCATCGTGTTCAATATGGACGTTGTAAATCGTGTCGAATCCGAGCCGGGTATATGGTACCTTAAAAGCCAGCTTTAAGCACTTGGCACCGACAATCCATAGAAAGCCTGAATCATCTGTTTTAGGATTAACAAAGAAAAGTGTAATTCCACCGACGAATACCTTGAAAGCACTTAGGTACCAATCGGGATGGCTGCCCCGCATAATTTCTGCATAGTTTATTCGGAAATCAGCATGTTCCCGCCGCGCATATTCGTTGTCCAAAAACATATCAGAATCTGCAAGTGAGATTAAGCTTTTCCAGCCATCGTCATGAGATTGGCCGTCAGCCGTGCCGGTTAGTGACATTTGGATTGAGATGCACCTACAGTCCGTAGACATATCCCAATCCCACCTATGGTCACTCCCATAATCAACCCCTATCACTCTGTAACCATCTTCGACAAGATCTCTTTTATAAGTTGTAATTCTCATATCATCGCCTCCTTAACGATTGTGCTATCGCCTGTCCTCTAGCAAGAGAACCGGCGAAACGCACAATCATTTTGGGAGCAATGATGAACACGATATTTAATGTCCATAAGCGGTTAGCTTATACTAATCATTGTAGCACACATGTTCGAAAAAGTCAATAGTTCTGTTATTAGTATACACCTTTGTCAAACATACTTTTTGATTTATTAGAGGTAGATTTTCCATTCTTTTTATTCTAAAGCATTCTTTTTCATTCTGAACCCTTCTTTTTCGTTCAGAAAACGCAAATGCTCCATTGTTTATACTAAAATCATACCCAAGCAAAGAGCTCAGCTTAAACCATAACAGAGGTGGTGATAAACAGACAGCGATAAATATAACATTTCCAGAGAACAGCCCGCCAGTAGCTGTTAAGTAAAATGCTGGCAGGTTTGGCCAAATAGATACCTTTTAACATAAATCAATGAATGATCCGCAGGAGACGCATGCATAGCGGAGGGGTGCCGGTTCCGGCATCCCCTTTGCTGCTTATACTCCCTACGGATCATCAGATGAACATATGGCTCCTGCGGATCGGGAAGGGGTCATATATGGCATCAGAATGGTACGATTATCATGAATACAAGAACTATCTCTATGAGCTACGGGAAAGTAAGGAGTGGGATAAGCTGGATCAAAGCATCAAACGCTTCTTATGGAATGAAGAAAAAAAGTTACTTGGGGAAGCGAATGCAGATATGGAGATTGGCGGTAGCGGCGAAACCAAACTGTGCGATTTGCAGCCAGATGACAGTGACAGCAGTAAAAAACGCAGCAAAAAGCGGAAAAAAGGTGGTTACCTGCGCGCATATTCCATTGAGCGGGCCATGGAGGACGGAATTGACTACCCGTGCTCATCTACTCCGGAAGACATTATCATACAGCAGGAAACGAACCAAGAATTATGTATCGCTATTGACACGCTAGACGAGACAGATAAGGACATTATTTCTTTGTATTATTTTGAAGAGTTCACAGAAAGACAGATTGGAACGGTTCTTAATATGAAACAAAAAAACGTCAACAACCACAAAAATGCCAGCCTTAAAAAAATGAGAACGTTTTTAGGGGAAAATCCGTAATTTCTTACTCAAACATCCAGAAAGTGTCCTATGTATATCGGAAGGGTATGTCTGCCTGGCAGTGGATCTGCTACCAGGCAGACAGCCTTCAATAAAACCAAACTAGGAGGAAGTACTATGAATCAAAACAACCAGAAAACTAAAAACACCAACAAACCCAGAAACACCAAATCCGCACAACGGAAGAAAGCCACAGAAACCGTTTTGCCTACTGTCGAGGAGGCCAAACTGTCCCTGCCGCCACACCTTGAACTTTTGCCCAGCGATACGGATGAAATGCCGACGCTAATTGACCGGGAGCATTATGGGACAACGCTCAAGGTGAAACATGGCCATGTATATACGCTGCGGTTAGGAGTACATTGTTATTCCGGCGGCCTGGCGGCCTTCCGCGATGATTGTGCCGCATCTTGTTTCATTCCGACAACGCCCGGCGCAGAGCAGCACATCATCGGCCTGTTCTTTGTCCCGGAAATCTATCCGGCAAAGTTCATGGATGTCATCCACCTAAAGGCGGATAAGCTGTTCCGCCTACGTTACATCTGGGGGAGTGCCGTCTTAGAGAACAATAATAATGCATTTGGCTTTACTATCGGTAATGATTCCATAACAACGGAAAAAGACGGCATCCTTATCTACGAGAAGGATATTCGAAGCCAAATCCATGACTGCCACCGTGTATTCTTTGATGTCCTGCGCATTCAGGTGGAGATCTGCCCTGTAAAATAATGCCGTTTATAGGTGCTGCTACAAGTTTTTGTGGCAGCACCTCTTCTCATACCCCCAAAGTGTGTGCGGCGGTGACTAAAATCCGCATTCTGTGCATTTTTTGTTTTCCAGTAACACCAGTCCAGATGTGTAAGCTGTATGCCATTTCTCGTTCCAGTAGCACCTGTAAATCATAGCCCCCGCTACAGTTAGCAGGGGCTTTTCTCTAAGATCGGTACCGAACCGGACCACTCAGCGGAGGGGGAGACCGTTCCAACGGTTGTTGTTTGACGGGTAGACCTCCGTAGGATTAAACGCAAGGTTGTAGGCGTTGGTAGACGATTTAGACGTACGCGACCAGCCGTTACCTCAGTTGCCCAGATTCCACATCTTACCATCGTTAACATTGATAGCATCGCTACGGACAAAAGCCAGAACAAGCGCAGGTGAAGAAGTTTGCTATTCTTAGTAGTAGCCGTAACCACAGCTAATTTCGAATCTTCCATGTTCTCCTATGAAATAATAGGAAGAGAAACTTCACGATCTTTGAACTAGAAAACCTTTGGCAGTCGGAGCCTGATCTCAATGGCTGGCAGTAGTTTCCATGGACAAAACTATCCACGATTCAATTCTAACATAGATTATATTGCCGCTTATAGAAATTGCTACTGCCAGTACATGAAGATAACTAATCAGTGTTTTTCATCTGTTTTACTAAACGGTCAAGGTTCACCCCATCTTTAATTCCCGCCCTGTAATAATACTCATTTTCTCGCGAAGAACTCTCAAAGCCCGCATCCTCACAAAATTCCAGTAGTTTGCGATGTTCGGCATCCAGTATTGAGAATACTTTGTCATGAGCAATATTGGCTTTTTCTGCCGTTTCCAGTTGCTCCGGTGTGGGTGGATAGTCCTCCTTAAACTTCTCGCAGTGCATCACCATCCGCTCTGTTATAATCATCTCCATAAAATCTTTCTCATCCATTTTGTGTGCCTCCTTTACAGGACGACATCATATGACAAGATAGTGTGAGCGTCCATACCATGAACCACCAAAAATAGCAGCCATGGTCTGGCGAAAATTGACAAGGGGGATAAATGCTCCAATATAATCAGCACCACCATAGTACAGTTACCATTGGCTTTTGTCCGTAGCGGGAGCGTCGGTCTAAGTAGCGGATCAGCTCTCGACGTCGGCTACAACGCTCACCTCTGGTCGCGTACCGCCTACTCGTCTACTCTCGCCCGCGTCTTGTACTTCGGTACGGCTAACGTCGGTCCGTCGTACGACAACTATCGTTACATCGGTTTCCCCCTCCGCTGCCTCTACCCAGGTAGTGCCTAATGGAGGAAAAGGAAGTAACTGTCAGATATACATATTTCCCATCACAAAACAGAGCGTGCTGATACTTCGCGCTCTCCTAATTGGAAAAATTTCATTCAATTAGCATCTCAGAACAACTCCATTCCCAGATACGCTTCATCTCGCTCATCTTGTGTAATCCCAAGGTAACGCTTCGTAATCTCATAACTACTGTGATTATAAATGTCTACAACTACGGCCAATGCCACTTTATTATCTTTCACGGTATGATATCCCCAAGTCTTCCTTAAAGAATGGCAGGCAATCTTCCCGGTAAATCCAAGTTCCACCACTGCCGCATGGATTATCCGCCATGCCTGTACTCGACTGATAGCTTTTGGATCTTTGCGGTTGTTAGCAAAGATATATTTTCCCCGGCGGTGAGCATAGTATTGCCGGAGCGCGCCAAGCAGTTGCGGATTCAGGGCAATCGTGCGCTCTTTCTTAGTTTTCTTTTCTACTACAGTAATATGGTCACGGAACTCCTGCCTTTCCTCATCATATACATCCGACCATTTTAGCCGGAGTAAGTCGCTGATACGAAGCACGGTATATGTTCCCATAACAACCAGTATATAGTTACGAAGCTGTCCTTTGCGTAAAAAATAATCAGCGAGTTCCTTTAACTGTTTCTTGTCTCTAATCGGTTCTGTTGCTGCCATAATTGATAAAGCCCCCTTGTCGTAAGATACGGCTGATTATAGCGTATCCCCGGACAAGGGGGCTTTTGTAACATATTAGTGATATTGATACAATTTTAACATCAAATCAGGCTATATTCAAGAGGATGTTCATACTAAAATAAAGAAAATTTGCAAATCCTATAAAAATAATGACTGATTTATAGCAAAAACAGCGGATGTTGGACGAGCAAGATGTAACATACTCACTATTGTGTTACATCTTATTTTTTAGCGGTTTGGAGACCGTGATTTTTTGTTGTTAAGACAGGGTTCAATAAAAGCAGGGAGGAGGCTTATGCTACGTCAAAATAATTGGCGTATTTTATATGAACCGACTACGAAAAGGAGGAGAAGAAAATTGAGAAAAGGATTTACGGCGTTGTTGACGGTATTGTTGACATTGTCATTATGCGCTTGTGCGAAAAATGATACTAATGAAACCATTTCTGACGAGCCTCTTAACATGAACGAAAATAGCCAAGCGGAGGCAGAAAATGATTGGGAGACAGAAAGTGATTTTAATCCATATCAAGAAGATGAAGAAGAAGCAATAGAGTACAATGGTCTTATCATCCAAAGAATCTTCATTGACAGCCCCGATTCAGAGAACTACCATGCAACAGTTTCTCTAACTTGCCTTAACATTGACACTGGCGCAAGCGATTCAGTTAACGACTTTAGTTTTGATCTCCCTAAAGATGGTGTAGATGGCTATATCATACCATATTCACCACGCTTAGTGGGTGAGATTGCGAATAGGGAAATGTTTAATGAAAATTACAGCAGGATGGCTCTTGACAAATATTCCGCAGAGACCGGGTTACGCACAGCGGGATGGATGGATAAGAATGGAGAGTTCTTTGATGTAACTGACTATCTCGGCTTAGAGTCAGAGTATGGAATTGGATATAGTGCGGTTGGATTCCTCGACGACTATTTTGTATTTGGCGAATATATACATGAGACTCGTCTTCAATTCTATTCTGTGCCAATTTCCGATATGAGCATTGAAAATGTTGTACAAAGTTCAAATCCTTTTACAGAAAGGGGCCTTGGTAGCGGGTGCTCTTGGATAAACGAGGATGAGGATTGGATGTTTTACAATGTAGGCAGTGGGACTACGTCTGAACGGTCTATTGACATCTTTGCTGAAACAGGTATTTATCGTTATAAGCCTGAAAATTATGGTTGTCAATTCGGTATCGGGAATCCTGATGGGACGCAGTTTGCATGCTTAGCCTGTACGGATGAGGAGCAACATCTTTTTGAGATTTATATAGTAAATATGGAAGACCTCTCCTTTGCTAAGAGTGTCGAAATTACAGATGGAGAGGAGTATCAGTTTTCTACTTGGGAGGGTCATCCTGAAATATCTAATAATACTATAGGTTTATTAGAATCAGATCAATACTCCTGCCATTTAATTGATTGGGAATAGTTTAAAGGAGAAAAACGACATGAAAAACAAACTTTTAACAGTAGCGTTGTTGTTTAGCATACTGCTTAGTGGATGCGGCAGTTCTGCAGATAGCAGTTCCGCCGCAGTAGATAATACGGACGCATGGGAAGATGATTCGGAGTATGAAGAAATGGACGCGGATTATGAGGAAGATATCTACGAAGAACCTGAAGAGGTAGTTCTAGAAACTTACCCATTTACGAAGTTGCGCCCGTTTTCTGATGAACGTGCATGGGTAGATTTTTCCAAGGACAGTTATTATAGTTTTTGTACAGGAGTTATAGATACTGACGGAAAATTAGTGTACCAAGCAGACAGCCAATTATTTTATGTCTCCCCGTTTCAGGATGGAGTTGCATTTTACAGAGAAAATAATACCGAGGAATCTCCCTGCGGAATTATCGATTCAGAGGGAAATGTGCTTTATGAAAGCCAAATCACTCCTGATGGCGGTTATTTGATCCTAGCATATGGGAATGGCCATTTTTTCGTGGCTCAACACATCCGAAATTTTGATACAGATGAGTGGCGTTACGGCACTATAGACAAGGACGGAAACATCTTAAACGAAATGCAAGTAAGTGATGAACAATTTCGTCCGGAAAAATGGATAGATGAATTTAATTACTGTTCGTCCATTCGATACATAGGAGAAAACTACATCGTTTTACCTTCTGGGTTATACAATGTCGCAACAGAATATTTTTCTCCATTTCCATATGCTCGTGGTTGGTGCATGGAAAAGGTGGTAGGAAATTTCTACGAAGGATATACAGCCATTGTTATTAAGGATGGAAATACTAAATTTGCGTACATAATTAATAGTGACTACGAAGAACCGTGGCGAGATGGGTGTGGGGCATTAGAAAACGCAATCTCTAAAAAAGATGATTTTCTCTCAGATTCCAGCTATGGCGAAGGGCTGATATTTGGCACAACGTATTATCATCCGAATGAGGTTGGCTATTACGATAAAGATTGGAATCTCGTCATATCCTTAGAACAGTATAAGGAGAATGATATCAGCGGTGGATCATTTAGCGATGGATACGCTCCGATAGTTATGACGGGGGCAGATGGGGATTGGTATGCATCCATTATAGATAAACAAGGAAATATTTCATATACACCAATTAGAATTGATAATGCTAACCCCAATGATTCAGCTAATGGATATTTGCAAGCGACAATAGACCAGATGACAAAAATCATAGGTCCAGACGGCACAATTTATACTCCCGGAGTGGATGACTTGTCTATGCTTGATGGGCTTACATTTGGTGATGTCGGTGACGGGTTAATTTGTATGGATGATGCGGCTAATACTAAAGATTGGAAATATGTCAGTTTGGATGGGAGCAGGACTATTGATTGTGCCAAACTGACATCCAGCAATGCAGAATTAGATATAGAATCCTCAGACGCTTCCTACATAGTTCCTGATTCTTATGATATTACAGGAAAATGGAAAAGCGTTGGCGATAGCGGATTCGGACAGGCTCAACCGGGAGCAATTGTGATATTTGATGGGAATAACTGCAACTTCTATAGCCCGAACGATACATATGCTTTTTATAAGGAAGATGATAGGTATGTTTTGAACATCACAAGTGTTCTGGGAGAAAGCCTAAGCCAGACCGTCAATATTATAGATGACGACAACATAGAAATTGCGGGAGCAAGTTTGCAGCGAATGGAGTAATAAAAATTAGAAATAATTTTAGCAGGAACATTGGCGATATGATAGTTCGCTACTGTTCCTGCTTTTTGTGTTGTTTTATCTTCCTTTTCCTCCATTAGGCACTACCTGGGTAGAGGCAGCGGAGGGGGAAACCGTAGAAGCGATTGCTGTTATCTGACGGATTGACATTCGTAGGACCCAAGAGCAGGTCGTAGGCACGGATAGACGATTTGGAAGTACGCGACCAGCTGTAGCCGTACTGGCCGACATACCCCGCCTGACCGACGTTCAAATTGACATAATCGCTACAGACAAAAGCGAGCAATAAATTAGGATATTTTATAGGTGTTACTCCGAGAAGAATTATCCGCATTTTGCGTATCATAGGTTTTACCACGCACACTTAAAATTGTGAATAAAACAGGGAATTATATGACTCTCACTTTATGATATGGCATCATCTCCCAATCGTGTAAAACGTGTAAAATTACTCTACTAACTATAACCCCAGTGGTGCATCGTGTAAAATTACCTCTCAAACTCCGATTTTCTACCAACTGTATTCACCGCTCAAATCCCCCTCATCTACCCTCTGCTAGCCACTGAATAAGGCGAACACCCCTATAAACCGGGGCATTCGCCTTATTATTTTTGTATCAAACGTGACGTGCAAACCTGGGGGATTGGCAGGGAGTTATATACCGCGCCCTTTATCTGGGTCCCGGCAGCAGGCATATCCATTAAGAGAAATGGTGATAAGTTGTACTGCAGCGACCATTTCTCGGTACGCTCTATTGCATACAATGGGGACAGGGAGATTGCCAGCCTTGTAATTACCAATGATTCCAATCAGGGGCAGGTGGTATATAAGATGGGGGCAAAGGCAGAAAAGCCAAAGAAAAATACAGCTTCCGGAGGCGGGAACAAACTGCAAAGCAAAGCCCTTACACCCAATGGCAGCGCATTGTCTAAAAAACAGCTACAGTCCCTGGAAAAAGAACTCCAGCGGACAGGCGTCGGCATGGAAGCCGTGCAGGAACGGTACAAAATAGAAAACCCTTCTGCGATATCCAGGGATTTGTATGGGAAGATTATGGCGGCGCTGGCAAAAACAAAGTCAGTGGAAGCGGCCTGAAATACATAGGGATTAGCAGCAGAAAGAAAACAGGGGGCGTCCAGAACCTTTTGCGCAGCCATGTCTGGGGCAGGAGTTTTGGGCGTCCCTATTTTAGAAAAAACAGGAGGAAAAGCATGGAATGGAAACGGTTTGAACAGAAGATAGCAGCGCTCCTGCAGGAAAAGCTGGGCAGCGGTTATCAAGTGGATGGGGAAAACGGTAAATCCTTAAAAGGGATGCCGCCACAATCAATCTGTGTAAGGAGGAAGGACACTGGGGCGTCCCTGGTAATTAAAATGGATGGATATTGCGGCCATCATATTGTCAGGGAGGATGAGGTGGATTCCATCGCCAGCCGGATTGCGGCTTTCTGTGAGGGGAAGGCCCACGTAGGGAATATCGGGTTATTCGGATTCACAGACTGGGAAACGGTAAAGCCGCATATTTATGCAAAGCTGGTCAATACGGAACGGAACAGGGGATATCTGGCGCATATCCCCCACAGGGAATTTTTAGACCTGTCTTTGGTGTACCATATCCGGCTGCCAGATTTTTTCCCGGACAAGAGGAACTTCATCCCAATCCGGGAAGAATATGTGCGGGATTGGGATGCAGACGGGGAGATGCTTTACCAGGCAGCCATGGAAAATATGCAGGCAGAGGGCGAGCCAGTGTTTGAAAGCCTTGGGGAGACTTTAAAGGATATTCCAGGAATAAATATCCCCCAAAACAGGCTTGGTTTTCCGCTTTATGTTTTGGGAAGCCAGGGCTGGAAGGATGGGGCGGTGCAGATCTGCAGGCAGGAAATAATGGAACGTGTGGCGGGGGTCTTTAAAAGCGATTTCTGGATTCTCCCATCATCTGTACATGAAGTCCTCCTGCTGCCAGCCGGACAATTTGGGGAAGATGCGCAAGGCTTGGCTGGGCTGGTAAAAGAGGTCAACGACACCCATCTTGCTCCGGAAGAAATCCTTTCCTACCATGTGTACCGTTATACCCGTCTGACAGGAGAGATTACGGTTGCAGCATAGAGGAGGATAGATAATTTGATGAGGCGTGGATTGTTCCGTGAAAAAGAACGGGAATTATGGAAAAAGATTGCCAAAGAGCATGAGTTGTTCCGATATAAAATGCTTGCATCCACAGCAGAAGCCGTTTATGATGCCTGCAACAGAATCTGGTTCTATGAATGTATTTATGAGTATTTCCAATATGCAGAAAATATAGAGGAGAAGTTTGTGGCAGCCTGCCTGGAAGAAGAAAATGCCATAGCAACGCTTTGGGAACTGTATGTCAGATATGAATACCTGAAGGTTGGCACATGGGAGGATGTGGAGGAAATACTGGCAGTTTTTGCGGAACGGAAAGGAAAAAGTTGATTGTTCAGATATGGCAAAGTAAATTCTTTATTATTTCATTTTTCTAAATGGATGGTAAGAAGCGGCAAATATGTAGTGTTATGAATGTGGGCAATGTAAAAGATTAAAAGCAAAAAAGGATACCTTGACAGAATGGTTTCAAGGTATCCTAAATGGCTGTTAAGGCTAGGGATATCTGTTTGGAACATTGAGAACAGCTTGCTGCTATTAAAGCATGTAGGAATAATTAGCGTACATGGAAAAGGGTGTCTAATTCCCTGCGTTTTTCGTAAATATCGAAACCGCAGCTATCGGCATGGTACATTTTAGGAAAGCCTTTGTATAGTTTGATAACTAATACGCTATGATCAAGTGTAGCATTTTTGGGGTTTTCCTCAAACTTTTTTTCATTTTTTTTCTTGCCTTTGACAGCCCCGGCGACTGCTCCGACTGCCAAGGCTCCGACACCTAAAGCCGGGTTTGCTATAGTCATTAGCGGTACAGCTATGGGTGTAGCGGCCATACTCCCCTTAAACATGCCGAAAGCAGTTCCATTTCCAGAACTATTTTTTTTCCTTTGTTCCCGTTCTTCTGAGGTTTCTGTACCATTAGCTATGTAGTATTCTTTGATTTTATCGAGCGGAATCCTCTCAGAACCAAAAGATATAAACTGTAGTTTGCTTTCCTATATCAACATTCCTTTCTGTGATTAAATGACGGATTCTTTTGCGTTTAGACCATATTATTTCAAATAAATGTATAACATTTATTTGAAATAATAGTAACACATTGTTTCTAAATATGCAACGGTTTTTTAGAATTAATGAGAAGGTGGTTACTTATATGGAAAACAATCATAAATTGAACACTAAGCGCAAAGCAAAGGAATTAAATATTCAGATTGGGGAACGATGCCGGCAGGCCAGGGACGCGTCCGGTTATACCCAGGAGCAGTTGGCAGAGCGGATTAATGTTTCCACGCAGTTTTTGTCTGATGCGGAGCGTGGCATAACTGGAATGTCCGTTTCCACAATTATTAAGCTCTGTACGGTTTTAGCGGTTTCCACAGACTTTATTTTACTGGGGCATAGTAGCGAAGGCGGGGATGCGTTGTCTGTTTTTTCACGTATACAGCAGCTTTCCCCACAGGAACAGGAATTAGTAGGGGAAGCAATAAACCTGATGATTAAATCGTTTCATATGCCAAGATAACTATATTCCATATATAAATAATAAGGTGCAGAATGTTTTGCCAAGACATTCTGCACTTTATTTTTAGAAGTACGGGAAATACTTTTTCCAAAGCGTAAGAGGTACGGGCTGCCGGAGATAGAAAGGTCGGCTTTGTTCCTTGCTATATTCTGCAACAGAACGCCCATAAATCATTTGTACACGGTATGCTCTGGCCTATGTTCCACCAGTTCAAATATATCCGGTAATTCATCATAGCCTTTTAGGTCTTTTTGGATGCAGACAGGGCTGATATGGAGCCGGGACAGGCATTCCAAAGCTTTCAGCCTTTTATTGGCAGAGCCGTTCTGTTTATCCAGCTCTAAGCACCTGCCCAAAGTGATATTTTTATTGCAGTGTTCCACAAGCGTCCAGATGCGTTCCCTGGTTTTTGCCCGTATCTTGTAGCTGCCTTTTATAAAAACTTCAATAGATTGCTTTTTATGGTATCTTCCGGGCATATATAATTTTTCGAGCCTTGACAGGAGGAAGAAGTCTGCATGTTCCATAAAATACGAAAACTGTTCTTCGATAGGCTTGCTATGTATTTGGAAATCCTGCAGTAACTCCGAAATCCGTTTCGTTTTATGGATTTGCAGCTCAATCCTCAGAATATGGGCGTCTTCATTTTCAATGTATTCCGGGACAGGCAGGTTTTCGTTTTTTAATTCAAAGATTTTATTGTAGCATTGGATATCTTCACATGCAGTAATCCCGAATTTGCAGCAATTTTTCTGCAGTTCGGTTTTTGTGTCCTCTGTTATATCGGTATCATGGTGGATTCCGGTTACAGAAAACCTTTTGGCAGAAGGAAGAAGGATACTTTTGCCTAGCAGACGGATATATTCAGTAACCAGTTCTTCTGCTTTTAAATGGATGTCACAGGTGAAATCCAGCCTGGAAAGATAAAAACGTTCAAATGGGATGCCGCAGCCGATTTCTGCCCAGGTTTGCTTGATTGCATCCCAAAGTATGGTAATATTCTCTTTTCTGGGTTCTAACAGGTTCAGGTAGTCTTTTCCGTCAAAGCTCCTCTTTGGGTTTATGATGTATTTCAAATAGATGAATTTTTTCTTTTTCCCTTTGTAAAGGATAATCTGTATCCCTATGTTATTATAGCGGTGCTCTGTCCAGCTTTGTTTGTTGGGCGGGACATTTAATTTTTTTAAAATCTGTTTCTGCTCTGATTTGCGCAGGGCAATTTTCATTTCAAAGGTATGGATAGATACCATTGTGGTGTTCTCCTTTTCATATTTTTTTATCAGTGTGTTACAACATAATAAAAAATAAAACGATATCATCTATTGAAATAGAGGAAAGCCCAAACAAATCTATAGGGGATTCATATAAGCAATAAGAGAAGAAAAAGAGATGTAGAAATAGAATGTTGAATGCATATAGGACGGGAAAGTAAGGAGTAAGGATAAAGTTGGTAAAGAGAAAATGAAAAAGAGGGAACGTAATAATATTAGAGAGGGAAGGAAATAATGGGAAGGAATAGAATTAGAATATAATATTAAGAAAAAGAATTTTTAGAAATGCCATCGCCATTTTTTGTTTTAAATTTTACTTATAATGAGTAAGTGCATGATTGCCGGATAAGTATTTTATATTGCAGGGTTTAGCTTTCAAGATAGTGGAATTTATGTAAAAGTTGTATGGTTAATGTAGGATCCGAGAGAAATGAATGGCAATGGCAAACAAATGTATATTTGAAATAGTAAAAGTTGCCATTGCCATAGTAAATGATACTGACGGTAGATGTATATCGGTGTTTAATAAATTTCATCAAGGATTATGGCTTCAAGCCAGCCATGATTGGCGGCAATTTTTTGCTGTTCAAGTTTTTGCTTGAGGCTGTAAAAAATCTTGTGTCTATGAAATTTAGACTTTCCTGATAAGAAATAGATATGTAAAATTTTTTGTCGGTTTTATGTTTTTGGGGCTGTCGAATTAGTTCTTCTATTTATAGTATAACCAAAGGAAAACGTCTTATACATTTTTTTCTATTTTTTTGTATGGCAAACAGGCATTGTATCTTATTGCCATTTCCGTGGGCTCTGCCCACACCCGGCCTCCGGAATAAGGTTGGGATTTTCTGGCAATATTATAAATGCCGATGGAATAAGGCTGGGATGGCGGGCGTTTTCATATGCTGCCATCCCCGTCTTTTTACAGGTATCCCGTAAGCCGTTCCCCATACAGGACGGTCAGCTGGTTCAGTACCTGGTCCCAGTTCCGGTATCTCTGCGTCCATTTCTTTGTTACATTCTGGCTTGCCAGGTACAGCATCTTTTCCAGGGACATGTCGCTTGGGAACACGCTTTTTGTCTTGGTCACTTTCCGGTACTGGCGGTTCAGTCCTTCTATGATGTTCGTGGTGTACATGATCCGGCGGATATCATCCGGGAACTGGAAGAAAGGACTGACGTCCTCCCAGTTGTTTTCCCAGTTGCTGATGGCAAATGGGTATTTCTTTCCCCATGTTTCCTTTACGGTTTCCAGTTCTGAAAGCGCTGCCGCCTCGTTCGGGGC
>CAJTDX010000038.1 GCA_910575155.1 Lachnospiraceae bacterium
CCCGTTTACGGGTGAGCCAGCAAAAAAGAACAAATAGAAAAAGTCCTTTAGGACTTAGTACAAAATGATGTTGCGGCTGGCAAACCTTTCGATGAGTCTTTAGACTCCAGAGCCGGTAATGAGCCCTTATAGGGCGTGAGCAAACCACCGGCTAAGCCGGTGGTTCTGATTCTCATATCTGCGGTTGTAAACTGCCAGTTTATTTTTCTCCTTTCTGCACTCCGTTTAACTGTCCAGATACGGACTTGTTCCTTAAAACTATCTATATCCGGAAACGGCTTTGTAAGATCCATGTATGTTTTATACGATAGCTTTTCCCTCCTTTTTGTATAATCGTCTTTAAATCCTGTATTTCACCATCTGTTAATGTTACCGCATAAGCGCAATGTGAATGATCTCAATTCCATTTTCTGTATGTATTCTCTGATGTATTAAAATTCTAATATATTATATCAAGACAAAAATATTCTTTTTAATCATAAGATTTTATTGTTTTTGTATAAGAAATCGGTGTTTTGGTTTGAGAATTGTTAATTTTGGAATGAAATGCGCTATTCTTGATGCTTCTGGTTTCTAAGAAGGTTTTTGTGTTATAAAGAAAAAGCGAGCGGATGCAAGGCGGTAAAGTCATAGCAAACGTTAAAAAATTATTTTGACTGATAAGAAAAGGAGGATTTTGAAAAAGTGAAGAACAAAAAACATGTATGGAAGAGAATACTGGCGTCAGCGCTCAGTATGTTCCTGGCCGTGGGGACCCTGGAAGGAAGTTTAATGCAGGTAAAGGCGGAAAACCATAACCATGAAACTTTTACTGCGTGGACAAATACCAGCTCCATGCCGCAGACAGCAGGAAGTTATTATCTGACAACAGATGTTCAACTTTCACAAAGCGCATGGAGTGTTCCGCAGGGGACAGTAAATCTTTGTTTAAACGGTCATACGATTACACAGACGTCACAAAGCGTCGGTGTTATTTCAGTTTCGTCTGGAGCGGAGTTAAACCTGTACGATGAAGAAAATCAGGGAAAAATAACAGGGGGAGAAGCGAGTAAAGGCGGCGGAGTATATGTCAGGGGAACTTTTACTATGAACGGTGGAAATATTACAGAAAATACCGCTACTTATAATCATACAGACGGCAGCGGCGGTGGAGTATGTGTTTCTGAGGGAACCTTTACCATGAACGGCGGATTGATCAGTAAAAATGAAGTAGTGGATGCAAATGGAGGCGGAGTAGTCGTAAGAGACGGGGGAACCTTCCTTATGGCAGGAGGAAAGATCACAGAAAATATGGCTGGAACGAACAGGGGACAGCGCAGGTGCGGCGGCGGAGTGTATGTCAGCGCAAATGCAAAGTTTACTATGTCAGACGGAGAGATTTCTAATAATAGAGCGAATAACAGCGGCGGCGGAGTAAATTTGGACGGAACCTTTACCATGAATGGAGGAACTATCAGTGGAAATATCGCTATATCTGAGCTTAAAGCAGAAGGCGGAGGCGGAATCGCCAACGGCGGAACTTTCATTATGAACGGGGGTACCGTCAGCGGAAATAAGGCAAAATATGGCGGAGGCGTGCTGTACAGCACCTGGAGCAGCAATCCGATGACTTTTTCTGGCAATCCTGTGATTAAAGATAATATTGACAATAATGATGCCGCGAATAATCTTTACCTGATGGCAAAAAAAATTATAACGATCAAAGACGAATTAGCGGAGGGCGCGGATATCGGCGTTTCCGTTGACGAATCCCAGACAAGCAACGTAATTGACATAACAGGCGTAAACAATGGAAATTACAGCAAGTATTTCCATAGTGACAATAGCAGCAATAGCATAAAAAACAGCAATAATGTCGTTCAGGTAATGTTGGGCAATGTCGACATAGCGCCTTTTGAAGGAGAAGGAACCGTTCAGGCTCCATATCAGATTTCCAGTAAAGAAGATCTGGAAGAATTAAAAAAACTGGTAAATGAAGGCACAGATTACGCCAATAAGCATTTTATACTTACGGAAGATATTGATCTTCAGGGCGGTGCGCAAAAACCCTGGACGGCCATTGGCACAGAAGATCATCCATTTACAGGCAGTTTCGACGGAGATGGACACACGGTAAAAAACCTGTATGTCAGCGCTCCCACTGAGGATAACCAGGGGCTGTTCGGCGTAAATTCCGGGACGATAAAAAATCTTACAGTAGAGGGAAGCGTCAGCGGGAAAGATAATATTGGCGGAATTGCAGGAACGAACAAGAAAGAGGGAACGATTCAGAACTGCACCACAGATGTAATTGTCGACGGAGAAAATAATGTCGGAGGAATTGTGGGCAAAAATGAAGGGACCGTCACAGGCTGCACAAATAAGGGAAGCGTGACAGGAAGCGGAACCGGTGTTGGAGGCGTTGCAGGAAGCAATAACGGAACTTTAGAAAATGACAGAAATACCGCTTCTGTAAATGGAAAAGATAATGTGGGAGGAATTACAGGAACAAACGGTGAAAACGGAAAGGTTATAGGCTGTATCAATTCTGGAGATGTGACCGGAGAAGAAGGCGCCCAGCCAGGAGCCGTAATCGGCAATAACCAGAACCCAGGCGCAGACAGTGTGAAGGACGACTATTATCAGAAAACAGATACCGTCAATAAAGACCTCACTGGAATTGGAAAGGGAACAGGCGCAGGGAGCGACCCCGCCGGTATTACTTCCGGAGAGAAAGAATTGCCGGATACGGAAAGCGGGGATCAAGTGGCAGATGCCAGAAAAGCCATTCAGGAAGCGCTGGAAGGGATGACAGTTTCCAATGATACGACAGAAGACAGTCTGCAGACTGTCATGGAAAAGGCACTGGCAGACGCCGGACTTACAGGCGTAACCGTTAGGATAGATGATTTTGCAAAGACAGAGGCTACTATAGAGGCGGCAGGAAGCGTCAGCGCCAAGATCATCATTTCAAGCGGAATGGTATCGGACGAATTGGATATTGCGAAAACCATTTCCATGCTTCCGTCAACTGGACCGGTAGACGAGGTAAAGAAAAAGATAGACGCCATAGGAGAAGTTACCTCAGAGAATGCCGGGAGTAAAAAAGATTTGATTGAAGAAGCCAGGGAAGCCTATGATAAACTCACGGAGGATCAGAAAGATCTGATTACCCCGGAAGATAAAAAGAAGCTTACCGACGCCGAGAAGAATTATGACAACGTCACAGGAGGACACAATCAGGAACAGGCAGACAAAGCGACAGAAAAAATAGACGCGATCCCCAGTCCTGTGAAGAATGACGAAGAAACGAAAAAGAAGCTGGAAGAAGCCCAGGAAGCTTATGACAGTCTTACAACAACCCAGAAGGATATGGTTTCCCAGGACAGTAAAGACAAACTGGAAGAATCCGAACAAACCTATAACAAACTTGTAGCAGACGACGTAAAGGGAAAAATAGACGCCATCGGAACAGTTACGCCAGAAAATGTTTTGGATAAAAAGGAACTGATCGAAGACGCCCGTGAGGCGTATGATAAGCTTACGGAGGATCAAAAAGAGCTGCTTGATTCGTCCGCAGAAAAGAAGCTTACTGACGCCGAGAAAATTCTTGGCGGCGCCGTAGGAGGAGAAGACCAGGCGGCTGTAGATCGCGTAATCGAGAAAATAAATGCAATCCCAAGTCCTATGAAAAACGACAAAGACGCCCAAAAGAAGCTTACTGACGCCAGAGACGCTTATGATAAACTGACGGAAACTCAAAAAGCGATCATGCCGGAGACGTATAAGAAGAAGCTTGAAGATGCAGAAAAAGAATACAATGAGCTGGTAAGCGCTGAAGTGAAGGAAAAGATAGACGCTATTGGAACAGTTACGCCGGAGAATGTCACGGATAAAAAGGAATTGATTACGGATGCCAGAGACGCTTACAATGAGCTTAGCAAAGAGCAGCAGGAATTAATTAATCCATCTGAACTCAAAAAGCTTACCGATGCGGAAAAACTTTACGACGACGCTGCAGGCGGCTATAATCAGGCAGCCGCAGACCGTGCAAAAGAGAAAATAGACGCGATCCCCAGTCCTGTCAAGAATGACGAAGACATGAAAATAAAATTGGAAGACGCCCGGGACGCTTATGACAATCTGACGGAAACCCAGAAAGATATGTTGCCGGAAGCATCCAAAAAGAAACTGGAAGATGCAGAAAAAGAATACAATAAGCTGGTAACAGATGAAGTTAAAGAAAAAATAGACGCAATCGGAGAGGTAACATCAGAGAATGTACTTAGTAAAAAGGATTTGATCGAGGATGGGCGCAGCGCTTATGATAAGCTGAATGAAAGCCAGAAAGAATTAATTGACCCTTCTGAGAAGAAAAAACTTACCGACGCCGAGAAGATTTATGACGAAGCAACGGGAGGACATAACCAGGAAGAGGCGGACAAAGTCGCAGACAAAATCGATGCAATTCCGGAGCAGGTGGGCAATGATGAGGAAACAAAACAGAAAATTGAAGACGCCAAAGACGCCTATGACAGTCTGACAGGCGCTCAGAAAGATATGGTGCCGGAAGACAGCAAGAACAAACTTGAGGAATCAGAGGAGGATTACAATAAGCTTGCAGCCGAGGATGTAAAGAAGAAGATCGAAGAGATTGGAGAAGTAACTCCGGAAAATGTAATCAGCAAAAAGGATCTGATCGAAGAAGCCAGAAAAGCGTATGACGATTTGAATGAGAAGCAGAAGGAGCTGATTTCTCCATCTGAAAAGAAAAAGCTTACGGGCGCGGAGAAAATATATGACGACGTTACCGGAGGATATCAACAGGCTGAGGCAGATAAAGTAAAAGAAAAAATAGACGCTATTCCTGTCCCTGTGACTGCAGGATGGGACACTAAGGGAAAAATTGAAGAAGCCAGAAAAGCGTATGACGCATTGACAGGAACACAGAAGGACATGGTGCCGCAAGAGGTTCAAAAGAAACTGGAAAATGCAGAGAAAGACTACCGCAGCCAGGTAAGCGGAGCGGACGAAGCCGCCGTGCAGAATGTCATCATTAAGATTAATGATATCGGCATTGTCATAAAAACAGATGCATGCGCACAGAAAATCAAAGACGCCAGAGACAGTTATAACGCGCTCACCGGACTGCAGAAGAACTTGATGCCCCCAGATATTTTAAAGAAGCTGACAGACGCGGAAACGGCCTATGCGGTTCTGCCGGATGGAGATGGAACTGCACAAAAGCCAGCCCTGCCTCCAGAAAAACAGAAACAAATTGACAATATAGCAGAAAAACTGGGCGTGAGCAAAGAGACTGCCGAAAAAATCCAGTCTATAGCCGAGAAATTGGGGGTAGAACCGGAAACTTTGCTGCTTACAGACAGCAGCTTTACAAGCTCTAACTCAGAAAGCGATCTGAAAGGCTCGCAATTCTCCAGGCTTCAGGCAAAAGCAGTGAAGACCACAACGAAAAAGGTAACTTTGAAATGGAAAAAGATCAAAGGTGCAGACGGGTATCTTGTGTATGGCGTGGGCTGCGGAAAAGGAAAATTGAAGCTGTTAAAAACCATAAAAAAGAGCAGTCAGACGACGTATAATCACACCAAAGTGAAAAAAGGAAAGCCTTATCGTTATGTGATACGCGCCTATAAAATAGTTGACGGCAGGAAAATTACCATTTCGGCTTCCAAGATGATCCACATCTTTACAGAGGGAGGGAAATATGGAAATTCCAAAACTGTAAAACTGAAAAAATCAAAGGTTACAGTCAAAAAAGGCAAGACTTTAAAAATCAGCGCCAAAGAGATCAAGAAGAATAAACCGCTGAGAAAACACAGGGCGCTTTGTTATGAGTCAAGCAATAAAAAAGTGGCGACAGTGACAAAGAAAGGCGTAATCAGAGGAAAGGCAAAAGGCACCTGTAAGATCTATGTTTATACCCAGAGTGGAATTTATAAAACAGTGAAAGTAACTGTAAAATAATTCTCTATTGTACCAGAGCGCCTGGAATTGCAATTCCAGGCGCTTTATTATCTTATAGGAAAGTAGTCTTTATAAGTCTATTTTCCTATAAGGTATATGTAATTATGTAAGCTTCAAATTTAAGAAAGCATAGAGAAATCTTCAGTATTTTCCTGTAAACTTAGGGCTAGTACATCGTTACGCAAATAACTACACCAACCACTTGCCTGCTTTCCCGATTGCACAGGTCAAAAAAGCATTCTGCGTGATTGATCCAGTTATTTGTCGAACGATGTACTAGAGTTTTTAGTGTTCACTTTCAAAACTCTAAACTAAGAAAAAGGGGGGATCCCATGGTTCAGGAACGGTGCCGATAAGATAACCACTGCCCCTTTAGTATAAGAGGCCGGTGGTTATTTTTCTATCCACTGTCTTATTTGACGCTTACTTAAAAGAGCTATATAGATCGTAGATCGTATGGCTGCAAAAGCAGGGATGTGAGTGTTAACCCAAAAATGAACCGGGCTTGCGCTGCATTTTGTATTACGGCTGTATTTGCCTGATAGTAAAAAATACTTTTATTATCAGGCTTTTTTGCTGCCATTTTTAGCCACAGTATTACACCGTGGCTTTTTTGGTGGAATAGGAATATAGATTCTTAGGCATATCTTTATAACAAAAGGTAATTCAAAGCGCTATAGTTTTTTATGTTTTGATAAAATGTGGCAAATTTCTGGATAATGCGTAATATATTTCATGAAAAAGATATTTTTCAGAATATTTTCTAAAAAAGGAAGTGTTTTTATGAATCAAGATCGTTCATGTTATTGCAATCAGAATCAGGAACAACCCTCATACTCTCTCCGCGGTCCTATGGGACCTAAAGGCGACCAGGGACCGGCAGGTCCTCAAGGTATCAAAGGAGATATTGGTTGTCCCGGTCCTAAGGGAGACCGAGGGGAACCAGGTCCGATTGCCCACAGGGTATTCCAGGCGTTTCTGGTGCAAGGGGACCCAGAGGAGATACAGGACCGGTAGGACCTACCGGAAATACAGGACCGAGAGATACGACGGACCGAGAGGATACGCAGGCCCACAGGGTATTCAGGGAGTTCGTGGAGAAATGGGGCCGAAAGGTGACCCCGGTTGTGAAGGTCCTAAAGGAGACATAGGTCCAGCCGGTCCAGCCGGTCCTATGGGTCCAGCCGGCCCGGTCGGTCCTAAGGGAGACGCTGGTCCCCAGGGACCCAGAGGGATTCCTGGTCCCGCAGGACCCACTGGCCCAATCGGATCCATCGGACCGCAGGGTGTAACCGGGTCCCAGGGCATTCAGGGTGAAGTTGGTCCGATTGGAGTTCAAGGACCTAAAGGGTGTCAGGGAGATGAAGGCCCAATCGGAGCTACAGGAGCCACAGGTTCAACCGGAGCTACAGGCCCAGCCGGAGCAGATGGAGCAACCGGAGCTACAGGCCCAGCCGGGGCAGATGGAGCAACCGGGGCCACAGGCCCAGCCGGGGCAACCGGAGCTACAGGCCCAGCCGGAGCAGATGGAGCAACCGGGGCCACAGGCCCAGCCGGGGCAACCGGAGCTACAGGCCCAGCCGGAGCAGATGGAGCAACCGGAGCCACAGGCCCAGCCGGGGCAATCGGAGCCACAGGCCCAACCGGAGCTACAGGCCCAACTGGAGCAACCGGTCCTGCAGGTATAGCATCAGGAGAAAATATGCTCCTCTTTACTTCAGGAACTCATGCTATGATGACAACGATTAAGGATGGCCTTCCAGGCATGGCGGCTTTTGTTGGTTTTGGCGCCAGCGGACAGGGACCAGGACCGTTAACCTCTACAATAAATATAGAAAATATGATCGGCTATGTTAGCGGTTTTTACTTTACGGTTCCTCTCGCTATGGAGATCCATAGCCTGATTGCTTATTTCAATGCTTTTCCCCTGCCCCCTGAGACTGTCCCTACCGTCACGATAAGAGCACAACTTTACGAAGGCGGGGAGATGAGCAACATATTTTCACCTATTGAAGAAACGCTGGTAACTCTGACACCATCCATTACTAATGAAACGCCTGCTGGGACTTTGCTGAGAGGCGAGGCCAGGAAGGACAGAACGATAGAGAAGAACACAAGGCTAATGCTGGTATTTTCTGCAACGTCAGACGGACCAGATCAGATCGACAGAATCTTTGGATATGCAAGCGCCAGTCTGGTTTACACCTGATATATCAAGATATAAATCGATAAAAGCTATATAATGTATCCCGGAGGCTGCGGTCAACGGAACCTCCGGGATGGTTCCTGTGTTATGACAGGCGATATACATAATTTATGAAACATACAAAGATAAAGATTTGGATAATTCATTTTCTATCGAAGATCCGGAAACTTTAGAAAAATTAAAAATAACTGTGAAATTGTGATAGGTTATCTAGAGCGTGTTTGAAAATTACCAGCTTTTGGTCATTTTATCCAAATTAAGATTGAAGCAAGGCATACAAAGCCCATATATGTAAACGCCAGCTTATCATAACGGGTGGCAATGCGGCGGAATCCCTTCCGTTTGAGAAAGTATTTCTCTACCAAATGGCGCTCTTTATACAGCCACCAGTCACAACGGCGCTCGAATTTGGCTCCTTTTTTGGAAGGAATGGTTGCTTCTCCGCCATTTTCATAGATATAATCAATCAGATTCTGACTGTCATAACCACGATCCGCAAGCACACTGCTTCCTTCTATATTGATATGCTCCAGTACAAGGATAGCAAAATTGATGTCATTACGCTGTCCTTCACTAAGCATCAGATAGACAGGATCGCCATATGCGTCTACGGCTGCATGGATTTTGGAACTGGCTCCTTCCCGGCTATGCAAGATTTCGTTTGAAAGCCCCCTTTTTTCTTTATTTTACCATAAAAAGAGGTATGGACAAACGTTTTGTATACTTTTTATTTTTCAAACACGCTCTAGTACAGTATAGTAATATTTCTAAAATACTGCAGGAGTATATCATTGCGAGTAAGCATATATGAAAAAAATATTTATTATTGCAAAAATGGAACTTTTTAGCAGGAATGGGGCCGGAATCCTGGCCCGGTTATTAAAAAAGTATAACACAGTGATCACAGGGGCTGCATTTGAAAATGCCGGATCACATTGGCGATATGAAAATATTAAAACGTAGTTAACATAAAAAATCAGTATGGAAAGTACAAAAAAGATACATTAGGCGGTTAACGACACAGAACATAAACGATCTCCTCAAGTCTGGAAGCCAGTAATTTCTATCTGCATTTGCAGCCTTGCTCTGAGGCTTTGTAAAAATTTGTCATTTCCCAGAACTTTAAGCATAGGTCCGAAGGACATAACTTCAATTAAAAGTTCCGTTTCCATAGTTTGATTATAGTAGATGAGGCATTCAAAGGTGTTCTCATCTATTTTTGTAGTGTTTTTTTCATAATTGGCAAAGTGAAGCATAGCCCGTTCCAGAGCATTGCGTTTATTAATAATACGCAGCCGCAGAGGGTCGGCGTAGTATGAATTTTTAATTATAGCATTTAAATCCACAGATGACGAGAGAGTTTTGTTTATAGGATTTACACGTTCCATACGGGAAAGATTTAAAGTTTCAAGTTTCATTTTGTTGTCCTTGGACTGCTTTAGTGCCAAAAGACGAAATTTGTCATTTTTTACAGAATATTCCAGCCGGGCAGGGAAAAAGTGGTGGTGTATGCGGTTTCCCCTGGGAGAATTGTAATCAATATCGACATATTGTTTCTGCTTTAACGCCAAAAGTAAAGTACGGAAAATGCTGTGGTAATTTTTGTCATCATAGGGGTCGCCATCTGTAAATCTGTCATAATAGTAAAATTGCTGCTGCTTCCAGAGGGGAGCGACAGAGGCGAGCAGATCATTCAGGCTGTCTGACTGCCGCTGATCAAGAAATAATCTTATGCGCGGGTCGGTTAACAATGCTTTCAGATAAGATTGTTCAAGATGAGACAGGGGCATGGAAAAGGCAGTATTCAGTTTGGAACGATAAATGTTACCGTCCTTTTTGAACAGATTCCATGTGCCGTCTTCCAGTTTTGGTATAATAGAAATCAGGCTTTCTTCAAACCCTTCCCGGCAGATTTCGCGGCGGACGTCCTCTATGGTCAGAGGATTCTGGCAGAGAAGCAGATGACGCAACACCTGATAATAGCAGCTATAGATTTCAGAAAATAGTTCCATAAGCGGATTCTCCTATATTAATCATTGAAATTGTTTTCACTGATCCGGTACATTTGGTACATACTTTGTAAATCCCGATAAAAACGTTGTTCTACAGATTTAGCCGTACATTCCAGGGACACAATTCTGCCGATAAAAGTGCGGATCCAGGGGATCATTTCGTTACAGTCGAATACGTTGATTTCATACTGATAGATATTTTTTTCAAGTCTTGTCACAGTTCCGCCCCTGCCTTCATGATACAGACGGTCGACAATATAATGTTCCTCAGGTTCCTGAACCTGAAGCTTCATGGTGAAACGGTCCTGATGATGCCGTTCCGGCCCTTCAAACGATACGCCCCAGAGATATCTGCGGTTTCGCTCCAGTTTTTCCAGCAGTTCTTCATAGAGCTGAGATGTTTCCAGAGCAGTAACTTTTTTGATTGTGTCCAGCCGAAAGCAGGTAAAACGGCTGCTTTTTTCAAGGTATGCGCAGAGAAAACGCCGCCCGCTTCTGGTACTGATAAAGATTTGTAAAGGAATACAAATGGCTGTGTTTGTCAGACCCCGTTTGGAACTTTTGATGGTAAGCGTTACAGATTTCTTATGATTCATGGCATCCAGAAGTTCCAGAAGTATTTCTTCTTCCAGAGTATGTACAAAGAAACTGTGTTTTACCCGAAAAATCTTATTAGTGTAGTCAAACTGGTCTGACAACAGGTTTCCGATAATGCCCAGACAGCCCGCCATCTGGTAAAATGCCAGGGCGTCCAGCATATTTTCATTGGATTTTAGCCAGAGACCCAGGGTATTATCAAGGGAGAAAAATACTGTTTTCCCTGTTTTTTTCTTATTTAAAATACCTTCACTGGCATAAAAATTGCATTTTCTGCGCACCGTCTGGATATCAAACAGCGTTTCATACTGGGCAAGCAGACGGTCGGTAATTTCTTCTGCCGTCAGGGATTTGCCCTCCAGAAGCAGATCGAGAATCAGAAAATGCAGCACAATATCGTTATCTGTAAAGCTTTTTGTTTTCCAAACCTGAAACAGCGGGTTGGTATCAAGAAGATTGCTGTCTATGGCAAGAGAGATATTGAAACCATTGGCGGCGTAATCTTTCTGCACGAAGGGAGCGAGCCAGCTTTCTAATCGTCTCCGTTCATTATCATAGGTTCTGGGACTCTTGGTTTTAAATTCATTTCTGGTTTTAAATCCATAGACAAAAAAATCCCGTACGTATTCTCTTGTTTTAGAAAAGCTTTTTACAAGTTCCTGAAAATCAGACACTGCCATGTTCTCCTTTTCTGTTGGCGCTGTTTAAAGTAATTTTTCTCAAAAATCTCATATAATGAAAATTTCTCGTATAAAACAAACAATTCTTCTGATATGAAAGTTTTACTTCAGAAAATAGTTTACCATATATTTAACGTACCGTACCATTTATTTTCAGTCAAACGACACAGAATAAATTTTTGCACTCAAGAACGACAGAAGAAAGGGGATCTGGAGGCAGGCAAATGGAAAATCTGGCAAATTGTTTGGGAAAATGTGAACGGTACGCGATCTGTACGCTATATATATAAAGTAAGTTCGCAACTTTTTTGAAATGATCTTCTGGTAAATTCTGTATATAATTGCCTTATCAGCTGAAAAATAAAATGAATGAAAGGGTGAGAACGATATGTTTGTTATTTATAATGAAAATACAAAATTTCCGATCAAGATCTGGCTGGAAGATGAAAAACAGTTGGAGGAAAGCTGCCTGGAACAGGCATATCATCTGTCTCAGCTTCCTTTTCTCCATAAATGGGTGTGTCTGATGCCGGATACTCACACGGGGAAGGGTATGCCGATTGGCGGGGTAATCGCCGCAAAGGACGTGATTATTCCCAATGCCGTGGGTGTGGATATTGGCTGCGGTATGGATTTTATTCCCACAAATATTCATATGGAGGATATCCGCCGGATTCAGACTGGAAACGGCACGCTGATACAGGCAATTGTGGGAAATATTATGAGAACGATTCCTTTAAATACAGAAAGATACAAGACGCCTCAGGAATCGAAAGTACTTGACCAGGCGAATCAGGAACTGGAAAAATATGAAAAGGACAGAGAACTGCTGCCGTTGATTGAGGACGGTTATTTTCAGGTCGGAAGTCTTGGCGGCGGAAACCATTTTATTGAATTGCAGGAGGATGAGGAAGGCTTGCTCTGTATTATGATTCATTCCGGAAGCCGTCATCTTGGAAAGGCTGTCTGTGATTATTTTCATACTAAGGCAAGAGAACTGAACAGGCTTTGGTACAGTGAGGTAAAGGATGAACACTGTTTATCTTTTCTGCCTGCAGCTTCCGCGGAAGGACAGCAGTATATTCATTGGATGAACCTGGCAATGGATTATGCTTTCGAAAACCGCGCCTGTATGTTAAATAAAACCTGCGCGATTGTAAAAGAGCTGATTGAGAAGCATACGGATTGTACGGTGGAATTTGGAGAAGAAATCAATTGTCATCACAATTACGCCTCATTGGAACATCATTATGACGCCAATGTCTGGGTACACAGAAAAGGGGCTACCAGAGTGCGGCAGGGGGAGAGGGCGGTTATTCCAGGAGCTATGGGATCTTACAGCTATGTGGTGGAAGGAACAGGCTGCATAGAATCTTTTTGCACTTCATCTCACGGCGCAGGAAGAAACTATTCCCGCAAGGGAGCGATGCAGGCGTTTTCCACAGAGAAGGTGATAGTGGATTTAAAGGAGCAGGGGATTGTTCTGGGAAAGCGCAAAAAGAATGATGTGGCAGAAGAATGCCGTTTTGCCTATAAGGATATTGACCTGGTGATGGCTCAGCAAATGGAGATGGTCACTCCGGTAAGAAAATTGAAGACAGTGGGCGTAGTAAAAGGATAGAAAGCAGCTCTGGCTCAAATAAAGGCATACATTAATTTCATAATTTTTTCAAACAAACCTGACGAAAATATGATATGATATTCGTATGATCAGGAAAAGGAGTTATTATATTATGAAAGTAAGAAAAAATAAGTATTATGCACTATTTTTAACCGGGTTATGCTGTTTGACAATTCTGGGAGGGTGTGCTTCCGACAAGAAAGAGTCTTCAGAAAAAAAAGAGGAACTGCAGTCGGAAGAAGAGCAGAGTGCAGATACCGATGCAGATGCGGAAGCCAAAAGTGTAGGAGAGTTTTCCATGCAGGATGTTAATGGAGAAACTTATACAGAGGACATGTTTGCAGATTATGATTTGACAATGGTCAATGTGTTTGCCACCTGGTGTACGCCGTGTATCAATGAAATCCCGGATTTGCAGAAGCTATGGGAGGAAATGGAGGATCAGGGAATCTGTGTAACGGGCATTGTGCTGGACAGTATTGACAGTCTGGGCAACGTAGATGAAGACGCGGTAGAGAAGGCAAAGGTTCTGGCTGAGCAGACGGGAGTTACTTATCCGTTTCTGATACCGGACGAGAGTAATATGAACGGCAGACTTACCGGAATTACAGCCATTCCTGAAACGTTTTTTGTAGACAAAGAGGGAAACATCGTAGGTGAGACATATTCAGGAAGCCGTTCTCTGGAACAGTGGAGGAGCGTTGTCGAGACTGAATTAAAAGGAATGAAACAATGAGGCGGCAAAAACGTATCTCCCCGGGAGGAATCTGTATGGCAGTTCTCGGCCTTGCTGTGATGGGATATGGGATTTACCGGGGGGAGACGCCTGTGGTTCTGGAAAAAGCAATTAATATTTGTATGGAGTGTATTGGAATTGGGTAAGAAAATAAATGAATGGAAACGTCATGGAATACAGACGCTTTGGGCTTTGCTTACCAACAGTTATCTCGCAGGATTTGTTCAGGGGAAGATTTACCGGGGGAAACTGAAAAATCTCTGCGTGCCCGGCTTAAACTGCTATTCCTGTCCCGGGGCAGTGGGCGCCTGTCCAATTGGAGCCATGCAGGCGGTGATTGGCAACTGGAATTTTAAATTTGCATTTTATGCGGCAGGTTTTTTAATGTTTGTGGGCGCTTTGATGGGAAGATTTGTCTGCGGCTGGCTGTGCCCATTCGGACTGATTCAGGATTTGCTGCATAAAATTCCCTTTCCCAAAAAAATCAAAACGTTTAAAGGAGACAGGCTGTTAAGAAAATTGAAATACGTAATACTTTTGGTATTTGTAATTCTTATGCCGATGTTTCTGGTGGATCTTCTGGGGCAGGGAGCGCCTTATTTTTGCAAGCTGATCTGTCCGGCGGGCACTCTGGAGGGAGGAATTCCTCTGGTACTGCTGAATAAATCTATGCAGGGCGCTTTGGGATGGCTGTACGCCTGGAAAAATATACTGCTGCTGTCGACAATTTTCCTGTCAGTCGTAATATATCGTCCGTTTTGTAAATACATATGTCCATTAGGGGCAGTTTACTCTGTATTTAATCCTGTTTCTGTGTTCCGTTACCGGGTGGATCAGGATCAATGCACAGGCTGCGGCGTCTGCGCTAAAGTATGTAAGATGCAGGCAGATCCTGTTCAGAATGCAAATCATCCGGAATGTATTCGCTGCGGGGCATGTAAGAAAGCCTGTCCATCGAGGGCAATTTATTAATATTGTATGAAACAAGAGTACCGCTTTATCATTGGTCGTAATGATACAGCGGTACTCTTTTTAATTTTTAAAGAAATTTATATTTTGTTTTACATTGGGTACAATAATGTAAAGAATTTGTATAGATACAGAGACTCAGAAGGCTGGAAAAATAGCTTTTGGAGAGTTTGTTACAGCATTTTGTATAATTTGTTGTAAGAAAATTGTAAAAAATAGTTATATTTTCATAAGAAGGAGGAACTTGACAATTTACGAAGATTTTGCTATAGTGTAATAAGTTTGTAACATATTTAATATTTTTGAACGAAAATTGTTTGATTAAAATTACAAACCTGTAACAAAGTTGTTTTTAAATCTCAGGAGGTTAACATGAAATTCGATAAGAAGGTTATGGAAAGCGGTGTGGTTGCAGCATTTTCACTGGCTCTGGCATTTACAGCAGTGCCCGTTTATGTGCCGGCCAATGCAGATATAGATAGCCAGATCATAGAATTGACAGCAGAGCCTACAGAAAATCGTAATGAAAATGTAACAAAGCAGAGAAAGCATATTAATGTGGTAGCAGCCACAGTAGAGACGCTGCCTGAAAAATCTCAGTCTGAAAACAAGAAGGCTAAGGCAGAGAAAAATGTGAAGGCGGCAGATAGAAAGAAGCAGCAGGAAACGGCAAAGTCAAAAGAAGTTATTAAAATAGAAGAAACAGCGAAGTCAGAAGAGACGGCAAAAGCGAAAAAGCCTGCCAGGGCAGAAGAAGTCTTGAAGCCAGAAGAAACAGCGAAAGCAATAGAAGCTGTAAAAGCAGAGGAAATAACAAAAGCACAGGAAACAGCAAAAGCAGAAGAAACGGCAAAAGCGCAGGAAACAGCCAAGTCGGAAGAAACGGCAAAAGCGCAGGAAACAGCCAAGTCGGAAGAAACGGCAAAAGCACAGGAAACTGCCAAGGCAGAGGAAGAAAAGGCGGAAGAAGTACAGGCGCAGGAGGCAGAAGCATGTGTGAAGCCAGAGGAGCAGATTGCTGAAACTGGTACCCAGGAAGTTTCTCCATGGGCAGAGAAGTTGATGCCAAATGTAGAGGAATTTTTAAATGTTCGTACAGAGGCGTCCAGTGAAGCAGAGCTTGCTGGAAAACTTCACAAAGGAGCCGCAGCAGATATTCTGGAACAGGGAGAGGAATGGACCAAAATCCGTTCCGGAAGTGTGGAAGGTTATGTGAAGAATGAATTCTGCGTCACAGGGCTGGAAGCAGAAGCGCTTGCCAATGAGCTGGGAACGACTTATGCAACAGCGGTAACCGGCGGCGTAAGAGTAAGAGAAACTCCCTCTGCAGAAGAAGATGTAAAGATCTTGGATGTATTGGAAGAAGAAGGAAAGATTAAAGTTAATAAAGAAGCAGAACAGATTGAAGGCTGGATTCCTGTTAAGGTGGATGATCAGACAGGTTATATCAGCGCTGAATTTGTAAATGTGGAATTAGAGCTGGGAAAAGCAATTTCCATTGAAGAAGAGCAGGCAATGATTGCAGCGGCAGAGGCAGAAAAAGCGGCTGCGCAGCAGAGCAGCGGAACTCAGCAGAAAGGCGCGGTATCGGCATCTTATGATGACGTGACTCTTTTGGGAGCATTGATTCAGTGTGAAGCAGGCAGCGAACCTTATGAGGGACAGATTGCAGTTGGAGCAGTTGTGATGAATCGTCTCCGTGCAGGTTATGCAGGAAGTATTTCCGGTGTAATCTATCAGAGCGGGCAGTTTACTCCGGCTTCCAGCGGAGCGCTGGCAAGCGTATTGGCAAGCGGCGTCAGCGGAAGCTGCATGAGCGCGGCACAGGAAGCGATTAACGGCGCGGATAATGTGGGAGGAGCTACAAGTTTCCGGCGTGCAGGTTCTGCACAGGGTATTGTGATTGGAAATCATGTATTCTTCTAAGCTAAAAATATCATAGATCTAAATTGACTGGGCAGGTAGTTGATACCTGTCCTTTTTGTATGTACACGGGCGTCCGGATGAAATCTGTCAGGAAGATGACAGACGCCCGGCGCGCGGGCGGGGAAAATGAAGCATCTCTGTTCGATTTTGTAAATCAGTGGCAATCTCTGATTAAAGATTGTATTCTTAGGGAAAATATAGTAATATAACTAAAGAAATGAAGAATCAATCTGAAAGGAGGAGAACTTTTTGGATGGTATTTTCTGGTTAATTGTAATTGTTGTGATGGCGGTGATTGAGATTATCACCCTTGGGCTTACTACGATCTGGTTTGCCGGCGGAGCGCTGGCAGCATTTGCAGCCAGTCTGATGGGAGCGAATCTGGTAGTTCAGTTTATAGTATTTATAGTGGTGTCGGTGCTGCTTTTGGCGCTTACAAGACCTTTTGCAGTGGAATTTCTTAATAAAGACAGAATCCGTACCAATGCCGAGAGCCTGCTGGGACTGACAGGAGTTGTTATTGAGGATATTGATAATCTCCGGGCACAGGGACTGGTCAGTGTGGAAGGGCAGGAGTGGACGGCGCGTTCTGTAAGTGAAGAGGTAATACTTAAAGATACGCATGTGGAGATTGTAAAAATCAGCGGGGTAAAACTGTTGGTAAAGGTAAAACCGCAGTTTGCTGAGAAGTAAACAGTGCAGATTATATAAGGAAAACGGAGGGACAGAATATGGAAAATGGAATAGGATTTTTAGTGATTGTATTGCTGATTATGTTTGCGTTGATTATTATATCGTCCTGTGTCAAGATTGTACCTCAGGCGCATGCTCTTGTCATAGAGCGTCTGGGCGGCTACCAGGGAACCTGGGGCGTGGGACTGCATTTTAAAGTGCCTTTTATTGACCGGGTGGCGAAACGTGTACTTTTGAAAGAGCAGGTGGTGGATTTTGCTCCACAGCCGGTGATTACCAAAGATAATGTAACCATGCGGATTGATACGGTGGTCTATTTTCAGATTACCGATCCCAAGCTCTTTGCTTACGGCGTGGAAAATCCGATTATGGCGATTGAGAATCTGACCGCTACTACGCTGCGTAATATTATTGGTGATTTGGAGCTGGATGAAACGCTGACTTCCAGAGAGCTGATTAATACAAAGATGCGAGCTTCTCTGGACGTGGCGACGGATCCCTGGGGAATTAAGGTCAACCGTGTAGAGCTGAAAAACATTATTCCGCCTCAGCAGATTCAGGATTCTATGGAGAAGCAGGCAAAAGCAGAGCGGGAACGCCGTGCCGCAGTTACCCAGGCAGAAGGAGAGAAAACGGCTACTGTGCTGGTGGCGCAGGGTAAAAAGGAATCGGCGATTCTGGATGCGGAAGCAGAGAAACAGGCGGCAATCCTTCGCGCGGAGGCAAAGAAAGAGGCCACCATGCGGGAAGCAGAAGGGCAGGCAGAGGCAATTCTTCGGATTCAGCAGGCGAATGCCGATGGTCTCCGTTTCTTAAGAGAGGCAGCGCCTGACAGCGCGGTCTTACAGCTCAAAAGCCTGGAAGCGTTTATGAAGGCGGCGGACGGTAAGGCTACCAAAATTATTATTCCCTCTGAAATACAGGGGATTGCAGGTCTTTCAAAAGCCATTACAGAGATTGCAAAGGAGAACTAAGCAAAAGCAGCGGGCTGTCCGTTCAAATGACAGTCCGCTATGTTGTTACAGGAGGATAATATGGATTTAAAAGGACGTAATTTTTTAAAATTAATGGATTTTACAGCGGAAGAAATTACATATCTTATTGATTTATCAGCAGAATTAAAACAGAAGAAAAAGCAGGGAATATTTCATGATGAATTAAAGGGCAAAAATATTGCGCTGATTTTTGAAAAGACAAGCACCAGAACCCGCTGCTCCTTTGAGGTGGCGGCGCATGATCTGGGAATGCATGTGACATATCTCGACCCTTCTGGTTCTCAGATTGGAAAAAAAGAGAGTATCAAAGATACCGCAAGGGTTCTGGGGCGCATGTTTGACGGCATTGAATATCGGGGATTTGGTCAGGAGATTGTGGAAGAGCTTGCCAGATACGCAGGTGTTCCGGTCTGGAATGGGCTGACCAATGAGTTTCATCCTACCCAGATGATTGCGGATATGCTGACCATAAAAGAAAAGCTGGGGCGTCTTAAGGGAGTAAAGTTTGTATATATGGGAGACGCCCGTTATAATATGGGAAATTCTCTGATGGTAACTTGTGCAAAACTGGGCATGGATTTTGTGGCGTGTACCAGTAAAACATATTTTCCGGATCAGAAACTGGTGGATACCTGCAGGGAAATTGCCGGGAAGACAGGAGCGTCCATTACCCTCACTGAACATGTGGAAGAGGGCGTCAGGGACGCGGATGTGATTTATACGGATGTATGGGTATCTATGGGAGAGCCGGATGAGGTATGGGCAGAGCGCATCCAGGAATTAATGCCCTATCAGGTAAATAAAAAAGTCATGGATTATGCGAAGGAAACGGCTATCTTTATGCACTGTCTTCCGGCATTTCACGATCTTAAGACTACAATTGGCAGGCAGGTTTATGAGAAATTTGGACTGACAGAGATTGAGGTTACAGACGAAGTATTTGAGGGCAGCCAGTCGGTGGTATTTGATGAAGCCGAGAATCGGATGCACAGTATAAAAGCAATTATGTATGCAACGTTGAAATAAGGAATGATAAAGTAGTCTGTTTATGACGATAGCGGCACAGAATAGAGGGAAGAATGAAAACAAAGATTTTACAGGCGCTGCGGCAGAATCAGGATCACTACGTGTCCGGCCAGGAATTGTGCGAACAGTTAGGAGTTTCCAGAACTGCCGTGTGGAAGGCAATAAAACAGTTGAAAGAGGCCGGATATCTGATTCAGGCAGTTCAGAATAAAGGTTATCATTTACTGGCAGTGCCAGATATATTGTCAGAAAGCGAGATTGCCAGCCAGCTTCATACAAAATGGCTGGGCAAATCCATCCGTTATTTTGATGAACTGGATTCTACCAATACAGAAGCAAAGCGCATTGCAGAGGAACCTGGAGAGGATGACTGGCATGGAACAGTGGTAGTGGCAGATATGCAGACGGCAGGCAGAGGACGCAGAGGAAGGAGCTGGAGTTCCCCACATGGAGCAGGGCTGTTCTTTACTATTTTGCTAAAACCTGAAATAGATCCGGAGAACGCCCCTATGCTGACTTTGGTAAAAGCTATGGCTGTGGTCAGGGGAATTCATCAGGCAACCGGCTTACAGCCTCAGATTAAGTGGCCCAATGATATTGTACTGCATGGCAAAAAAATTGTTGGTATTTTGACGGAGATGAGCGCGCAGATTGATTATGTTAACCATATAGTTGTGGGAACCGGAATCAATGTGCATCACAGGGAGTTTCCGGAGGAAATTGCAAAGACAGCTACTTCGCTGGATTTGGAAATGCAGCAGACAGGGCAAAATTCTGAAATTTCCAGGGCGCAGCTTTTAGGCGCAGTGTTAGAGCAGTTTGAATTATATTATAAGACGTATCTTCAAACGCAGGATTTATCAGCGCTGATGGAAGAATACAATGATATGCTGGTAAACAGAAACGCTAACGTACGGGTACTGGATCCTCTGGGAGAGTATGAGGGACGTGCTCTTGGCATTGACCGGCGAGGACAGCTTCTGGTAGAGAGAGATGGAGAGCAGGTTAAAGTTTCTTCTGGCGAAGTGTCTGTGCGGGGCATTTACGGTTATGTGTAAGGAGAGGAAAATGGAACAGGAAGAAGTCGTATTGTGCGGTTCCAGCGCATATACAAAAAAATATTATCTCAATGAAGAATTTGCCTCTCTGCCGGAAGCAATCAGGGATGAATTGAGAATCATGTGCGTTCTTTATACGGAGGATATCGGAGGTACATTGACTTTGATTTTCGACGGGGAAGGCAGGCTGCATTTTCAGACTGCGGCAGACGAGGGAGATCTTCTCTATGATGATATCGGAAGCGTACTTAAAATCAAGCAGCTTCAGCAGTTGAAACAGGAACTGCTGGAATCTCTGGAAATGTATTACAGAGTGTTTTTTCTGGGAGAAGTGTTAAGTGAAGAATATTTGGAGGATTAAAAATGTTATTAGTGGTTGATGTGGGAAATACAAATTTTACCTTTGGGGTTTTTGATGGGGATAAGCTGGAGGCAACGTTTCGTATTACAACGAAGCTGCAGCGGACTTCCGACGAATATGGCATCTGTATTCGGGAGCTATTGGTACAAAACGGTATTTCCTATGAACATGTGCGGGATGTCATTATAGCGTCGGTAGTTCCAAATGTGATGCATTCTCTGCTGAGCGCTTTTATTAAATATTTTGATATTCATCCGGTGGTGGTAGAGTCGGGAATTAAGACGGGTATCCGCATCGCCACGGAAAATCCCAAACAAATCGGTGCGGACCGGATCGTAGATGCGGCGGCGGCATATGAACTGTACGGCGGTCCGGTTTTTGTCATTGATTTTGGAACAGGAACCACTTATGATCTGGTAGATGAGACGGGAGCCTTTGTATCCGGGGTGACGGCGCCTGGAATACGTACCTCCGCAAAAGCATTGTGGGAAGACGCGGCGAAACTTCCGGAAATTGAAATCCGTAAGCCAGGCAGTATTCTGGCAAAAGAGACGATCAGCAGTATGCAGGCGGGGCTGGTATACGGGCAGATTGGACAGACAGAGTATATTATCAGACAGACAAAAAAAGAGACAGGCTATGAGAATCTCAAAGTGGTGGCAACGGGAGGTCTTGGCACGATTATTGCCAGCGAGACGGATACGATTGATATATATGATCCGACCCTGACGCTTCAGGGCCTGAGACTTATCTACAATAAGCAGAACAGATAAAAGGAATCATACCAGATCATGGAGAAATTAAAAATTGGCAATGTGGTTTTAGAAAATAATTTAGTTCTGGCGCCAATGGCAGGGGTTTGCGACCTGCCATTTCGCATACTCTGCAAAGAACAGGGAGCAGGGCTTCTGTGCATGGAGATGGTAAGCGCCAAAGGTATTTATTACCGCAGTAAAAATACGGAAAAGCTGCTGACTACGGCGCCGGAAGAACGTCCGGTGTCTCTGCAGTTGTTTGGCGCGGATCCGGATATTATGAGTGAAATGGCAAAACGCATAGAGGAGCGTCCATTTGATATTTTGGATATCAACATGGGGTGCCCGGTGCCTAAGGTGGTAAATAATGGAGAAGGTTCCGCCCTGATGAAACAGCCCCGCCTGGTCTATGAAATTGTTTCAAAGATGGTAAAAGCAGTCCACAAACCAGTGACGGTGAAAATACGCAAAGGATTTGACGAGGAACATATCAATGCCGTGGAGATTGCCAGAATTGCGGAAGAAGCGGGAGCGGCGGCAGTGGCAGTTCATGGAAGAACCAGAGAGCAGTATTATGCGGGAAAAGCAGACTGGGATATTATCCGTCAGGTGAAAGAAGCCGTCTCCATTCCTGTGCTGGGAAACGGGGATTTGCTGTCGGGTGAGGATGTAGAGGCGATGAAGAAGCAGACAGGCTGCGACGGTTTTATGATTGGCAGGGGAGCTCAGGGAAATCCCTGGATTTTCCGGCAGATTCTTTACTATCTTGAAATAGGGACGATTCTGCAAAAACCAGATGTACAGGAAGTAGTAGAAATGATTCTGCGCCATGCCAGAAATCAGATTGCATGGAAAGGCGAGATCATGGGTATTCGGGAAATGCGCAAACATGCCGCGTGGTATACAAGCGGTTATAAAAATTCAGCAAAACTCAGGGGCAGGATAAATGAAGTTGAGTCTTATCAGGAGCTTGAAGAATTGTTCCGTAAAGTCCTGCAGAAACCGGAGTTATAAAAATTCTCTCTGCCTTGCGTTATATTACTCCGGCGGTTAAATATCACAGTTTTCACTTGCCTGAATTTCCGCGATATTTAACCGTTGGAGTAATATCTGTCATGGAGGAAGGATGTGCTTCATATATTGGTGAAGAAGGACATACCTGATAACAGGAATATAATGGGAGGTTATTATGAGAAAGCGAAAGGGGAGAGAAAATCAGGGGGAGCGCTGGTTCGCACGATGGAAGGCATATCTGCACAACAGGAAGAAAGACAGATGTTTGAAAACAGCAAAAGATTCAGACGATTATGAGGAAGATGAGAGAGGGAATCCATATTTGCCGAAACTGCGCAGTATTATGGAACAATTGCTGCCCATGTATCAGCTTTCTTATCGGGATTTCCGCCCTCTGCTGATTGATACAGATACGCCTCCGGAATCTTTGCTGGATGAAGATCCGGCGGCAGTGGTATTAGAGCAGCTCTCAGAGGACTTGAATTTTCTGCGGATTTCCTCAGACCGTCCTGCATATTTTTCAGATTATATTCACAGAATGTATGAGGAAAGCGGTCTGGTGGTGCAGATATTGCCAAAGGGGCAGGATATGCTTGAGGATATTAATGTAATTTTAGACCTGGAAGAACAGGGAGACTGTTCCCGGAATTATATGCGGGAACATATTTTGTACATTCCGGTATTTAAGCGAAAATGGAATCGCGTGGGAAGCTTGCAGAATCTTGACATTTCCATACCTATCGGTTATAATACTGTGATTGTTAAGGGGATTTCCTGAGGTTCTTTTTGTCTGTAAAAGAAGTATCTGGAATTCCTTTATATTGTATTTAGGAAGGTGTAGTATTATGGAAAAGAAAAACTTATTGACGTATGAAGGTTTGCAGAAACTGGAGACAGAGCTGCATGACCTTAAGGTGGTAAAGAGAAAGGAAGTCGCCCAGAAGATCAAGGAAGCAAGAGAACAGGGAGACCTTTCGGAAAATGCAGAATACGATGCGGCTAAGGATGAGCAGCGGGATATTGAGGCAAGAATTGAAGAAATTGAAAAAATACTGAAAAATGCTGAAGTTGTCGTAGAGGACGAGGTGGATCTGGATAAGATCAATGTAGGATGTAAGGTGAAAATCTTAGATTGTGAATTTGATGAGGAGCTGGAATATAAAATTGTGGGCTCCACGGAAGCAAACAGCTTACAGGGGAAGATTTCGAATGAATCACCGGTAGGAAAAGCATTGATTGGTGCAAAAGTGGGGGATCATGTAAAGATAGAGACACAGGCAGGCGTATTGGAATATAAAGTATTGGAAATCCAGCGTTCGAATTAAGCTTTATTTATAGTTTTACAGACTGCCGCCGTATTTAAGGGGCGTAAGATGCCAAAAGAGCGTACAGAATGGAGGAAAATAAGATGGGACAGAATAATCAGTCGCCAGAACAGGATTTGAACCAGTTGTTGAAGGTTCGCCATGACAAATTAAAGGATTTACAGGATAATGGTAAGGATCCTTTTCAGATTACGAAATATGAGGTTACAAACCACAGTCAGGAAATCAGGGACAATTATGACACTTTGGAAGGACAAACTGTCAGTATTGCCGGACGAATGATGTTCAAACGTGTGATGGGAAAGGCCTCGTTCTGTAACGTTCAGGATTTACAGGGAAGTATTCAGGCATACGTGGCAAGGGATAATATCGGCGAGGACAGTTATAAAGATTTTAAGAAATATGATGTGGGAGATCTTCTGGGAATTAAAGGCGAAGTGTTTACGACCAAGACTGGCGAAATTTCCATTCATGCGCAGGAAGTAACGCTTCTTTCCAAGAGCCTTCAGATTCTGCCTGAGAAGTATCATGGTCTTACAGACACAGACGCCAGATATCGTCAGCGTTACGTAGATTTGATTATGAATGCGGAAGTAAAGGATACGTTTATCAAACGTTCGAAAGTTCTCAGTAGTATCCGCCGTTTTCTGGATTCCCAGGGATTTATGGAAGTAGAGACTCCCATGCTGGTGAGCAATGCCGGAGGAGCGGCGGCAAGACCGTTTGAAACGCATTTTAATGCATTGAATGAGGATTTGAAGCTGCGCATTTCTTTGGAGCTTTATTTGAAGCGCTTGATTGTGGGGGGCATGGAGCGTGTCTATGAGATCGGCAGGGTATTTCGTAACGAAGGACTCGATACCAGGCATAATCCGGAATTTACACTGATGGAGCTGTATCAGGCATATACGGATTATTATGGCATGATGGATTTGACGGAAAATTTGTACCGGTATGTGGCAAAGGAAGTGACAGGCTCTGAGATTCTCACCTATGGCGAGCATGAGATGGATTTGTCTAAACCTTTTGAACGCATTACTATGGTGGATGCGGTGAAAAAATATGCTGATGTGGATTTTCATCAGGTTAAGGATACGGAAGAAGCAAAGAAGCTTGCCGATGAACACCACATTGAATATGAGGCCAGACATAAGAAAGGTGATATTTTAAATCTGTTTTTTGAAGAGTATGTGGAAGATCATTTGATTCAGCCTACGTTTGTGATGGATCATCCGGTTGAGATTTCTCCGCTGACCAAGAAAAAGCCCGATAATCCGGAATATGTAGAGCGATTTGAATTTTTTATGAATGGTTGGGAGATGGCGAATGCCTACTCAGAATTGAATGATCCGATTGATCAGAAAGAGCGTTTTGAGGCGCAGGAAGCATTGCTTGCCGCCGGAGATGACGAGGCGAACCATACGGATGAAGATTTCCTGAATGCATTGAATATAGGGATGCCGCCTACGGGGGGGATTGGATATGGGATTGACCGTATGGTAATGATGATGACGAATTCGCCGGCGATTCGGGATGTGCTGTTGTTCCCGACGATGAAGAGCCTGGATAAGTAAAATGCTTATATTGTGCGAGCTTGTAAGGTTTTTGAAGATGTGAAATTGTACTTTTGTACCAATTTTGTACCAAATGGAACAGATTTTATGCAGAGTTGTAAAGATTTATAAAAATGAAATAAAAATGCGATATGGCTTTTGGGCTGTATCGCATTTATTTTTGTTTATTTGGATATGAGAGGGTGCGGCTTCTTTTTGAATAACTATTCTTGCTGTTTTGATGCCGGAAAGTCATGTTTTATATGGCATATGGATTCAGACGGATTGTGCATTGGTATTGGAAGTCTGTAAATGTGAGGCAGTTTTGCAGGATGAAAAAATAAAGATGTTAGTAGTTGGATTGTAACTTAACAGAATAAATGACAAAAAGGGATTTATAAGTGGGAACATCCGTGAGGGGGTGGGAAATGCCGGGAAACCCCGTGAAATATAGGGTTGTGGCGAATTTAAGAGGGACAAAATAAAGCATCTTTGACAGCGATTTTGTGAATAGGCTGTTAAGATGCTTTTTTATATGTGTTTAAGGAAGGAGAACGGAGGAGAGTGCAAGGAAGCATTGATTTTATAGGGTTTCTGCGGCTTTCCTCCGTTCTTTAAGGTTGTAATGATATTATACATTAGATTTTCGTACTTGAAAATAGTAAAAGCGTTATAACGAGGCGTTATTGCGTTACTGATTTAGAATTAGAAACATGGGTTAGTACCGCAAAAACCCCCATAAATAAAAGGTTTTTTGAAAGTAACGCTTGAAAAAATAGGCGTTACTTGTCGGCATCAGTGTCCGGCATGTGGGTGCAGGATTGGATAAAATCAATTCTACAAAATGGAGCGTTGAAATTATATGTGTAGAATTGCCCTGTTTTACAAGCTTTTAGCCCATTTTGGGGAAATGTTTTCCTGAAAAACAATTCTACAGTTTTTGGGTGACAAGTAACCCAAAAAAATCAAAAAAATTATCCAACCATGCTACCCTTTTCTGTATTTGTCAATCCGGATGATTTTGCACTTGTTTCTCTTGCCTTGTGGGTCTTCCGGAGTTTCATCTCCAATAGTCCCATGAGTTCCTCTTGGTCATCTTCAGACAGTTCCCGGAAACCATTCAAGAAATTTTCTTCCTTTTGGCATAAATTGATATTATGCTCATTAGCATATTTTCCGGTCATTAACCAATCCATGCTGCAATCCAAGGCACATGCTAAGTCATAAAAAATTGTACAAGAGGGTACTCTTATTCCATTCTCTATTTTACTAAGGGCACCTGTAGCAAGCCCACATTTATTGTATATATCAGTCTGTGTGAGTCGCAGTTCTTTTCTTCTCCCTAAAATCCTGCTACCTATACTCTTCATATCGTCCATATTTACCTCACTTTCTGCTAAATAGAATATAAATATGCTAATAAGATGAAAAAGTCATTGACATTATGCTAATTAGCATATATACTATTACTTGCAAGGGGTTACTTGTAACCCAATAAGCATATCAAATTTCTTAGAAAATCTCAACAGCCGGAGTTCTCCGGCACAAAGAAAGTCACTCGGTTCAGGGTAGCAGAGAAATGAGAAAACAGGAGGAACGGAACGAGTGAAGAATGGGAAAGCCCCTACACGGGAGCAGAAAAAAATTATGAAGGCTCATGGACTGATACCGGAAAACTGGCTTGTAGTGAAAAACCTTCCTGATACTTTGGAGGTAGTAAGCCGGACAGCATTGAAAAAGGTTGGTCAGAAACCAAGGACAAAGATTGTATCAAAGAGCCTTTGATGTGAGGTGAGCAGATGGCAACAAAGCAGACGAGGCTGACACCCTTTGGGAGGAAAGTCAGGAAAAGGCTCATAGACAAGAACATGACACAGGTGGAGCTTGCTGCTTTGCTTGGATGCAATAAGCAGTATATCCACAAGATTTTAGTCGGTGAGCGTAGTGGTAAGAAATACATTGAAGCAATATCAAGGATACTGGAAATTGAGATGGTGGCATGAAGGAGGTGAGATGATTGGCTGAAGCATATGTCACATTGGCTGAAGCGGCGGAGCTGGAAGGGGTCAAATATAAAACAATGGCACAGAGGCTGTCAAGAAAAAAACAGGCTTTTGAAACCAAGACCGAAAAGTCAGAAACGGGCGGAAAAGATGTGGTGCTTGTGGCAGTCTCCTCATTATCCAAACAGGCAAGGAACGCATGGAAGGAAAGGGAAAAGCTGAAATCCTTCACGGAAGGGGTTCCGGAAGGGCAGGAGACAGCAGAGCAGAAGCCGGAAGTACCATGGTATGTGAACATGGACATTGACTGGTACATTGAAAACTACAAGGAGAGATACTACAAGGCTGTGGAGCTTGGGAACGTGGTCAGGAAGTTCCTTCAGTATGACGAGGGAGACCGGACAAAGTACGCTGAAGAGTTCGCACAGAAGCACCTTGGGAAGGGGCAGAGGACTTTGTACCGATACACCAAGGCATACCTTGAGGCATCCGCATGGGCGGACAAGCTTCAGAAGGAGGAAGGGGCAGGGTATGAGTTCTTCAAGGTTCTCTGCCTATGCCGGAAGCCAAAGGAGACCGGATGCTTCCCAAGCATCAAGCCGGAGGTCAAGCAGGTCATCAAAAACATATGGTTCAATGAGGACTTTGCCCGGAACCAAGGCACCCGTGAGATGCTCTATGAGAAGCTGACAGCCATTGCAAACATCAACCTGACAGCCGGGATGCCGGAATGGGAGAAGATACCATCCTATCAGACGGTGGTGAGGTATATCAACTATCTCATGGAGGATGAGAACATGAGGAACGCCTACTTCCTTGCATCCCGTGGCACCCGTGAATACAAGAACAAGGTCATGGTGAAGGGGAGCCGGGATACCAAAGGGCTTCAGGTGATGCAGATAGTTATGGGTGATGAGCATACTTTTGACTGTTGGGTGAGCTATAAGCAGCCCAATGGCAAGGTCATAGCAATCAAGCCGCACTTGGCGGCATGGGTGGACATGCGGAGCAGGGTCATCATGGGTGATGTCCTCTGCAAGGATGCCAACTCCGACATCCTGAAGCAGAGCCTCCTCAAGATGATTTATTCAGAGCCGGGAGGGGTTCCGGAGTACCTCTACATAGACAATGGCAAGGACTATACAGCCAAGACCATGACGGGAAGAGACCGGAATGACCGGAGCGGCTTGAACTTTGACAATGAGACACAGGGCTTCTACAAGAGCATAGGCATCAAGGATGACCACCGGGCACTGCCTTATGAGCCATGGAGCAAAGGGCAGATAGAGCGGTTCTTCCGTACCGTCTGCAATAAGTTCACCCGTTGGATGAAATCCTACACGGGAACGCTTACGGGCTCCAAGACTTCTGACAAGGTGGAGAAGGACATCAAGCGGATGCTTGAGAGGGGAGAGCTCCTGACACTGGAAGAGTTCTATGAAAAGTGGCATGAGTGGCTTACAACGGTCTACATGCACACGGAGCACTCCGGGCTCAAGAAGATGGGGGAGACCTACAAAAAGCCTTATGACTGCTTTATGAATGAGGACAGGTACTTCAAGGCGGCACCGCCTAAGAGCTATGCAACCATGCTGATGATGAAGTCAGAAAACGTGCTTGTCCGCAACATAGGCATCACCAAATGGGGATATGAGTACCGCTCCGATGAGCTGTGTGACTATATCGGGCGGAAGGTTGACATCAAGTATGACCCGGATGACATGGCTGTCCTGTACGTCTTTGACCAGAAGGGCAAGCGTATCTGTGAGGCGTACTGTCAGGAACTCCTTCAGATAGCACCGAAGGTCACGCAGAAAGCCCTTGAGGAACACCTGAAGATGCAGAAGAGGCAGCAGAAGCGTGACAGGGAAAGGCTTGAGGAGGCAAGGAGACCGTTTGAGGAGCTCAATGAGCAGTATGTTGGCTTCAATGAGACAACTGGCGGCATTGACCTGATGATAGGCGGCAAGAAGCAGGAGAAGGCGGCAAAAGTCATAGCACTCCCGAAGGACAGAACCTATCAGCAGGGCTTCCGGGCGGAAAGCAGGGAAGAGGCTGAAGGGGACAGCGAATACATGAGCAGGCAGGCGGAGAACGCACTCAAGAAGCTTAGAGCGATAGGCGGATGACAGGAAGACAAGGTTAGGTTTTAGTGAAGGAAAAGGAAAGGAAGGTTGTAACTATGGAAGCATTGAATACCTACAAAGCGGAGAAGACACTGGCGGAGCAGATGAACGAGAGACTGGCGGAGCTGAAGATGACCAAGGCGGAGGCAGCCCTCAAGATGAACTACTCAAGGGCGGCACTTAGCCAATACCTCAACGGGAAGTATGCAAGTGACCCTACCGAACTGGAAAAGAAGGTCAGGGAGTTCCTTGAGGCATCCGGAGGGATGGAAGGCGGTCAGGCACCGGAGGGAGGCAAGGCAGGCATCCTCAAAAAGAAGGTAGAGTTTTTTGAGAGCCGGGATTTTGTGCAGACTATCGGAGTTTGTCAGGCATGTCAGGAGTATATGGGGCTTGGGATAATCGTTGGGAAGTCCGGTCAGGGAAAGACCCATGCCCTGAAGAAATATGCAGAGCTGCCGAGGGTGGCATACATTGAGTGTGATGACACCATGGCTTGCCGGGACTTGGTGGAAGCCATTGAAAACGGGATAGGGCTCCCTAGAGGGTATGGCGGAACGATATGGAAAAGGGTCAACCGTATCCGGGAGTTTTTCAATACCAATGAAGGCTTCCTGCTCATCATTGACGAG
>CAJTDX010000039.1 GCA_910575155.1 Lachnospiraceae bacterium
CTGGGAAGCTCCTGTAGTTGCCGTATAAGTTTTCCAGTTAGGTTCAAAAAAACCATTAAAGTTTGTATAGGGGTAGTCTGCGCTTTTTTGGCCACTCAGAAGTTAATGTTTCACAGTAAATAATCATAAACAGAATCAGGATCACGCGCGCGATAATATCCGCCCATATATTACGGTCAAAAAAAATGATGGCGACTTCCAGTCCGCCAACCAGAAAAACCGCCAGCAGGTAAAACGTCAACGCAAGTTTATAAATAGACAGATACACAGAATCACTGCTTAAAATTATGGCTACTACTGCAAAACATGTATACATCGCAAACGCCACGATCCGCACGCAGCTTTTCCAGTCCGCCACATACCAGGCAGACGCCAATATAAGTACCACCACACTGAAACATCCATAACAAACGATTGTTTTTTTCCTGCCAAACCGGGATTCACTGATCCTGGAAAACATTAAAATTACCCCTGCAAGGCTAACCGCAAACCGAATAAATGCTATATATACAGAACCGCCTAACATACAATTTGTCTCTCTCGTTTTTATAGTACCGCTTTAGGACATATAATAACAAATAATCCATCCAAATTACTAAACTTGTCAAATTTGGCTGCTTTTCCGGCAAATTTGGCTGACATCCGGTCTATTATCCCTAATGTGAAAAGAAAGCCTTTCTGTTTTTGGGGTAAAAAACGGAGCTGCTGCTCCAGTAGATTATTCATCTACTTTTACAACAGCCCCCTGTTCAAAAATATAGGTTGCGATAAAAAATACGTTTGAACACGGCATTTACAGATTCAAAACTGCACAAACAGAGCAGATTCCATGTTCTGTCTTATACTCCAGACCGCCGTCATATTTCCGGCAGACGGCAAGCATACTGGAGATCCCGATACTTTTACCTTCAGGCAGGCTGCCGGACAACTCTAAGTCATCGGAGCAGATGTTGTCGCAGACAATCGTCAGCCTGCTATTTTGCATGTGAATATAGATTTCAATATATAATTTCTCTTTTTGTGATCTCTGGCATCCGTGCAGGGCATTTTCAAACAGATTTCCCAAAAGAGCAATCAGATCAATATCCCGTACAGCCAGTTCTGCTTTCACATTGCACTTAACCAAAAAGGCAATGCCCCTCTCTTTCGCCTTACCCGCATAGACAGAAAGAATATTGTTTATCGTCCTGTTAACGGAATACTGCCTTACCGCCGCTTCCGAAACCTCATTGCCATATTCCCTGATATATGCAAGGATCGCGGAAGTATCGCCAGTTTTTGCATATTCTGCTATCGTTTCAAGATAATACCGTATATCGTGCCGAAGCCTGCGGTGTTCCTCTTCGGCCTTCTGCTGAGCCGACAGACGGGCGGAAAGATATTCCACATTCTGACATACCAGGGCGGCTTCCGTATCTTTTTTCATATAACTGATGTTGCTGAACACAAGCCAATATACTGCATACATCATGCAGTTAATCACGGACAGTACTGCCATGAACTGCAGATCCGACATGACGTTCTTTACATTCAAAACACTCATAGAAGCCTGCAGCAGATAGAACAACAGGGCAACCAATGCCAGATTCCACCATCTTCTGTCTCTCTTGTCTGCAAGAAAGAGCAGAATTGCCTCAGCAAATTTTTTATACAGCGCTAATACCGCCAGCAAAACCACGCTGCGCAGTACGACTGCCACGTAAAATCCCACCGGGGCAGAAATCCCGGGACAAAACAGTCTAATCATGATCTTTAAGACATTATCCAGGGCAGAAAACAAACAGAAGTAGGTAATGAACAAAAAACACTTTTTAGCAAAGCAGCTTCGTGAGACAATACAGGAAAAAAGAAATGTGCATATTACAATCACAATATATGCAAAAAGTAAAACTGTTCCCCTTTCTGCATATCCATAACCGCCAATACTGACAAAACCGGCTGTGTACATACCGCCATAAAGTGTAAATTTCTTTTGGGAGTATTTGTGTTCAGACAGATAGCAGATCACAATTACATGGCACAAGGCTGTAATGAGTAATCCTGGAATCTGATACAGCCCGCTCATTTCATCGCCTCATTCCGGCAGAACTCCATATACGCTTTCTGCACGTTCCCACTGCTCCTTCTTGGAATGGGAATTTTTGCGCCATTATACATTTTCATGGCATCAACAGAAATTTTACGCACAAAGGAAAGATTTGCAATATAAGAAGCTCCAACCTGGATAAATTGAGAATATTTCTTTATTTCCTCAAACATCTGAACTATTTTTTTACGCATACGTAAAATCTCACCGCCTGAAAGCCTCAGCATCAGATAATGACCCTGCGACTCTATGAATACAATCTCATTAATGCGGATGCGGTACACGCCATCTACGCAGGACAGGGAAATGATATCACAATCCATCATTTTTTTAACAGCACGGTCCATGGCTGTATCAAATTCATCCTGCGAAAAAGGTTTGAGCAGGTAATGAGTAGCGTTCATTGCAAACGCCTCCACCGCATATTCGTCGCTTACCGTCAGGAAAATAATCCCCATATCCGGACTTTTGGAAAGCATCTCCCCTGCAATATCCGTTCCCAGAATTTCCGGCATACAAATGTCCAAAAAGGCGATATCATATCCTTTTCCTTTTTCCACAGCGTCTAAGATCTCCATCGCCGTACTGTACTCATCAATTTCAAAACAAAGTTCCGGATGCGCCTTTTCATATACACCCAATGCCGTCAGGATTTTTTCCAGCTCTTTTTGGATATCATCACATACAGCTATTCGCACACTGTCACCTTCTTTCCCCTGTTCCAGCAAAATGCTGCATGATATTCCCCCTCTTTCCAATCCTCTATTCCATACTCTTCGTTATTAAAACGCTGTTCCACCTGTATCTGCCTGCCAATCTTTATATAAAATTCATTCATAGGAAGCATCATCCCGCTTCCAACTGCTTTCATAAAGCTTTCCTTCATCGTCCAAACGCGGTAAAAAGCTTCTTTCCTCTCCTGATTTTGATGTTTCATAATAAACTCATATTCAGACCTGCAAAAAAATTTTTCCGCCAGCTTCAAATCAATCGCATCTGTATATTCAATATCGCATCCTACTTCTATATCTGCAAATACGGCGATCACCATTTGTTCTGAATGGGAAACGTTAAAATGAATATCTGGATAATCAGGAAAATATGGCTTTCCATACATCCCTTCTGCAATTCTTACCTTTGCTTCACGAAGTCCAAAATTTTGCAAACCTTTGTCAATCAAAATTCCTGCTCCAAGTGACAGCATCTGATCCTTCTTCATCCGGTAACCAGCGATCTTTCGCCGGCGTTTGTCCGATAATTTTTCATAAAAACCGAAAAAAGTTTCCGGATCTTCCAGGATCGTAGTATTAAGCTTATAAACCTGTTTCATTAGCGCCGCCTTTACTCTTTTAAATCATTCATGCAGCCTCAAATCTACCACGCTGATATGGTTTTGTCAATTATTTTCATTCAGGAGGTAATATTTTCTACATTGTAATAAGGATGACCCTGTATCCAGATGCGGCTTCTATCAAGACGCTATGTTTGATACAAAGAAAAAGCCTTCTCCGGTGTGTAAATACCGAAAAAGGCTTGATTTGCTGGACTTTCACAGTGTTTATCGTCTGTGGAAGCCCAGCATTTATTCTATTGTCAGCGTCTTTCACCCGCCTCGGACGGTGCCGGATGGCATTCTGACAGGCCCGGAAAAGGTAAAATTAAAAAGTATGGCAAAATTAAAAAGTATCAGTCATTCATGAAAGCATCAAATTCCTCAATGCGGTCAATCCACTCCAGTTCCTTTTGCTTCTTGGCTTTGCTGTCAAGAACAGTGGCATTAGGATTCCTTTTCAGAATTTCTGCTTTCATTTTCTTCTGTTCTGATTTTGTTGTGGGAACCAGTTTTGTACCACCCCACCAAGTTTTCGCTATCTTCTGGGTAACATCATACACAGGTTCCTTTTGCTTCTTTTTCCTTCCGAACATGTCCGTCCTCCGTTAATCCATGCCGCCGCTGCCCTTATTGCCACCAAACTCGCATCCATGCACATGATCGTGGCCATAATACCAGCGTCCATACCTGTATCCATAGTGCGGTGGACAATGAGCGCAGTCTCCGTTGCAGCGACCGTTGTGCCTATGTTGCTGAGATTCGCTGGCCATGCTGACTCCAGCGATTACACCAAACAAAGTAGCAAAGAAACCGGGCCGTTTCGGTGGTGGACTGTAGTCGTCCACATATATATCGACTTCTTCCAAAGGCTCGTCCTCTTCGATTTCCTCTGGTTCTTCGTCTTCGTATTCTTCCTCTTCACGCAAATCTTCCGGGAGCAGAATATTCCGCTGCTTGCAGATTTCGATGATGACCTCATCATCAATCTCGCCGTACAGATATTCCATATCCTCGGCTGTTAATCGCTCCGCCGAATTGCGCACTGCTGCTATTGCCAGCGCCTTATCATTGATACAGGCAAACTCGACCAGATCGGAGCCTGAAAAGGCCAGCTTCGCTTCGACCGCTTTGCGGAGCAGCCGATTTGCCGCCGGTACATTGACCTGCAGCTCGATGATGATTTCACCGACTTCATCAGCAGAACCTAACGAGGTTAGGCCAGACAGATTTCGTACCTGAGTGCTTTCTGCCCAATCATAGAATTTTTCGTAGTATTCATCCCATGTGTACTGACGCATCTGACTGGCCTCCTTCCGTTTTAATCGTTCAGGGAGATAGACAATTCTCCTCCGAAATTGTTCATTGCAAATCTGCCATCCTCAAACAAAGTTTCCTTTTCCATTTGGTATTCAAACGGGAAAAGATATGTGGACGAATTGATGTCAGTAAAGGTGTAGTAACCACTATCATCAACAAGCATCATAGCATACACCATAAATGCGACGATTTTGGGATTACTCACTCTGTGCTTATTCACATGGTACTTACCCGGCTTATTGCATACCATTACATCAAACGCCTTCAATGTAGCAACCAGCTTATCAATGGAATGGAACAGCGTTGTACGCTCACCCCACTCATCAAACAATTTCTGTTTCAGCTGGGCCAGAGTAATTTCATCCTGAAACTCTGACATTTTGCCGATGAGTTTACACATATCCACAAAAACAGGATACGCTGCCAGCATCATACACCAGTGAATTACCAAATCGTATTCCGGGTATGCCTTGATAAGCTCCAACGCAGGTGCCTTGATTTTTGGGGATAGCTCATTATCATAAACCCAGATATTCATAAGGATTTCTCTGGTTTTACGAATGTTTGTAGGACTTTCAATTTCAAAGCTCAAATACTCATTCAATTGGTCCTTTATTTCTTGTTCCGTATGTCCTTCTAAAACCAGTTCTACAACCTTGTTCAGCCATTGAAGTTTCAGGTTTCGGGACAATCCTACCATCTTAGCCATTCTTCTGTACCGCCTTTATTTTAATGAAAGGTACAACCACCTCATCCAACGTGATGCCGCCATGCGTCATTACATCGTCACCCTTGGCGTCAAAAGAATCGCCAACATCACAAATCAGGTAATCATATTCCTTTGGGAGATAATATTTCGGATATTCAATAAGGCCATGTTTTTCAATCAATCCAGCCTTATCTGCAAAATCCTTCAGTGCCACCATTCTACGGCTTTTTGTTTCTACTTCAACGCCGGTTCCCATAAGTTTACCAAGACCGGTGCAGGTAGTGTTACCGTGGTCAGCTGTAATATATACATCATAACCAGCCGTACGGAAGCGCTGTGTCATCTCCAGTAATTTTTTCTGATTCGACAACACGGTGATGTCATTGAACATTCCGAGTCGGCCTTGTGTCTGTGCGTGAACCATATCGTCCACATCATTTATGATTACAGCTCCGCATCTTACAAAGGAGCCGAACTGCGCATCATAGCCTCGCTCATAACCAATCTGCGTATCGGAATAGCCAAGGTCCTTTGCGCAATTTATAAACTCTGTTTTTTCTTTGCTCTGTTTCCACGGCTCCATTAGCTGGCTTGGATATTTGCCAGCCAACAGGCACTGACGGGATACGGAGGTCGTGCTTGGTATCATCGCAAACATCGATGACTTTTCATACGGCAAGTCAACAAACGAACTGGAGATAATCTTCCAGTCAAATTCAGACATACCGTCCATGACAATCACAACGAACTTATCGCTGTGGCCGTGCATATAGTCCATTGCTTTGCTGACCAGCACCGGTGACGCCTTATCAATATTCTGTGATAACTTTCCGAACTGCTCCAGTGCATATTGTTGGAATTGCCGGTTAATTTCTTGCGTGTCAACATCAACATCGTATTGAACTGCCATTACGTCCAGTTGAGCCTTTTCCGCTGCAATGGAAAACCAATCGCTGTATCGAGAGATATTTTTTGTCTTATCAATAAGGCCATTGGCTGTTTTCTTCAAATATGCCTTTACATTAGCTCTGGCATAAACCTTCAATCGCAGGAACATTTCTGTATCCTGCTTTTGTCGAAGGTCGTCGAAATTTGTAGGATAGACTGCGCACAGCAGATCAAGACCAGCCTTATCCATATCCTTCAGCGTTGCCGGATGCAGTTTCGGAAACAGCTTTTCCAGCGAAACCACATATGCAGATAATCTACGACGCACATCATAAGGAATGTACTGCTCGGTGTGGGCAACAACGACCAGCTTTCCACCAGAGGTTTTCATCTTTTCCTCGTACTCAATTCTGAAGGTAAGATCGTCGGTGTACCTTACGATTTCAAAACCATGTGCAGAGAACGCAGATATGTAATTCGCTCGGCTGTTCAGATTCTCGTCATCCAGAAGCAGGATTTTATCTGTGTATTGCGCAGCAGATTTCTCAAACACATAGTCTCCGAACATCAGTTACGCCTCCAATCTTACAAGAATCATCAAACGGAAATCAGGATAAATCTGGCTTCCTTTTTTATATTCGGCCTCAATAGAAGCCTTCTCACGTGCCAGTTTTGCCAGTCTGGAACGACGGATATTTTCAATTCCAATATGTCCTGCTGCCTCTTCACGGAGCTTCAGGGCATACATATACTTGTTGTAGCTTTCCTGATTGAGCTGAATCTGCTTCTCTCTCAGTTCAACAAAAGTGTCATAAGCAAAGTCCATACTCAGCTTTTCAAGCTGCTGGTATTCTGCTTCCGAAATATTTGGTGCAGCTCCCACAGTCAAACCGCTGGTGCCATCAAGGAAAACATCCATGATACGCTTTCCGGCCATTGGACGGAGCAGGAAGTTTTCATTGACGAAAATCGGAATAATGCGCTTTCCACTCTCTTCTTCAGAGATGGACAGTTCCCACAGCATAAAGTAACCAGCCTCATTCGGGAAGTTCTTAATGCTGACAGACATGAGCTGCGAGGTCTTGTCCTGCATGATTTCAGTACGCAGGTGCTGGATGATTTCCTCATCGTTGATGCCAATACGGTCAATCAGCTGAATATCACGGCCCTGCCAGCTTTCATAATATGCCAACATCTGTCTGAGTGCAGCGTCAACATCGAAACTGGACTCCGTACCGACCAGCTGGGTCAGGTCCTTTTCTTCACGGATAATATCCTTGTACTTCTGGGCATTGGCTACCTGCTGTTTTACTTCTGACTCAATCGGATGCATGTTGCGCTCCACAGAAGAAGGTCTTCCGATAGAGTTCATATAAACCTCTGTGAAGTCCAGCTCTGCCACTTCGCTATCCAGAACATCGGAATATTTATCCACTCCCAGCTCTTTGAAGATAACAGAGAGCTTCTGTTCAAGCACTTCACGGACACGGTTCTCAACCGTATCTCCAACAATAAAGTTATAAATGTGAACATCACGCTGCTGGCCAATACGGTCTGCTCGACCACAGCGCTGCTCGATTTTCATAGGATTCCACGGCAGATCGTAGTTGATGATGATATTGGAGAACTGCAAGTTCAGACCTTCGCCACCGGCATCTGTAGAAATAAAGATGCTGGTCTTAGTCTTGAATTCCTGCAGCGCTTCGTTACGCTCATCGATACTCATACTACCGTTAAGCACGGAAACAGTAAAGCCTCTATTCTCAAGGAGCTGCTGCAGGTACTTCTGTGTGGCAACAAACTCTGTGAAAATGATAATCTTCTGATTCCGGTCTTCACTGAGGATTTCATCGATGGTGTCTACAAGGCGTTCTACCTTCACATCTGGGTGCTGGAACTCAGCCTGTTTTGCTACGGCGATAATATGCTCCAGTTCTGCAATTTCCTCAGACAGATTGAGTGACATTGCTTCGAGTGCTTCCGTAACATCGTCCTCGATTTCCATTTCAGCCAGATCCGCTTCAGTCAGAGAACCGATGCGAGTATTCTGGGATTTCAGCGCCTCCAAACGGCGCTCAAGGCTCTGGCGCACTGCTGCCGTACTGCTGGTAACCATGCGCTGCATGATGATCAGCAGGAAGATAAGGCACATATTCTTTTTGCGATTGCGCTTCGCCTTGTCATAAGTAGTTGAAACATAGGAGCTGACCAGCTCATACAGTTCTCGCTGGAATGTGTGACGCTCGTCCCACTGCAGCTCTACAAGATGAGTGATACGATTCTTAAACAGCAAATTACCATTATTGTCGATGGCTTCACGCTTTTCAGTACGAATCAGGTACGGAGCCACTTGTTCCTTTACGATAGACTTGGAGTTAGGGAATGCCTCTTCATCCAATAGTCGCACAAGGCGCAGGAACGGCTCAGTCTTGCCGTTGTGAGGTGTTGCGGACAAAAGCAACAGATACGGGCTTGCCTGCGACAGCAAATAACCCAATTTATATCTGGCAACCTCACCGGAGGAACCGGCAACACGGTGGGCCTCATCGATGATGATAAGGTCCCAGCCGCTGTTGATGATGGAATAGATGCGCTCCTCGTTATATTTCTCTACACGCTCATCCGTCCAGCCAGCGTGTTTTTCGATAGGCTTGATGGAGTCCATAGGAGAGATGACTTGATCGTACTGGCCATAGACATCATCCGCATCCGTCAAGCGTCGAATTGTGTCGTAATCTGACGGTAAAATCACATGGAATTTCTCGTGGAACTTCTCCTGCATTTCCGATGCCCACTGCGTAACCAGACCGGTCGGGCAGACAACCAGAACACGCTGCACAAGGCCACGGCTCTTTAATTCCTTGATGATCATACCAGCCTCGATGGTTTTACCGAGACCAACTTCGTCAGCAAGTATGTAACGGATATTGTTCGTCTCCATTGCACGGTTCAGCACATGGAGCTGATGCGGCAGCGGGATGATTCCGCTTGCCAGTGCAGACAGAAAGCCACCGGCGGTCTCGTTTTTGATTTTCGAGAGCAAAGCCACATAGCGCAGGTAGTTTTCATCATACTGGATTGCACTGCCGCTTGTATTCAATTGTTCTTCCGTTGCCTTATACACACGGCCCGTTGCAGGATTAAAAACCTTGTAGGAAGTGTATCCCCACATCTCAATCCTTTCCAGTATCTGCACATTGGCACCAGCCACTGTATCAAAAGCGAAATCGCCGGTATTTAGCATTCTGTACACCTTCTTTGTTTATACTCTGCTCAAGCTGATATCGTAGTACATCAGCAGGTTTGCATCCTCCTGAATGGTCTGTTCAGGCAGGCGCTCTGCAATATCAACAATTGCCTGATAGTTCTTGTCCTTCCAGAGGCGAGAGAAGCCAACACGGATTGCTTCCGAACGGAACAGCTTCAACTTGCCCTTGGAATTCATGTAACCTTCAAATTCCTTCCACAGCTTCTTCTCACGCAGTTTTGCCACGTCGCCTTCCTTGGTAGTATCCGGGATGTACCAGCGACCCTTCTCATCCTGCAAGAAGTTTTCTTCCAACAGAACAGACAGCTCAGGCATAGCCTCAAACTTATCAACCGACTTTACTTCCTGCATGAACTTCGGCTGCAATTCAGCATAGGTCTGAGGTCCGCCAAAAGCGTCACTCATTTGCTGATAGAGCCAAGCAATCGCAGATTTTTCATTTCGGACAAACAGCTCAAACTGAATGACCTCAACATCCGATTTTATTCTTGCAGTGTCATACTCGTTTACTTGGTCAGATAAGAAATACATGCCATCACGCTTCAGAAATTTCTCATCAAGGCCACGGTAAAAATCTGACGAATCAATAGGTACCGGAATTCCTTGCATAATATGATATGCAACCATGCGGTCATAAAGTAAATAAGCCTGTCTTTCTGCGATGAGCTCAATCTTATCTCCACTAAGAACCACAATAGGAATATTCTCCAAGTGCTGTCTAACAAAATCCCAAGCGGTTTCTTCGCTACCAATATTATCCAAAAATTTTCTTTTGAATTTTTCATTTGGCTTGTATGCAGAAATTACCAAATCCTGCTTTACAGCAGAAGTGGAGGTTGCCTGTTTTAAGCTCGTCTGTTGTTTATCTAATGTTCTAACATCGGCCACAACGAAACCTGCTGACAACAATGCTTCTTGAATTGCATTCCACACAGAATTTTGGCTATTATGGAATTCGATAGTAATCCATCTTGCTGGCTTTAAAACACGGAAATATTCCTTAAAGCACTGAGACATCAGTGCTTGATATTCCAAGAGTTTCTTTCCTTGGACAGGATTCATAATAGCTTCCGGTTTGTTGTTTGTTTTTACTTTAAGCCATGACTCGGTAAGGAAGTTCAGTTCAGAATAATTGAGATTGCTTCCAAACGGTGGGTCAGTAAAAATATAATCGATGCTATTATCTGGGATATTACGTAAATCTGTCGTTGACTGATTTGATACGAGGACATCACTGTGTATATCAAACAATCCCATTGCACGAGCAACATCGTTTATTCTTGATTCAAACATAAAAATTGCAGAATAAGAAATGCTGTTCGTCGGTATATACAGCGTACCCGACAGCACTCCTGCTGTCTTTGATAGATTTGTGTTTAAACGGCTAATAGCAATTTTGTGCATTTTTGAAGCACGAGGAAATATGTCAAGTAAGCTGCATAGCAGAAGATTATCATCTTTTACCTGATCTGCTATATAGGATATTACCGCCAAATTAGCGTTGTCAAAAAACTGATGTACATAATATATGCCATTCGATTTTTGGGGCTGCACGGTATTATATCCATCCGGTAACTCCTCGATCGGAACAAAACTATCTACCTGTGTATTCGAGATACGTTCAAGCAATTCAATATCATCCTGCGTAGGCCTACGTTCGTAGCGCTTGCCGTCATACGTATAATTTACTTGTACCGGCACTTTTTTTGCAATTGAGACTGCTCTTCCAAGATACGGATCAAACTGCATTGAAAACGAATGCTTACAATCATTTTTCTTGAGTGAAGCTCCACAGTGAGGACACTTGAAAGGACTAATTACTTTCCCGTGTTCTGCATCAACTGCAACATCCCAAAACACAAATTCTTCAGAACAATTTAGACAAATATGCGCATCTGACCAAACAAAATAGTTTACAGTCCCCACTAATGGCGTTCCATTAAATCCAAACTGCGGTCTGCCTAAATTATCCAGATGCTTCACTTCAAACATCCAGCCATACTTTTTTCGAACATTTTCAACTACTTTTTCTGCTTTTGTTAGGTAGTCATGTATGTCGACCTTAGCATTATAATTGTGAGATACAAATGCCGCAAATGAGGACAGATCCGAAACGATGGCCTTACGTGTTCCAAACTTAGCATTCTTGTCCTCAGCCAGCATTTCATAGGTATATTCTGCGTTGCCACACATTTGAGCAGCCACACCTGTCATGCCAGTTCCAGAAAAACCATCTAAAACAATGTCTCCCGGATTTGTATAGTGCAGAATATATCTCATTATTGCCTTAAACGGAACTTTAGTGTGATAACTGTGTGCATTATAAATAGGATCGTTTTTACCTTCGCTTACATCCGCAGCAAAAGGCTCTCTATGATAGTCATCCGTTTCCTCATCATAAGGCGTTCCGTTTTCACGGATAAACTCCTCGATGAATGGATTCGGACAAGCCGTATAATAAGGAGCATTGGAGAGGGCAATAATGTCCTCATCCTCCGCTATAGGAAATCCCTCTATATGTCGCACCTTATCAAGGTCCGATTTTGTTAGTTTTCTCGGTTCCATTTTTAAACCTCACTTTCTTTGCGCTTCACGACGATACGCAGTTTGCCCGCATCCTTACCCTTGGTGTAGGCAGAAATCAGCTCGTTTACCTTTGCCTTAAAGGACGCTTCATCCATCGGAGGCATCTGCTCCAGTTTTGCCATCAGATCGTCGGTGTCGATAACCACCGGTTCAAAGCCTTTCAACAGTGCGTTGATTGCCTTAACAAAGAAGTCATCCACACGGTTCGGCAGAGTGCCACTGGCGATAAAATCATCGATTGCCTGCTGTTGTTCTGCAGACAGGAACTTCTTCTGGCTTGCCACAATCGGGTCAGAGATGGTATCCAGCAGAGTCTTGGTCCATTCAGCCAGCAAATCATCGATACGGATTTCCAGATTATCCAGCACACCGTAGACATTCTTCACCTTATCGTCAAGGTGGTAACGGCAGTGAGGACAAATATGAGTAGACTTCAGTTCCTCCGGTGTCAGCTCGTAGCAAACCTTGATACCAGACATCTCGGTTTCAATATCAGTCAGCTTTGCAGCAGACAGGATTTCGATGGAACGCAGCTTACGCAGGCTGGCCAGCGCACGGCCTTCCTGAATTTTCCCTCTGCGCTGAGCATCGGTAATGTCCAGTCTCTTCTTTTTGTGGTTTTCAAAATAGATATCGATGTATTTTGCCTTCACCTTGGACAGGATTACATCAACCTTCTGGGCAGCAATTTCGCCGGAAACACCGTCCATGATGCTATCACGGATGGAACGGAACTCAGCCTTTGCAGCATCCACTTCAGCTTTGAATGCTTCGCCCAAATCAATATACTCAATGTTTGCAATATAGGAAACGATGTCAGCACAGCCGGACTTGAAGTCCAAGAACTGCGGAATCTTCATCATCTGCGAAATCTGACCGGCCAGTGTGTCAACCTGCTCCATAGAAAGAGCGAAATTGTTCAGCTTGGCAGGAGTGTTGAACTTCGCCTGATAATTGCTGAATTCATCTCTTACGGCAGTGCAAGCCTTCTGCAGCATCATTACCTCGGCTGCATTCGCCAACGGCTCTCCCCACAGGTCAAAGCTGTTGTTCAGCTTGTTTGCGGCAAGCACAGCAGAGTTTGCCAGTTCCTGTGCTTTTGCCAGCAGCTGGGCCACGCCCTTCTCACGGTCATTTGGATTATCCAGCAGTGCAGGATTGATATCCAACACTTCAAACAGCTTCTTCAGCTCAGCCATAGAAATCTGAGCCGGTCTGGACAGGTACTTAAATTCGTACAGGTCCATAACGCTGGTCTTCGGAATCTGGTCCAGATTGGAAGCCGTGATGGTCTTTCCGTCCTTTGTGGTAATAACAGCATATCCACCGTATACCATAGCCAAGAAGATGATAGGTGTGAAAATGAACTCAATCTTGAACTTCTTGTCAATGTACATCTCCATAAAACGAGGCTGGAAGATGTCGGAGTAGTTCAGAACACCCTGCGGCGGCAACTGACGAATCTGGTCAATGTAGTAAGCCGCATACTTGGAGCCTTCCGGACGAATCTTGTCTCCATCCAGAATGCCGAAACTCTGAAGCATCAGAGTGGACTGCTGGGTCTTTCTGCCTGCAAAATGATCGAAAGCAGCACGAGCGCAGTCAGCCATATTGCGGCGGGTAATCTTTGTCTTCATAACCGGGAAGTCCGGGTACTTGGTGCAGAAATACTCATCGAAGCACAGAGAAGCTGCAAGGTCGATGGTGTCCTTAAAGGTCATATCACGGTTATAACGGCCTCTCAAGACTTCAATCATCTGACGCTTCTGACCCTTATACATCACATCGAAGCAAGTGTTCTTATTTTCGCTCAAATACTTAATCAGGCGCTTGCGAAGCATATTAGCCTTGTTCAGGTATGCATCCTTGTCTTTGCCTTCGCTAATCTGTGCAAGACTCTGAGCTGCTGCATACAGTCCCATGAACTCACGGAATTCATCCGAGGACTTAAAGTACAGGTAAACTTCGTCAGGGAGATTCTGCACACGACTGCCGTTATCGTCATACGGAGGCATAATGTGAATATAGAAATCACGCTCCGGCTGGGCAGTGCTACGTTCTCCCGGCAGGCCCATGAACAGATAGCCTTCACGGAAGATGCTGTGGGAATCCCAGTTCAGGTCATATTCGTAAATATTGAAATTGGTAACATACTGCTTTGCATCCCATTCCAAGCAGCGATACACAACATCATAGAAATAACGATTCAGCTCACCGTCTGCCATGATGGAAGCCTTCTGCTTAATCTTCTCATCATAGTCCACGACCTTATCCACATCGATGTAATACTGGCTGTTGGCATCGTTGTAGATAATGAACTGGCCGGAAACGGTGGTCATAATGTCACGCAGCGTGGTCTTTACAAGAGACAGCAGGAAGTCAGCATCCTCTTCCGGCATTGGCAGATGCAGGCAAAGGTCGTCCTTCATGTTCTCGGCAGTCAGACCGAACTGAACATCCAGACCATTGGTGGTAAGTCTGTGTACGCTCAGGGCATAGATTATCTTTGTCGCCAGAGGTTTGTACGCAGGCTTCGGGAATGCACGGTTGATAATATCTTCCAGCTGCTGGCTGGCATTTACAACACGGCTAATGGTCACATCACTCTTGAGCAGACCGTTGGACTTGATTGCAGGCCAATAATCATCAAAGGAAATGATGCCCGGTGCATTCTCAGGAACATCGGTATTGAAAATGCCTTTGATGGTCACAGAGATGTTCTTCAGAATGTGGCGGTTTTCTATCAAATAAATTTTATTGAATACATCAATGTAAGAAGGATGAATCGGGAACAGGTCCACGAACTCCTCCAGTCTGGAAGACATGCCGGTATAGAGGCCGCAGAACTTTTCGAGGTGCTTGCGGATCATTGCCTTCTGTTCCGGTGTCTTCTTCAAAATACGTTCGGACACAACATAAGAAGTTGCTTCCTTCGTAATAATGAGCTGAGTGAAACGGTCACTAACATGCTTCAGCGTATCGGCTACAAAGCTGAAACGAGGATTGTCGAAAATCTTCTCCTGCATACCGAATACGACACGCAGCTTGGATTTGGAACACATTTCACCAAGGGCACGGAAGAACTCAAGGTCGAGAACGATTTCTCTCTCATCACGGGAAGACAGATAAGAAAGGAACTCATCGACGATAATCAGATAGCCCTTGTCCGGGTATTTTTCGTAAAAGGCCATCATCATTTCCTGAATAACGGTCTTCAGGCTCTTAACGCTACCATAGTCAGGAATTTCATAGTCAATGCCACGGTTGTCGAAGTCCTCCTGAATATAACCCATGATGACATCATACAGAGGCATGACAACGCCGCCAATCTCGATGCGCAGAACTTCAAATTTACCTGCGATTTGCTCCATCTGTTTTGCAAATTTCTGATTCTGCAAATACTGCAGGTTATCTGCATCCGTTGCGATAGCAGAAATAACAGACATAAGGTGAGATTTACCGGTACCATAGTTACCGACAACAAGAACGCCTTTATTATCTACCACTTCATCCATCTGCAGCTGATCAATCAACGGAGCCTGCAGAGCATCCGCCATCGTATCGGACATAACATAGGTTTTTACATATTCACGAGCCTTATCCTTATTTCCAGCCGTTACAAGCTGGATAACATCTTCAATTGGATTGAAGCTTATCAATTGAGAATATTTCATGGTTTTCTTCCTCCTTGGATGATGCATGTCACATCATATTCTTCTACGCTGAATGTTTTGAAATCCGGGTAGCCATCCTCAGCGTAGAACAGCCTGCCATCCTCACATTTTCCGGGCCAGATGATACTGAACGGCTTTCTCTTACATGCATCTACCATGATTTTCAGTACATCTACTTTGTAATCCGGGTTAAACATCACATCAAAATCTTTTATCACCGCATTGTCCGGCAGGGTTTTCAGGATTCCCTCAAAGCAAGCGGCTAATCGCATTGTTCGTCGCTTTGGCTTCAATGCAGATAGTTTCTCGGCCAGAGCATGATTCAGCGGCACTGCACTATCAATCGTCGCTTTATCTGGGCAACAATATATTATTGGCTTTAGTAGTCCTGCATATTCCGAGCCGGACACCGAGCGGGAATGAATAATTTTGCCCATTTTCGGTCTCCTTCTATATAAAAGAATTATTTGTCTGCGTCTGCGCTCTCACCGCTGTGAATCCACGCATCTACTTCTGATACCTTAAACTTATACTGTCGTCCCACTTTATAGTATGGGATGGTTTCTTTTTTTATCCAGCCACGGATGGTGTCCTTGCTAACTCCCAAATGCTTTGAGATTTCTTCAAGACTAAACCATCTTTCCAGTTCTGGTGTTTTATTTCCTTCCATGTGGCACCTCGCTCTTATTTTAAAAATCATCATCATCAAGTTCATCTGCGTGCAGATACTTGTCCTTTAGAACATCATAATAATGCTGCACACGTACAAACAGTTTTCTGGCAGGATTATCTTCTTTTTCCCACAACTCTACGAGAGTAGCAAACTTCTCCGGTTCACCAAGCCCCGCTGCGAAATTAAAATTATACACGTGGCCGAGTTCAAGAGGCTTACCGTCATCGTCAAGAATCATTCGTTCCAAAATACCCGACTTTTTCAGAGCCTCATCGTCTTTCAACAATTCTCTCGGAAAACGGAAAAATGGCACAATAACATACTCAGAGTCCTCTTTGTGGAACAGTTCGCCATACAAGCGATCACATACAAGCTGCGGATATTTATACTCCTCGCCTGTAATTCGCAATTCGAATTCTGCATCCACACCTAACACTGTGGAAATCAACGATAACACTACCGATGAAGGTTCCGCAATATTTCTGAAACGGGGATAATGCTCCATAATATTATATTTCTGACGATTCTGTTCAATCACAGCTTCATCAATTAAGGTATACACCCATGAACCATATCCGTCTCTAAGGAACTTCCAATACTTCTCCTGTTTTGTTCCGTCATCAAATATTTCCGCTAAATACGGCATAATGATGAAGCGCTCGACTTTTTCAGGTGCCAAATCATAGAACATTTCAAAGGCACTGCCATCATCAAAGAGCATCTGGTCAGATTTCCTTATGTACTTACCAAGTTTGATAAGTGTTGCATCATCTTCTCGTGAATAATAATCTGCAAAGAAATATTCTTGGAATGAACGATGCAGGAAATGATAACTCTGTCCCTCTTCATACATCAGGCAGGCACTATTGCAGGCATCAAACAGGAACGCATCTACTTTCATCATCTGCTGGTCCAAGCGGGTTATCGCCTTGAGCTTATCAAAATATTCCTCAAATTTATTTTGACTAAATTCGTAATCACCCTTGCGATACGATTTTGCACAGAATTCCCTGAACACCTTCGTGAAATCTGAAGGATCGTTTACGCTTCTGAAAACTCGCTTATATGCCAGCTTGTCAGAATCGTGTCTTTGCAACAGCGTCTGATACGCCTGATCGTAGAACAAATACTTCTTTTCAGGAACATCTGCAAAACGATGATAGCTCATCAGCATTAGCGTCAACAGCAATGGGTTAGTTACAAATTCTCTGTGAGTCTCGAAATAATCACTAATCAGTTTATCTCGGAACTGTTGCTTCAGCTTCGGTTCCTCCGGGCAATATTCCAGTCGGTCAATCAACTGTAGCGCTTGTTCGTTTGTGAATGGCAAGATATATAACAGTCTAAATCTTGACAGCTCAACAAAACTTGAAAAACGTCGAGTGGACATTACGAACTGGTTATCTGCGTATCTATCAATAATAGCATCCAGCTGACGATGAAATTTGCCTAAATCACTGCTTTTTATCTCATCAAGGCCGTCAAGTAGAATTTTGCATTTACCAGCGGATAAAAGTTTATGAATGTGGGCCGCAGAAAAAGTAATGTCAAAACGGTGTACCGAATCAACAATCAAATTGAAAAGGTCGTTATTCTCGGCTCCGAATTCACGGAGCGTAACCAGTATAGGTAAAATGCCGCTTTCGGAATATTTTCTTATCGATGTAAGAAACAGATGGCGCATCATCATAGATTTGCCAATGCCACCCATACCAACAAGCAGGACATTGCGAGAATGCTTTGCTAATTCATCCAAGGTCACATTGTTTATCATCGTATCTTCTGGGACACGACGATGTCGCCCCGGAATACGGCTTATTGTGTTACAAACAAAAAATTCATCAAAGGAACGCTCTTCTGATGTATAGAGGAGCGTTTTTAATTTTGCGTACTTGCCCTGTGAATTACTCACATAGTCAGGGAAATCTGAAACCTTCAAGTATGTGCGGTAAATATATTCCACGATATTTTCGGCTTCACCGTTTCCTCTTGCGAGTGCGCTAAACTGCTTCGCCAAAGCAGCCGAAAAAGCAAACTTATCAGGGATTTCATCTTCAGCCAAACGAACACCAAATGCGGTCAGAAGTTCAGGAAGAACCTTCTCATTCAGTTTTCCCGACACCGTTCTTGAGAATCTCGTCTCATCAAAGACACCTGCGGTCTTTTCCCACAAATCATTTGTAGGCTCGCGATCTCCCTTAAACCACTTTCGGAACTGATCTTCACCGAAGATCAATTCAATCTTCGCCATTTCTCCGAGGGCCGTACTCATAAAGAAATCCGCAATTGCAGCTTGAGCCGTTACTCCTTTAATTCCGCTGGTAGGCTTTTTCCCTGTATAGAATGGTGCGCAAAATTCGCAAAACTTCATTTACTTTCCTCCTCGTTCCTCATCGGACGAAATCTGTCCGTCTTGTCCTAAGTTTGTCCATCAGTTGTCCGTCTGCCGGTCCACGAAAAAATCTCTCTCCGGGACTACAATATAAATGTGGACAAGCACCGGAGTGCCTATCTCGTATCGCCTTTTGAATTCGCCCTCATTCTGGTCAATTCATACTTATTCCTATTTATTATACACCCCAATTATGAATAAAACAAGGCATCCAGACGAAATAACCCGGTCTTTCACAAAAAAATGTCCCAGACAAGACAAAAAACGGTCTGCTGCAGCATCAACTCACCTTCTCTGTGGCCACGGAGGTGCGTTCGCAGTTGCTGCTGCGGCGATGCAAATGAATAGAGTGCCAGCTGCGAACGGCTGGTCACCGGAATGAAGCGGAGAAATCCGCATGAGGTGACCATCTATGACAATCAGAACTGGCAGCCATACCGGTTATCTCCGCTTCGGTTTTACAGCCGAAAGGAGAAAATCGAATGGCAATCAATGAAAACCAGAGTAAAAACAACACCCGTCGTATCTACATCCGCAGCCAGCGCCGCTGGCAGGAAGTACCCGAAGAAGTCTATCAGGAACACACCCGCTTCCATGACACCTACCGTCACAGAATGCAGGACCGTGGCCTCTGCTGCTGCCCTCGCAATAAATGGTGGGTCTGTGATGCCGACTGCCTGACCTGCGAGTATCACAACGCAGACGTTATCGCATCGCTGGATTCTCCTATTGGAGAGGAAGACGATGACCTGATTCTGATGGATACCATCGCTGATGACAGCGTGGCCGTTTCCGAACTTGCTGCCGACCGTATCGTTTTGGAGCAGCTGTTCAAGCGCCTCGCTGACCTGATGCCGGAAGCCGCTGATATTGGAAAGCTGCGTATGCAGGGTCTTTCCGATGAAGCTATCGCCAAATCCATCGGTATTCCTCGTACCACCTTCCTGTCCCGCATCAAAGCTGCCAAGAAACAGTTAGAGAAGGAATATCCTGACTTCTTCTAATATGTAGTACATCCACTCTGGCCGCTGGGAAAACCGGCGGTCAGAACTTTTTTCAAAAATTTTTCTCTATCCTTCGTCAAACGGCATCGCTCATCTCCAAAAGGGAGTGTAAGGAGCAGAAAACAAGCTGCTCCACCACGAACAGGAGGTGAACGAAATGACTCAGGCCCACAGCCGCACCGTGGATACCGATGCCGAGGTAATTGAAATCCTCGTTGCAATCAGTCAGGTATCCGCACGAATGGCAAGACGACTCAGCATTCTTGCCGCAAGACAATCCGAGGAAGGAGGAAAACATCATGAGCAAGATGAGCGACATGGCTATGACCATCGAAGAGCTGCGCAATGCTGCCGGTGCCATTACTGATGTAGCCAACTATCTGGCCGAGATGTTCTCCGGCAGCGCAGCCGAGGAACAACCGGAAAAGAAAGCTCCGGCCCAGAAGCCAGCACTGACGCTGGAACAGGTACGAGCAGTTCTTTCTGAGAAATCCCGTGCCGGTCACACGGCAGGCGTCCGTGAGTTGCTCCAGAAATATGGTGCCAGCAAGCTCTCTCAGGTGGACCCTGCAAATTATGAAGCGCTGCTTCGTGATGCGGAGGTGATTGGAAATGCCACCTAAAGCACACGCCATCCTGTCAGCGTCCTCTTCTCACCGCTGGCTCAACTGTCCGCCTTCGGCAAGGCTCTGCGAAACCTACGAGGACAAAGGTTCCGATTATGCCGCCGAGGGTACCGACGCACACAGCCTCTGTGAATACAAGCTCCGCAAGGCGCTGGGCATGGGTGCTGTTGACCCGTCGGAACATCTGACTTGGTACAGTGAGGAAATGGAGGACTGCGCCAACGGTTACGCAGCCTACATCTTGGAGCTGGTGGAAGCCGCCAAAGAGGTCTGCTCTGACCCTGTGGTCCTTATCGAACAGCGTGTCGATTTCTCCCGCTGGGTAGAACAGGGCTTCGGAACCTCGGATGCCATCATCATTTCAGACGGAACGCTTCGTGTCATTGACTATAAGCACGGCCTTGGAGTTTTGGTCGAAGCGGATAACAATCCCCAGATGATGTGCTACGCTCTCGGCGCTTTGGAGCTGTTCGACGCAATTTACGACATCGATTCTGTCGCAATGACCGTGTACCAGCCAAGACGCCAGAACGTATCCACCTTTGAAATGTCCAAAGACGACCTGTACCGCTGGGCCGAAGAAGTCCTGAAGCCGACTGCGGAGCTGGCCTTCGCCGGGGATGGAAACTTCCTCTGTGGCGAGTGGTGCGGTTTCTGTAAGGCCAAGCATGAATGCAGGGCCAGAGCCGAAGCCAATCTGCTCCTTGCACAGTACGATTTCAAGTTGCCTCCGCTGTTGGAGGATTCGGAAATCGAGGTCATTCTCTCCCGTGCAGATAAGCTGGTCTCTTGGGTGAACGACATCAAGGAATATGCACTTCAGCAGGCCATCTCCGGTAAGGACTGGACCGGTTTCAAGCTGGTCGAAGGCCGCAGCAATCGCAGATACACCGACGAGGCCGCTGTAACACAAACCGTTACCAACGCTGGCTTTGACCCGTATGAGCGCAAGCTCCTCGGCATCACTGCCATGCAGAAGCTGCTCGGCAAGAGCCGATTTGAAGAACTCCTGTCCGCTTACATCGAAAAGCCACAGGGCAAACCCACACTTGTACCGGAAAGCGACAAACGCCCGGTCATGAATAATGCAAAAACTGATTTTATGGAGGAAAACGATTATGAGTAAAAATGTAAAACCTGTAAATTCCATGAAGGTCATCACTGGCCCTGAAACCCGCTGGAGCTACGCAAATGTCTGGGAGCCTAAGTCCATCAACGGTGGCACTCCTAAGTACAGCGTCAGCTTGATTATCCCTAAGAGCGACACCCGTACCGTTGCCAAGATTAAGGCTGCTATCGAAGCTGCCTACAAGGAAGGCGAAGCCAAGCTCAAGGGTAACGGCAAGACTGTCCCTGCACTCTCCGTTCTGAAGACTCCTCTTCGTGATGGCGATTTGGAGAGACCTGACGATGCCGCTTACGCTAACGCCTACTTCGTCAATGCCAACGCAACCACTGCTCCCGGCATTGTGGATGCAGACCGCAATCCTATCATGAGCCGTTCCGAAGTTTACTCCGGTGTGTACGGTCGTGCCAGCATTACCTTCTACGCTTTCAACAGTTCCGGCAACAAGGGAATCGCCTGCGGCCTCAACAATCTGCAGAAGATTCGTGACGGTGAGCCTCTCGGCGGCAAGGCAAGCGCTGAGTCCGATTTCAATACGGATGAAGACGAGGATTTCCTCGACTAATCACCTGATTTCCCGGCAGGGCGGCGGAGCAATCTGTCGCCCTGTTTTGGTATGGAAAGGATGTGACAATTCATGAAAACACTGAGTATCGATATTGAAACTTACAGCAGCGCTCCACTGCAAAAATCCGGTGTGTACCGTTATGTGGAGGCTGATGATTTTGAAATTCTCCTGTTTGGCTATAGCGTGGATTCTGGCCCGGTGCAGGTGGTCGACCTTGCCTGCGGTGAACGTATCCCGAAGGAAGTATTACTGGCGCTGGAGGATGACGAAGTCATCAAATGGGCCTTCAACGCCACCTTTGAACGCATCTGTCTGTCCCGCTTCTTAGGTTATCCCACCGGCGAATATCTAAATCCCGAAAGCTGGCGCTGCTCCATGATCTGGGCAGCTACGATGGGGCTGCCTCTGTCATTAGAAGGTGTCGGTGCCGTTCTGGGCCTTGAAAAGCAAAAGCTCACGGAAGGCAAAGACCTGATTAAATACTTCTGCCAGCCCTGCGCACCTATGAAATCTAACGGTCAGCGCACCCGCAACAGACCGTTCCATGCACCGGATAAGTGGGCCGCTTTTAAGAATTATAACCTGCGAGATGTAGAAACTGAAATGGGCATCCAGCAGCGTCTGGCCAAATTCCCGGTATCCGCTACTGTCTGGGAGGAATATCACCAGAGCGAAGAAATCAATGACACCGGTGTGCGCTTGGATATGGAGCTGGTGGCACAGGCCATTGAAATGGATACGCAGTCCCGTCAGAAGCTGACTGCCTCCATGAAGCACATGACCGCATTGGAAAATCCAAACAGTGTGCAGCAGATGAAGCAGTGGCTGGCTGACAACGGCATGGAAACTGACAGCCTCGATAAAAAGGCTGTGAACGAGCTTCTGAAAAAGGCTCCACCGGAACTGGCCGATGTGCTGATGCTACGCCAACAGCTGGCCAAGTCATCCGTTAAAAAATATCAGGCCATGCAGAACACCGTGTGCGCTGATGGTCGTGCCAGAGGTATGTTCCAGTTCTACGGTGCCAATCGTACCGGTCGATTCTCCGGACGTAACATTCAGCTGCAAAATTTACCACAGAACCATCTTCCGGATCTGGCCGAAGCTCGTGCGTTGGTCCGCTGCGGCGACTTTTCTGCCGTAGAGTTGCTGTACGAAGATGTGCCAGACACACTCTCCCAGCTTATCCGTACTGCCTTCATCCCCAGAGATGGCGCTCAGTTCCTTGTGGCAGACTTTTCCGCTATCGAGGCCCGTGTTATCGCTTGGTACGCAGATGAAAGCTGGCGACAGAAGGTCTTTGCCGAAGGCGGCGACATCTACTGCGCTTCTGCCAGTCAGATGTTTAAGGTCCCTGTCGAGAAACATGGTATCAATGGCCATCTGCGTCAAAAGGGTAAAATTGCTGAATTGGCGCTGGGCTACGGAGGCAGTGTCGGTGCGCTCAAAGCAATGGGTGCTATTGAGATGGGTCTGACCGAGGATGAACTGCCTTCGCTGGTGGATGCATGGCGACAGGCTAATCCGAAAATTGTCGAATTTTGGTGGGCAGTGGACCGTGCTGTTATGGAAGCTGTGAAATATAAGCACACGACCAGCCTGTACGGTCTGACCTTTTCCTGCAGAAGCGGGATGCTTTTTATTACGCTCCCTTCCGGCAGACGCTTGGCCTATGTAAAGCCGAAGGTCGGCATTAACAAATTCGGCGGCGAATGTATCACTTACGAAGGTGTCGGCAGCACCAAGAAGTGGGAACGCCTCGATTCCTACGGTCCGAAATTTGTCGAAAATATTGTGCAGGCCACAGCAAGGGACATCCTCTGCTACGCCATGCAGACCCTGCGCTGCTGCAGCATTGTCATGCACATCCACGACGAAGTGGTCATTGAAGCTGATCCACGCATGTCGCTGGAGGCTGTATGTGAACAGATGGGCCGCACTCCTCCGTGGGCAACCGGACTGCTGCTTCGTGCCGACGGATATACCACACCATTTTATAAAAAAGATTAAAAAGTCTTCGTCAAAACGGAGCGTTCATCTCCAAAGGGTATTAGAGGTGGACGCTCTTTTTCTATGTCCACCGGAAAGGAGGATTCGTGTTTTGAGTATCAGCAAATACAACAGCGAGGGATATTTTGACCCAACTGCCTACGGCGCACTCTCTGTCATAGAACAAGAGGAACGCTCTCTTCGTGCATTCAGACCCATCGTTTATATCTGCTCTCCCTATGCCGGAGACATCGAAGCCAATGTGGATGCGGCCAGACGCTACAGCCGCTTTGCTGTAGAACAGGGATACATCCCCATCGCACCTCACTTGCTATTTCCGCAGTTTCTGAACGATGCGGACCCAAAAGAACGTCAGCTTGGTCTGTTCTTTGGAAATGCCCTGATGAGCAAATGCTCCGAGGTCTGGGTATTTGGCAGTCGCATCTCAGCGGGCATGGAAGCAGAAATCGAAAGAGCCAAGTGGAAGAACTACCGCTTACGCTATTTCACCGAAAATTTGAAGGAGGCTTAACCCTATGTATGAAGTAATCGAAAAAAGAAAATTGCTGCCGGATGGCACTGAGATTTCAACCTATACCCGTGAAGTAATCAGCGCCAACATCCTCGAAGTGGAGGCGGGCACCACCGGCTATATGGGAGGCGACAGCGGTCACGGTGGACGCACCTATTTCCGTATCAGCGACTGCGGCAGCACCGACATGGAAGTCCGTACCTTTGTGGACCGACATGGCTGTAACGGTTTTGAAGTGTTCCTCGGCGGCGACTGTGAACTGGAGACCACGATCCGTGCGCTCAAGTTTATCACCAAAGTGCTGGAGGACGAGTCCAAGGAGGTGTATGACTAATGTTCACCATTTATTCCGCTGATGTCACCGGCAATCCGGGCAACTGCTCCTATCCTCACAAACATGTGATTCTGGATGAGGCCAGCCTGAAGGCCGCAATCAATCGTGACTATGTCTGCGCCGAATACCGCAATAGCTACCGTAATGGCGACAACTTCATCGGCAGCGACTGTCTGCCGGTGGACTGTGATAACGACCACTCTGAAAATCCTGCGGACTGGACGACACCAGACGATGTGATGCAGACATTTCCCGGAGTGACTTTCGCTATCCACTACAGCCGTTTTCATAATCGTGAGAAAAACGGCAAGGCCGCAAGACCTAAGTTCCATGTACTGTTTCCCATTGAATATTGCACCGACGCTGCTCTCTACAGCGATATGAAGAAGCTGGTCAATTCCATCTTCCCGTATTTTGATACGCAGGCGCTGGATGCGGCACGTTTCTTCTTCGGCACTGCTGCCGCCGAGGTCGCTCTGTATCCCGGACGCATGAACCTGACGGAATTTCTGAATGAGGACCTGTTCGACGAATATCTGCCGCAGGGCAACTTCGACACCTCTGTTATCCCGGAAGGAAGCCGTAATGCTACCATGAGCCGCTTTGCTGGTCGTGTCATCAAGAAGTACGGCGATACGGAAAAGGCATATCAGACCTTCTTAGAGGAAGCCGCCAAATGTGTACCGCCTCTGGATAATGCAGAATTGTCCACAATCTGGCATTCTGCGCAGCGCTTTTATACGAAGCTCTCCCAGCAGGAGGGATATGTGGCACCGGAGGTTTACAACGACCCTTCCTGTTACAAGCCGGAGGACTACTCCGATGTCGGACAGGCAGAGGTGCTGGGAAAATACTTCTCCAGCGAACTGCGCTATTCTCCCGCCACACATTTTATCCGCTACTCTGACCACTACTGGCAGGAATCCGAACCAGGCGCACAGGCTGTTGCCCACGAGCTGACCCGTCGCCAGTTGAAGGAAGCCGGAAACGACCTTGTGGAAGCACTCACCAAAATGAAGAACACCGGCGCACAGACCATTCTGAATAGCACATCCAAAACCAAAGCCGAACAGCTGATGAACGACCAGCAGCTGGAAGCCTATCAGGATTTTCTGGCAGCAAAGGCATATCAGGCGTTTGCCATTAAGCGCCGTGATTCCAAAAACATCACCTCTACGCTGCGTGAATCCCATCCTATCTTGGAAATTTCTCCGAGAGATTTGGATGCTGACCCGTTTGCACTGTGTACACCGGAGGCGACCTTCGACCTGCGTAAAGGCATGGCCGGAGCAAGAGAACATTCGCCGGAGGACTTCATCACTAAAATCACCTCGGTATCTCCGAGCCAGAAAGGTCAGCAGATCTGGCTGGACTGTCTGGACCTGATTTTCCAAGGTGACCAGTCCCTGATTGACTATGTGCAGATGATTTGTGGTCTGGCCGCTATCGGTAAGGTTTATGTGGAAGCGTTGATTATTGCCTACGGCGATGGCCGAAACGGTAAGTCCACCTTCTGGAATGCGGTCTCTCGTGTGTTGGGCCTTTACAGCGGCAATATCTCTGCTGACACACTTACCGTTGGCTGCCGCAGAAACATCAAGCCGGAAATGGCCGAGGTCAAAGGCAAGCGTCTGCTCATTGCAGCGGAAATGCAGGAAGGCTCCCGCCTGAACGACTCTACCGTCAAGCAGCTCTGCTCCACCGACGATGTGTTTGCAGAGAAAAAGTATAAAGACCCGTTCTCCTTCAAGCCTTGCCACACGCTGGTTCTGTACACCAACCATCTGCCTCGTGTCAGTGCATCCGACGATGGTATCTGGCGTCGCCTGATTGTCATTCCGTTCAATGCGAAAATCACCGGCAAGAGCGACATCAAAAATTATGGTGAATACCTGTTTGATAATGCCGGTGAAAGCATTCTGGCGTGGGTCATCGAAGGTGCCAAAAAGGTCATCGAGCTTGATTACCAGATTCCGGTTCCCGCTTGCGTTCAGAAGGCCATCGATGAATATCGCACTCAGAATGACTGGTTCGGACATTTCCTTGCGGACAAGTGCGAGGTGGATGATTCCTATAAAGAAAGCTCCTCGGCACTGTATCAGGCATACCGCAACTACTCTATGGACTGCAATGAGTATATCCGCAGCACGGCTGACTTCTACTTTGCGCTGGAGAAGGCTGGCTTCGAGCGTATCAAGGTCCATAACAAGCGCTACTTTAAGGGGCTGCGCCTGAGAGCTGATGATGGCGCTGATGAAGATTTCCTGAACTGACAAAACCATGTGGGTAACCTCCATTAAGGTCATATACAAAAATTCTCTAAGGACTAAAAAAATCAAAATAAGAAGAAGTTATGTATTTGACATTCAGGGAGGTTACCCACTCTTCCAAAATTAACGCTGACGGAGGTAAGCGATGTTAGAAAAAACCATAGAACAGAAATTAACCGTGACGGTTAAAAAGGCTGGTGGCATCGCCGTGAAGTTCGTGTCTCCGAGTTTCGCTGGGATGCCCGACCGCCTTGTATTACTACCTGATGGCCTTATCGCCTTCGTGGAACTGAAGGCTCCCGGCAAGCGCCCACGCCCGCTGCAAGAATCACGACACCGGCTGCTGCGCTCCTTGGGATTCAAGGTCTATGTGATAGATAAGCCAGAACAGATTGGAGGGATGCTGGATGAACTTCGAGCCACACGACTATCAGACCTACGCCATTGATTATATTGAAAACCATCCTGTATCCGCAGTTCTCCTTGATATGGGTCTTGGCAAAACGGTCATCTCCCTGACTGCCATCGCAGATTTGCTGTTTGATAGCTTTCTGGCCCACCGTATTCTGGTAATCGCTCCATTGCGAGTAGCCCGTGATACTTGGCCTGCAGAGCTGAAGAAATGGTCCCACTTAAAGCACCTGACTTTCGCTGTTGCTGTGGGAACACCGGCAGAACGAAAAGCTGCGCTGATGGCCGGAGCCGACATCACCATTATCAACCGTGAAAATGTGCAGTGGCTGATTGAGGACAGCGGCCTGCCGTTCATCTACGACACGGTGGTCATCGATGAGCTGTCCTCCTTCAAAAACCACCAGTCAAAACGCTTCAAGGCATTACTGAAGGTCAGACCAAGAGTCAAGCGCATCATCGGCTTGACCGGAACACCAAGCTCCAACGGTCTGATGGATTTATGGGCTGAGTTTCGACTGCTGGATATGGGCCAGTGGTGTTAGTATATAAGTGTGGACAGAAAAAGTTGAACAACCTATACTATCAAGTGAAAGAGCAAAGGAGACGTTCAACATGGCGAAAAACCAAAAATCTTACACTCCGGAATTTAAACAACAGATTGTGGATCTGTATAATGCCGGAGGAACCTCATATCCACAACTGGAACGTGAATATGGCGTAAATCGGAGTACAATTAGCGGCTGGGTAAAGCAGCTTTCCCCTATCAAGGTATCAGATGGGGAAACGGTATCCCTCAAGGAGTATAAGGCTCTCCAGAAAGAAATCCAGCGCCTTAAGATCGAGAACGAAATATTAAAAAAAGTGACCGCCATATTCGCGAAAGAACAATAGCCGAGATTGTGACTTTTATCCAAGACAACCTAAACCATTACACGGTATCCCAGCTTTGCAGTGCTTTGAAATTTCCAAGGAGTACTTATTACAAAGCTTTGATCAGTGTACCCTCAAGCAGACAGGAGGAATATGAAGAATTCAGCCATAAAGTGAAACAGGCTTACGATGATTCAAAACGGAGGTATGGCGCCGTCAAAATATGCCGTACCCTCAATGACAATGGGACACCCTGCAGCGTAAAGCGTGTCCAGAGGCATATGGCAGAACAAGGGCTGAGGTCTGTAGTGGTAAAAAAGTATAACCACAATGCAAACCATGGGGCTGTCCCTGATGATAAGGTAAATATCTTGGGACGTGATTTTGAAGCAGAAACCATCAATCAGAAATGGTGTACGGATATCACCTATATCCATGTGCTGAAAGAAGGATGGACCTATCTGGCTTCCGTAATGGACCTGTGCAGCCGCAAGATTATCGGATATGCCTATGGGACATCCATGACAGCGGAGCTGGCAGTGGAAGCGGTAAAGAATGCCTGCTTGAATGTCAGAGACACGCAGGGAATCATTCTCCACAGTGATCTGGGCAGTCAGTACACAAGCCAGGCATTTGAGAGTTATCTGGGCAGTCATGGAATGATCCATTCATTCAGCCGTAAAGGGAATCCCTATGACAATGCCTGCATAGAATCCTTTCATTCCGTATTGAAAAAGGAAGAGATCTATCTTCACACATATCAGGATTCCAGAGAAGCCCGAAGGGCAATTTTTGAATACATAGAGGGCTGGTATAACCGAAAAAGGATTCACAGTGCCATCGGCTATATGACACCCCAGCAAAAGGAGGATGAGGAATTAAAAAAATCAGCATAAACTTTCAACTTTTTGTGTCCAAAGTATTGACATAGGTCCA
>CAJTDX010000040.1 GCA_910575155.1 Lachnospiraceae bacterium
CCCGCATTCATCCAATGGATATATGACACCATTTGAAAAGAGAATGCAGGCATGATCTATGTCAAAACTTTTCCTTTTAAGTGTTACAAAAAAGCTTGACCATCTCATTTCTTCCAGCCGGAGGGCTGCATCGTATGCCGCCTGAAAATCCGCATCTTTGTAAAAGCGGCGCACATAAGCCATCTCTGACTCCAGACTTCGTTTCGCCAGCTCCACTTTATCCAGGACTTTTATGAATGAATTCTCTCCTGCCATTTCCTACCGCCTCCTCTCGGTGAACTTCCCCTTGACAAGCTGCGGGGAAGTCCACCCCCGCGGCAGTCGCCAAATGTCCATGCGAGCATGGCCGCTTGGCTCGTTGCTCGCAGGAATAAAAAATAATTTTGGGTTCCTCCTCCCCCTGGAAATCAACCGTTGCAAACAGACACGGCGCATCCGGCAGTTTCAATTTTTCCGCCATTGCAATATGGGGGACAATAATGATATATTTCAAATCCTCCTGCGGCTGTAAAAGCCTTAACTGGCTCTGTTCTCCTTCATAGAGAACCACAATCTCATACCCGATGTTTTCCTTTAGAAAGAAAAGCTGCGACGGGTAGACCGCAGGGTAATGAGCCATCGGATCTACATAGTCAATAAACTTGAGCAGCACCCATACTGCCAGTATGATACGCTGATCCGGACGACACATGGGATCCAGGCCAACGTAATAGCCGCCTGACACATCTGCTATCTGCATCTGCTTTTTCAGGTTCCGAAGAATCTTTTCGGCTGTCTTCTCCGGCTTTTGCAGCATCCGGACAATCTGTGTCTTTGGCAACGCCCCATACTGGGACAGCCATTTCACAACGTACTGCTCATCCTGTAACAGCATTTCTGCCACCTCCTTGTCAGTATAGTCAAAGACCCCGCTGCAAGCAACGGGGCATCAAATTTGTAGTGCTGCAGAGCAGCGGGGTATTTGACCCTCGCGGCAGTCGCCAAATGTGCATGCAAGCATGCCCGCTTGGCTCGTTGCTCGCGGGAATAAATGTGGGCTGTAAGTATTTGCGCCCAAATAAGTATTTCTATGCGGAATGCGTTTTTTCTTTCTGCCGCTCCCGCAAAATTGCTTCCAGTTCCGCACGGTCTGTAGTAATCATTTCCTGTTCTTCCTTAGAAGCTTTGATTACTACCGGCACCTTATTGTTGTTCGAGTATACTAACGCCTCCCCTCTCTCGAACCTTGTAATGGAACGGACCTCTGTTTTCGTCAGCTTCAGGATATCCTGGACATAACGGGCCTCATCCGGCTCCAGGTTCAAAATAATTTTGTTTTTTGAATTATTGACGATTGCCCGTCCGTATTTCCCATCTTCCAGGCTGAAGAAATCCGACAAATCCTGCGTAGCTGAAATAGCAGCCCCGCCAAATCCCCGGATTATCTTAAAAATCGTCAGGCAGAATTCCGCTGCCTGCCTGTTGGAAGATGCCCCTACAAGCTGCCAGATTTCATCAATCATGATCGCTTTCTTTTTTGTCCGGTCTGCTTTCACATTATCCCAAACATAGTCCAGGGCAATCATCATCCCCACCGGAAGCAGCTTGCCCTTCAGTTCAGACAAATCCAGTACAATATATTTATTGCTCAAATCCACATTGGTCTGTTGGTTAAAGGACTGCGCTGAGCCTGTAACAAAGCGGCTTACAATAACGGCAATCCGCTGCGTCATTGGGTTTTCCAAAAGATTTTTATGGAGATCCCCAAGAATCGGCATCGTCTTCATCTTTGGATGTGCCGCTTTCCTGTTTTTATATAAAGAATCGTTATCATGCGTGATGCCGAAATCAGCATATGTCTTAATCAGCGCCTCATCCAACATCTGTTCCTCCTCATTCGTCATGTCTGGAATCAGCAGGGAAAAGAAAATCATCAGCTGCTGGATTTTCCTTGCAAGCATGGAATCCATCTCGTCAATCAGTTCCATTTCTGGTGTAATCGTATGCCGGATTTCCATGACATTGATACAATGCGGGGAGCCGGGCGCTATCTTGATATACTGGCCGCCGATCCGGTGACAGGCCCTTTTAAACTCATGTCCTTTAATCGGAGCCAGAATATAGCACTGGATTCCTCTCATGCGCATCTTAAGCGCAAGCAGCTGAAGCGTAAAGGTCTTTCCGGCTCCGCTGGTACCGAGCAGGTTCAGGTTGGCGTTTTTATTTTTCTTCGTATTAAACAGGTCTACAATACATAGTGAATTGTTATGCCGGTTGACGCCCAGCAGCACACCTGTATCATCCGACATTTCAAAGCTTGTAAACATATAGGTAGACGCTGCTCCGCTGGTAAGCACATTCCTCTGGGACTTCTTTTCCAGAGACGGCGCTATCTGCAGAAACGGCATTACGGATCGCAGCGCCGCCTCCTGCTGGAATTTACAGTCGCTAATATACATATCCATAGATTTCAACATATCGGAAATCTGCTGCTTCCGCCACATCAGCTCCTCATAGCTTTTCGCTGATACCGTCACAAACACAGACATGTAAAATAAATCCTCATTGTTATTTGCAATCCCATGCTTTATGAAATACCCTGCCTGAATGGAATTCGTAAGTTCCTCGTAATCGGTACTGGTGTCCTGCATACTTTTGAGTTTCGTGCGGTTCAACCGGATACGCTGCGCCACCTTGTCAATCGTTTTGCTTCGGTTCTCACGGCGGAGATGGACATCTATGTCAATCCCTTCCCCGGCATTAATCAGCGCCGACATCCAGCCTGCACGTACCATACCGGGATAGCCGTTCCCTTTGATATATAAAAACGAATAGTACAGCCCGTCCATAATGATATAGTTATAATGCGTCAGGTCAATCCCACGCGGCGACAGAAAATGCGCCATTCGGATATGCGGTATCGGGTCCACCCCGATGACCCGATTCTTTGCCGCCATTGTGTCAACCACTACCCGGTTCATCCGCAAAGAGAATGCCTCATCCAAACAGGAACAGCGGTTAAAAAACATATACAGGATTTCCACCGTAGCTTCATCCGGATCCCTTGGCTGCAGGATAGAGTTTCCACATTGCAGAAAATATGCTTTTGCATTCTGTTCTGCGGTCTGCAGCATTCCGTATATCTGAGAAAAATCGTCGTTATCCCCTCGTCTGATTTCTTCATACTGGAAAATCAAAAAGAAGCGCCTTGTCAGCGCCTCCCTGCTTCCCACATCTTTAATCAGGCGGATATATCCTTCACCGAGCGACCTGCACTGCCTATCCTCTTCCTCTGCCAGCTCTTCCTGAATCATTGCCACATGTTTATCAGAATCCGCTTTTCTGGTAATGCTCTTAAACTGCAGGCGCATAGGTGAAATTTTCAGCCAGCTTGCAAAGGATGAAATGATGCTAAACTGCTCTTCCCCGGAACGGAGCATGAAATTAATCGGCTCTATCTCCAGAATCTTGATAAATCTTCCGTCCGTTGTCTGTATGATTCCGTGTGTAATGTCTTTAATTGGAATAAAATCCTGCACGAAATCAAGCTTTTCCAGCTTTTTTCTTTGTTTTTTCAACTTTTTTCTTTGATCTGCCGCCTTTTTTCCTTTTGCGGAGCTGTTTCGGATCATAATGATAACCCACCCTTCTGAAATGTAGTTTTCTTTTTTTCGCCATGTATCGGACTATGTGAACCAGGTATTGAAAAAGGGAATCTCCGTCAATTCCCATCATGGCGACAACCGCTGTTGGCAGAAGTGTCACAGTCATGACGACAATTCGTATGGTTCCCGGCATGGAAATCAGCATCAGCTCCGGATAACCCAAAAGCGCCACCAGTATAACTGCTTCAATCGCATTCCGCGGTTCCAGCATACCTCCCAAAATCTTACCTGAGTCTGTATAATTCGCCGGTATGGCATAAATATTGTTATACTCTTTATCCTCCAAATAAATCACCTGCCTAATCTGTAAATTGTTGCTGTTGTCCTAAACCGTCCAAGCCGCAGCGCCTCGTTATGATCTGGAACGTAAATATCCACACGGTGTATGTCATTTTCAATTCCGGATCCGCCGCGATCTTCTAACGTATACATTGTACCGTTAATCATAATCTGTGTTCCAAACGGATAATGGCTGGACATGGCCACCATTCCCCTGGAAGCTATTTTCCCACTGGCAGTAATGCCGTTTGCATTGCTGCCGCAGCATTTTGCGCAGGCACAATAATGCGTCACATCTACCTCCAAAGTTGAAATCGGCGTACCTTGAATATTGTCCGGAACCGGCGCGTCAAAATCCACATTCTGTGGCCTCCTAAGCTCCAATGTGGCTTCATAGCTTGGAGAATTTAAGATAACGCCTTCCCCGCCTGATGAATGTACCCACATCCGCCTGCCGTCTTCTCCATATCCGGCAAAAATAAGCACATGGCTCCACCCTTGTCCGTCCGATTCTCTTAAAAAACCCAAATCTCCAGGAAGAAGTTCACTTGCGGAAACAGCAGCCGTTTCTTCCCACTGATTCCATGTTCCCCCATAAAGGTTCACTCCCACAGCCGTCTTATAGGTCCAGTCAGTAAAGCCGGAACAATCCAACCCATACGGTCTGATGGTTCCGCTTGTTGTAGAACCTGCAGCTGTTACCAGCTTTGGCGTATTCCATTCATCATTCCATCCCGGACCTGATTTTCCACCCCAGAAATACGGAACCTTCCCTACGAGCGAAAGAGCTGTTGTCAAAATATGTTTTCGTGTAGCATTACAGTTTTGCCGGTTCACAAATGCGATTACTTCCGCATCTGTCAAAGGAACAGACTGCCCGTTTCCTGCTATTCCATACAGCGTCATTTTAAGAGCTGTGGCCATCTTTTGGATTGCTTCTCCATAAGTGATTCCAAATTGCTCGTATGGCGCATCCAGGTTAATCCCAAATGCTGTGGCAATTACGGCATTATCAAATGGATGAATCGTACATTCTATATATTTAATGGTCTCCGCCCCCGGCGTAACTGTTTCTTTCCCATCCGCCTGATAATAGGTTTCCTCCGTAGTGCCGGTGACTGCGCCGCCAGAATAAACCGGGAGGGATACTGTCACGCTTTTATATGCGTCAATCTCAACCGGCTCATTACTGGTATGGGATTCATCCGGCAGGTAATATGTCTTTTCTGCGGTTTCATACCGGTACTGCGCCACCCCGTTGACGGTGCCTGTTTTCACTTTATCGGTTACAACCGTCAGTGTCACTGGTTGATAGGTATAATAAGTGACCGGGATAATGATTTCCTTCTGCTTTTCCTCTGATGTGACCGGGAACATGCTCCCGGCAACGTTTCCGAGTTTTGAAACCATATCTTCTTTCTTTGTGTTTTGCTGCTGCATGGAGGCTGAATATGCCGCCAGGATATAGCTGACATCATATCCCGATGAACTTTGTGCATAATTAACCAGAGCCTCCACAGATAAGTCATAGTCATACCCGCCATCGGATATCATGCTCTCCACTTTGGCAAGCGCCTGGCTATACCCATCATCCACCACGTCAGAAACCGCCCCTGCCATCTCCGCATAAACCGCAGTCGGCGTGACACCCTCTATCGGCTTGTTCCCATCCAGCCCAAATATGCTGTTAAAAACAATCGAGGGCAAGGACACTATCATAACAATCAGAAACAGCAGGAATAGACAGATACAAACTAAAACTTTGAACAAAGTATGACGCATAGACCAGGCAGCCGAAAGAACAGCTCCCCATGGCCCTCCTGCAGCCGTTCCCGCTGCAATCTCAGCGGCAGCTTTGACACCCTCTACACTGGCTTTTACAGTCGCTGCAGCCGCATTGGATGCCTGTTATGCTCCTTTAGCGGCAGTCTGCTTCACAGCTTCCTGCCCGGACTGTCTGGCTGCTTTCGCCATCTGGCCGGCTGCCTGCCCATAATTGTCAAATCCATCACCAATCTGCTGCTTTGACGGTTCAGCCATCTTCTCCACCTCCTATTTTAAGCTGCAGTGCTGCAGCATATATTTCTTCCATAAACGTAGAAAAGCCGGATCAGTTTCCCTGGTCCAGCTTTCCGTTTTTCATTATCTTTTACGTCTCGGCGGCTTACTCCCAAAATTCTTTCTCGGTTTCGGCTCCTCAAACCGTGCCGGCGTCTGCTTGTAACGCACGGTTTCCACCGACACAGAGCGGACATTCTCTCCGTCATAAACGGGTTTTCCATTTTCATATACAGGCTTGTGTTCCACAGATGCCTCTCCACGTACCGCATACCACTGCCCGCCGCGCGCATCTTCAAATACCTGATAATCACCGCGGGATGCAGCATACTGCGCAGTGTCAAAGAACATCGTACCCGAACCATTCTCATGACGAACTTCAAAATGCCCATCAGCACAGCCGGAACCATCCACAGAAGATATCTGCTGCTCATATCCCGGCATAAATTCCTGGAACTGTGCCTGATTATACATGGCTGCCGCGGCGCCGGATTCAAATTCCGGCGTCTGGGCATGCTGCTGCATTGCATACCAATCCACACCGTTTGCTGACTGCATAATCGTATGCGGCGCATCCGGCTCATCATAGTAAGCGCTGTTATACCACATAGAATTGCTGCCATCGGCTCCGCTCGCCTCGATAACGCCGTCTCCGACTGTCCGCAGCGTTGTCCCCTCTGCTGCATCCGGAAAGGCCTGTGCGACCTGGGCTGCCTCAGAAATGTCTCCTGAAAATGCAGGTGCATCGTAAAATGCTCCAGCGCCTGCCCCGGATGCCATCTGATACCACTGGCTGCCGTCTGATGCCGTAATAACGAATTCCTAATAATCGTCCTGATTTGCCTCAAGGAATAACTCCTGTTTTCCTTTATGTTCATAAATACTGGCAATCATTTGGACAATCTCTGGTGTTAATAATTTTTCAGGCGTTTTTCTATAATCAAATATCCTCATATTATTTACCTCATTTCTAAAATATGTGCATCATTTTACTACAAAATGACGGAGATATTTTCTTGTACTTATCCTTTACCACATCACGCAATGCTTCATAGAATTTTCCTCCAATTATCTTTTCCAATATCTTTACTAAGTATTTCCAGTTATTTATTCTTAAATCACAACATGTTATAATGAGTATGCCATTCAACGAATAGCAAATTGCGATTACAGATGCCTGCATCTGTAATATAAGAAAAACGACCAGACAGGTTAGCTACTCCTATCTGGCCGTTTATGACAGGTATTCAATTATGAATATGTATTTACCGAAACTGCTCCTCCTTTCACTTACATCACATATCCGCGCAGATACAGTGTCCCATTCTTGGTCAATGAATTAGGATAACCACCAGAAACGCCGATTTTCAGCATTTCCTGTGTTGTCCTTATTATAACTCACTCACATCCCCTGAATGACGCCGCCAGTCAAATCCAACAGTTCAGGATCTGTAACCTGAAACAGGATTCCTTTATTTTCACTGTTATAATCTAAGTCTGTAATATTAATACGATACTCTTTGCGCTGTCCGGAGACTGTGGACACAATCACTGCCTCTCCCTTTTCAATATTCTGCTTCAGAGTCACAGGATAGTATTCATTCTCCTGGTTTTCTTCCGGCGTCCGCTGCAATTTTCCATAGATTCCAACGCTGGTATTTTCTTCCACACTTCCCAGTTTATACTGATCCAAATAAGTAATCACGCCGGAAATCTCACCAGGATTTCCCTTTTCTCCTTTTGTGAGTCCTGCAATCTCTGCTTCATATAACGTCCCTTCGGAAAGACTGACCCTAAGCCCCGTATCCATATCGCTGACCGGATGCCCCAAAGCTCCGTATGTTCCCTGACTGTCATAAAACGTCAGCGTACCGACGCCGGCCAGATCATCGCGCACCCAGATGCCCAGTTTATAGTCATTTTCCTCTGTTTTTACAGGCTCCACTTTGATCTGGATATATTCATCATCCCGCATAATTCCCAATACCACGGCTTCACCCTGAGACTGGTTAATTTTTTCTATGAGATCTTCCTTATCCGCTATCATCTGTTCATTGACTGTCTTTACATAATCTCCGCTTTTTACCAGATTTACTGCCGGTTCATAATTCATGCCGTCGTTTCCAACCACACTGCCTGTACCTATAATCAGCACGCCGTCTGTTTTTACATATATACCCACAGGAACGCCGCAGGGGACTACTTTTTCTTTTTCCACTACTTCCACGGAAACAGCCTTAATCGGAAACACTCCAAAGAGCTTGCAAGACATAAAATAATTGCCCTGCTGCTGTGATTTTAAGGAAAAACTCTGATTCAGATCCAGCGTTATTTTATCCCTGTCCACTGTCGGAGACTGATTTCCAAATACTTCCATTCCTTCCTGTTCCAGTTCTGCTGTTATGGGCACATGAAAATCAAAATCCTCTGTTTCTCCCATTTCAATACGGATGGTATCCGGAATGGATTGGGCAATGGCATAATAGGAAAACAATATGCCCCAGCAAAACCCTGCCGCCAGACTTCCCCAGGCAATCCATTTCTGGTATTTCATTTTCTTTTGCTTACGTTCTTTCAACTTTTCACACACCCTTACTGCCAAAAATTATTAATAGAATTTCAAATGACTTGAAATCCTCTTTTAGTATGTGAAATTCTTTTTTTTTCACTCTGGGATTTTTTAACTTATTGCACAGACATCTGCATTTTTATGAATTTTAAACAAAATTTTTTATCAGCAGGAAACTATAAGCCGCAGAAAGGAATACAACGATGACAGGATTCCTCTCCGCCGCGCAGATCGCTGCAGACGGAGGCACAACATGTCTGCAGCGATTAGAAAGGGATGATTACCCGGTTTATTTTTGACAGGATTTTAGATTTGAAATTACTTTTTATTTTTTACGGAAACAGCAAGTTCTCTCATCTCTCTTGCACTGTCCAGCACCGTATCTGTGATCTTTACGCCGCCCAGCATCCGCGCCAGTTCTGTCACGCTTTCCTGTTCCTCCAAAAGTACAATATTGGAATACGTTGCATTTCTGACCACGTTTTTACTGATCAGGAAATGGTGGTCTGCCATGGCCGCAATCTGCGGCAGATGGGTGATGCAGATAATCTGATGGTTTTTGCCGATCACGTTCATTTTTTCTGCCACCATCTGCGCCGTCCTGCCGCTGATACCAGCGTCAATCTCGTCAAAAATCAGCGTTTCAATCTGATCACTTTCCGCCAGAATTGTCTTTATCGCCAGCATAATACGGCTCAGCTCGCCGCCGGAAGCCACCTTGCCCAAAGGTTTTAAAGGTTCTCCGGGGTTCGTGGAAATCAGAAATTCAGCTTCGTCCCTGCCGTTTGCCGTATATTTTCCAGTATCTGTAAATTCCATTGTAAAATTCACATCCAGAAAGTTCAGATCCACCAATGCTTCCTGCACCTGCTTTGTCAGCTTTTTAGCGCATCTGAGACGAATCTTTGACACCTCGGCGGATATTTCCTGCAGTGACGTTTCTGCCTGCTCCAGACGCTCGTTGAGCGCTTGCAGATACTCTTCATAATCTCTCAGACGCCCGCTGCGGATCTCTTTTTCTTCTTTTGCCTGCAAAACCGCCTCGATACTGCCGCCAAACTTATCTTTCAGGTGATTTACCAGATCCAGGCGTTTCTCTACCTCGTAAAATGTCTCTTCGTCAAATTCTCCATCCGTCATATAGCCGGACAATTCCCGGTTAAAATCATTCAGCAGATCGTCAATTTCTTCTAATTGGCCGCTTAATTCCCCCAGTCTGGGATCAAATTCCGATACAGACTGCAGCTTTTGCAGCGCGCGTCCAATCTGCTCTGTAGCGCTTCCATTGCCGCCCGTCATCTCATAGGCGTCTCCCGACGCTTCCATAATCCTGCGGCCGTTGGCCATTTTCCGGTAAGAAAGCTCTAAATCTTCATCTTCGCCGGCAATCAGATTCGCTTCCTCGATCTCCTGTATCTCATATTCCAGAAAAGAAAGCTCCTGTTCTCTTCCCTCTCCGTCCTGCAGCGCCTTTTTTTGCTCCTCCAGCACCTTTTGATATTCCTGGTAACGCTTCTTTAAAATATCCTTTTTATTTTTCAGTTTATCTGCGGCATATTCGTCCAGAATTTCCAGATGCTTTTTTTTATGAAGCAAAGACTGGTGCTCATGCTGGCCGTGAATATCAATAAGCAGTGAGGCAACGGTTCTCATACAGGAGGCTGAAACTGTCTCTGAGTTAATCTTTCCCACGCTTCTGCTGGCCGTAATCTTCCTTGACATGATAATCTCATCATTTTCCGGATAAATATCCAATTCCTTCAATTGCTGAACCTGCTCTTCATTTTCCACCCGGAACACCAACTCCACCAAAGCATATTCTGAGCGCTCCCGCAGCAGTTCCCTGGGCGCCTTTTCTCCCAGGGCAAGGTTAATGGAACCAATAATAATAGACTTGCCGGCTCCTGTCTCTCCGGACAGGATATTCAATCCATTTCCAAATTCAACCTCGGCTTCCTCCATCAGAGCAAGGTTTTTCACATGAAGACTTACTAACATATACATTCTCCTTCTACTCTCTCAGTTTCGGCAGTATGTTATAGCAGATTTTTGATTCGCTGAAATTCAGATTTCAACAATTTTATGTAAACGCTCCATAAGAAGCACAGTATCTTCCACGGTGCGCACAGCGCACATAATCGTGTCGTCTCCTGCGATGCTTCCTACAATTTCATGGCAGTCCATAGCATCTAAAGCCGCCGCCACTGCCATGGCCATGCCAGAAACGGTTTTAATCACTAAAATATTCTGCGCCATATCCATGGATATAAAACCATCCTTAAAAATGCGGGTATATTTCTCGCTTAAATCCTTGTTCTTCTCATTAAATGCCATATATTTCTGACGTCCGGCGTTCCCCGCTACCTTGGTCAGCTTCAATTCCCGGATATCCCTGGAAACAGTTGCCTGTGTTACCTGAAATCCTTCTTTTTCCAGACAATCCAATAATTCCTCCTGAGTCTCGATGCTGTTTTTTGAAATTATTTCCAATATTTTTGCATGACGCTTCGACTTCATCTCTACCTCCTGTACCCCCTTACCAGCCGCACCCCTGCAGTTTTTTTCTCAGCCGCTCTAAAAAGCTCACGCTGCTAAGTTTTAAAATCCTGGTACGTACCTGAGCCTTCTTTACCAGAATTCTGTCTCCCTCTTTCAGAACGCCCACAGGCTGCCCGTCAAAGCTGACCTCTACTGTTTTGCACTGCCCGCCATCCCTTGTCCGAACTTCAATGGCGATTTCATCCTCTGCGCCTAATACGATGCTCTTGGCATTTAATGTGTGAGGACTGATAGGCGTCATTACAAGCAAATCTGCCCTGGGATCTACGATCGGGCCTCCTGCCGACATGCTGTATGCCGTAGAGCCAGTAGGCGTGGCAATAATAATACCATCGGCACTGTATGTATTCAGATATTCCCCATTCACTGAAATAATCAGATCTACCACCTGCAGCATTCCGGAACGGTGAATTACAATATCATTCAGCGCAATCCGCTCCTGAGAAACGGTTTTTTCCTCCATGCAGCAGCCGCATAACAGCATTCTGGATTCCACCGCATAATCACCGCCTGTCAGAAGCTGCCTGACGCCCTGTATTGCAGTATCTTTTTCCAGCTCGCAGAGATATCCCACATGTCCGGTATTTACGCCAATCAGCGGTATATTGCGCTCTGCCATATCTCTGGCTGCGCGAAGCAGCGTGCCGTCTCCCCCTACCACCAGAATACATTCTGTCTCATCCGGAATCCGGCTCCTGTCAAAAGACATGCCCTCCTGTACCCGGTTTACCTGATAGGAACAGGTTCCCCCATGTTCAAAAATAAACTGCTGAATCTCTTTGGTAAGCTCCAGTTGCGCGTCCCGTTTGGGATTCGCAATGATATAAAAATGCTTCATTCCCTGTCCTCCTGAGCTTCCCCGCCCTGTATTACGCCAAAGTACCATGCGCCTGCGCCACCACTTTGGGTACATCCTCCAAAGCCATAACGTCTGTCACGTTTTTCTGAATATACGCAAGATATTCAATATTCCCTTCCGGCCCTTTTATAGGTGAAAATTCCAGAGCCTTTACGCCAAATCCCAGTTCCTGCGCAAAAGCAAGAACCTTTTCGATTACTTCCCGGTGTACCCCTGCATCCCGCACGACTCCCTTTTTTCCCACTTTCTCTCTGCCCGCTTCAAACTGAGGTTTTATCAGACAGACCATTTCTCCCTGAGGTGAAAGCAGATCCCAGGCTGCCGGAAGCACCTTGGTAAGGGAAATAAAAGAGACGTCCACTGATGCAAAATCCAGTACGTCCGCGAGATCCTCCGGCTTTACATAACGGATATTGGTTTTCTCCATGCAGACCACCCTGGCATCCTGGCGCAGTTTCCAGGCAAACTGTCCATATCCCACGTCCACCGCATATACCTTTTCTGCGCCATTTTGCAGCATACAATCTGTAAACCCTCCGGTAGACGCGCCGATATCCATACAAATCTTACCTTCCAGGGAAATTTTAAAATGATCCATCGCCTTTTCCAGCTTCAGTCCTCCCCGGCTCACATACTTTAAGGTATTTCCCCGTACCTCCAGGGAAACCTTATCGTCCAAAAAAGTTCCCGCCTTGTCTTCGCGCTGGCCGGCGGCAAATACGTTTCCCTCCATAATCATGATTTTTGCCTTTTCCCTGGAGGGCGCCAGACCCCGCTGCACTAACAGCACATCCAATCGTTCTTTCATTCTGCAGCCTTTCTATTTGCGCACATAGCCCGCCACAATCTGCTTTAAAACAGACGCCACGTCAAGACCATGTTCTTTTTTTAATATTTCCACATTTCCCTGTTCCACATACCTGTCTTTCAAAGCAATATTCATAATCGACGGCATTTTGGGTTCGCTTTTTTCACTGAAATAATGGAGCACCTGTTCGCCAAAGCCTCCGGTAATCACATTTTCCTCCAAAGTAACCAGAAGCGCATGTGTTTTGGCAAGCCGGTCCAGTAATTCTGTATCCAGAGGCTTTACAAACCGCACATTGACCAGAGAACAGAAATACCCCATCGCTTTGAGCATGATCTGTACCTCTTCGGCAGTCTTCACCATGCTTCCCACTGCAAGCAGCGCAATTTCGTGTTCCTGGCAGAGCAGCTCGCTCTTTCCATATTCAATCTTTTTCCGATATTTTTTTAAGCCCGCATATGCCTCGCCCCGCGGATAGCGGATGGCGATCGGATGATCAAAGTTCAGGGCAAATTTGAGCATATCGGAAAGTTCCCATTTATTCTTAGGCGCTAAAATCGTCATATTGGGTATGGACGACAGATAAGATAAATCAAAAATCCCCTGATGCGTTTCCCCATCGCTTCCCACAAGCCCGGCGCGGTCGATGGCAAATACCACCGGCAGATCCTGAAGACAGACATCATGAAGAATCTGATCGTAAGCGCGCTGTAAAAAAGAAGAATACACAGCCACCACCGGCTTTAAGCCTGCCGCGGCAAGTCCGGCTGCGAAAGTTACCGCATGGCCTTCCGCAATGCCAACGTCAAAAAAACGTTCCGGAAACAAATTGTGAAACCGTTTCAAACCTGTTCCGTCCCGCATGGCCGCAGTGATTGCCACCACTTTTGAGTCACGCTCTCCCATTTTGCGCATCACGGTAGAAAATATATCGGTATAATTTGCAGTAGTTCTCGGTTTTAACGGCAGCCCGGTATCAATTTTAAAAGGCTCCGCGCCATGAAATCTTGCCGGATGGCGTTCCGCCGGGAGATAACCTTTCCCTTTTTTGGTAATGACATGAACCAGTACCGCTCCGTTTACCTTGGAAGCCTCGCGGAATACGCGCCGCATCTCCCCAATATTATGCCCGTCCACAGGCCCTAAGTAGGTAATCCCCATATTTTCAAAGATCATCCCCGGAATAAAAAGCTGTTTGATGCCGCTTTTGGTCCTGCGTATACGAGTCACCATGCGCTCTCCCAAAACAGGTATCCTGTTCAGCGAATTTGTCACTCCCGTTTTTAAATCCTGATAGACGTACGTGGTGCGCAGATTTCCCAGATGGCGCGAAAGACCGCCTACATTTTCAGAAATTGACATATCGTTATCATTTAATACAATCATAAAATTCGTATTCAGACGGGAGGCATTGTTCAGCGCTTCGTACGCCATCCCGCCCGTCATGGCGCCGTCCCCAATTACGGAAATCACCTTGAATTGATCTCCTGTAATTTCCCTGGCCTCCGCATAGCCCAATCCTGCCGAGATGGAGGTGGAACTGTGGCCTGTGTCAAAACAGTCGCAGGAACTTTCTTTGCGCTTGGGAAATCCGCTCATGCCGCTGTATTCCCGCAAATGCTCAAAACCTTCTCTTCTTCCGGTCAGAAGCTTATGGGTATAGGACTGATGCCCCACATCCCAGATGATCTTATCCTGTGGAAGCTGAAATACCAGATGCATAGCCATCGTAAGCTCCACCACACCCAGATTTGATGCAAGATGTCCGCCGTTTTCTGCTATTTTCTCAATCAGAAATTCCCGGATTTCCTGCGCCAATGAGGGAAGTTCTGATTCTTCCAGCTTCTTGATATCATTGGGCGCTTTTATCTTATCCAATACCATAGATAATACCCTCTTTCCTTGGTTATTTCTTCCTATGTATCAGCTCTAACATCAGACTGGTGAGAAATTCATTTTTCACTACCAGAGCGTTCATCCGTTCTACGCTTTGTCTCGATAAACGCCCGGTCTGCTGCTTCGCCTCATCAATTCCAAATAACGTGACCCAGGTAACCTTATGGTTTTTCTCATCGCTGCCCACTGGTTTCCCCAGTTCTTCTGTGGTGCTGGTCACATCCAGGATATCGTCCTGAATCTGAAAAGCAAGTCCCAGCTCTCCCGCCGCCTGCTCTACCTGATTCTGCTCGCTGCCTGTAGCTCCTGCAAGAATCGCCCCGATAAGCATGGAAGCCTCCAGCAGCGCGCCTGTCTTTAAGCGGTAGATAAAGGTCAGCATTTCCTCCGTTACCTGGCTGCCCTCTGCTTCCACATCCACACATTGTCCTCCCAGCATTCCCTGGATTCCAGCTTTTTGCGCAAGCACAGACAAAGCCTTTCCAATCTGGCTGTTTCCAGGCTCGATTTCAAATGCTTTTGCCGCCGTCTCAAACGCATAATTTAACAAGCCGTCTCCCGCGAGAATGCCCATCGCCTCTCCGAACTGCACATGCGTCGTTTTCTTTCCCCGGCGGTACTGGTCGTTATCCATAGCCGGAAGATCGTCGTGAACTAAAGAGTAGGTGTGTATCATCTCAATGGCTGCCATAAAAGGCTCGATCACTTCTGATCTGCCGCCGAACATGCGGTATGTTTCCCACATCAGCAGGGGACGCAGGCGTTTTCCTCCCGCCTGAATGCTGTAATTCATTGCCTCAATCACTGTTTTCTGATACCCTTTTGCAGTAGGCAGATACTTTGCCAGTACCGCCTCAATCTGCCTGGTGCGCGCAGCTAATTCTTCCTGAAAATCTCTATTCATCAAAGGCCTCCAATTCTCCCTGCTCATTCAGCAAAAGCATTCTTTTCTCCACGCTGTCGATTTTCTCATTGCAGTATTTCAGTTTTCGGATTCCCTGCTCATAAAGAAAGAAGGAATCTTCCAGCGTCACTTCCCGATCCTGCATTTTTTCTATAATGGCGTCCAGCTCCTGAAAAGTCTCTTCCAAAGAGACATCCTGGTTTTCCTTACTCATTCTCACTGCTCCTTTCCTTCCCGTCCTCAATACACGATGCGCTGTTCTGCTGTTTTAGACGCTCCAGACACTGGATTTCCTGTACCTGGGCTTTTACTTTTCCATTCAGCATATGGATGTTGAGAATATCTCCCTCATACAGCGCTCTGACGTCCCGCAGGCTTCTGCCTGTCTCGTCTGCCACAAACGCATAACCCATGCTCAATTTCTTCAGCGGCGAGAGGGCTTCTACACGCCGTGCATATAATTCCACTGCATACTTTTTATGGGTAAGTTTCTGCTGCATAAACATCCGCAGCTTGTCCTCAAGATCTGCCGCCGTCTGCCGTTTCTCATTTAACTGGCTTTGAGGGCTTACCAATTTTAATTTTCCCTCAAACTGTCGTACTTTTTCCTGGCAGCGTTCCAGTTTATCGCTGATTCTGCGGTTCAATTCCAAACGCAGAGAAAGCAGAATTTCTTCCAGTTCGCGGATATCGTACACTGCAAGCTCTGCAGCCGCTGAAGGCGTAGGCGCCCTTAAGTCCGCCACATAATCGGCGATGGTAGTATCGGTCTCATGCCCCACTGCCGAAATGACTGGTATCGTGCATTCAAATATGGCGCGCGCTACTTCCTCCTCATTAAACGCCCATAAATCTTCCATAGAGCCGCCGCCTCTTCCCACAATCATTACATCTACGCCGAGCTGCTCTAATGCATGGATTCCATTGACAATGCTCTGTGCCGCCCCTTCTCCCTGCACCAAAGCGGGAAAGAGTATCGTCTGCACATAAGGATTGCGCCGTCTGCTGATATTTTGAATATCCCGAATCGCCGCGCCAGTGGGCGCAGTCACAATTCCCAGAGTTTTAATATATCTGGGAACAGGCTGTTTATACTCCGGCGCAAACATGCCCATCTCTTCCAATTCTTTTTTCAATGCCTGAAAACGCTGATATAAAAGCCCTTCTCCATCCGGCAGGATTTCTCTGGCATAAAGCTGGTACTTGCCATCCCTTTCGTAGACGGAAACAGAACCCAATACAATTACATTATCTCCATTTTTCATGGAAAATCCCAGACCTTTGCGGTTTCCTGCAAAAAGCACTGCCGGAAGCGACCCGGATGCATCTTTCAGCGTAAAATAAATGTGGCCGGAGGTATGGTATTTACAGTTTGACACTTCGCCTTTTACATAGATGCGGTTCATCATAAAATCCTGCGTGAACATATTTTTAATGTAGGCGTTGACCTGACCTACGGTATATATATTTTTTGTCATACCAGTTTTGCAAGAATTCCGTTTACAAAAGACGGCGAATCATCAGAGCCATAGCTTTTTGCCAGCTCTACAGCCTCATTAATCGCCACTCCTGCCGGAATATCCTCCTCAAATTTTATCTCATATACTGCGAGGCGTATCAATGTCAGATCCACTTTCCCCATTCGGCTGGTCTTCCAGCCCTGCGCCACCCGGTTTATCATGTCGTCAATTTCTGTCAGACGGCTTACAATCTGTTCAAACTTATCCTGTATATAAAGAGTATCCTGAGCCTCCTGTTTCAGCTCCTGCAAAAACAACCGGCTCTGTTCAGACAGATCGCCCTCTTCATAAAATTCTGTACGGAACAACAGTTTAAATATCTTTTCTCTGATCTCTCTACGACTCATTTTCTTCCTTTCCTATTCTGAGAACAACGCGGACAAGTTCGTTTCAGATCCCTGAATCCCTCATTTTTGAGGGACTTGGCTGCTTTGCTGCGCCGCGTGCGGTCACGCAGTGACATATTCCATTCACACGCGTGTGCATATTTCTTTTCCGCCGCAGTGCGATCATTGTTTTTTATTTTACAGGGAATCCGAAGGAATTTCCTATAAAGGAACAAAGAATCCTGCTTTGCAGGATTCTCCGCCTGCGGCGGGTCGCTTTAGCGGCATATTTCTTTTCCGCCGCAGTGCGATCATTATTTTTTATTTTACAGGGAATCCGAAGGAATTTCCTATAAAATGAAAAAGGGTGTCTTGAAAGACACCCTTAGCACTCCGCATACGCTGTTCTCGTCTTTACTTTTAAAGGTTCATTATTTGAAGTGTCCTGATATTATTTACGTTTCTCCAGATCCACGCCTGCGATGCGTACATCGACACTGCTGACTTCCAGCCCGGTCATATTCTCAACCGCCGATTTCACTCTCTCCTGCACCTTGGAGGACACTTCCGGAATTGCATAGCCAAAACGAATATTCAACGCAACATCTACTTTTACCACATGTTCCTGTACTTCCACTTTAATTCCCTTGGACAGATTTTTCATGCCCAGCTTGCTCACCAGCTCATTGGTAATATTGCCTGCCATGGAACTTACGCCTTCTACTTCTGTAGCAGCAAGCCCTGCGATAATAGCAACCACCTCATCTGCAATCCGTACTTCGCCCAGATTGTCGTCTTTTATCATATATGCTTTTCTGTCTTCCGCCATGTTTACGCCTCCTAAACTTATTCATTTTGTTATTATACCAGAATATCCAATTTTTGCAAAGGTATTCCGTTGTTTTTATTATTTTTTGGTTATACCGTTCCGTCCTCCGTTTCAGGAAGAACACACAGGGAGTTGACTACATAGCAGTAAACCATTGGGGCCTCAGTCAACTGATCGACGTAGTCATAAAGGAAGGGATAAAGGAATTTAAAAAGGCAGGGAGTTTTATTTTTTCTTTGTGTATTTTGAATATTTTAACCACTGTCCAAATTTTGCCAAACATATCATGTTGCAGTGAAACTGAACCTATGATTTTATCCAAACATATGAAAAAATCTTTTTCCCTGCCCTTTTATTTTCTATTGCAAATTCCAATGTTACGCCAACTCAGGCTCCTTTTGTACAATAATAGTTCTGATATCTTCTATATCCCTGCCTGTCGCAATTGCAATCTGTTCCAAAGTAAAGTTATTCGCGTACATATTCAAAATGATTTTTTCTTCCCTTTCAGCTCCTCCTTTTTCCCTGATTCCCTGGCTCAAGTTACACATTGCGTTCACATCCTCTCTCACTTTACTGTTAAAACACGTGAATTTACATTAAATTTCAATATGCATTAGATTTCTAAACACAAGTAAAATCGCCTTTATTTTCTGGTATTTCCAGGAGTATAAATATATTCATACGGCGTCTGCTGGTATACATAATAATTCAGCCAGTTGGTATACAGTGTATTGGCATGGGCGCGCCACTGCAGGTTGGGACGAATCGTACAATCATCATCCACATAATAATTTTTCGGCATCTGAATATTAAGCCCTTTCTCTTTATCCCGCATATATTCTGTGTGCAGCGTAATTCTGTCATATTCCGGATGTCCCATTACAAAAATTTTCTGCCCCGTGGTGTCCATCAAAAGGAATACCCCGGCTTCTTCTGATTCCGCGAGAATGGTAAGCTCCGGCACTTTCTCAATATCCTCCCTGCGCACCTGCGTATGTCTGGAATGCGGCGCAAGAAAATAATCGTCAAATCCCCGCACCAGCGGAATCTTACGGTTGCTTACCTTATGTTCAAACAAGCCGAACATCTTCTCCTGCAATATGTATTTGGGAATCCCATAGTGATAGTACAGACCCGCCTGGGCGCCCCAGCAAAGATACATCGTAGAGGTTACGTTGGTCTTTGTCCATTCACAGATCTCCTGAAATTCCTTCCAGTAATCTACGTCCTCATACTCCATCTGTTCCACAGGCGCTCCCGTAATAATAAACCCGTCAAATTTACGGTTTTTAATCTCCTGAAAAGTATTATAAAATTTATTCAAATGACTGCTGGAGGTGTTTCGGGATTCATGACTGCTGACCACCACGAACGTCACATCCACCTGCAGCGGGGTATTGGACAATTCCCGCAAAATCTGCAGCTCCGTCTCCTCTTTCAAAGGCATCAGATTCAGTATTCCTACCTCAATGGGGCGGATATCCTGATGCATCGCCCGGTTTTCATCCATCGTAAATACATTTTCTCTCTCCAGCGTTTCCCTTGCGGGCAGCCCGCTCTGAACCTTAATTGGCATATTGACTCCTTCTTTCTTCCACTCTGTTTAAAATCTATAGGTACTCCGATCTTCTACTCTTCCAGCATCTTACGCAGTTCTTCTTCAGAAATAACCCGGATGCCCAGTTCCTGTGCTTTGGCCAGCTTGCTGCCGGCATTTTCTCCTGCTAAAACCACAGACGTTTTCTTAGATACGGAAGCAGAAACTTTGCCCCCCTGTGACTCAATCAGCTCTGCCGCTTCCTTTCTTCCAAGGCTGGGCAATGTCCCTGTGACTACAAATGTCATTCCTTGAAATTTGCTCCCCTCAGGCTGTTCTCTGGACTGAAGATTGACGCCGTACTCCCGCATCCGTTCCACCATCCGGCGGTTTTCTTCTTTCGCAAAAAATTCCAAAATGCAATTGGCGCTTACCTCGCCGATATCATTCACATTCTTTAGCGCCTCGCCGTCTGCCTCCATCAATGCATCAAAAGTTTGAAATTCTCTTAAAATAGCCTTTGCCGCCGCTTTTCCCACATTGGGAATTCCAAACCCGGTCAAAAGCTGATAAGCATCGTTTTCTTTGGATTTATCAATCGCTTCCAGAAGTTTTTCCGTATTCTTTTCTTTGCCGATAATCCCCTGCTCGATCAGTTCTTCTTTGTACTGGCGCAGGGTATAAATATCCGCGACATCTTTGAGATATCCCCGCCGTACCAGTTCCTCCACATAAACGGTTCCAAACCCTTTGATATCCATGGCGTCCCTGCCTACAAAATTTATAATATGGCGTTCTAACTGAGCGGGACAATTCGGAGAGGTACATTTTATATCTGCCGTATCTTTTTCCCGCTGCGTCTTCGCGCCGCAAACCGGACAAAATGCAGGCAAATGGTAAGGCACGGCAGAATCCGGCCGCTTTTCCTTCAATACTCTCCGCACTTTGGGAATAATCTCCCCTGATTTATATACCTGAATCCGGTCGCCGATGCGAATATCCAGTTCATCAATAAAATCCTGATTATGAAGCGTGGCCCTGGATACGCTGGTACCGCAAAGCTGTACCGGCTCAAAGACGGCCGTAGGCGTAATCCTTCCGGTACGTCCCACCGACAGCTCAATATCCAATAACGTAGTCTCTTTTTCTTCCGGCGGATACTTATACGCCACCGCCCAGCGCGGCACTTTGGAAGTGGCTCCCAACAATTCTCTCTGGGCAAGGGAGTTGATTTTTACGACGGCTCCGTCAATATCATACCCAAGATTTCCCCGGTTCTCGCCGATGGCAGAAATCGCTTCCCAAACCTCCTCTTTTGTCCGGCAGACCCGGTAATCATCAATGACTGGTATTTTATTTTTCTTGAGATATTCGTATCCCTGCGTATGCGTGCGCAGCTCCATTCCCCGAATCTGCTGAATATTAAACACGAACATGGAAAGTCCCCGCTCTTTTGTCACCTTGCTGTCCAACTGACGCAGCGTTCCCGCCGCACAGTTTCTGGGATTGGCAAAAAGCCGCTTGCCATTTAACTCCTGAATTTCATTGACCCTCTCAAAATCCTGATTCGTCATATAAACTTCCCCGCGGACCTCCAGATATTCCACAGGGTATTTCAGTTTTTTCTTTACATCCGGGATGACTCTTGCATTGGCTGTCACGTCCTCGCCAAAGTTAACGCCGTCTCCCCTGGTCAATGCCAGATTCAGTTGGCCCTCCTCATATCTGAGAGCCATAGACAAACCATCAATTTTATATTCCACAACAAATTCCGGTTCTTCAAGCTGCTTTTGCATTTCTTCCACAAATTCTTCCACTTCTTCCCGGGAAAACACATCCTGCAGACTGAGCATCGGCACATTATGCCTTACCAGAACCCCTGCTTCCCGTTTGGCAGTCCCTCCCACCTTCTGCGTGGGCGAATTTTCCGTCACCAAATCTGGAAATTGCTTTTCCAGATTCTTTAGCTCCTGCATTTTCATATCGTAATCATAGTCGCTGATTTCCGGATTATCCTGATTGTAGTAACGTTCTATATGATATTCCAATTCACTGCGAAGCTCTTTCGCTCTCTGCTCTGCCCTGTTTCTGTCCATAACTTATTCCTTTCCTGCTGCGCCGGCAAAATTAAAACCAGTTTGGTACCACAGTCTCGCTGGAGGAATCTTTCAGCTGATACTTAAGCTCCTCCCATTCCTCTGGCGTGACGTTCCGGTATGCGCCTTCCCGTAAGTCTCCCAGACGGATATTCATAATGCGCACCCGCTTTAGATCCAGCACCCGAAAATGAAAAACTTCACACATTCTGCGTATCTGCCGGTTCATGCCCTGAGTCAAAATAATACGAAACGTCCTCTTTCCAACCTTTTCTACCTGACAGGGCCTGGTGGAAACATCTAAATCTTTGAGATATACTCCTTTTGCCATACCCCTGATAAATTCTTCCGTAAGTTCCCGGTTCACTTTCACAATATACTCTTTTTCATGGAAATTTGCACTGCGCATCATTTTATTTACCAGCTCTCCCTGGTTCGTCATCAAAATCAGTCCATGAGAATTTTTGTCCAGCCGCCCCACGGGATATATACGCTTGGGATAATTGACAAAATCCACAATATTATTTTTCTCCCGTTTCTCTGACGTACATACAATTCCCGCCGGCTTATTTACGGCAATCAGGATCATTTCTTCCTCTTTTGATACCACTTTTTTTCCATACATTACCACATCGCCCGGATATACCTTATCTCCCATTTGAGCGACTCTGCCGTTGATGGTGATACGTTCCGCTTCAATCTGACGGTCCGCTTCCCTCCTGGAACAAACTCCTGCCTCACTGAGATATTTATTAATTCTAATTGCATCTGACATTACAGTTCCCCCACCTTTGATCTCGTCTTCTCTGGTTCTTACAAAAATTTCTTCAGTCTCTCAATGTTCTCTTCCTGAAAATCCATTAATTCTTCTGCAAGCTCATTGGCAAAGCTTCCAGCCTTCTTGTTATTATGTCTTACTTTTAATAAATCTGTGATTCCCCTGGTGTTTCCCTGAATCATCATATCTGCAACATGGTCGGTACTGATATTAAGCATCGTATTTGCCTGTACAGCTCCCCACAGCATTGCTTTCTGTATGGCAGATTCTTTGGGAAGCAGCCCATATTCCCATAAACCTGCCTCCGCCTTCCTTTCAAAATCCTGAAAACGGTTTCTTTCTGACGTAAGTTCATAAGCAAACTCCTGATTATATACTTTTCCCATCAGAGCGTCAATAGCGTTCACCGCCATAGAGGCATTTTTTCTCGTTTCTTTTAATACATTAATTTCTTCCTGATTTCGCATAACTTCCTCCTATTGGTTTTATCATTAGGTTGAAGCATTTCTTTTATTTTATACTGCATTTATCAGGAAAATAACTTTTACACAAGATTGAACGCCTTGTCTGACGGAAAAAAGAGAACTGTCCTCAGTGGACAATTCTCTTTTCTGATCATTTTACTAACTGCGTTCTTATCCCGGATTTTTTGCTCAAATTAATTACTCAACAGCAAATCTGTCCTGATATATCCGGTAACTCCATTCCATTCTACTTTTGTCCAGCCTTCTGCATAACTGAGAATTACTGTGATACTGTCTCCGACAGCCGTCGTTCCCACAAGCTCTGCTGTCTCACTCATAGAGGCACGTACATTATAACCATTATTTGCTGTTAATACTTTTCCTTCCGGCACATAATTAATACCGCTGGACTCTCCGTCATCAGAGCTTTCACTCTCCGAACCATCATCCTCTGTTTCTTCCGGCGTCTCTTCTGACTCCTGCGGTGCCGATTCTTCTTCCGGAGCCGTCTCTTCTGGCTCTGGCTGTGATTCCGGCTCTTCCTGCTCCGGTTCTTCCGCCGGCGGAGTATAAGTATCTTTCCAGTTGCTGATTGCCTCTGCTACTTCGTTCACTTTCTTCTGCAACTCGTCATTGCCCTCTATAATTTCGTCATACTCCGTCTGGATTTCTGCACGGAGCTTATCGATCTTTTCACTGTTCTCAAATTCCTCAATCAGTTTAAGAATTTTTTTCTTGGTCTTCTGCTCTCCCATTTCACGATTGAAGGAACTGTATTTATTATTGATATAAAGTTCTCCCTTCTTATTCGTCTGAACATAAAAAACATTCATACCCGGAAGGGCGTCTTCCACGCCTGCAAACTTCATACCATACTCTACTGAAACAATATACTCATCCTCCGTTCTGCCGTTCTCGACTACGCAGGAAACATTATTGTAGCTCTCTACGTGTTCATTCATCATATTAATATAATCTTTCTCCATATCAGAAAGATACTTCGTCACTCCAGACAGCTTGTCCAAATCTCCTGCCGCATATGAATTATAATAAGTAGACAACAATTCCGTAATCTCCGGACTAGTTTCTTCCTCCCTGCTGTTATCAGACATTTCATTCTCTGTAAAATCCTCTATATCGTCTTTTCCCGGATCCTGCCGTTCTTCCTGCTGATTATCCTCTTTCCCGGAAATATCGTCGTTATTCTTATCGTTACACGCACTGACAGAAAGAACCAAAACAAGCGCAGCGGTCATTACCCCTGCTGAAACATATCTGAAATTTGCTTTACAAAACTGTGCTATTTTATCTATACTAAATACGAAACCAGTATTCTTATTATCCTTCATATATTCTCCTTTATCTATACAGTCCTACTGCGAACTGTGACTTCAAAATCTATAATTTCTGTCCCGCTTCTGCTGACAGAGAGATTAACATCAAAAGTATCAAATGCACCCAGAGGGAATCGAACCCCCAGCCCCAGAACCGGAATCTGGTATTTTATCCGTTAAACTATGGGTGCTTCGCGATTATTTTTTCGAACATAGGTTAGTATAGCATACTTTTTTCTAAAAATCAAAAGATTTTTTATATCATTTTAAATTTTTTCATTTCCTTTACAATTTCCTCTGCAATCTCCTGCGGTGAACGACCGTCTGTGACTGCCTCCAGTTCTTTTGCCGCCTGATAATAAGGCGCTCTCTGCGCCAGAAGCCTGCGGATATATTCGACGTTCATATTGCCATTTAATACAGGACGTCCCTGATCCCGGCTTACCCGCTCAAAAATTGTCTCAGGCTCCGCCGTCAGAAGCACTACGATCCCACTTTGCCGCATGAACGCTGCATTTTCCTCCCGCAGCGCCATGCCTCCGCCGCAGGAAATAATTTTTTGTTCTTCTTCCGCCAGCTTTTTAAGCAGAGCCGTCTCCAGATCCCGGAATGCCGTCTCTCCCTGGCTCTCAAATATTTCCGCTATACTCTTATTCTGCTGAATGCTGATGCATGCATCCGTATCTATTTCTTCATATCCCAGCAATCTGGCAAGGCTGCCGGACACGGTACTTTTACCAGTCCCCATAAATCCAATCAAATATATATTCCGTTTCATGTCTGCCGCATACTTTCTGAAATTTTATTTAAAATCATAAGTGTATCTTCGACCGGAAGCTGCCCTGGCGCGGACGCCTTTCCTGCGCTGGCAAAAGTCATGCATGAACCAAAGAGCTGGCCTCCCACTCTGGAAACCGCCCCCAATCCTCCCATTGCCATTGTCACCAGAGGATAGTCCGGCGCATATTCCTTTATACAGGCGGTTGCTTCCATAAGCCGAAGCACATCCAGCGGAGTATCCGGCATCACTGCAAGCTTCCCGATATCTGCCCCGTCAGACTGCATCTTCCTTAAGTCCTGCCGCATCTGTTCCGTTTCCGGGGTATTTGAAAAATAGTGCCTGGAAGCTATCACTTTCTGACCCTGACTATGGAGCATTCTGATTATCTCTGATGCGTCTGACAGCTCTGACGCTTCCACGTCCAGAAGATCTGCCCGCCCGCTCTTTGCAATGTTCTGCAAAAGCCGGATATACGATTCTTCTGTGATCCTTCGCTGACCTCCCTGCGGCTTACTGCGGAAGGTACATAACAGTATCACGTTCCGGCAGATTTCAGACAGGCCGTTCAATGTTTCTTCCACCTGCTTCCAATCATCCGCTCCGGCAAACCAGTCCATCCGCCATTCCAGCGCATCCGCCTTCTGTGCCGTGGCGTTCTCTGCCGCCTGGTATATTTTATTCTGTTCCACTTCTGTCACTGGTATACAAATCAGGGGCGTACCTGTTCCCAGTGTATATCCTTTTATTTTCATATGCTTCCTTCACCATTTGTTTTCCTCATGCCAGATCATTATATACTATGAAAACGAAACCTGCAAGTCATTGACATATTTTTTATTATACTTTAAGATATTTTAGAAACAATTTCTAAAATTTAAATTAAAGAAGGAAACCAGGTGAATACATGAAATACGAAATAACTGGAACTACGAAACTCACCGCTCTTTTGGGAAGTCCGGTGGCCCACAGTATTTCCCCTCAAATGCACAACGAGGCATTCCGCCAGCTTGGACTGGATTATGTATATCTTGCTTTTGACGTTACCCCCGATACTTTAAAGGATGCTGTCAGCGGATTGAAAGCCGCAGGTATCTGCGGTTTCAACCTGACCATGCCTTTGAAAGTACATATTCTGCCCCTTTTAGATGAAATCACGCCCGCTGCAAAGCTTGCCGGCGCCGTCAATACGGTGATGGTAAAAGATCACAGACTCATCGGGCATACCACAGACGGCGCAGGCTACATGCGCTCTGTCTCCGATGCCGGATATAACATCATCGGCAGAAAAATGACGCTGCTGGGCGGCGGGGGCGCCGCTGCTGCGATCTGCGTACAGGCGGCTCTTGACGGCGTTGCTTCTATTGATATGTTCAAACGAAAAAATGCTTCCTGGGACAAAACAATGGATTTTTGTATGCGGACTGCTTCTGAAACAGGATGCAAAATCCGGCTTCTGGATTTTAACGATACGGCGCTGCTTGCCGAAAGCATTGCCGAGAGCGCTATTTTGACAAACGCAACCAGCCTGGGAATGGCGCCGGAAATGAACGTAAGCCCCATCCTTGATCCTTCCATACTGCACGAAGATCTGATTGTCTCGGATATCATCTACAATCCCAGAGAAACTCTGTTGATGAAACAGGCCAAAGAACGGGGCTGTCCCTGTTTTAACGGCCTGTATATGCTGCTGTACCAGGGCGCCGCTGCTTTCACCTGCTGGACAGGCGCAGAAATGCCTGTAGATCTTATAAAGAAAAAATTTTTTAAATCATAATAAGGAGTGAATAAATATGAGTTTTACGTTTTTAAAAGAACTTCCCAGCCCGGAAGAAGTCAAAAATGAATATGGATTATCAAAATCTGCCGCGTGTACAAAACAGGCGCGGGACAAAATGATTCGGGATATTATTACCGGCGAATCCGACAAATTTTTAGTAATCATCGGTCCCTGTTCCGCAGACAATGAAGACGCCGTCTGCGACTACATTAACCGTCTCAGCCGCGTACAGGAAAAAGTGTCCGACCGCTTAGTCATTGTTCCCAGAATCTACACCAACAAACCGCGAACCACCGGAGAAGGCTATAAAGGCATCGCACATCAGCCTGATCCGGAGAAACGTCCCGATATGCTTGCAGGTCTTATTGCCATGCGTAAAATGCATATTCGCGCTCTGGAAGAAAGCGGTCTGTCTTCTGCAGACGAAATGCTTTATCCGGAAAACTGGTCATACGTGGAAGATTTACTTTCCTACGTGGCGATCGGCGCGCGGTCTGTGGAAGACCAGCATCACCGCCTCACGGTCAGCGGATTTGACGTGCCTGCCGGAATGAAAAACCCCACCAGCGGAGATTTTTCGGTTATGCTCAATTCTGTATACGCCGGACAGCATCCCCATCATTTTGTATTCCGGGGATATGAAGTGAGCACAACCGGAAATCCTCTGACCCATGTCATTTTGCGGGGCGCAGTAAACAAACGCGGCGTTTGTATTCCCAATTACCACTACGAAGACCTGGAACGCCTGATTCAAATGTATGACAAAATGGATTTAAAATATCCGGCTGCCATCATTGATTCCAACCATTCCAATTCCAACAAACAATATGAACAGCAAATACGCATTGTAAAAGAAATCATGCACAACCGGAAAATTTCTCCCGAAATCCATAAACTTGTAAAGGGCGTTATGATTGAAAGCTATATTGAACCAGGATGTCAGAAAGTCGGCGAACATATATATGGCAAATCCATTACAGACCCCTGCCTTGGATGGGAAAAATCTGTGGAACTTCTCTACCACATTGCTGAAATGAATCAATAAGATACTTTCACGCGTTAGCGTAACAAGGTCTTTCCTATAAGAGAAAAAAGAATCCTGCTCTGCAGGATTCTCCGCCCGCGGCGGGTCGCTTTAGCGGCATATTTCTGTTCCGCCGCAGTGCGATCATTGTTTTTTATTTACTGTGAAACATTAACTTCTGAGTGGCCAAAAAAGCGCAGACTACCCCTATACAAACTTTAATGGTTTTTTTGAACCTAACTGGAAAACTTATACGGCAACTACAGGAGCTTCCCAGCCAAG